>CAVZGK010000015.1:0-183863 GCA_963774805.1 uncultured Acidobacteriota bacterium
TTGTGCCAGTTGTCGTCATCGTAGGCGAAGTAGGCTTTGGCGGATGCGCGGCGTGTAGCTGTCGCTCTCGCGGTTGTTTCGCGGTCACCGCCGAGATCGGCCATGCGGTACACCGGGCCAAACGGCAAGCGGAGTCGCGACCCGCCATCCGCAATCTTGTCAAGCATTCCAATTTGCAGAACTGCAATTTAGAATTTAATATACTAGGTACCTCTCGGATAACGTGTAATCCGAATACAGATATACCCGCCGAGGCTTCGGTCCAGCTGGTAGATAACTAAGCAGCGGTAATCCTCTTACGGTCGGAAAGCGCTGCGGGCACGGAGGCCGAAATGGACTTGAGGCCTCTCACCAGCAGCAATCGCTTGACGCATCTGTCAATCATGCCGTCCAATCGGTCGACGAGTTCTAACTCTCTGAGCAAATGCTCGGTGGTGGTGCACTCGCCCATCTCAACTAACTCAAAGTCGTTGCCCAGTTCTTTTCGGGCCTGTTTGTCCGCCGCCTCTGTCGCTGTACGGATTTCCTCGGGATCGCGCGTGTCGAATTCCTAAAAGACCGAACTCAGGAGCGGGAGCGAACTTGATTCTTATTGCTTGAACTCGCTCTTTCGCCAGCTTTGCCAACCGATATGTCGAGAGATTTTGCTTTCGCCAAGTTAAACGCGCAATAGTGCGCACGATATCCCCCTCGAGCGGACCGGCCGGATCAAAATTTGGAGATGAGGTCCTCGTGTAGCTTCTTAAACGCGCTTTCATCCTCCCCGGGCAAAAGAGTAGTGCCGGAATAGCCGCCATGCTTGAGGGCGGCCGGACGAAGCTGACGATCCTTTTTGTTCACACCGCCCCTCCTAGGTGAATCACCGTATGGGCCACCTACTTAGCACAAAACAAGAACGTGGCCTACTCCGCTCTAAAGGCGTCCAGGGGCGCCAGCTTGGTCACTGAGCTCCAAGTGGAGCGGCGTGCGGCGGCAGACCGGAGAAAGACATCACTCACAAGCTTCCGCTAGGAAAACCCCCTCCAGCGGACAGAGCGCATGATAAATATTCTCCGGGCATGCCGCCGATCTAGATATTCGGCGACGCGACGAGCCGCGTCGATGCTGTCACTTTGGGAGGTGGGAAGCTCAGCGGCGCTCTTTTGAAATGGGTTCGTTTTGTAAATCGCCCTGTGCGGATGCATCGTTTTTCAGCCTTTTTGCCTTTACGGCTTGCGCAAGCGTACTCCTGGGCCCTTCTCGTCAATAAATTCGGCGCCTCGACTTCGTCTTATCGCCTCCTCTTCTTCTTCTTCTTCAGTAACCGAACGCCAATGCCAGCGGTTTCACCGTCGTCGATGAAAAGGACACCAGCATTTTCGAATGCTGCCTGAATCCGCAATAGTGTCGAAACAAACTTACAAGTGGATGTCCCAGAGGAGTAGTCATGCCAACAACAGTGGATAGGTTTGGGACCGGGCTGACCCGCCGCTCATTCATTGGCGGCTCGGACGCTCGGGTCATCGTGGGGGACGACGGAAGCGACCCTGCGGAGGCTGTGGCTCCAAAAGCGCGGCGAGGTCGAGCCCGAGGACCTGTGGGCGAGCGCCGTGTTCGGAAAGTAGAACTCCGGCTCGTTCGCGAAATTCTTCACCGGCGACACGTCGTCGCGGTTCAGGTCGACGAAGAGGCCGTCGAACTTCTCTACTTCCGTTGCGATAGCGGGCCTGTTGCGCCAAGATCGTAAGTGTCGCGGCGATGCCCAGGGCCCTCACCGATCTTCACTTCAGCGGCGCCCAGTTGGCGGAACACTTCGAGCGCGGCTGACACCACCGCGACATCGCGTATTGATGTTGGTCGACGGATCCCATTCGACGAGATTCGGCTTCAGCAAGACCTTCTTGCCCTTCACTTCGAGACCGCACAAGCGTCACGCCTTCGAGCATCCGCTGGGCGAGTTCCGACGTTGTAGGTGGACGCCTTGACGATCGCCACGCTCGAGCGCGCCGCGGCGGCGGCGCGATGCAGCGGCACGCCAGGCTTCGGGAAGTGGACGGTCGGCCCATCCCGCGACGGCGGCCGCTCCGGCGACCGTAAGGAACGACCGGCGGTCGAACTTCGCTGGCTCTGCCGGGTCAACCGGTTTCGGTCAGCGCTGTATTTCTTCGCTCATGATTTTGCGTTCTCCGTTGCGGCGCCAGCAGGTGCGCATTGCCGCCCTCGGCGCCGAGCGCTTCGACCGCGGCGAGCAGAATGTCGTTGGAAGCGACGGCCTGATTGGATCGGACCGAGCCATCGGCGACCCATGCAGCGCCAAACTGACACGCAGCCAGGCGCGGCCAGAGGGGCTTGAGGGGAAGCGGCCAGCTTACGCCCGTAGTTCGACGGACTCTTCAACTCCGCTGCCGACCGCCCGGCCAACCCCAGCAACGCAACCGCCGTCGTTTCCGGATAGGATGGCAGATCGACTGCCAGCGCCGACCGGCTCCCATAGTTCCAGCCGCCGTCCTTGCAACGCAGACTCAGGATCATCCGCTGGCCCAGATCGACTCGCTGCGCCAGCGATCGGCGGGCACGTCTCGACGCGGCCAACCGCAAAGCGACAATCGCATGAGCGGTCGGCTCGATCCAGGACGTCGCGTTCGGACGCCAGGGCCAAGCCAGCAAAGACGGGTCCCGGTCCAGCGCCACCTGCGGCAGCAGCTTCGAGATCACTTTGGCGAGCCAGTCGTCCGCCTCAGTTCCATGAATTTGAAGGAGATAATCGACCCCGCGCCCTGCCGCACGGCAGCCTGCCCTGCCAAAGACGCCAGGGTTACGCCAAGGGCGGTCGTCCAACTCGGGCGTCGAACCGCACGCCGCCGGGCGAAAACTGCCGTCGGCGTTCTGCCAACCCAGGACCAATGCAGCGCCTTACGGGCTTGCCGGCTCCGCGCCGGCTCTCCATGTAAAGCTAAGATTGCATAGGCGGTTGGCTCGAGCCAGGACTGCTTGCCGGGGAAATAGCCCCACCCGCCATCGCGGTTCTGGTTTTGCACCAAAAACTCACGGCGCGTGCGGAGATACACGGACTCCATACCTGGCTTATCGGCTGATTTCTACACGAACTTCAGACAGAGTGGCGTCGTATACTGGATGGAGGAGCTTATCCGAATGAAATCAATCTGTTTCGCCGCTCTGGCGGCAATTGCAGCGCTCGTCGTAGCCGCCCAACCCGGCGAGCTAAAGCTCGACGACGTCATTAAGAAGGCGATCGAGGCGCAGGGCGGTCTCGAAAAGATGAAGGCCATCAAGACGATGAAAGTCACCGGCAAGATGATCATCGGCGGCGGCCAAATGGAAGCTCCGATCGTTACTTACATGAAGCGGCCCGACAACACTCGGACCGAGATCTCGATTCAGGGCCAGACAGATCATCGAAGCGTATGACGGCACGACCAAATGGATCATCAATCCGATGATGGGCAGCAAGGATCCGCAGAAGGCTCCGGACGAGGAGAGCCAAGACCGCGGCCGATGATGCCGACGTAGTCGAAGGCCCGCTAGTCAATTACAAGGACAAGGGCCACACGGTCGAGCTGCTGGGCAAGGAGGACGTCGAGGGGTCGATGGCATACAAACTCAAGGTCACCTTGAAGAGCGGACTGTGCAGACCATTTTCCTGGACGAGAAGTCGTTCCTGACGGTAAAGATCATCAGTAAGGTGAAGCAGATGGGCCAGGAATTTGAAGCCGAAACCTTGCCGGGCAATTACAAACCGGTGGAAGGCGTGATGATGCCGTTCTCGACCGATATGAAAGTCAACAAGCAGGCGGGAATGCAAATGCAGTTCGAAAAGGTCGACGTTAACGTTCCTGTCGACGACGCGGTGTTCGCCATGCCGGAAGTGAAGAAGGCTGATCCGCCGAAGGCTCAATAGATGATTCAGACGAAGGCGATTTGCCTGTGTTGTGGCCGCCGCTGCCGCGCTGGCTGCACAGCGCGGACGAGGTGATCCGAAAGCGCATCGAAGCCCACGGCGGAGTTTGAGAAAATCAAGGCCATCAAGACGTTGAAGTTGACCGGAAAGGCGATCTTCGCCGGCGGCAACTCGAAGCTACCGCTGGTTTACCGTTCGAAGCGGCCGACTCGTTACCGGACCGAAATCACCGTGCAAGGCAAGACGATGATCGAGGCGTTCGATGGAACGTCAAATGGATCAGCGACGGCAAGACGCCGCAGAAGAGTCCGGAAGACGGTGCCAAAGCGGCTGCCGACAATGCCGACGTCGTCGGGAGTCCCCTCTTCAGCTATCAGGAGAAGGGCAATACAGTCGAGTTGCTTGGAAAAGAAGACTCGGACGGCGCGCTCTGCTACAAGTTCAAAGTCAAACTTAAGAGTGGCAATCTCGCGACTGTCTACGTCGACGCCAAGTCGTTCTTGACGGTCAAGACGATCACCAAGGCAAACGTCCGGACGACTGGAAGCCGAGTCCAAGTGGGCGACTACAGGCGCGTGGATGGGGTCATGATCCCGTTCTACGAACTGCGGTCAAGATCAATCAGCAGCCCATCATGCAAATGCAGTACGACAAGGTCGAAGTCAACGTGCCGATGGACGACGCGCTGTTCACCGTCCCCCAGAAATAAGCTTGAATAGCCATTACCAGCGTGAACTGAGAGCGATGGTGTCTGTTCTCGCCATTCCTGTCGTCACCGCCGAACTTGGCTGGATGGCGATGGGCATCGTCGACACAATCATGGTCGGCTGGATCGGCCCGGCCGCCATAGGCAGCGTCGGCGTGGGACACGCCCTGTTCGACGCCATCGGACTTTTTCGGCATCGGCTTGCTCGCCGGGCTCGACACGCGCATCTCGCAATCCTTTGGAGCGGGGGATGAACCGGAATGCGAACGGTGGCTCCGAAGTGGACTGGCGCTCGCGGCCATCGCGTCGCTAGTCCTCATGGCGCTCACCTGGATCTCGACGCCCTTCTGCAAGTCCTGGGGAATCAATCCGGAGGTGGCGGTCGACGCGGCGCCTTATACGCGGGTGCTGACGTTCTCGCTGCTGCCGTTGCTGCTATTCAGCGGCCTGCGCCGGTATTTGCAGGCCATCAATCTCCCGAAGCCGGTCATGTTCGCGATCGGGGTAGCGAACATGTTGAACGCCGTCGGCAATTGGATTCTCATCCCTCGCGTCGGCGTCATCGGATCGGCCTGGTCGACATTCGGCGCGCGCGTCGGCATGTTCCTGTTTCTCGCCGTCTTCGTTTGGTTCACTCATCCGCAAGTTTGGCGGCACTTCTTCGAAAAGGCCACCATCGCTGCCGCCCGGCTGAAGAGTCTGCTCAAACTAGGCGTCCCCTCAGCGGTGCAGATCACAGTCGAGATTGCCGCCTTCGCCAGCGCGACTTTGCTAGCCGGCAAGCTCCGGATTGAGGAGTTGGCCGCCCATCAAATCACGCTCACCTGGGCCGCCACCACATTCATGGTCCCCCTCGGCATCTCGCTCGCCGGCGCGGTGCGAGTCGGCCAAGCCATCGGCGCCGACGACTTCGAGGACGCCCGCCGCCGCGGCTGGACCACCATCGGACTCGCCGCTGCCTTCATGACCTGCTCCGGACTGGTCATGCATCTCCTTCCCGCATCAGATCTTGAATTGGTTCACCCACGACCCGGCAGTCCACGAAGTCGGCGCGCGCCTCTTCCGGCTCGCCGCTCTCTTCCAGCTGTTCGATGGACTGCAAGTCTCCACCACCGGCGCACTACGCGGCGCGGGCGACACGGTCACCGCCATGTACGCGCACATCGCCGCCTACTGGGTCTTCGGACTCCCCTTCGGATATTGGCTCTGCTTCTCTCGCCACTGGGGAATCGAGGGAATCTGGATCGGCCTTACTATCGGACTCGTAATCGCGGCCGTCATCCTGCTCACCCATTGGGCGCGTCGAGGCGTGCTTGATTCCGAACACTCCCATGCCACCAGCGGACACGCCTGACCGCCGATTCGCCTGATTTCCCGTCTTCCCGCGTGGACCTCCGCTTGCTTTGATCCCCAAGCATGAAGACTTTACCCTTGGACCTTTTCCACGCCTTACGCTCACTCAGCAAGAACCCGGGCTATGCGGCCATCGCGATCCTGTTGTTCGCGCTTGGCATCGGCGCGAATACGGCGATCTTCTCCGTCGCCAGCTCGGTCCTGCTGCGTCCTCTGCCTTATGCAAAGCCCGATCGGTTGGTCGTCGCGCTGCACAACGGCACCGTCCCCGTCTCGCCCGCGGACTTCCATGATTACGAAAAGAGCGCCCAGTCCTTCGAGAAAATCGGAGCCGCGCAAGTGTGGGGCGGCGCCCCGACCGTCGGCGATCTGCGCGAGCAGATCCCCGCACTGCAAGTCAGCGCCAGCGTCATCGACTTACTCGGCGTGCCGCCCATGCTCGGCCGCAACTTCACCGCCGCAAATGAGCATAGCGCGGAGTCGAAGGTCCTGATGCTGTCTTACGGATTGTGGAAGGAGCGCTTTGGCGGCGACATGAACATCGTCGGCCGTCAGGTATTGCTCGACCGCGTGCCGTACACCGTCGTCGGCGTGATGCCCGCCGGCTTTCGCTTCGCACCCTTCTGGACGACGCGCGCGCAGATGTGGGCGCCGCTCGATTTCGACAGGCGAGTCGACGATCGCGACGGACGCTCATTGCGCGTGTTCGCCCGCCTCAAGGACGGAGTGACCATTGAGCAGGCCCAATCGGAAATCGACGCCGTTGCCGCCCACCTCGCTGAAAAGTACCCGGCCACCAACGCGAAGCTCGGCATCGGCGTAGTGCCCCTGCGTGAGATGGTCGTCACGGGCGTGCGGCCGACACTCTACGCCTTGCTCGGCACAGTTGGCTTCGTGCTGCTGATCGCCTGCGCCACCGTCGGCAATTTGATGCTGTCGCGTTCCGTCTCACGCCGCCGTGAAATGGCCCTGCGGCTCGCCGTCGGCGCCGGCCGTGCGGACCTGATCCGCATCACCATGATCGAGGTTCTGGTTTTGGCCGTGGCAGGCGCAGTCGGCGGGATTCTGCTGGGCAGCTGGGCCATCGACCTGTTGACCACGCTGCTGCCCCAAGGCAGCATCCCACGTCAGGCGGAACTGGGCTTCGACCGACAGCCCTATTCTTCGGTTGCGCCGTCGCCATCGGCAGCGCCCTGCTGGCCGGCATTCTGCCATCACTGCAAGCGACGCGCTCCAATCTCAATACGGATCTCAAGGAAGGCGGCCGCAGCAATACGCAGGGAGCTGGCCGTTTGCAATCGCAATCGGCTCTCGTTGCCACCGAGGTCGCGCTATCGCTGCTGCTGATGGCCGGTGCCGGATTGATGATGCGCACCATGGTCGCCATCGGTTCACTCGACGGCGGCTTCAATCCACACAATCTGATTAGTCTCCAAGTCTCCGCCAGCGGCACTGATTACGATAAGCCCGGCCGTCGCGCGGGGCTGTTCCGCGAACTCCGCGACCGCCTTGCCGCCGAGCCGGGCGTCGAGTCCGTGGGAGCAATCAACCACCTCCCAGTCGGCGGAGACATGTGGCGCTTAGGCTATACAGTCGATGGCCGTCCGCTTCCAGCTCCAGGAGTCGATCAGGGCGCGGTCTATCGCGTCGTCATGCCCGGCTACATCCACACCATGCAGATGGGCCTGCTGCAGGGGCGGGATTTCAATGACTATGACAACGACCACTCCAGCCTTGTGGCGATCATCAATGAAACGATGGCCCGGCGCCAGTGGCCCGCCGGCGAAAATCCGATTGGGAAGATCATCCACTACGGGCTCGGCAAAGAAGACCGCGATGCCCCGCGCACCGTGGTCGGTGTTGTCCGCGATGCCCGGCAGACCGATTGGGTCGCGACCCCGGGCGATGAAATCTACTTGCCGTACTTCCAACGGCCGGACTCCATGGGCCTCTCATACATGACGTACACGCTGCGTACATCCGGCAATCCTGCTGATTCACTCGATCGCATCGTGCACGACGTGCGTGCCTTCAACAAGAGCCTGCCACTGTCGGAAATCGTAACGATGGATGGCGTCATCTCAGCGGTCCTGTGGCGGCAGCGGCTCGCCGCGATCATGATGGGCGCGTTCGCCGCCGTCGCCCTGGTGCTAGCCGCAAGCGGAATTTACGGTGTTATCGCTCACTCCATGCGCCAACGCACGCAAGAGATCGGCATCCGCATGGCGCTGGGAGCGAAGCCTGCCGACCTCATTGCCATGGCCTTAAGAGAAGGAATGCGGCCTGTGGTCACCGGCCTCGCGATCGGCTTCGCAAGGCGCTAGGCACTGACGCGGTTCCTCGAAACACTGCTGTACGGAGTCGCGCCGCGCGACACGTCCACGTTCCTGTTGATCTCCCTTGTGTTGCTGGTCGCCTGCGCTTCGGCGATTGTGATTCCCGCATCGAGAGCGACCCGCATCGATCCAGCTTACAGCGCTGCGGCAAGACTAATCGGGAAACCTGTACTCCGCGAATTGTTGCCGCAGCGCGCGCTTGTTGAACTTGCCGACGCTCGTTTCGGCACGGCTTCGATGAAGACCACATCGTCCGGCAGCCACCACTTGGCCACCAGCGGACGCAGAAAATCGAGGATCTCTTCTTTCGTAAGCGCCTCCCGCGCTGCGACACATGCCAGCGGACGCTCCTCCCATTTGGGATGAAACACGCCAATGACCGCGGCTTCCGCAACCTTCGGGTGGCCCATGATGAGGTTCTCGAGATCGACGCTCGAAATCCACTCGCCGCCGCTCTTCACGAGGTCTTTGGTGCGGTCCATGATCTGGATAAAGCCTTCGGAGTCAATGGTGGCAACGTCGCCAGTGCGAAACCAGCCGTTGTCGAACGCATCCTCGTGCGAGGCTTTGTAGTAGCTCGAAGCGATCCACGCCCCGCGAACCTGCAACTCACCCATCGTCTTGCCATCCCATGGGACTTCGCTGTGATCGTCATCGAGAATCCGCAAATCGCACCCGGGCGAAACACGCCCATGGCGTGCCAGCGAGTCGACGCGAGCCTGCTCCTCCAAACCGTCCTGCGCGGCTTTCAACGTGTTCACCGTCACGATCGGCGTGGTCTCGGTCATGCCCCACGCCAGCCGGAACTCGAGTCCATACTTCTTTCGGTAAGAGTCCACAAAAGGCCGCGGCATGGCGGACCCGGCGACAGCAGCCGTGCGCAGAGTCGAGATGTCGCCCCCGTGCGTTTCGAGGTGACCATAGATTCCCATCCACAAAGTCGGCACGGCCGCGGAGAATGTGACCTTTTCACTCTCTATCAGCGCGGCGATATCGGCCGGCTGCAACTGCCGCCCGCTCAGCACCAGCTTCGATCCATTCATGATCGCGGCGTACGGCATGCCCCAGCCATTGGCATGAAACATGGGCACCATTTGCAGGATCACGTCGCGCTCACAGAACGCGAAGTTATCGACCATGCCAAGCGACATCGAGTGCAGATACATGGCCCGATGCGAGTACAAAACTCCCTTTGGATTCCCCGTAGTGCCAGACGTATAACAGGTGGCGCACGCTTCGGTCTCGTCGAGATCGGGCCACGGGTACGGGGCATCGGAACCCTGCGAGAGGAGCGCTTCGTAGTCCAGTTCGCTCGCATAAGGACCATCCGGCAGGATGACGATCTTCTCAACGGATGGCAGTTCCAGCCGTTCCAGAATCGGCGCCAGGCTCGCATCAGCGAAGATCACCTTGTCTTCAGCGTGATTGATGATATACGCGAGTTGGTCCTCGGCCAGCCGGAGGTTGAGCGTGTGCAGTACGCACCCGTACGCCGGTACGGCGAAGTAGAGTTCAAGGTGACGATGCGAGTTCCAGCACAACGATCCGACCCGGTCGCCGGGCTTCAGACCGAGGTCCCTCAGGACGTGCGCGAGGCGGTGGGTGCGCGCGTAAAACTCCTTGTACGTGTGCCGCGCGATATGGCCAGGGAACTTACTGACGATCTCTTTGTCGCAAAAAGCCGCGGCACACGCTCCAGAATCGACGTGATCGTCAGCGGATAATCCATCATCAGGCCCTGCAACGCGGAGGATCGCATGAGGGTCACGTTACCACAGGTTTCAACGGATGCCCTGCGCCGACGCCCCCGCGCAAGCCGGCGAGCGCAATCGCAAGCCCCGGCACCAGGGTCACAATAAACAGCACAGGCAGGATGAAGATGATGATCGGCAGTAGCATCTTGATGCCTGCCTTGCCGACCGCGGCTTCCGCCCGCAAGCGCCTCTTCTGCCGCAGAGCCTGCGCGTACACGTTCAATGCCTGTGACAGGCTGGTGCCGAAGCGCTCGCTTTGAATGATCATCGCCGCGAGGGATTTGATGTCCTCAATGCCGGTGCGCTTGATGAGTTGCGTGAACGCGACCGACCGCTCCTGTCCAGCCTTCACCTGCATCACGACCGTCGCAAATTCATTGGCAAGGTCGGGATAAATGAACTGCATCTCGTCGGACACGCGCATCATCGCCTGGTCGAGTGCGAGCCCGGTTCCCAGGCACAATTCCCAGCAAATCCACAGTATCCGGCAGCGCATCCTGCAGCTTCGTGCGATAGCGCTTCACCAGCCGATGCAGCACTTGAGGAGGGATCACATACCCCAACAGCAGCGCCGCCACAATCCCTCCGAACTTTTGCGAAGCCTCATTCCCAGCCTGCAAATACAGCATCCCGCCGACCATCAGAACGAAGAATGTGATGCTTCCCAGCAAGTACATCGAAGTCGCGTTTCGGTTGCGAATGCTTGATCGCCGTCATAGACTCCCTTGACGCCGTTAACGCCATCCTGGATCAATCCAACGGACGGGTCAAAGTTGCCGATCAAGTTGTTCTTTTCGTGCATGACGGTGTTGAGCTCGTAGCGGACGCCCAAGTTCAACGTGAGGCGAGGAGTTACGCGCCAGTCATCCTGCAAGAACGCTGCATATCCCTCGGCTTGCAAGTGTCCGCTTGAAATCGCCGACGGTGATATTCGCGCTCTTGATCGTGCCGGTGAAGAAATTCGTCAGGCTGGTGAACTGGAGCGGGCCCTTGGTGTTGTTGGTGACGATGTTGGTGCTCTGATTGATCAGCACCTCGCCGCCAAACTTGAAGGCGTGGTTGCCGCGCAAATAGGAGACGCTGTCGCTGAACTGCAAAACAGTGTCCGGTCCGACGGTCTTGGGCCAGCTGGAACCTAATTGGAAGGATCCAAAGTTGGAGATTCTGAGCCTTGGGAATCCGAAGCTCGCCGGATTCGTGACCCCTGTAAAGATGCCGAACGTGGCGGGATCGATGGTGCTGTCACCGCTGATGAACGTCTGATAGTAGTGGGAATATCCAACGCGTGCGGAGTTCACCCAAGTCGAACTTGGAATGAAGGTCCAACCCACGGAACCAACGATCGAGCGGGCATATTGAGTCGTCTCCTGGGACGTCACGACCTGGTGTCCGGGGTCATCCACGAACGCTCCCTGGCCGGGGCTCATGAAGAACATGCCGCTCAAAGTGTTCTTGTCGTTCACTTTGTAGTCCAGCTTGCCGACGCCGGAGTAGATGCGATCTACGCTGTTCAGCGAAGTCGTGAGGTCATTGCTTCCGTTACTGACCGGAAACACGCCGGGAGTGGAACCCATCACACAGTTCGCGTCTAGGCCCGCTAGCCTCAAACTGAGCGCTGTACGGCTAGCAGGAGCAACAGCGAGGCAAGCCCCAACCAAACTCTTGACACCAACACCGGTGGGCGAAGTATCAGGAACGGAGTGCGTAATCGGATTGCCGACGGCGTAGTGCTGCGTCTCGAAATTTCCGAAGTAGAAGAACTTGTCTTTGAAGATCGGTCCGCCGACGCTGGCACCCCACTGCTCGAGTTCGACCGGGGTCTTGATGCAAGGCACCGGATCCGTGGCGCAACCGGGATTGCCCTTGATGTCCGTATTGAAGTAGTTGCGGGCGTCCCAGCCGGTCGTGCGGCCATAGGCGTACGCGGAACCGTGAATGGTATTCGTTCCGGACTTCACGCCGACGTTAACCACCGCGCCGGGCTTCCAGCCGAATTCCGCGCGGGGATTCTGCTGCGTCTTGAATTCGTCGATCGCGTCTATGGGCAGCATGGTTCCGGCGTCGCCGGCCGCCATGACCGCGTTCATCATGCTTTGTGCCATCCAGGGATCGTTGCTGTTGACGCCTTCCACCAGGAAGAAGTTGTCGTGCGGGCGAAGGCCGTTCGAGCTTTGCGTCCACCCGGAATTGCCGACGTACTTGGTGACGCCGGGGCGCAGGTCCAGCAGGTTTTCAAAGTTTCGTCCATTCAGAGGCAAGTCGTTGATGACTTCGTTCTGAATGGTCCCGCCGAGTTCCGCATTGGTCGTGTTGATCAGCGGCATATCCTCGGTCACGGTGATGGTCTGCGCCTGTTCGCCGGGTTGCAGGGCGAGGTCCACGCGGAGTTCCTGAGCGACTTCCAGGACAACGTTCTGCCGCTCGGTGGTCTTGAAGCCCTTGAACTCGGCGCGAATTTTGTACTGGCCCGTGAGAAGGTTGGGCGCGCTGTAGGCGCCGGTATCGTCGGTCACTAGAGTTCTGGTTGTGCCTCTGGCGACGTCGAGTACAGTGACGGTGGCGCCGGAGATTGCTCCTCCGTTGGAATCGGTGACCGTTCCAAGAATACGGCCCGAACTACCTTGGGAGAAGAGAGGAGAGGAACTTACCAGCGAGAAGCCGAGCAGAAGAATTGAAAGTGCCAGAAAAGTCCGGCACCTAAGGTAAACACACACCCCATGCTTCATAAGCTTATTGCCTCCTTGGTTCGCTTTGCATACACAGCGAGTGAGGGACTACTTGCCTCCGTTGAGACCCGAAATTTCCTGAGACTCGCAACGCAGTCAGTACCCGCCGTGAACCGCCACCCCAAAACGCAAGAAAAACCAAAATGCCAAAGCAATATGAATGTAAGGCGCAATATCGAATTAAGCCCTGACGACAACCCCAATGGTCGCGATACTCGTTCATTCAAATTTAAATGTCAAGTCAAGTTTTTTTCACAACCGGTTAACGATAGCCAAGCGGTAAGTGCTGCGAGATTTGGACTTACGATTGGACGGCCTGAGGATCGAGAAATACCTTTCATCCGCTGAGAAATGCGCACCGCGACACGCTCCGGCGGCTGCGGCCGGGTGATCGGCCTGGTTTCCGCGGAGCCATGCGCGCCGGAAAATTCAAAGGGGCCATCCCGACTTTCGGCGGAACGGCCCCTCCGATTCTTTGCGTTCGATCCGTGAGGACCGGTTGACGTCCAATTAGAAAAGGATCTTCAATCCCAACTGGATCGAGCGTGGTCCGCCGGAACCGAACACCGGATTGGTGGCGGCGACGTCGGGGGTGTTGGAGCCGTAGCCCATTCCCGCGCCGGAGCCGGGATCGTTGTTCAGGAAATGCGCCGGACCACCCGCGGCATTGACGAATTCGGGATGGTTGAGAACGTTAAAGAACTCCGCTCGGAATTGGGCGGAGATTCGTTCGTTGAATTTGTAGGCCTTGGTCACCGAGAGATCCCAGTTGTGGAATCCCGGGCCGCGCCAAATTCCTTTGCCGGCGTTTCCGAGGCTGCCAAATCCTGGCGGCGTTAGAACTCCGCCGTTCATTGCGTAGCAGCCGAAGTTGACCAGCGAGGCATACGTGAGTGAACCTGGCCCGCCGGTTTGCGCGACGCAAGCGGAATTGTTTACGGCAAACGAGGAATCGCTACCCGCATCCGTAACCGATCCAGCCTGGAAGAATGGCACGCCGCCCGCTCCAAAATTGGCGGCGCTCGGCGTCAGGCCGTGAGTGGCCGTGAAGGCGCTCTTCGGACCGCTGTAGTTCCAGAATTCACCGATCACGCCGGTGGAGTTAACCTCTCCGGTGCCGCTGATATCGTTGGTGATGTCGTTGGCCCACCAGGGCTGCCCACCCTGCAGGGTCACGATGTTGTTGATGGACCAGCCTTGCAGCAGCTGGCCTGGCGTCTTGATCGACGGGAAGTTGTACGTAGCCGACACCGTGAAACGGTGGGTGATATCAAACGAGCTGTTGCCATAGTGGTTGCTCGGATTGTCGGCGTAGATTCCCGAACCGCTGCCGCCGCCCCAATTGTCGGAAGCGACATCCAGGGAGTGAGAGTAGGTGTAGCCGGCGGTCATCGGACAACCCGTGGTAGTTCCGGGAAGTGAGCGTCACCTGCAATCCGTTGTAGCTGGAATTGTCATGGTTCCCCAATATTTCGATGTAGTTGTAGTAGGGGAATTTGCCGTTGAAGGGGCGGGCGGCGGTCTCCGCGTCGCCGCTTGGAGAGCAAGCGTCGTAGACAGGTGCACTTAACAGGCAGTTTGAAAGAATCGTTGGGGTGTAGCCTGCTCCCACACCGGGATTGTTGATGTCTTCCCACTGGATCTGCTTGGTTCCGTGATTACCGACGTAGGAGATGTCCAACGACAGATTATTCCCAATGGCGCGCTGGATGCCCAAATTCCAGGAGGCGACATAGGGTGTCTTGAGATTGGGATCGACGCCGGGGACCACGCACTGGCCGGGATGGAAGTCGAAGTCGTGAACGTAAACGAAGTGCCTCCGTCGCCGCAGGCTACTTCGACGGACGGGAAAATTGGCGAGTTCGCGCCGTTGTTTTGCCATGCCAGCTTTTACCGGTGCGGAGTGCGCTGCCGCTGAACGTGAATTGAGCGATGGCGATGTTGCCCGTGGGCGCGCTGCAGGAACCACCGACTCCGCCCACACCGCCCGAGCAGTTAACGGCACCCGTAGGAACGGTACGCAGGCCGACCAGATTGCCGAGCGCCATGAACGCGTCGTAGGTAAGCGATTCATAGATGATGTTGGCGCCGCCGCGGAGCACGGTCTTGCCGTTGCCGTTAATATCCCAGGCAAAGCCCACGCGCGGGGAGAAATTATTGTGGTCGCCGTTGTAGGGGTTGGGGATTTGATTGCCCACCTGCACGGCTCCGAGGATCGGATCGAAGTTGCCTTCGAGGTTGTTGCGTTCCCGGATGACGGTGTTGATCTCGTAGCGCACGCCGAGATTTAGCGTAAGTCTCGGACGGACGCGCCAGTCGTCCTGCAGGAACGCGGCATATCCCTGACTGGTCAAGTTACGCTTGGCGTTTCCGACCGTCAGGCGGGCGCGGTTCATGGTTGCCATGGAAAAAGTCTTGCAGGTTTTGAAGCGGAAGTCACCCTTGGCACGCGCCGTGACGTTGTTCTCGGAAGTGTTCAGCAGAACATCGCCGCCAAACTTGAAGGAGTGATTGCCCCTGAGAATCGAAACGTGATCGGTGAACTGCATCACGGTATCGGGACCCACGGTCTTCGGCCATTCGCCTCCGAGCTGGAAGTTGCTGTTCAAAGCGCCGGTCTGGATGAAGATGTCCGGAGCGCCGAAATAGTCGGGATTGGTCACGCCGGTGTTGATCCCGAAGCCAGTAAAGGGATTGACGCTGTGATCGAAGCTCAGGAATTGCTCGTGGAAGCGCGCATAGCCAAACCGCACTTCGTTGACCAGCGTGGAGTTGGGCACATACGTCCAGTTTACGTTCCCGGTTGATGTGTCCATTTTCAGCAAGGATCGCCAGTACGGTTGCATTAGAGTGACGGAGTCGGCGAAGATGCCCGTCTCAGCTGCCGCGGAAGTACGTGCCGTTCAAGGTGTTCTTTTCATTGACGTGAAAGTCGATCTTTCCAAGTCCGCTGTCGCTCGTATTGGTGCTGACGAGGCCTGTTGGAAAACTTCAGGCCCGTTGGAACCGTTGTTGACCGGGAAGACACCGGGATAGTTGGAGGCTTGTGTGCAGTCTGGATTCAGGCCAGCAAGGTGAGCGCTGAGGGCCGTAACTCCCGGGACCTGCCAATGCCGCCAGGCAACCACCGATGAGGTTTGAACTCGCCAAGTTCAAGTTGGGATCTGAAACACCTACGGCCGTGATCGGTGCGGCGCCGACCCAGCCGGAGTCCAGTGTATATCGTTGCCCCTCGTAGTCTCCAAACCAGAACAACTTGTCCTTGATGATCCGCCCGCCCGCGGTGCCTCCGAACTGCTCCATCGCGATGCCTTCTTTCTTCTGGTCGGTGGTATTGAAGTAGTTGCGGGCGTCCCAGCCGTCGGTGCGTCCAAATGCAAACGCGGTGCCGTGCAGGGTATTGGTTCCGGATTTCAGACCGACGTTGACCTGGCTGCCGGGCTTCCAACCGAACTCCGCGCGGGGATTCTGTTCGGTTTTGAATTCCTGAATGGCGTCCATGGAAAGAATCGTCGCGGCGTCGCCGGCGAAGCCCACGGCGTTGATGACGCTCTGGGCCAGCCAGGGATCGCTGTGATCGATGCCTTCGACCATGTAGACGTTGTCATGCGCGCGCAGGCCGTTGGTGCTCTGCGTCCAGGCGCCGCCGCCGGGATAAATCTGCACGCCGGGCCGCAGGCTGAGAAGGTTTTGATAGTTGCGGCCGTTCAGCGGCAGCTCGTTGATGGTCTGGTTGGTGACGGTGCCGCCGAGCGAGGCGTTGGTCGTTTCCACAAGCGGTGCGGTTTCCGTTACGGTGATCGTCTGTGTTTGTTCGCCGGGCTGCAGCACGACGTCTACGCGCAGGTCCTGAGCGACCTCCAGGGTGATGTTTTGCCGTTCGAATGTTTTGAATCCTTTGAATTCGACACGGATTCTGTAGGAGCCGGGAAGCAGATTGGGAGCGCTGTACACGCCGGATTCATCCGTTACGAGAGATCGAACAGTGCCTCTCTCGACGTCCAAAACCGACACGTTCGCGCCGGAAACTGCGCCTCCGTTGGAGTCGGTCACCGTTCCGATGACGCGGCCCGCGCTTCCTTGGGCGAATAGCGGGCTGCAATTGAGAACGGATAGTCCCAGGATCAATAACACCGTAACTGCGACAACTTTCGACCGTGTCGAAAACAACGCATTGCGCTTCATAGGACGTACCCTCCTAGGCTCGATTGGAAACCTTAGTCACGCGGGCCCCGGTCCGTGCTGCAACTCTTCTAAACTCCTAGAAATAAATCAGGAATAAGCAGATACGAGAAAAGAAGACGTTTCTCGAGTTTAGGAATTTCTCGGGTGAGCTATTTCAATCAAGAACCGGGGGTGAGGGATCGGCAGCGTGGCGCACGAGGGGAATACGGCTGCCTCCAACTAGAGCATAGTCGACGACGCGCCGCAGTGACAAGGACGCGAGTTGTACCGGACCAGGGAATCTCCCCTCGAGGAGGAATTGCGACTCGTGCGACGTGACTGCAGATGGAGCGCGGAATTGACGCGCCAGAATCACGGTTCCGCTGCCAGGGGGATCGAGGGCAGGAGGATCCGGTATCGTGTCGACGGCCGCGACGAAGAGAAACAGGCAGAGCAACAATGCGACGCATCTTAGTTTCAAAGCGCCCTCGATCATCGAGCGTACCAACGTGCAATTCCGCAATTGATCTGCGGAAAGGCTGAGCGATGACAGCGAACTTGGGGCCGAATACCTGCGTCCCCAAACCTCTGCATGTAGCACGATTGCCAAAAAACAGCAGGCAGTCGATTGCTGACCCACGCCGGCAAACGCCAAATCACCGCCGCTGGGTGAATGAGTACGAATGAAACTTCAGCGAACTATGGCCATTTGTATGGCCGGACAGCACCCGTATGCGCGGATACTCTTCCTTCTCTAATTAAATGTCAAGTTAACTTTTACGCGTGCGGCGGAATTTCATGGGATCCATGGAACTCGTTTGCTGCGTGGAAAGTCACGCACAACAAAACTGGTTTTGATTTTCAGGAGAGGGAATTCGCCCGCGGGGTAGTGGAGTTGCTGCCCCGCGGGTTCACGCTGAAGTTACCGATTCAAACTCTACTTCTCGAAATCCTCGAAGGCGCCGTTATCCGTGCAGGCCAGTTCCATGATGTCCCAGTCCGGCTTGAACTGAAAATTCAGCTGCGTCGTCCACGGTTTGGCCAGAGCCTTGGGATCCTCGATGTTGATGTCGATGGTCATGTTGTCGCGGTCGATGCGGTGGAACCGCTCCACGACGTGGAGCTGGTCGCTGTGCGGGTGGCCGTCGCGGTCCAGCCATGTCTTTTCGTTGAAGCCGACCGTATCCACCACCAGCGTGTTGTTGCCTTCCCACTTGCCGATCGAGTGGCCCATGTAGGTCGGCGTGACGTCCGCGGGGTGCGGGCGGCCGTCCATGAAAATTTGACGGACGGTATGGTCGTATTCGTAAATCATGACAATTTCCTTGGGCGTTTGAATCATCTGAAACGGAAACGGCTGCAGGTAAATGCGCGGAGTTCCCGGCGGCAGACATTTCCGCAGAACCGGGTCGTCCGTTTCCTTCAGCGAATGGGTGCGCGGGCCGTTTGAGGGCTTCGAGGCCATGTACTTTTCCTTGCCCCAGGCGGTCATCTCCGGCGGTTCCGCGGTGTAGGTGCTGCCTGTGTATTTTCGCTGCGCGGGTGTTGAGTGCATGTTCCAGACGCCTGATAGTTCATGCTCCGGCGCCGGAGCGGAGGCCGCCGCGGGCTTCGCCGAACCGGCCTGCTGGCCCATCTGAGCGGGCAAAGCGGAGCTGAGAGCTACGGCTGCCAGGCCCGCGAGGAGTATCGTACCGAGCGGATTCCGCATGCTGAGAATCTCCCTGTCAAAAATTTAGTCCGGCGTGACGAGCGTAATACGTTCAACCCGGCTTGCGTTAGTTCCCGCCGCCGGTTGCGAGTTCCTCGCCATTGCCCATCACGACTTTCTGGATCCAGATTTCGTGCGAACCGCTCTTGGTCGGGTAGCCGCTGATGCTGATGGTGTCGCCGGCCTTGATGGAACTCTTGGTCCAGCCCACGCGGCTCAAGCGGTTGGGGCTGGTAAGTTCGCCCTGCCACTTTTGCATGGCGCCGGCATCGTCCTTGGCTTCCCAGAAAATCTGAACGTGCGGATTCACGAATTCAAAACCCGTGACGGTTCCCTTGACCGTAATGGACTTGTCCGTATCGTAGTTGGCGGTGCCATGGTGCGCGAAGGCCATGGGCGCCAGCGCCAGAAGTCCGATGCATGCAACCAGAAAAGTCGCTCGTGTTATCTTCACGTCGTCCCCCATCGATGTTTGATTCCCAACCGATCCTGCGTTTTCCTGCCGGAGCACACCCGAAACGTTTCCGACACTATATATAAGACGAATCATAATGCAAGAATGTTTCAAGAAAGTTTGTGTTTCGGCAGCACGGCCGAACCGGTTCAGAATTAAACGGCACGTTAATATTGACACGCTTAGTTCCCAGGCATATAAGGCTGGGGTAAGCGCGTGCCTTCCGTTCGCGCCCACTAACAAAAATTGTAACCTCCACGTTTCGGGAAGGGGATTCATGCGTAAAATTCTGCTGACCATCTTTGCCATCGGTGTCGGATGCGTGATTGGATTTTCTTTTGGCAGCAATCCATGGACGGTTCAGGGGCAGGGAAATGTGGCAAGCGTTGCCGCGATTCCCGGGCAAGTCGGCGGGCAGGATCCGTTCGGACCTTACGAAGTCGCCAAGGACTGGCCGGCAAACATCAGCACGCAGCCGGGAAATTCGAAGTGGACGTGGGGAGCGGGGCAGGGAATTTATGCCGAAAATCCGAACCGCATTTTTCTGCTGTTCCGCGGAGAACTGCCGAACATTAAGCGTCCCGAGCCGAAGCTATTGACGGATTTTGGTCCCAGCCTGATTTTCCCGATCGGACGCTTGCCCTGGCGGGACGCCACGGTCTCGGCGCTGCCCGGTTCGGGCGGAACAGGACAGGATCCCGACGACGGACCCAAGAACTGGATGTTGGGAAAGGGCGTGGTGGGCAGAGGACGCCAAGTGGGAGCACTGCCTGACCATCGTGGACGGCTCACGGGAAAATTATCGAAACGTTTCCGCAGTACGACCACCTGTTCAAGCGGCCACACTTTGTGACGATCAATCCCTACGATCCCGAGAAGCACATCTGGATCGTCGACGATCACATGCACGCCATCTATATTTTCACGCATGATATGAAGAAGCTGGTGCAGACCATCGGCACGCCCACCGTGCATGGCGCCGATGGCACGCACTTCAATCGCCCCACGTTTCTTTCCTGGCTGCCGGACAGCACGCTGTTCGTGGCGGACGGATACAACGGCACGCGCGTCGCGAAGTTCGACAAGACCGGAAAATTCCTGATGGATTGGGGCATGAAGGGCACGCCTCCGAACGATACGCGTCCCTACTACATGAACAATGTCCATGGCGTGGCGCTCGATCCGCAGACCAAGCATGTGTTCGTCAACGATCGCGGCAATCACCGCATTCAGGTGTTTGACGAGAACGGAAAGTATCTCTACGAATGCAGCATGGGCCGCGAACCGTCCGACGTTCACCTGCTGTACATCGGTGCCGACCGCACGCTGTGGGCCTACGATCGCGGCACTTCCAGCATGCTGAAGTACGATCTGCAGGGACACTTCCTGTACTCGTGGGGTACCTGGGGAGATTTTCCCGGCGGGTTCTGGGGCGTGCACGGATTCAGCGTGGATCAGGACGGAAACTTCTACACGGCCGAAGTGGATAACGGGCGGGCGCAGAAATTTACTCCGCGTCCCGGAGCGAATCCGAGCGTTCCTGGTCAGCAAACCGCTGTATAGCGCCTGGAAATAAGCAGGACGCGGTGAACAGGCTGCCGAAAAACTCAAAGTGTTGTCATTCTGAGCGCAGCGAAGAATCCCTCTTTGTTCTTTTCCTTGCACTTAGATCGAAGAGAGATTCTTCGCTGCGCTCAGAATGACAAAAAAATGTAGTTTTTCCGCAAACTGTGGAGCCTGTTCTGCGCGACGCAATCGGAGCTTGAAGCCGCCTCGATGCAACGTTAAGCTTTCCTTCGCATCGAGGCGGCTCTTCTTTTGTCCGCCATACTGTTTCTCGCCGCGGGAGACTCATGAGGAAACAAAAAAAAGATTTCGACACTCGCGTGGACAATGAGGTCGCCGCAGGCAACGGCCTGCTCAATCGGCGCGCGCTGCTGCGGGGCGCGCTGCTTTCCGCGGGAGCCGCGGCCGCCGGAGCCGGCGTGCTTTACGCGGATGACAGCGTGGGCGCTGACGCTCCGGAATGGATGAAAACTCCCGGCAAGCCTTTTTCGGCGTACGGAACGCCGTCGCATTGGCAGGAAAAAGTGCGGCGCATCTTTACGATTGCTCCGGGCCGCGCGGGCACCGGCGTCTCGCGGACGCCGCTGCATTTGCTGGAGGGCACCATCACTCCGGCCGGACTGCATTTCGAGCGGCATCACAACGGAGTGCCGGATATCGATCCTTCGCGGCACGAATTGCTGATTCACGGCATGGTGAAGCAGCCGCTGGGGTTTTCCCTCGAGACGCTCATGCGCTATCCGATGGAAACGCGCGTCCATTTCGTGGAGTGCGCCGGAAACAGCGGAATTTACGGAGCGCCGCAGCCCGCGCAAATCACGGCGGGAGAAATCAACGGACTGCTCTCCTGCTCGGAATGGACAGGCGTGCGGCTCTCGACTCTGCTCGCGGAGGCCGGCGTGGCGAAACAAGCGAAATGGGTGATCGCCGAGGGCGCCGATGCAGCGGCCATGAGCCGCAGCATCCCCCTGGAAAAATGCCTGGATGACGCGATGATCGTTTTTTACCAGAATGGCGAAGCGATTCGCCCCGAACAGGGTTTCCCCTTGCGCCTCTTGCTGCCCGGATTTGAGGGCAACATGAATGTGAAGTGGCTGCGGCGCCTCAATCTGACTGACGTCCCGGTGGATGCCCGCGATGAAACCTCTCATTACACCGAACTGATGCCCGATGGAAAGGCGCGCCAGTTCATGTTTATGCAGGGTGCAAAATCCGTGATCGTTAAACCCTCCTTCGGGATGACCATGAAGGGGCCTGGCATATACGAAATTTCGGGACTCGCCTGGTCAGGGGCGGGCAGGATCGCAAAAGTGGAAATTTCCGCCGATGGCGGAAAGACCTGGGCCGCAGCCGCGCTCACCGAACCAGTGCTGTCCAAGGCGCTAACGCGATTCCGTTTGCCATGGCACTGGAACGGCAGCCCGTCCGTGCTGATGAGCCGGGCCACGGATGAGAAGGGTGGCGGCCAGCCGACGCGGGCAAGTTGGGTGGCGCAGTACGCTCCGGGGCAGGGTTATCACTTTAACGGAGTTCAAAGCTGGAGCGTTGAGGCGGATGGGACGGTAAAAAATGTTTACGCCTAAATTTTTCCTGCTCATCGCCGCCGCGGGAATTTTGTTTGCCGGGAATGTTTGCCGTGCGCAAGGGCCGGGACTGGGGCGTCCGGTTTCGGATGACGAAATAAAAAAGGTCGATATCACGGTCATGCCTGACGGCCGGGGATTGCCGTCTGGTAGTGGGTCGGTCGCCGCGGGCGCAGCAGTTTACGCAAAAAATTGCCAGTCCTGCCACGGCGAAAAAGGCGCAGGGAAGCCGCAGGATCAATTGACCGGGGGGCTGGGCACGCTGGCAACGCCGAAGCCGGTGAAAACTCCGGCAAGTTATTGGCCGGTGGCGACGACGCTGTTCGATTACATTCGCCGAGCAATGCCCATCACGGCGCCGCAGTCGTTGTCCAATGATGAAGTGTACGCGGTCACGGCTTACATTCTTTCGATCGATGGAATTGTTCCCGCAGATGCGGTGATGGATGCGAAGACGCTGCCGCTGGTGAAGATGCCGAACAAGAATGGATTTATAAGCTGGTGGCCGAAGGCGCCAGCAAAGTAGCACAGGCTTCAGCCTGTGGGTTTCCATCGCGGCACCGCCACCTAAACCCACAGGCTGAAGCCTGTGCTACTGGAAACCGTTAACTCTTCCAGTCCGGCGTGGCGATGTATTCGCGATTGATGTCTGCCACGGTGCGCGTTCCGCAGTTGCCCATAACCAGCTTCAGTTCGCCCTGCATGATTTCCAGCACGCGGTCGACTCCGGCCTCGCCGAATGCTCCCAATCCCCACAGGAATGGCCGGCCGATGCCTACGCCCTTGGCGCCGAGCGCCAGCGCCTTGAACACGTCCGTGCCGCGCCGGAATCCTCCGTCCACGAAAACGGGAATCTTGCCGCCCACTGCCGCTACGACTTCGGGCAGCGCTTCGATCGTCGCGCGCAGGGTTTCGGTGGAGCGTCCGCCGTGATTGGAAACGAGGATGCCATCCACGCCGTGCTCCAGGCACATTTTCGCGTCTTCCCGCGTGTCCATGCCCTTGATGAAAAGTTTTCCTTTCCATGTTTTGCGCAGGCGATCCAGAAACGCCCAGTCCATCGCCGGATTCGTGGTGCGAACTCCGGTCATGTCGATGCCGTCATACATGGGGCGTTCTTTGGTCGTGGGACCTTCCGTGGTTTCATGGCAGTTGAGGCACTGGTGCAGGTCTTTTCCCCGGTTGCGCAGATAGGTTTCGCTGTTGCGGCCGGTGGTGTTGTCCACGGTCAGGGCCACGACCGGGCATCCGGCGGCTTCCACGCGCTTCAGAATCTTCTCGTTCGCATCCCATGACGTGGTGGCATAGAGCTGATACCACACCGGCAGGCCGCGTTCCTTGCAGACATCCTCTACGGGAGTGGAAGTAGCCGTGGAGAGAAACTGCAGCGTGTTGCGCGCTTTGGCCGCGCGGGCCACGGAAAGTTCGCCATCGGCAAAAAAAGATTTCTCGCCGCCCGTGGGGCACAGGAAGATCGGGCTGTTGTAGTTGGTGTTCAGAAAGTCGACCCGCATGTCCACTTTGGTGGCGTCATGCAGGCGGCGCGGACGCAATTCGATGTGCTTGAAGCCGTCGCGGTTGGCGCGGATAGTGCCGTCATCGTCGACTCCGCTGGCCATGTACGCCCAGTGGCCCTGCATCACCTTGCGATGAGCGGCTTCTTCAAAATCAAAAACGTCAAATGCGCCCGCCGGGCTGGTGATCACGTCCGTGCTTTGCGGGGAGTTCTGCGCAAGTCCGCTGCTTTCAAAAAAAGAGGCAACTCCGCCGAGGGCTGCGACATAAGGGCTGGCCGCCAGAAACTTAATGAACTCGCGGCGAGCCGTAAAAAGGGAAGTCGGTTTGACCATGATGGTTGCTGATTGTATCGCTACAAAATCCTCCTGACCAGATGGATTTAGTAGCATAGCGACTCCTCGCTGTGCGGTTTTTGCAATCGTAATCGGTCAAGAATGACCAAAAGTGGGAAATGAAAGCGTCCGCAGCGCACCCCACGCCGCGCCGAAGAACCCATTTCCCAGCCGGGGCCGCGGGTGTATAAGTAGGCCCATCAGCGAAACCAATCCAAGCTCGCAGCCGCTGAAAGGCTCGCAATCCACGATGCCCACGCGCAGGCAATTCCTGAAAAGTGTGTCCGGCGGATGCGCCGGAATCGCGTTTGGCGAATGTTGCTGCGCGCGGACGCTTTTCGCGCGAGCATCGCGATCACCGCAAGTGTCGCCGCCGCCCGCCGCGCACCGCCCGCGCCGCGAGGTATCCGTCGGCGGGAAGCGCGCGAGAGTCATCGATGTACACTCGCACGTGCGAGTTCCGGAAGCCTGGGACATGGTCAAGGATCGCATCGCTCGCGAAGGTCGTCCCGGGGACCTTGCGCTGGCGAAACCGGACGGCCCGGCCAACATGCGCAACGACGTCCAGATTCGCCTCGCCGACCTGGATGAAATGGGAATCGACCTGCAGGTTCTTTCCATCAATCCCTTCTGGTACTGGGCGGATCTCGATCTCTCGCGCAAGCTGGTCCGACTACAGAATGAAAAGTTGGCGGAGTTCTGCTCGGCGCATCCGGCGCGGTTTGCCGCGTTCGGAAGCCTGGCGCTTCAGCATCCATCGCTGACCGTCGAACAAATGGTGGACGGCATCAAGAATTTCGGCATGCGCGGCTTCGCCATCGGCGGCAGTGTAAACGGCGATGATCTCTCGGCTCCGAAATTCCACGCATTCTGGGAGAAAGCGGAGGAACTGCAGGCGTTGATCTTCATTCACCCGCAATCGGCCGGCGCGCCGATCGACGAAAAGCGCCTGCAGGGAAATGGATTTCTGGACAACGTCGTGGGCCATCCACTGGAAACGACTCTCGCGCTCACCCACCTGATCGAAGACGGGACGCTGGATCTTTTTCCGGGTTTGAAAATCTGCGCGGCTCACGGTGGCGGTTACCTGCCGTCCTATCCTGGCCGCAGCGACCAGTGCCAGATCGCGTTTCCCAATCTGTGCAAACCGTTGAAAAAATTGCCTACGGAATACTTGAAGCAGTTGTATTACGATTCCGTGCTCTTCACGCCGGAGGATATGAGACACCTGATCGCGGTGGTCGGCGCGAGCCAGGTTGTGGTCGGCACAGACTATCCGACGCTCTGGAATCGCACGCCGGTGGATCGAATTCTGGACGTGCCGGGCCTGAAGGATGAAGAGCGGCTTTCGATTTTCGGTGCGACCGCTGAGAAATTGCTGAAGCTCAACGCGTGAAGCCGTTCGCGCCAGGACGGACTCAAAACGAAATAAGGAGAAGTCATGAAAACCCAGGAAACTCGGCTCGAATCAAGTCGACGAAAGTTTCTGAAAGCCGCGGGCGGCGCAGCAGCCGTCCTGGCAACGGCGATGCCTGCGCTGTCGCAGGAATCCGGATCAAAATCTGCGGCAGACAAGCAACGCGGACGAACCGCGCCTGCTGACCGCGGCGTCTGGATCACCTGGTACGACCTGCCGGAGTCCGGCCGCGAAGCCTATTTCACCTGGTTGCACGGCACCCATCTGCCTGCCCTTTTGAAGCGCCCGGGCTATTTGTGGGCCGCGCATTACGCCTCGCAGGACTTGGAGGGCGGCGCGGAAAATGCCACGCGCTACAAACACATCGATGACCCCCGAGTCGGCAAAGGCTATCACTACATGCTGCTGGTCGGCGCGTCGGATGCCGGCGTTTTCGGCGATCCGGTGCCCAGCGTGCTGAACTCCGCATTGCCCGACGAGGGAAAGAAGATGCTGTCCATGCGCACCGGCGAACGCACGAATATTTTTACGGAAGCAGCCAGGCGCGAAGGCGTGGCCTTCGGAGCGTACAAAGAAGGGCTCACCGGGACGCCCTGCATTCAAGTGGGAAGCTTCGATTGCCAGTTGGAATTTGAAGAAGAGATGCACGCGGGTTACGTTCTGGAGCGCCTGCCGAAAATGTGCGCGAAGCCTTCGTGCGTTCGGGTGCGCAAGTTGAACTCTGTCTCGGGATGGGCGAAGCACGGAATCATCTACGAGTTCGCATCCAAGGAAGGCTTTGATCGCGATTACGCGCCGGCCGTGGCGAGTTCGCCGCTCGGTTTTAATGGCCATTCGGTCGTCCCGAACCTCACCCACGCGCCCAATGGTCCGAACAGCGCGGTGCGTCTGTGGCCTCCGGTCGCCAAGGCGTAAGCGAGCGGCGTAGCGCAAAGTTGACGCGTCCTCGAACGAATTGCGTTTTGCCATAATCTCAGAAGCGCCGCCCTGACAGGCGGGCGCTACAAAGCAGGGAAGGGACGGAAGCGATGTCGAAGATTTCTCGAAGAGAATTGCTGGTGGCGCCAATGGCATTGGCCGCTGCTGGCGCCGTTGTACCCGTTGCGGCCGCCGGAAAGAAAATGACGCTGGCCATCCACCAGAACACCTCCAACGGAGCGGGCTATCGCAAATCGCTGGAGGGATGGGCGCGCGCTGGCATTAAGGACGTTGAAATCACCAACATCCTGCTGGACGAATTTTTAAAAACCGATGATCTCGCAGCGGCACGCCGGGTGATCACCGACCTCGGCCTGAATCTGGTGCAGGCCGCCACCGGCGTACTGGAATTGTGGGAGCCCAACCCGAACCGCGCGGCTGCCCTGGATAACCTGAAACGCCGTTGTGAAATGTACGCGACCATGGGACTCAACAAAGTTTATGCGGCCACGGCCTCCAGCAAAAAAGTCACGGAAGAAGACTACAAAGCCGGTCCGCAAAACATGCACGATACCGGTGAAGTTGCGAAGCAGTTCAACATGTCGTTGCGAATCGAATTCCTGCGCACCTCCAGTTTTATTTCCACGCTGCCGACCATCTTGAAATTGACGCGAGAAGCGGCCCATCCGAACGTCGCCCCCATGCTGGACATCTACCATTTCTGGTCCGGCCTGAACAAACTGGAAGACCTCGACCTGATTCGCCCGGGTGAAATCGCGCATGTGCATTTCCAGGACGTTCCGGACATGCCTCGCGAGATGCTGGATCTCAGCACGCGGATCATTCCCGGTGACGGAATCGCTCCGCTGAATAAAATCCTGACTAAACTTGCCGATAAGGGTTATGCAGGGCCGCTGTCCGTGGAGCTGTTCCTGCCCAAGTTTCAGCAGGGCGATCCGTACGAAGTGGCGCGGGAAATTCGCACGAAATCGGAAGCCGTGATGCGTCACGCCGGTGTGATGTAAAAAGAGTAATGATGCGTTTTCAATGATTGAGGCGCGTCGTTGCTGCGCGGGGATGCAGATTGTTGTTACAATGTCCGGGCACGCATTTCCGCTTCGTAATTTTGCCAGTTGCCTAAAAGGATTTGCCGGTGGCCGCCAGCCGTACCGAAACTTTGGTGCAAACAGGGCACGAGACCGTCTTCAAAATTCTCGGCGCGATCAGCTTTTGCCATCTGTTGAATGACATGCTGTCCTCGCTTCTGCCGGCCATCTACCCGCTGCTGAAAACTTCCTTCAACTTGAATTTTGCGCAGATCGGTCTGATTACGCTCACGTACCAGACCACGGCGTCGCTCTTGCAGCCGTTGATCGGCTTCTACACGGACAAGAATCCGCGGCCCTATTCCTTGCCGGTGGGCATGGGCGCGACGCTGGTCGGGCTGATCCTGTTGTCCAGCGCGCACACTTTTCCCGCGCTGCTGGTAGCCGCGGCGCTCGTCGGCACCGGCTCGTCTGTATTTCATCCTGAGTCTTCCCGCGTGGCGCGCATGGCGTCCGGGGGGCAGCATGGGCTGGCGCAATCGCTCTTTCAGGTGGGCGGAAACACGGGACTTTCCCTGGGGCCTTTGCTCGCCGCGTACATCGTCATTCCCAGGGGCCAGACCAGCATCGCCTGGTTTTCAGTGGCGGCGCTGATCGGTATGGTTCTACTAACTGGCGTGAGCCGTTGGGCCGAGCAGCACCGGACAAGCTGGAAAAAATCCGCTTCCAGAAATGAAGAAGCCGGACCGAATCTGTCCACGGCGAGAATTACAGCGTCCATCGCGATCCTGATGGCGCTGCTGTTTTCCAAGTTCGTATACCTGGCGAGCCTGACCAGCTATTACACGTTTTATCTCATCAATAAGTTTCAGCTCTCCGTGCAGAGCGCGCAGATTCACCTTTTCGTCTTTCTCGGCGCGGTCGCCGCGGGCACGCTGATCGGCGGGCCCGTGGGAGACCGCATCGGGCGGAAGAGCGTAATCTGGGTTTCCATTCTGGGCGTGCTGCCGTTCACCCTGATGCTTCCGTACGCCAATCTTTTCTGGACGGAAATTCTCAGCGTGGTGATCGGCCTGATTCTGGCGTCAGCCTTTTCCGTGATCGTGGTCTACGCGCAGGAACTGGTGCCCGGCAAGGTCGGCATGATCTCCGGCCTGTGCTTCGGCTTCGCATTCGGCATGGCTGGATTGGGCGCGGCGGTGCTGGGCTGGCTGGCGGACCTTACCAGCATCAACTTCGTGTACCTGGTCTGTTCGTACCTTCCCGCGGTGGGCTTGCTGGCGGCGTTCCTGCCGAACATCGAGCGGCCCAGAATGCGGACCATCCATGACGAGCCGGTTATGGAATAGCTTGACGCTTGCCGGTTCTTTAAAAAGGTTTTCAGCGGTGGACGAAGTGTGCGGCAGACGCGCCGGTAATCTCCCGGACCTCGTATTCAGAAAGCTTTCGCCGAATTCGAACCTGTTGTACTTAAAACGCTACTGTACTTTCCTCCATACGGCATTTAGCCGCTGTTTCCAAAACGTCCTGAAGTGCTTTAAATCGCGCCACTTCCACAAATTTGTCCGCGGTTTCCGCGCATTGGCCATGCGAACAGGTACTTCGAAATAGTACTGTCCCGTACATCCGTACCATGTGCCGCGCCTCATCTCGCTGCAAAGATAACCCCGCGACTCAATAAAAAGTGAACTGGCGGCCGGCGAACTGGCCAACCAACGATCTGGTTCTCGTCAGCCGGGCACCTATCCTACGGAGGCTCTGAAGCTCATGCGAACTTTTTCCAAAGCTCTGGTAATTGCGGCAGGACTGCTTTCCATCGGCATGTATTCCTCAACGGCCCAGGCCAACACGGCCCTGGGGGGGAATTTTAAGCTGGCCCATGCCACACGCTTCAAAAACACGGTTCTTCCGGCGGGCGAATACCGCTTCACGCTGGCCCGTACGGAAACCGATATGAACCGGCTGACGATTCACGGCAAGAGTCTATCTGTGCAAACCCTGGTGTTCGCGCAGTCGGCATGTGAGTCCTGCAAATCCGGCGCGCTGACCATTTCGATGGATGGCGACAATCGCGCCGTCACCGCGCTCGAGTTGCCCGGTTATCACGTGGATTTCAAGTCCGCGCAAATCAAGTCCGTTCGCAGTGAACAAGCCAATAAAGCCTCCGCAGCCTCAGAGCAGGTTGCGGTACACATCGATCCGAACAATTAATCGATGTTCGCTAAGTCGCGATATTGATTCGTTCAGGACTCGCCGGCCTTGCGTGCATCACGCTTAATCGCGCAAGGCCCGGTGAGTCGAGCGTTTCAGGCGTGCATCGCGCGGCGCTTCGATTGGCGGACAGGTAGCACAGACTTCAGTCTGTGGGGTTCCATTAGTCCTTGCAAGCACCGATGAACCCCCACAGACTGAAGTCTGTGCTACAAAGACTTCAATACAGCGCACGCGCCCTCCGGCAGGTAATCCGTCGTCGAGGCTAGTCCTGATGTTTCTGCCGCAGCCGGGGCGTGAGCCGCAGCATCAGCTGCACGCGCTCGATTTCATTCAGCCAATCTCCCAGCGTGGCGTCGAGTTCGTCCTTCTCCGGCGCGACGATTCCCGTCGGGCACATCGGTCCGAGGCGGGCCCGGGCGAGTGCGCGGTAGCGATGGATCGTGCGATCGCCGGACGTGGCGCACCATTCGTTGTCTTCGGAAAGGAACACGACCACCGGCACGCGGCTGCCGGCATTGATTCGCCATTCGGGCGGCAACTCGGCGTCTTTCGGCCGCTTCACAAAACGCAAATCGATTTTCGCCGGGTTCGCTTCCGCGATGCGGTAAATCAGCGGGCACTGCTGCACGCAATCGCCGCACCAGATGCCGCTGAAGACCAGAATTTTCATTTCGCGGACGAAGCCGGCAAGCAATTCCTTTTGCGCTTCGCTCACGTGCGCCGCTTCGTAGACTTGTGTCCACCGGCGCTGCTGTTCCTCGGTTCCCGTTTTCAGGTAGCGATCGTAAGTTTGCCCGGAAGTGAACAACTCTGAGAGCTGCGAAGTGTTTGGCATAATGCCCGGAGTATACGCGATTTCGTCGATCAGGCTCGAAAGCCGGGGAAAAAGTTCGTAGCGGTGTCATTCTGAGCGCAGCGAAGAATCTCTCTTGGTTTCTTTGCATGCGCTCAGATCGAAGAGAGATTCTTCGCTTCGCCTCGGCGCGAGTCCTCGGCGCGAGCGCTCAGAATGACAATGAGGTGAATTGTTCCGTGGCCCGTTGAGCGAACTTGATTTTCACGTCCGTTGGGCCTCGCTGGAAAGTGCTGCCGCTCCAAGTCACGCTGACCGGCTGAAGCCGGCGCTACTTGCTTTTCCCCGCATCCTTCTCCAGTTTTTCAAGTTCCTGCACCAATTGCTGGGCCTGATCGCGAATCTGGCGGACGCGCTGCGCCAGATCGGCCGCGTTCTTACTCTCCTCCGCGGCGGACGGAGGCGGGCCGGCAGCGGCCGCTTCCTGCGCCGGCTTGGGCGGCGCCGCCCCGCCGGTCAGATCTGCCAGCGCCTGCTCGAAAGTGTCGCGATAAATCAGGCGGTCGCCCATGGCCAGAACCACTTTTTTCAACTGCGGCATCCGCGCTTCGCTGGCCTGTATGTAGATGGATTCGACGTACAGAAATCCTCCGGTCACGGGGAGGGAAATAATATTTCCGCGTAGCACGTGCGAGCCCTGCTGGTTCCAGAGCGTCAGATCCTTGGAAATATTCTGGTCCTGGTCGATGCGGGATTCGATCTGCATCGGCCCGTACATCAGCTGCTGTTTGGGCAGTTGGTAATAAACCACGCTGCCCAGGTGGTCGCCGTCGCAGCGCGCCGCCATCCATCCGATCAGATTATCCTTGCCGCGCGGCGTGAAGGGCAGGATCAGCAAAAACTCCGGCGATTTTTCTCCGGGCAGCGTGGCCACTACGTACGTGGGCTGCACGTTTTCAGGCTGCGTCGATTGTCCGAACAGGTTGTGGCCGATGTCCCAGATGTCTTCTTTGTTGTAGAACACCTGCGGATCGCGCATGTGAAAGGTGCGGTAGGCCTCCGCCTGCGCCTGAAACATCGCTTCCGGATAGCGGGCGTGCCGGCGCAGGTCGGCAGGCATGTCCGCGGCCAGTTGAAATAATTTCGGAAACAGATGCTCATAAGCCTGAATGATTGGATCGTCTGGTTCAAATACGTAGAGCGAAATTTTCCCGGTATACGCGTCGACCGTCGCCTTCACCGCGTTGCGGATGTAATTGGCTCCAGTAGGCAGTCCGGCCACGGGAATCGTTGCGGAGTACGGATGCGAAAGGGAAGTCGTGTACCCGTCGGCCATCCACACCAGCCGGCCGTCCTCGGAAATAACGAGATACGGATCCTGATCCCAGGTCAGAAATCCGGCCAGGTACTGCAGGCGGTCGAGGACGTTGCGGTGAATCATCATGCGGCTTTCGCCGGTCAGATAACTTGTGAAAAGAATGTTCGGTTCGCCCTCGGAGATGGCCGCCGCTGCTTTCAGGAGTAGGGATCCGATCGGAAACCCCCCGCTGCCCTGATAGGTCGAATATTTGTTCTGATCACCGGAAGGGTAATCAAATTCTTCGCGCGCCGTGTGCACAAAAACCGGATCCTGCGTTTTCGCGCCGTAGTAAATTTCCGGCCGCGTCAGCTGAAATCCCGGGGTCTTGATTTCTGGCGGAGCGTTCTGGATCAGGAGTTGCGGCAGTCCATCGGGAGTGATTTTGTTGACTTCGGACATCACCACGCCGATACCGTGGGTGTAGATGAAATGCGGATTGATCCAGCTCTGGCTGGCTTCCGCGGAGAGTTGTGCCACATCGATTTCGCGCGCGGATAAAAGGACTTGCTTGATGCGCCCGTTGGGGAAATAACGATCGACGTCCGTGCCCGGGAACGCATAGTAGGGCCGCAGCGCCTGAATCTGCGTGATCGTCGCGGTGTAGGCGCGCAAATCCCAGAGGCGAACGTTATCCAGCAGCGTGGCATCCTGCGCCCGATCGACCGTTTGTTGTCCGGTCGGAGTAAACGCAAGCTCCTGGGCGTTGCGATTCAGGCTGAACGCGGCGGATGTTGCCGCGATGTGCCGCTCAATGTAAGGCCGTTCAATGGAAATTTCATTTGGCCGCACGTAGACAGCCTGCACGAGCAGCGGCAGCACGATTTGCAGAACAAAGAAACCCGCTACCAGCGCAACCGCGTTCTTGTACCGCCGCAGCCACACCAGTGGCAGCGTGCCAATCGTCACGGCGATCAGCAGCCAGCGCAGCGGCAAGGTCACCTTCTGATCAACGAAGTCCGCGCCGGTCATAAACGCGTGGGAGTTCAGCAGCAGTTCGTAGTTTCCGAGATACACCCATACCGCGAATCCCAGCAGCAGGATCACCGTGATAATCCGCACGAATCCGGCGCGGCTCGCTCCCGGCAAGAGCAGCGATTCCGGACCAATCGTTAGCGTCTTGTGCGGTCCTTCGTGAAGCGTGCCGTAGCGGAAGCGTTCCGAGAGTTGCCAGCCTCTGGCAGTGGCCCAGAAAACAAGAGCACACAAAACGGCCAGCACAAATACGAATCCCAGGAGCTGGGCGAAAAAAGGCAGATCAAACAGGTAGAAGGGCAGCCCGCGTGAAAAAACATCGTCCCTCCAGGCTCCGGCGGGTGACGCCATTCCGCGCGAGCCGAAATAGCGCATCACGGTCCAGTAATCGATGGAGCTAGACGCAAACACCATGGCTATGATCGCCAGCGCCACCGGAACCAGACGGGAATAAATCGGATGGTCGCGCTTCAGAACTCCCGCGAAGTGCAATCCGCGCGCGTGGGCAATCCACAACGCCGCAAACGCGATCACGCATCCCGCCGCCGCCGGCGCGATGCTGTACCACAGCATCCCGGCCCAGGTGCTGACCTGGCCAATCTCTTTCCACCAGTTGTACTCAATTACGAAATCAGCCGCTGTGGAGCTGGTCCATAGCGCGACGATAGCCAATACTACTACTACGATCAGCTTACGAATTTGTGAGGGGCGCATAAGAGGACTGAATTCCCAGTTTTCCGGGCGCTCTGCTTCTATCTTGTCGGCCGAATCGACGTATTTCAGGCGATGCAGAGCTGTAGCGGATCGAGGTCGCCGGAGATCGTATCACATGCATAACAGCCCCTGAAGAAATAGCGACGGATACTGGCCGGAAGGACAGGTGAATCCATCGGGCTGTGGAAAGCCGGGAAGTGCGTGGCTGGTCTCGTGCATGAATCTATAACTCTTTGCTTTTCAATAAACTGGCATCAATTTCCTTCCTGCATTAGAGCGCGTTAACTCGTGCCCCAGGAATACCATTCGTTATATTTATTACTAAGGAAGACACACGCATAGTACGTGGGAATTGACCCTCCCTATCCATGCACGTAGTTTGGAATCGAAGGCAAAAAGTGTCCTCCGGTCACTATCAGACCGGTCATCGAACAGCACAGTCCTCACACAGGACAGCAGCTGAAAAAACAAATTTACCCGGGGATGGACCCGTGTGCCGTGGTTTGCAACTGAGGGCAATCGCGGCGAAGCCACGAAGGAGCAAATAATTCCGCATGAAATCCCTAATGAAATCCGCACATTTCGTGTCCCTGCTGGCGATCGCGCTTACCTTGTCCTCCTGTTACGCCGCGCATAGCGGCTCCAGCGGAGGACTCAGCGGAGGCAGCGGTAGTGGTTCCGGCGGTAGTGGCGGATCCGGAGGCAGCGGGGGATCCGGCGGCAGCGGTGGCACCAGTTCGTTCACCGTGGGCGGAACAGTGATCGGGCTAACCGGAACCGGCTTGATTCTTGAGGATAATGGCACAGACGATTTCACGGTAACCGGCAACGGCGGGTTCACCTTTAAAACCACGGTGAGCGGCGCATACAACGTGCTCGTGAAGATCCAGCCCTCGGGCCCTACGCAGACCTGCAGCATTTCAAACGGAGTCGGAACTGCGATCGCCAACGTTACGAACGTGGTTGTGAATTGCGGCACCAGCGCGCTCACCATCGGCGGATCGGTTTCCGGGCTGAACGGATCTGGACTCGTCCTGCAGGACAACGGTAGCGACAAACTTACCGTCACGGGGAAAGGAAACGTAACGTTCACTTTCGGAGTCCCTGTTGCACCTGGGGGAGCTTACGCCGTTACGATCGTTACCCAACCCTCGAACCCAGCGCAGGTTTGCAACATCCTGAACGGAAGCGGCACGGCCAACGGGAACGTCAATAGCGTGCAGGTCGCTTGCACCCAGCCCGGTTTCACGGTCGGCGGCTCGGTGGTCGGGCTGATCGTCGGACCTGGAGATACGCTCGAACTGCAAAACAATGCCGGAGACGACCTCTTTGTCACGGGAGACACCTCGTTCGTATTCCCGACGAAGGTAACGAATGGCGGCATCTATAACGTCGGCCTGTTTCTTCCACCCTCGAGCCAACCTCAGACTTGCAGCATGTTCGCCTACACAGGAATTGCCAGCTCCAACGTCAGTGATGTGGTCGTGGACTGCCAGCACAACGATTGGAACTGGCTGACGTGGTATGTGGGCTCGACGAATTTGGCCAATAATTATGCTGCGGTCGTTTCGCCGCTCTTTCCCGTGAACCAGGTGCCCCCGCCAAACCTTAACACTCCAGGGGGAAGGGACTTCGCATCTTCCTGGACGGACAACACGGGTAGAAAGTGGTTGTTCGGTGGTTTCGGCTTTCCGTATCCTTCTCCGGTAGCGAAACAAATCCAGGGCTATCTGAATGACCTGTGGGTCTTCGATGAAGGTGTGGGCGGATGGGTTCCGGCAAACGTGAAGACGATGCTGCCGCCACTCGCGACGCAGTGGATTGTGGATCCGACACAACTCGAGGCGGAGAATATCGCCTCCGACGTGGTTCCGGGTTCGCGATGGGGCGCTTCAAGCTGGACGGACAACTCCGGAAATCTTTGGCTGTTTGGCGGCCAGGGCTTCAGTACCACCCCCAGCAATATTCAGCCCGTGCTGCTTAACGATATCTGGAAGTGTGCTCCAGGGGCTTCGGTTGACGCCAATGGCGCGGGCTCTGCTTCTTGCCCATGGGTCAGGGTCGGAGGCCAAACGACCGGTAACACCGCGGGCTCTTATGGCACGCAGGGAGTTGCGGGCGGATTTCCCGGTTCCCGTTGGGCTGCTGCGACGACCACCGACGCTTCCGGAAATGTCTGGATGTTCGGCGGGCAAGGCGTAGATTCCGCCGGAACTACCGGATTGCTGGCCGATCTCTGGGAATTCAATTCGTCCGCGAATCAGTGGACGTGGATCGGACCCGCGAATTCGAACACGGCGAATCATAACGGGTCGTATGGCACTCTCGGAGGCGGAACCGGGACCACCGCACCGGGTAGCCGCCAAGCGGCCGTAATGTGGGCGGATTCCTCCGGCAATATCTGGCTATTTGGAGGATTCGGGCTCGATTCGGGCGGTACGGGCGGGCCCGCCGGCGCGATTCTGAATGACCTCTGGGAATTCAACATCGTTTCGAAGCAATGGACGTGGATTTCCGGAAACAATATCGCCAATCAGACGGGAACCTATGGCACGCAGGCTGTCGACAACACCAGTACCGGTGCGGCGGCGAATGTCCCGGGATCGCGCTGGGGCGCAGTGGGCTGGGCCGATTCGAACAACAACCTCTGGTTCTTCGGCGGCTGGGGTTACGGCACTTCGACCACGGCGGCAACGGGATTCCTGAACGACATTTGGGAATACCAGCAGAGCAGCGGCCAATGGATCTGGTGGAAGGGTATCAGCAATGCCAACCAGAACGGCGCGTATCTGACGAAGGGCATACCCTTCGTGAACAACCTAGCAGGTGCGCGGCGAGGCGCAGCGATCTGGCAGCCTGACGCGAATCACTACATCCGGGTGTTCGGCGGAGAAGGTTACGATTCAACGCAGGGAGCTCCGCCAGGATACTTGAATGACTTCTGGACTTACCTGCCCTTCCCGTAGGAAGGTCTGGAGATTCCAGTGTTAATCCGAAGGCCGGACGGTTCGCCGTCCGGCCTTTTTCATTTCCAGAAAGCCGGTGCTGCCGCGAAACCTTCACGGAATTATCCTCGCGCTTTTCGAAACGGCGCAACGCAGCGATCACAAATCGCGAATCGTCGCTCTCCTCCGTCCGTTCCGCCTAGACCTTCGTCGCCCGCGTCATCAAAAAATCCTGCCGCACGAGATTCTCTTCGAAATACTCGCTGGTCAGCGCCTCATAGTCCCGGCGGAATCGCTCGAGCCGCGCGGGATCGCTTTCCTGCAATGCTGTCACCACCCGCATGGTCGAGGCGGAATGTTTCTCCGCCGCCGCGCGGTGATGGGCCGGGCTGAGCGCGGCCACCAGCATGGTGGCGCGATCGAACGAAATATCTTTTACCGCCGTACCCAGCCGCTGCCGCACTACGTCTGGATCGCCCCACAAGGGCGGAGGCGGCACACTAACTGGCGGTGGCGGCAAATAACCAGCCGTCATCACAAACATGCGCCCGATGAAGAGTTCCGGCGGCCAGGTGGAAAATGCGATGGTACCGCCGGGTTTCAACACGCGCAGCATTTCGCCGATAGCCACTTCCGGCCGGGGCGCGAAGATGTGTCCGAACTCGCTGAGCACCACATCGAACGCCGCATCGGCGAACGGGAGTTTTTCGACGTCCCCTTCGAGCCAGGCTACGTCCACTTCGGCGATGCGCGCGTTTTCCCGCGCCCGCTCCAGCAATTCCGGAGTCAGATCGAGACCTGTGACGCGTGCGCCGCGTCGCGCTGCGGTCACGGAAACGACGCCCGTGCCGCAGGCCACATCCAGCACGCGCCGGCCCGCTTTAACGCCCGCGCGTGTCACAAGCTTTGCGGCGCAGGGCGTAGTGACGGCCTCAAACGGCACGAAACTCACCCAGGCCTGTTTTTGCATGGCCTTGAAAGAATCAAACAGATCCATCGGTCCACCTCACTTTGAATTTTGCCAAAGTATAGCACCCATGAATTTCAGCAAGGTTGGAAGCGGGGGCAGCCGCGAGCGGATTTGAAGGATTTTGTTTAGCCTTCGGAGCGCCGGGCTTCAGCCCGGCCGTTCCGATGCATTTCGCTTGCGGCTTTAGCCGCTGAAGTTTCAGAGACTAAAACTGGAGAGAAAAGGAATCGAACGCCGAATTTGGGTCCGCACCAAGTCATTACCACTTCCCCCACTCAAATTTCCATCCGCGCGCAAATTTGTTATAGTCCCTGACGAATTGAACCATCTAAATAATTGTTGAAGCACGACGAGGTGCACGATGGATTCCAACGAAATTCGCAAAGGCACGACACGCCGCGAGATTCTTCACGCGACAGCCGCCATGGCCGGCGGCTGGGCTCTGGCACAAATGTTTCCGCCGAGCCTTAGGGCCAAGGCGCTGATTCCTGCGGCCCAAAACGCCGCTCCGGCCAATCCGGGCCTGGAGGCGGCGCGCGCGCGCTTCGGAAAAGCCCCCATCGAATCCACTCCGCTATCGGATAGCCTGACGCTGTTCCGCGGCCCCGGAGGAAACGTGGTGCTACTGAACGGGAAGGACGGCAAGCTGCTGGTCGATACCTTCACGCAATTCGCCTGGGACCGCTTCAAAAAAGCGCTCGACGATGTGAGCAATGCGCCGTTGAAGCTGGCCGTCAATTCGCACTGGCACTGGGACCATACGGACAACAACGCCAACGTTCATGGCGCGGGCGCCACGCTGATTGCGCATGAAAATACCTTGAAGCGCCTGTCTGAAACGCACGATCTGGACGTGATCGGCCTGCACTTCGATCCCTCGCCTGACAACGCCCTGCCGAAGAAAACGTTCAAGGAATCCTACCAGATGAATTTCAGCGGGGAGCATATCGCGCTGGGCCACCTCGCTCCGGCGCATACCGATTCGGACATTTATATTCATTTTCAAAAATCAAATGTTCTGCACATGGGCGACACGTTTTTCAACGGGATGTACTGCTACATTGACAAAGGCACGAGCGGCAGCATCAGCGGCATGATTGCCGCCACGGCCAAAATGCTGGCCATGGTCGACAATGACACGAAGATTATTCCCGGCCACGGGCCGTTGGGCAACAAAGCCGACCTGAAAAAATTTCATGACATGATGATTACCGCCCGGGCGCGCGTACAGAAATTGAAAACCTCGGGGAAATCGCTGGAGCAGGCCGTGGCTGCAAAGCCGCTGTCCGATCTCGATGCCCAGTGGGGCAACGGGGCCCTGAACGGCGACGCGTTCGTGCATGTGATCTACACGACGCTGTAAAAGGAGCCCGACCTCGGCGCAGTTTGTTGCGGTGCGGATTTTTGTGGAGAGACTTTCAAAACTTCGCCGGTTTCAGAGGCCATGGCAAAACTCAAGCCGCTGTTATTCTGAGCGCTCGCACCGAGGACTCGCGCCGAGGCGAAGCAAAGAATCTCTCATGGGTTCTTTGCTCGCACTTCGATCGAAGAGAGATTCTTCGCTTCGCTCAGAATGACAAATCGGAGTGTTTTTCTGCGGCATGTGAAGCGGCCGCTGCTTAGCTTCGATGCCGGCCCGGCTCCCAGCGAATGTCAGCCTCGCCTTTGCCATTTAAAAATCTGGCCAGGACAAACAGCAGATCGGAAAGGCGATTAACGTATTGCAGGACCGCCGCGTTCACGGGTTCTTCCGCGGCCAGCCGCACCACGTCGCGCTCCGCGCGGCGCGTCACCGTGCGCGCTAAGTGCATGTGGGCCGCGGCCGGGCTTCCTCCGGGAAGCACGAAACTGGTGAGCGGCTGTAAATCCGCATTGAAGCGGTCGATCTGCTGTTCCAGCCACGCCACCTGCTCCGCGGTGATGCGTAGCTTTGCATCAGGCGCCGCCTTCCGCTCGGGCTGGCACAGATCAGCGCCGACATCGAACAGATCGTTTTGAACGTGCTGCAACAGGCGAAGCACATCGGGATCACTGACGTGCAGCCTGGCCACACCCAGCGCCGAATTCGCTTCGTCGATGCTGCCGTAGGCCGTGACGCGCACATGAAATTTCGGCAGCCTCGATCCGTCTCCGAGTGAAGTCTTTCCTTCATCTCCTGTGCGCGTATAAATCTTGTCGAGTTTCATGTTCTCCGCCGTTCTCTCAGGGTTTTCCTGTATCGCACCGTAGTCTGCATGAATTCGCGGATATTTCCAAACGCACGCTTTTTGCGGTGTCGCTAGGCCGGGCTTCAGCGAATCGTGCAACCGGGCCGCAGCGCTGGCCGTCTAACGAAATGCCCGCCTCAAGAGGGGTTTCCTTGCTCTGTCCTCGACCGCATTTACATACTCATTCAGGAGATTGAAATGAAAACCTTGTTCGGAATCATGCTCGCCTTCCTGCTCATCTCCGTACCCGCTTCCGCGCAAAATCGTGGGGGAAAGGGAGGCGGCGGAGTGCGCGGCGTTGGCGGCGGCCACGTGCCGTCGCGCGGTCCGGCTCCGCATCCGGGGCCCGCTCCCGCACCCAAAGCTCAACCGCCACGCCAGGAAACGCGTCCCCCTCAGGAGCAGTCGCGCGCGCCGCAGGAGCAAGCGCGTCCGGCGCAGGAACAAGCGCGAAGCTACAGCGATAAGAAGGGCCACCCGGAGGCTCCGCACGTCCACTCTAGCGGAGACAAATGGGTGGGCCACGATACCGGTCGAGACGACGCGCACTATCACATCGACCATCCCTGGGAACACGGGCATTTCAGCGGCGGATTCGGCCGCGGCCACGTTTTCCGCATCGAGGGCGGAGGCCCGAGCCGGTTCTGGTTCGGAGGATTCTATTTCTCGGTGGCTCCGTATGATTTTGGCTACTGCAACGATTGGGAATGGGGTACCGATAACATCGTGATCTACGAAGATCCGGATCACGATGGCTGGTACCTGGCGTATAACGTGCGCCTGGGCACTTACGTTCACGTCGAGTATCTGGGAAACAGCTAGGAAATCGCGGCCAAGCGAGGGCCCGGGAAGCTCCCGGCCCTTTTTCTATTCGCGCGGGAGAGAGTTGAAAGCGCAAAATGCCAGCTGCAAGGTTGAACGCAATCGCGGATGCACTCTCCCTTGACGAAAACGCGAGATCGCAATAACTTCATAGCTATATGAGCCTGCTTTCACTGAAAGTAAACGGCCAAACGCATCACTTGGACGTCGATCCCACGACGCCGCTGCTGTACGTGCTGAGCGACGATCTCGGGCTGACCGCTCCTAAATTCGGATGCGGCCTGGGGCAGTGCGGCGCGTGCACGGTGCTCGTGAAGGGCCAGGCGGTCCGCTCCTGTATCACGCCCGTCGAATCGGTGCAGGGAGTCGACATCGTCACGCTGGAAGGATTGGGCACGGTTGACAAACCGCATCCGATACAGCGGGCATTTATCGAGGAGCAGGCCGCGCAATGCGGATTCTGCCTGAACGGCGTGATTCTCACCGCCAAAGCCTTCCTCGATAAAAATCCCCGGGCAACCGAAACCGAGATTCAGCAGGGAATGTCCCGCGTGCTTTGCCGCTGCTTCACGCACACGCGAATGTTTCGCGCCATCGACCGCGCCAGGAAGGAGATGCGGCGATGAAGAAGCGGACTCTAACGGCGAAAGAGATGGGGAAGACGCGAGCCGCGACCGGCGCGCTGGAGCGCGCGGAATTCTCACGCCGCGCATTTATCAAGGGCGGCGGGGCGCTGATCGTAAGTTTCAGCATGGCCGGCACGCTGGAAACCCTCGCGGCCCGGCAAAATCCGAATCGCGGAGTGGCCTTTGGAGAGAATGCGCCCCCCGATTCGCCGCCCGCAGGAGAAGTCGATTCCTGGCTGGCGATTGGCACGGACGGCAACGTTACCGCCTACACGGGAAAAGAGGAATTGGGGCAGGGAATGTCCACGGCCCAGACGCAGCTGGTCGCGGAAGAGTTGTGCATGCCGATCGCGCGAGTCAATTTAATCGTTGCCGACACTCATTTCACACCCGATCAGGGCGTGACTTCGGGCAGCCAGTCGCATCCCTCCAACTTCAATCACAGCAACCTGGCGGGCGCGTGCGCGACGGCCCGCGAGGCTCTCGTGCAATTGGGCGCCAAACGTTTGAATCTCCCTGCCGAGGAATTGATCGCGGCGGACGGCATGATTCGCTCGAAGAGTGACGCGACGAAGAAAGTGGGCTACGGCGAACTGGTCGCCGGAAATAAATTCAATCTGAAGGTGGACCCGGCCGCGAAGCGCAAGCCTGCCGGCGAATGGACCGTACTCGGAAAGCCCATCGGCCGCCCGGACATGGCGCAAATGGCCACCGGAACATTCGAATACGCGCACAACGTGCGGCTGCCGGGAATGTTGCACGGTATGGTGGTGCGGCCCTCGGCGGTCGGCGCGAATCTCGTCAAGGTCGACGAGAGTTCCGTCTCGTCAATGCCGGGCTTCGTGAAAGTTGTGATCAAAAAGAATTTTATCGGCGTGGTAGCGCAGAAACCCTGGCAGGCGGTGCAAATCGTCAATGCGTTGAATGTCACCTGGTCGCCGGCTCCTGAACTTCCCCGGCAGGATTCCTTTTACGATCATCTGCGCACGCAGAAACCTACGCGGGACACGCTGCTGGTTAATTCCAAGGATGTCGATCAGAAGCTTGCCGAAGCCGCTACGGTGGTCAAGGCGAGGTACGATCATCCGTACCAGATGCATGGATCGGTGGGCAGTTCCTGCGCGGTCGCGGATGTTCAGGGAGACAAGGCCACGGTGTGGTCTCCGACGCAGGGCGTGTGGCACCAGCGCGCCACGCTGGCGATGCTCCTGGGCCTGAAAGCCGAAAATATTAGGGTGATCTTTCGACGCGGCTCCGGTTGCTACGGAATCAACGGCGCGGACGCCGTAACCTTTGATGCGGCGCTGCTCTCGCAGGCAGTGGGCAAACCGGTGCGGGTGCAACTCACGCGCAAGGACGAAATGGCCTGGGAGAATTACGGGTTCGCCTTCACGATCGACGAACGCGCCGGACTCGATGCCCAGGGCAACATCATCGCCTGGGACCATGAGGCCTGGTCGCCGGTGCTGGGAAATCGCCCGGTGTACACGTATCCGGGAAACGTCATCACCGGATTTCTGGCGGGATTTCAACCGGAGGAATTCAAGCCGCGCTCGCCCGCGCCCGAACCGACTTCGTTCAGCAATAACAGCAATGCCGTTCCGTCGTACGTCGTCGGGCACGTCGGCGGAGCCGACCACGGCGCCGGCACCATAAAATCCGAACGCGCTCTGCTGCACAACGTGGTCTCCCCGTTCTGGACAGGGCCGCTGCGCTCGCCGCAACGCCTGCAAAATACGTTTGCCCATGAATCGTTCATGGACGAATTGGCCGCGCGCGCCAAGATTGACCCAGTCGAATTTCGCCTGCGCCATCTGAGCGAGCCGCGAATGATTGACGTGGTCAAGGCCGCAGCGAAGGCCGCGAACTGGAACGCACGGGTTTCGCCTGTGGTCCGCTCGGCTTCCGCCAAAGGCGTCGCCAGCGGCCGCGGAATTTCCTGCGTCGCGTATGAAGGCGACAACGGTTTCTCAGCCATGGTCGCGGAAGTGGAAGTGGAATTGGCCACGGGAAAACTCGCGGTGAAGAGATTGGTGGTCAGCGTGGATGCGGGCCCGATCTCGAATCCGGATGGGCTGCGCAATCAGTGCGAAGGCGGCGCGTTGCAAGGCCTGAGCCGCGCCCTCGGCGAAGAAGTCACCTGGGATGACCATACCGTGACCTCCATCGACTGGAGAACTTACCACTCACTCCCGCTCGGATTTGCCGTCCCGAAGGTCGAGGTAGTGCTGCTGAACCGCCCCAACGTGCCGGCCACCGGCGCGGGTGAGACGGCCATCACCGTGGTCGCCGCAGCCGTCGCCAACGCCATTTTCGACGCCACCGGAGCGCGCATCCGGCAGGTGCCTTTTAGTTCAGAGCGCATCAAAGCCGCTTTGCCGGTATGAGATCCTGGTACACCAGTTGATAGCGCTGGCAGAGCGAAGTTTTCTTGCAATTTGGACAGCCCACGCGCATGCCGCCTTCGGGGAATGGCGGTTTTTCGGCCAGCCAGCCCAGCGGGTCTCGCATCGAGCTTTTCGCGTCGTCTGGTATTTCCGTGTGGACAAATTCCCGGCTGCCACTCCGGACAAACGAACACCCAATAAGGCACCTGGAAACTCCCGTGTTGCTTCCCTGATTTTGACTGCCGCGTGATGCCGATAACCGTGTGACCAAAGCCTTGCGCGTGCGTTTCCTCCCGCTTATTCTGTCGGTTCAATCTTTGATCGGTATGGATGTCGACGCCGGCCGCGGATCTCGCGGGCGAATTCCTTGCTACTCACATTCCGGGGTGGGAATCGCAGGCTAACAAAATTTCCTGCGGGGAAAAATCTGGGAAATCGTGTATTTTCAGGACTCTTCTGAGGTGCGAAACGCCGGAAATAATCAGGACGGCAACTAAACCGAGATGCTAAGCCCGGGCGGAGCTGCTCTGATTTCGACGCGGGAGAGAGAAATTGCAGCCTCCCGTTTTGGCTATTCTCTTTCGGAGTGAACCGGCGCTGGACTCCGTTTTGGGCTCTTCTTTCCTTTTGGCAAGAGCACGCGGCGTTCGCTGGGCGCTGGTGGCCGTCCTACAATCTGGTGGAAAATCCTTTCGACCGGGGTCAACTTGCGCTTCAAATTGCGCCTTCTTTCGGGGATGAGGAGCGTGTCTCTGTGCCGGCTGGTTGAGAGTCCATTATCGTCTCTCGGGCTATCGGGTTATCCCTGATTTTGCCATCGGGGATTGCCGGAAGCCGGGCGATGCTTCCCTCTGGGCGCCTGCCGATGCCGACCGGCACTCAAACTTGGCTGCGGCGCTAGACACGATTGTTCCAGAGTGATACAGGTCACTGACAAAGTAAGGTGTTTTTCAGATCATTCCGCTACAACATTCTGGCTGCAGTCTGAGTGTCGGGGGAATGCCGTGACAGTTGCAGCGAAACGGCCCCATCGTATTCATGCAACGATCCTGGACTTAACGTCCCGTCTCAGAGGTCTGTACCGGCGGGTAGCTAAGCGGCTGCGAATTCACCCATCCTACGTCAGCCGCATTGCCCGCGGAGCGCGGCGTTCAAGGGTTGTGGAGTCGGCTCTGCGCCGCGAGATTCGAGCGGCGCTCGCCCTTGCCATGAAATCGAGAAAATCCAGAAGTAAGCAACCCAACCGCAAGCGCAGGAGTTCCCGCTCGAAGTAAGTGCATGCGATCGGCAGGGAGCTTTTCTGCTCGACTTAAGCGTAAGTTCCGGCAGCAATTCGCCTTGGGCCCTACTGCCGAGCTTTCGAGGCCACTTGTCCCCTCCCGAGACCAGTTTCCTAATTTACTGGGATTCCCTTATGGCCATGAACCGGCTAGATAGGTAGCGTGCATCGAGGGAGAACCTTTTCCATGAATTTTACGAAAATGGGATTCTCGGCGGCATTAATGGCAATGGGCATTTTCGCGGCTGCACCGGTGCCGGGCCGCGCCGGAGTGGCGCTACCGCTTCAAGGCAGCCAGCAGCCGGGCAATCCTGCCCCAAACGATCCGAACAGCCCGAATAATCCACCGAACAACCCCAATGCGCCAAATCCCGGTTCGAAACCTCGGAACCCAAACGACCGCAAGGGACCGGCGCCCAAGAAGCCGAATCCCGGGGATCCGGCGCCGCCGGCGACTCCGACGCCTCCCAGCGGCCCCAACAATCCCAATCCTCCCAGCGGACCGAATAACCCTACTCCGCCGAGCGGACCCGCTCCGACTCCGCCGTCCGGTCCCAACAATCCGAATCCGCCGAGTGGTCCACCGCCTACTCCTCCGGCCGCTCCGAATGGCGGGCTAGCGAAGCTATCGACGTAATTCGATCGCGGAATAAATGGAGTTTCGCGCGCAGCTTTTATCGACGGGGAAAAGGCGGCTTGATCTCTTCGAACGCGATGTTGAGAATCGGATAGCGGTTCCAATCCTTGTAGTCGAAGTGCCACCACTCGGTGGGGTACACACTGAATCCTTGCATTTCCATCGTTCGACGCAGCAAGTCGCGGTTACCGCGCTGTGTTTCCGTACCCCCCGGGTAGTCGGGATGCGCGCGAACCGTAAAATCGTCGTAGCCGCTGGGCATGTCCAGCGGTTTTCCCGTTTTCAAATCATAGATTGTGAGATCCACAGCGCAGCCGCGATTGTGCCGCGAACCTTGGGAAGGGTCGGCGACGTAGTCATGATCCTCGGGGGGAGTCGCGTCCCAGAAAATCTTGGTGATGTACCACGGCCGGTAACCATCGAAAATCAGCAGCCCGTATCCCAGCGCGTGTAAATTTCGATTGGCGCGAATGACGGCTTCCACGGCCGGGCGCTGCGCAAATGCACGCGCCTGGGTGTAGACCGGTGTCCCCAGAAAATTGTTGTCCGAGGCGTAATGGATGTCGAGCCTGATCGTGGGATCGAGTTGTACGAATTCCACCAGATCCGGCTGGCGAAAATCGCCGTGTTCCTCGGGCGGATGAGCGCTGAGAGCAGCGGCACGCAATTCGGACACCGGATGGAGCGGCCGAATTGTGAATGTCTGCCGAAGATCTTGCGCCGGAATCGTGGCAGCCGCGGCGAGCGCAAAAACGATGGCGAATCGTCGGAACATGTTGCCAAGAATATCGCATTGGCCGCGTGGACGCGATGCCCGGCAAGTCCGGCAAGAGGCTGTCGAGCTATATTGCTGGCGTTCGTGTGCGCGATGGGGAATACTCATGTCCAGGTCGCGAGAAACCGGCATCCCCGCCCATGCCGCTCTCCGTCGTAATTTCATGCAGCGCAACAACGGAGGACAGGAAATGAAGGCAGCAATGACCGCAGCGCTATGCGCGCTTTTGGTGTTCGCCAGCACGCCCGCACGCGCCGATTTCAAGTACACCGACACGTCAACGATCACCGGCGGCAGCCTGAAAGGCATGATGAAGGCCGTGGGTGTGTTCAGCAAACAGGCTTCGCAAGCGATGAAGCCGACCGTCACGACGCATTACCTCAAAGGCGACCGGCTGAGGATGGACAGCTCCGACGGCCAGATTCAGATCATCGATCTGGCCGCGCGGAAATTCATCACGATCGATACGCAGAAGAAAACCTACAGCGAGATCACATTTGATGAAATGAAAGCCGCGATGCAGAAGGCGCGGGAACAGGCGCAGCAGCAAGCAGACAAGCAGCAGCCCAAGCAGAAGGACGTGAACGCCAACGTCAGCGCCAAAATCACGGTCACGCCCGGCACCGGAAGCCGTCAGATTCAGGGGCTCACGGCCAACGAAATGAAAATTCAAATCGACATGGAAATTCAGGCGCAGGACAACAGCCAGCCTCCCGCGCAGCAGACGGGACCCGTGAGCGGAACGATCACAACCAGCATCGATTCCTGGGTTGCTCCCTCCGTCCCGGGCTATGAGGAACTGGGCGAATTCTTCCAGCGCATGGCCAAGGAAATTGACTGGGTTCCGCCCAGCAACATCCACATCGATCCGCGCGTCGCGCAGAGCATGGACGAGGTGCAGAAAAATCAGTCCAAATTTAAAGGCCTGCCGCTGATTCAGTACATGAGCATGACCATGGCCGGACAGCAGGGAGCGGGCGGCACAGCGGATTCGAACAATTCCAGCGCGAATTCGAACTCGTCGTCAACGTCCTCCAACAATGACACGCCGACCAGTATGTCCGGCGCGATGGTGAAGGGACTAGGAGGGCTCTTCGGCAAGAAGAAGAACAAGGACGACGCACCCCCGCCGGCCGCCAACAATGACAATCCGCCGCCGCCGTCCACGCCCGGATCGCTGATCGAGATGACCATCGAAGCCTCGGCGTTTTCGAACTCGACGCTGGATGCCAGCTTGTTTGAAATTCCGGCAGGCCTTACGCGGGTGCAGCAGAATCCGGATCAGGTTCTGCCGTCGGCCAAGCATTGAGGCATGATGTTTGCGAGAGTGGGATCGGCACGCGGAGATGGCGTTCCAGTAGCACAGACTTTGGTCTATGGAATTCCATCCGGGTTTGCCGGGCGCGTCCAGTCTGGGTGAATCTTTCAGAAATCCACAGACTGAAGTCTGTGCTACTTGTGGTGGCGCATGCTTTAGCTTGCGCGAATCCATTTGCGGCGGGGCATGATAGGGTTTCAACCAAACTGCGCAAGCTGAAGCATGCGCCACAGCAGTCTTCTACTTCTCTCCCATCGCCATCTTGCTTGCCGCCCTTGACGGTCACCAGCGCCACCACGTTTTCGCCGCTTTCCGTGAGCACCAGCTTGCCGTCGGCGAAGTGCATCATGTTTCGCACCACGCCTCCGCCGGAGGGAATCGTCCAGGTCTGGAATTTCTCGGTCTTGGGATCGAAGCGCACCAGCGTGTTGGGCTTCACTCCCGCCTCGCTGTACCACACGATGCCGTTCACGATGGTGATTCCATAGGGACGCGATTGCGGACCGCTCGGCGACAGCCACTCTTTCACGAATTTTCCAGTTTTGGCGTCAAACTCGCCCAGGTAGCCGCGGCCGTAATCCGTGTAGTAGAGCACGTCGTCCGGCGTGATGGCCACGCGCCGCGGGCGCGCGGATTCGTTCGGCAGCAGATATTCGTGAATCGCCATCGTTTCGGGATCGATGCTGGCAATTTTGTTGGCGCCGAATTCGACGAAGTAGGGAACTCCCTTGGTCGTGACCACCATCCCGTAGGGATTGGCCTTGGGCGTCGGCGACGTTTCTACTTTCGACTCGCCGGTTTCTGTGTTCAGGCGGCCCACCATGTTCGCTCCCTGCACGGTGAACCACAGCGTCCCTTTTTGATCGAAGATCGGCGTGTGCGGATCGCGTAGCCTTGGGGTCGAGCGGGTACTCCGTGAATTTTCCCGTGGCGGGTTCGAACTTGCCGATGTAGGCCTTAAAGTTCGCGGTGAACCAGATGTTGCCCTGCTTGTCCATCACCAGGCCGTGCGGTCCGGACATGGGCCGATTGGTGCGATATTCCTTGATGTCCCCGGTCTTCGGATCGATATGACCCAGCAGGTTGGCCATATGCCCGGTGTACCAGATCGTGCCGTCCGGCGCGGCGAGCGGATCGTGCGGGCGAGTTCCGGGCGTGGGCAGTTTCCACTCCTGGAACGAAACTTCGACGTCGCCGGGGATCATCGCCGGCGATGGGCCGGGTTTCGGCGGGAAATTCTTAACCAGGTAGTTCAGGACCGAGTCGACTTTGTCCGTGCGGCACGGCCGCGCCGACGTTCAGCATCATGGAAAGAGTCGTCTTCCACTCTTCGGGCGTGTGGCCCTGGGAGTTGGTAATGTTCGTCAGGCTGTGGCAGGCCGAGCAGGCGTCGCTGACAAGTTCCTTGGCGTCTCCGTTCGGAAGCTGAACTTCGGCGCCTTGTTCCTGCGCCTTCGCCGGCATTGCCAGAAATAGAGAACCAGCCATCAGGGACAGCAGCAGCGATTTAACCGGCATAATTCCTCCCGCAGGGTCGTGTGCTTCCATATCTTAGAGCAAGATTCATCCCACGGCGTTACAAAAAGTTGCCGGACGCGGGCTTGGCCGGAAGGTTCAGCGGCGGAACGATGAGTGGGACGGTGGAACGGCCTCCTGCGCGCTGGCGCGCCGCGGCCCCAAGCCGCGAAAAAAACTAAAAATCAGGCGAGGCTGGAAGGAACAAAGCGAAAACTAAAATAGCAAGGCGGGGGCGGGTGGGTTAGTCTACCTTTTGAGTTAGGTACTACCGCCCCCGTCTCGTAACGGATAAGTTATAACAACGCAGTCCAGCTGCATGCAACACTCATTTCAGATTTCCACAGGGCCTGACTTTCCGCCTACCGGTGGCCGGATTTCGTGGTGCAGCGATTTCTTCGCCGCGGCCTCTTCTGGATTTCCTGGCTGCGAGCCGGACCGAATTCTCGCTGCGCGGTGATATGATTCCCGGAAGCAAGGCTCGCCGGGTTCGTCGGGCGCACACCATAGCTTCTCAGGAGGCTTCCGTGGCAGACAAGAAAATCATCACCGTATTTGGCGCGACCGGGGCGCAGGGAGGCGGTCTGGCCAGAGCGATTCTCCGCGACCCGCAGGGAGGTTTCGCCGTTCGAGCCGTCACACGTGACGCCAATAGCGAAAAGTCCAAGGCGTTGGCGAATCTGGGCGCGGAAATAGTTACCGCGGACGTGGACGATGCCGCCGGCCTGAAAAAAGCATTTGAGGGCGCGTATGGAGCCTATTGCGTCACGTTTTTCTGGGCGCACTTTTCTCCGGAGAAGGAAATGGCCGAGGCCAAGGCCATGGCTGAAGCAGCCAGGACGGCCGGCCTGAAGCACGTCATCTGGTCAACGCTGGAAGACACGCGCAAATGGTCGCCGCTCTCTGAACAGAGCATTCCGACCCTGCACGGAAAATACAAAGTGCCGCATTTCGACGGCAAGGGCGAGTCCGACCATTTCTTCAGCGACGCGGGAGTGCCAACCACCTTTTTGCTGACCTCGTTTTATTGGGACAATTTCATCAGCTTCGGCATGGGTCCGCAAAAAGGCCCGGACGGCAAGCTGGCCATCACGTTTCCGATGGGCGATAAGAAGTTGCCGGGCATCGCCGCCGAAGATATTGGCAAATGCGCTTACGGAGTCTTCAAGCGGAACGGCGACTTGATCGGAAAAACAGTGGGAATTGCCGGCGAGCATCTGACGGGCGCGCAAATGGCCGCCGCTTTCGGCGATCTGCTCGGACAGGAAGTGCATTACAACGCCGTTCCGCCTGAGGTTTATCGCACATTCGGATTTCCCGGCGCCGACGACCTGGGCAACATGTTCCAGTTCAAGCGAGATTTCTGCGATTACTTTTGCGGCGTTCGGGACCTGGCATTCTCAAAATCGTTGAATCCCGAGCTGCAGGATTTCAAGACGTGGCTGAAAAATAATAAGGCCGCAATTCTTGGCACGCAAAGCGCAGCCAGCGCCTGACCTGCTTCTCAAGTTTCCATCGCTGATCGCAGGTAAGATTCCGGCGCGCCCGTGATTGGAGCGGGCGCCTGCTCCTGTTTCTGCAACCGACAATCGGGAGCAGCACGCATGTTCATCCGGCCAGGCTCCATCGGCGTTGGAAGATCTAGCGGAGGCCACTCATGCTGAGGCGAGGAAGTTCGAAAGCGATCGCAGGGCTATCACTTTTGGCGCTGGCTTTCGGCCTGCTGTGCCTGCGGACTGCGTCCGCAGTGCCGCAAGACCTGAACTCGCTTTACGAAAACGCCAAATCCGAAGGAGCGCTGGCGCTCTATACCGGCGGCCCCACCGCTCCGTGGGAGACTACCGCCAAGGCGTTTTCCGCGCGCTATCCGGGCATCACGGTGTCTGTCACCGGCGGTTTCAGCAACGTGCTCGACAAAAAGATCGATGCGCAACTCGCCGCCGGCAAACCAGAAGTGGATATGGCCGTATTCCAGACGCTGCAGGATTTTGTGCGCTGGAAGCAGCAGGGCGCGCTCCTGGAATTCAAGCCGCCAGGCTTCGACAAGATTGACGCCAGCTTCAAGGATCCCTCCGGCGCGTACGTCGCCGTGCAGGTCAACGCCCATGCTTACGCCTACAACCCCAATCTGGTGCGGCCGGAAGACGTTCCGCGCTCGGCGCTGGATTTTCTAAATCCGCGTTTCAAAGGCAAAGTCGTTTCCTGCTATCCCGCCGATGACGATGCCACGCTCTACGATTTTTACAGCATTGTGCAGAAATATGGCTGGTCCTACATGGACCGCTACATGGCCAACCAGCCGAATTTCATTCAGGGCCATCTCGGCGTGGTGCGCAGCATTGCCTCGGGCGAAAATCTGGTCACTTTTGATACGATCGCCAGCATCAGCACGGACCAGAAAAATCTCGGCCTGGTGCAAGCGGTGGCGTTCCCGCAATCCGATCCTCTGCCGATCTGGCCTTTCACCGCGGCCATTTTCAAATCCTCGGCGCACCGCGAACGCCGCAAAACTTTTTCTCTCCTGGTATCTGTCGCCCGAGGCGCAAGCCAAAACAGGGAACTGGTCGCCGCGATCGGACGTAGGTGCGCCCTACGACTGGAAGCCGATCCTGTCGTACAAGGTAGTGAACAACTACCGCGAGTTTCTGACGAACACGAAACAGCTTGATGAACTGAGGAAGCGATTCGAGGCCTACACCGGTCCGGTGAAGAATGTGGGCGGAGTTCGCTAAGTTTTTGCTGCAGATGCGCTTGGACCTCGCGCTGATTCTTCGTGGAATGGTATCCTGCCTAAAACGGTCGATGGGTGGTTCGCGGTTTTCCAGATCGGTTTTATGCCCGGGTGGTATGCAAGTCAGCCAGAAAACTGACGAGCGTGACGGCACCTTGTAAAAGGCCGAATAGAAACGAACCCAGGAGGATTCACAGTGAAAGCGATTCGCATGCTTTGTATCGTCGCAGTCATGGCCATTTCGATTTCCGCCTTTGGCCAGGAAGCGCCCAAGACGTCCCCTAAAATGGGCAGCAAGGAATGGACGGAGCTGGAAAAAACGCTTTGGGATGTCGACCAGCAGTGGCTATGCAGCGGCGGCGCCACGCCCTACCACCAGGATTACAAGGAATGCATCGAGTTCCGCGACAAGTTCTGGTCCGATCAGTTTTTTGAAGTGTCCATCAAGGGCGAGGTGCAAACCAAGGCGGAGATGATCGCGCGGCAACGCGTGGCGCATCCCTCCAAGGGAGTGGGCCCGCACCCCAAGGAATTCAAGCTGATGGCCGTGTTCGGCAATATCGCGCTGGCCACGGACCACACCTTTCTGCAGAGCGAGAGCACCAACGGTAAAATCGAGGGCACCGATACGCGCGTGCTACGCATGTTTGTCTTCGAGAACGGGCAATGGCGGCCGGCGGGCGCTGCGCTCGTGCCCATTATCAAGTAAGCCGGAGGGCGGCAGCTACCGGCTGTCCGTGTTTGCGTTGCAGAAACCTCGGAGGGCAGCCGGCAGCGGCTGCCCTCTACTCTTTGCTACACTAAAGGGGTAGTCGCCACGGCGAGAGGAGGAACCTCATGCCAACCGCACCTCTCGTGGCCGCAGCTCCTTATCTCACCGAACAGAAGTACGCGGACTACACTCCCGAGCAGCACGCCGTGTGGGCGGAACTGGTTCGCCGTCGGCGGCCGCAGATCGATAGCCATGCCTGCAGCGCCTATCTGGAGGGCTACGAAATCATCGGCCTACGCGACGACCGCCTGCCGGATCTTTCGGCAATCAGCAGCCGCATCGGGCCGCGGACCGGCTGGAGCACCACTCCCGTAAGCGGTTTTCTCCCGGGCGATGCGTTTTTTGAAATGCTCTCCGCGCGAAAATTTCCAACCACTACCTGGCTGCGCAGCCATGATTCCCTGGAATACATTCCGGAGCCGGACATTTTTCACGACGTTTTCGGGCACGTTCCGATGCACGCGCATCCAGTGTTCGCCGATTTTCTGCAGCACTACGGCAGCATCTGCGCGAAGGTGCAGGACGCCGAAATCCTGGAGCGCCTGGGCCGGCTGTTCTGGTACACGGTGGAATTTGGATTGATGCGCGAAGATGGAAAAATCAAGGTCTATGGCAGCGGCGTGATCAGCTCCCACCGCGAATGCACCAATGTGATTGAAGGCGGCTGCGAAGTCCGCGATTTCAATCTGAGCGAAGTTCTGGCCACTCCCGTGAAAGTCGACGAGTTGCAGAAATGTCTATTCGCCATCGAAAGTTTCAGCCAGATCTACGAAGCCGTCCAGGAAGCCGAGAAGCGCCTGGTTCCGGAATGAGTGGCACAGCGACTCTGCGCTGTGCGCCTTTGTAGGTGTAACGAATGGCGAAATTGCTAGTGCGAACATGAATCTATCCAGGGCGAGGGTTCCTGTGCGCTTTGACGCTTTCCGGCAGCCCACACCCATACCGGTTCGAAACGCCTCCACCCCGATCGCGCCTCTCCCCGATTGACACCACCCCAAAACGCGGGCAGAATCGCCGCAGATCACCCACTGGGAGGCGTCCCGTGTCCACCCACACTTGTATTGACTGCGATTCACCAGGCGATGGCTTCTGTTCCAAATGTCACGGAAGCGGCCGCATTGAAGGCATGAGCTTTTCCGGTTCTTCCGGCGATGGCGGGGATCATACCTGCAGCGCGTGCGGAGGCAGCGGAGACTGCTCTCGATGCGACGGCAGCGGCGAAGTCGAGGTCGGCGGAGAGAGTTAACCTCGCCGGCAAGCTTGCGCTGTTGCGTTGCGAACGCCGGAAATGTCCTGCTAAACCATCAACCTAGTAAAGGTGTGCAAGCGATTGGTTTGTGTAGCACAGCCACTCTTGGCTGGGTGATTTTGTAAACCTCCACACAGCCCGAGTTGCCGCAACAATCGCAAAACCCGCACAGCCAGCCCTTCGCAAGGGCTCAGGATAAAGAGTGGCTGTGCTACTTACTGCACCGAAAACACCAGCACTTCCGCGCAGGTTTCTCCATGGGGAGGAACTGCCACGAAATATTTGTTGAGGGAGGGAACCAGCAGGCCTGTCTTTCCGAGCGGTCCGGTGGCTACTTTTCCCAGCGACTTGTAGTGGTCCGCGTCGATCTGCTTGAAAACGTCCACGAAGCCGTCACCCGGAGTCACATAAATCCTCTGGCTGGCGGGATCGTAGACCATGTCGTCCACTCCCGTGCCGATGGAAAGATTCTGCAATACCTTGCCGGTGTCGGAATCCAGCACATTCAGGTTTCCATCGCGGCAGGCGGCGAACAGGCGATGATTCTTCTCATCCAGAGCAACCGACGCGTTGACTTTGCAGTTCAGCGGCCACACCGCGGCCACCACGTTTTTCTTGCGATCGATCACGCCAATGGAATTTTTTTCGGTCATGTTGAGAAACAGCCGCGAGCCGCCTTTTTCGACGGTCATGGCTTCCAGTCGGTTGGAATCGATCTTGATCTGCCCGACTTTTTCGCCTGTGTCCGTGTTGATGATTTCCAGGAAGGTGTAGTTGAGCTTGGCATCCAGGCCGCCATCCGCAATGTACAGGTAGTGCGTGTTAGGGTCGTAGCCTGTGGCGTCGGAATCGGCCAGGAGTTTCACGGTTTTCAGCAGCTCGTAGGATGTGCCGTTGTAAATCTTCAAGTCGCCGTCGGAGCCGTCCGTCACAAAAATTCGGTCGATGTCGGCGCGGTAGACCACGGAATGGCCCACGCCAATCCCTTTAATGCTGTGCACGAATTTTCCGGTGCGAATGTTGTAGACCTCGATCGTCTTGTTATCTTCAGGCACCACAAACAGGCGATCGTTCTTCAGATCGGGCGTCAAGTGGTCAAAGTGATTGGGGACGCCGACGATGCGCGTGGTGGTCAGGTTCTTAGCCAGTTCCGCGGCGGAAACGTCTGGGGCCGTGCTGCGGATATCCTTCAGCTCGATGGTCTGAACCAGTTTCAGCGGAGGCGTGTCCTCAGCGAATACAAACGCGCGCGGAGCCGTCCAGGCGGCTATGGCCAGCGCGGCAAACCAGAAAATATACCGTTGATAGGAACGCATGCCTTCCTCCACCCTTTTCCGGGTCTACACCCACTCAGATTGCGGCGATGTGGCCATGATAGCACGCTGGTTGGCCGTGTGGCACGGAGAACGCTCGCTGCGCGCCTTCAAGAAATTCCATAGTGACTTCATCCAATTTTAGAATATTCGTATGCTGTTCGCCCACAGCGCGGGCACGCGAATGTCCCGGAATTGAACTCAATCCTGGCGGCAATCTCGCTTTGCTTGACAGGGAACAGTGCCGGGCGTATACGGGAAGTGCCCTTGTACGCCACGCCGCAAACCGAGGAGGTTTCTCATGAGTCCCAAAAAGCGCGACACCCCCACTCGCATCAACCAACTGGAAGAGGGAGCGCAGCACGCCAAGCCGGTGCTGCACCAGCACGCCCGGGAAATTCAGCCCTTCGGAAAGATCGCCAAGCTCTCCATAGCGCTGGATGAAACTGCCTGCGAATCCAGCATCAACAATTTGAACCAGATTCTGGCCGACACCATGACGCTGCGCGATATGTACAAGAAGCATCACTGGCAGGTCGCCGGCGCGACTTTCTATCAGCTCCATTTGCTGTTTGACAAGCACTATGGCGAACAAGGCGAATTGGTAGACACGATCGCCGAGCGCATTCAATTGCTGGGCGGAGTGAGCATCGCCATGGCCGCCGACGTGGCGGAAACCACGATAATCCCCCGGCCTCCGCGCGGCAGGGAAGAAGCGCCGGTGCAGATTTCGCGGCTCCTCGAGGCGCACGAATTCATTCTGAAAGAAGCTCGCGCCATGGCTCGCGAAGCCTCCGAAGTGGGCGATGACGGAACGAACGACGTGCTCGTCAGCGACGTAATCCGCACCAACGAGTTGCAGGTCTGGTTCCTGTCCGAACACCTGGTGGCCGTGGCGCTGACGCATCCGGAACAGCAGGTCAAGGCAGCGTCTTCGGGTAGCTAAGCGGCCGGCCGGTTCACTGCGAACGCCGCATGACTTTCCGCGAAGGGGCTCGCACGCGGGCCCCTTCAGCGGGAAACTTTGGTGAAAAAGGAATTTCTCCCGGTGCGCAGGTCTTTGCCGTAGCCCAGAACAAATTCAAAGCTGCCGAGTACTCGAATCTTCGTCTGCAGTCCCGTGTCCCACAGCCAGTTCCGCGACCCGAAGAAACCTGAAGGATCGTAAATTCCGCCGGTGTCGAGAAATGGGCCCGCGCGCACCGCAAAAAGTCCGTTGTGATAAATAATCTTGTCGAGTTCTGAATTCGCGAGGACGTAGTTGCGTCCCAGCGGGCCATTTCCTTTCTGCCCATGCACAAGGTCGGGATGCCCTCGCAGAAACAGACCGTTATCCCGTTCGAATCCCAGGCTGAACAATTCGTCGAACGGAACTTTCCCAAACGTTTCGCCGCCCTTCAGGCCGGCCAGAAATTCAAAATCGTCGCCGCGCGCCTTCGGAAACCAGTGGCCTGCGAGCGAGCCCTCGATCCGGCCGTACCGTCCCAGCGGATTTTCAGAAAATGTTCCGACTTCTCCCGCCGCTGACCCGTCGAGCGTGAATCGACTTTCCGGGGCTCGAACCAGGGAGCGCTCTGCGCGGGCGTGCAGGGCCAGCGACGATCCGTTCGTGAAGAATGTCCCTGCCGGCGCGGGAATGGCTGCCACATTGCGGAATTTCCGGTACGAGTATTCGACGCCGGTGCTCCAGCGCCAGCGGCCGCTGGGAATCATTTGAAGCTCAGCGCCCGCCACCGCCTTTTGCAGATTCATTCCCGATCGAGCCGGCGACAACGGAAGCAGAGTGTTCGTAAGGTTCCAATTCTCATTTCGGCCGTCGAAGTAGGCGCGAACGCGCACGGCCGGGTCGCTCCCCAGCGGCGCGGCAACCTCGGAAGAGATCCGCCGTTTTTGATCGTCCCAGCGAACCAGCGACCGCCAGTTCCATCCCTTTCCCCCAAGGTTGTACAGCTCGGGGTACGCCGTCTGATACGGAAGTCCTCGCAGGAGTGAGAGTCCGCCCTCCCACGGGGTGCTGCCCCAGCCGTTTCTTTCCGCGGCGCGAATGGTCAGGTCGAATGTGTCGTCAGCGTTCGCTTTGAGGTCAAAAATGGGGCTGGAATATAGTCGCAACGCTTCGAGTTGCGCGCGCGTGGAAAGATACTGGTCCGCGCGCCATTCTGTTGCGGGCGAAAAATTCAGTGCGCGGTCCAGCACGAGAGGATTCAGCTTCGGATGCGGCTCAAATTTCAGATCGGTAAGCTTGGGTTTTCCGGCACGATTCCAGTACTTCAGCGCAGCTTCCAGGTTGCCTTCGAGAAAATAGATCGACGCCAGAAATGTATTCGCATAGCTGTTGCGCGGGTCGAGCCGCAATCCGCGCTGGAGCTCCCGTTTGGCCAGATTGAAATTGGATTGCTGGTACGCGATACCGCCCAGTTCGACAGGGAAGCGCGCATCGCGTGGATGCCGCGCTACGCCGGCCTGCAACGCCTGGCGGGATTCATCCCAGCGCTGCAGCTTGGAGAGGGTCAAACCCCGATACAACTGGAGATCGGCATTCTCGTTGTCGTTTGCCGGCAACGCATTCAGCACGTCGGTCCAGCGGCCGTCGGCGTACAGCTGCTTGACGTGCTGAACGAGTTCCGCGTCGGCAGGCGTGGCGCTTTGCGCGAAGCCCGCTGCCGGCAAAAGGGCCAAAATGAACAGAATCGATACAGTTTTCGCGATCAAGCTTTTCGCGATCAATCGGCGGGTTGCGGCACAGCCAGAAGCGTCCAGTTGTGCATGGGCTTCCACTCAGACTCGAATCCTTCCCGCGACATTCGCAGGGATTCCTGCTGCGCGGGATCGTGCACAAATAAATATTGCCCGTCCGCGTCGATGCCCGTCACGACCACGTAGTGGAGCGGTCCCAGGCGTCCGCTGGCCTGTAAAACCACGATCAGCGGCCTGCCCTCCTGAATCTGACGCTGCAGATCGTTCCAATTGCCGGCAAAGGCCGCTACGCGGTAACCGGAATCCAAAAAATAACGCTTCATGCTGCTCGCGGGAATTCCCCTGGCCGCCGGGGAATAGAGCGCGGACTGAATTCGCTCCGGGTCCGCTGGATTCGGTCCGGAGCGTTCGACTTGCACGGATCGGCCCTCCCAGTAGCGCATGACCATGGAGATGGCCGCGGAGCCGCATCCGTCCCTGGTCTGTGCGACGTACGGTACATCAATCAGAACCGCAGGCAGACCTCCCGGCGGCGGCGCGGAAAGCGCCGCCCCGGCGCAAACCAAGAGCGTAAGGAGGAAAAACAGAATGGCGCGTGTATTCATTCCTCAGCGCACGGCCACGATGATCAGAATCAGGGCCACTACGGCCAGAAGGATGATGATCAAGTCGCGGTCGCTCATCCGGCCGGCGGCGAAATCAGCCTGCGCGGTTTGGGAGCGCGCCGCAAGCTGGGCCATTTCTTCATTACTCAGGTTGGGGATAGCGTTCTTTACCTGGCTCGCGCTCAGGTGCACAGTTTTCAGAGCTTGCAGGGCCAGCGGAGAGGAAACGAAGGCTTCCAGTTGCTGCTGGTTGGCTTCTCGCGCTGAGGACGACGCCGCGACATCCTTCTGAATCGCGGAGGGACTCACCACGTGATCCTGGGCCAGCGCCATTTGAACGTTGGAAGTTGCCACGATAACCGCGAATGCGAGCAGGAGATGAGCGCAGATGGAAATGGACTTCTTCATGAGTTTCCTCCGGAAATTTTTTACCTCGGCGGGCGGGCAAAGCGATTTTATCGGTAGCCTTTTAAAAGTGTCAACGCCATAAACGCTGTAGCGAGCACAAAAAGTCCCCTAACTCTTTTGGATCCTCGGGCGGCAGCCATTGCTCTCTGTCCGCCGGTTAATCTCCGGCATGGGCGGAATTCGTTCGCTGCTGAATCAATTCGACCAATTCGCGCGTTACCGGCACGTCGATTCCGTATAATTTCGCGCGCTTCAGGATCGGTCCCGCAATCCCCTCCACTTCCGGAGGATTTCCGGCGGCCACGTCCTTCTGCATGGAGCTGCGTCCGCCCGCCGGCGTCTTATCGAAAAACGAAAGGATCGCCGCCGCGTCCAGCGGCGTACCGCTGGCCGTGCCCACCGCCGCGACTTCGCGGATCACTCCCTCCAGCCGTTTTCGCCAGGCCGGGTCGCTGTTTACCTCGCCGATGGTGAGCGCGGAAGCAGTTGTCGTGAGCGCGAAGGGAGCCAGGAAGGACAGCTTGGTCCACAGCACCTTCATCTCATCGGGAATGAACTGGCAGGCGAAGCCGAACTTCCGGAAGGCCTCCGCAGCCGTCGCCAGCCGCGTCTCACCCATTGAAGCGATGCCCATGCGCACCGCCATGCCGCGATGGATGAATTTGCCGGGCGCGGCACGTTCGGCCTCAACGCCAATCGTTGCTGGTACCACCCGGTCATGGCCGAAACGCGCCCGGAGCACCGGGACATGGTCCATCCCATTCAGCAGCGGCACGACGGCCCCGAGTTGCTCCGCGCCGATGGTGACGCTGCACAGGGCGGCGTCGAGTTGCGTAGCCTTCACCGTTACCCACAGGACGTCATAGGGCTGCGCCACCGCATCCGCGCGATCCACGGGCACATGGAACGAGCCCAGCGGGCTCTCCAGCGATATTTCCGCCGGATAATTTTTCATCGCTTCGGGACGCAGGATCATCGTCACCGATTCTCCGGCCGAGGCCAGAGCCACACCAATCAGCCCGCCCACTCCCCCCGCACCCAGTATCGCGTGACGCATCTTCGCCTCCCAGCCGCGGAATCCGCTCATTCGAGCCGCGATCCAACGAAATCCGCCAATCGAGGTGTCGCTGCCCGACTCCGCAACGAATCATAACAAATTCCGGCGATTGCCCCACAAGAGGCAATGCGGATTACGAAACCTTTTCTGAGATCGCCGGGCGCAACCGGAGAGTTCCCGGTGATATCATTCCGGTATGGTCACAGAGAAGAGCCCTTCTAAAATTGCGTATTTTTGCATGGAGATTGCTCTGGACCCGGCAATCCCCTCGTACGGCGGGGGGCTGGGGATCCTGGCGGGAGATATGCTTCGGTCCGCGGCAGATCTTGAGCTGCCCATGATCGCGATCTCCTTGGCATACCGGAATGGCTACTTCCGCCAACGGATCGATGCCGATGGCCGCCAGTCGGAAGAGCCCGATCCCTGGCAGCCGGAGACCGTTCTGCCCGCTGTCGAAGTGGATTTTACCGTACAGATTGAGGAGCGCGAAGTGCACGTGCACGCCTGGCGTTACAGCGTGCACGGATTATCGGGCTTCATCGTGCCCGTCTATTTGCTGGACACCGATCTCCCGGAAAACTCGGATTACGATCGCACGCTGACCGATTCGCTGTACGGAGGCGACGCAGCGTTACCGGATCTGCCAGGAAGTGCTGCTGGGCATCGGCGGTATCACGCTGTTGCGCCACCTGAACGTCTCCAAGATCGGCAGCTACCACATGAACGAAGGCCACGCCGCGTTCCTGACGCTGGCCCTGCTCGAAGAGCAGCTCAAGATGCGCAAATACACGGTGGCCGTGGAAGCGGACATCGAAGTGGTGCGCCGCCGCTGCGTATTCACCACGCACACGCCGGTGGAGGCCGGCCACGACCGCTTTCCCTGGGACCTGGTGCACCAGGTTCTCGGCGAATATCGCACCGGCTTGCTGCAGCAGGCGGGCTTCGCCAATGCCAACATGCTGAATATGACCGACCTGGCCATTCACTTCACCCGCTACGTGAATGGAGTCGCCATGCGCCACGGCGAGGTTTCCCAGGACATGTTCCCGCAGTTTCCGATTCACGCCATCACCAACGGCGTTCACGCGGCTACCTGGGCTTCTCCGCCTTTTCAGGAATTATTCGACCGGGAAATCCCCGAATGGCGCCGCGACAACGCTTACATGCGTTATGCCGTCGGGATTTCGCTCGAAGAAATCCGCAAGGCCCATTGCCTGGCGAAGGCGGCTTTGTTCAAGGAGGTGCAGAAGCGCACCGGCGTATCACTCGATGACATCCGTGCTGACCATCGGCTTCGCGCGGCGCGCGGCCACTTACAAACGCGCGGATCTGCTGTTCAGGGACATCGAACGCCTGAAGACCTATCGCCCAGTCGGCGGGACCGATTCAGGTTTTGTATGGAGGCAAGGCCCATCCGCACGACGATGGCGGCAAAAGCGCTTGATCCAGCGCGTGATTCAGGCCGCCGCCGGGTTGAAAGACAGAACATCAAGATCGTCTATCTGGAAAATTACAACATGGCGCTGGCCAAGCTGATTACGTCGGGCGTCGATCTGTGGCTGAACACTCCGCAACGGCCCCAGGAAGCTTCCGGCACCAGCGGCATGAAAGCGGCGCTGAACGGCGTTCCCAGCCTGAGCGTGCTGGACGGCTGGTGGGTGGAAGGATGCGTCGAAGGCGTGACCGGATGGGCCATCGGCTACGACAGCAAAAATCAGTGGCGATGAGTCCGTTAGCCGAGAGTGGCTTCGCTTGTACGACAAACTCGAGCATCAGATCATTCCCATGTTTTACCGGGCTCCCGAAGCCTACGCGCAGGTCATGCGTTCGTGTATCGCGCTGAACGCCAGCTTCTTCAACACGCATCGCATGCTGAGCCAGTACAAGGCGAATGCTTATTCACCTCGGGCTCTGATCAAAAAAGCCAAAGAGATCTGAGATTTTTAGAGGACCGGCGCGGCTGCGGGTTTTCAGGGTACCGCGCGCGCGAAGGCCGGGGATCGCGACATCATCTGCCCGCGAACAGCTCACCGCCTGGTGTCATTCTGAGCGGAGCGAAGAATCTCTCTTCGATCTATGTCGAAGCGAACAAACAAAACCAAGAGGGATTCGTCGCTGCGCTCAGAATGACAGCGTTTTTTGGTTTTTTTAGTTTTTTTCCGGCGGCTTGCGTGTGCCGGATGTGAATTTTGAGGGAGATGATGAGGTTGGGTTAGTTTCCCCATTTTGGATTTTAGCGAACATACCCAATCTCCCTCGACAACATTCTCGTTGGTAAATAGTGTTTGCGATGTGACGTCCGTCACATCGCGTATATTCCCCGATCATGTATCTTGGCTTGCGGCGATTGGTGGCATGGCGGTTCATTCAGAGGACCGCCGCGACGCGCGCAGTTAACGGCCCGGCGCGTACCGGTGAATGAATTCATCCAGCTTCTGAAATAGCGCGGAATTGTCCCGGCGGGGATATCGCTGCAAGTTCTGGCGATAGCCCGCAAGATTGAACAGAAACGATTCAACTTTTTCTTTCGTCAAATCATCCCAATACGCTCCGTAGCCGGTCTGGCCGATGTAATAGGCATTGAAGACCTGTTCGAACTGCCTTTTTACTGGCCACGCCAGATATGGCTTTCCCAGGTGCAGCGCTTCGCTGATCAGCGAAAATCCCGAATTGGCCAGCACTGCTTTCGCCCCGATCAAATCTTTTAGAAACTGCGCCTGGGATGGCTTCTTGAGCCTCAGGTTTCCCTCGCGGCCTTCGCGCCCGAATCCGTAGCAGATAAAGTTCTGGCGTACTTGTCGCAGAACGTCGAGAACTTCGACTGCCGGCGAGGTCACGTATACCAGCACGGAATCACCCTCGGCGGGCCGGGCCTGCAGAACTTCCCGGCGGAGAATCGGCGGGAAAAATGTTGTCTTTTTGTTGCGTGCCCGCGTCTCGAAAAAGGAGATTACAAAGTAAGCGTCGGCATGCGGCGTCATCAGCCGCGTCACCATCTTCGCCGCAGCCGCTTCCTTGCGATACTCGCGCGGGTATGTGATCTCGCCATAGGTCAGGCAATGCTGGTTATCGATGGACACGATGGGCAGGCCCAGCTTGCGTCCGGTGTGGCAGGACATCGGCTCGAAATCGGTGATCACCAGATCGATTTCCCATTCCTCTGCCAGGCGCTTCAATTTTCGCGCGCTCTTCGCGGCCTGGGGAATGGACAGGAAATTTCGCAGCAGCGTGCGCCCGTAGCTCACGCGGTTGTGGACTGTCGCCAGTCCCATCCCATAGATTTCGGTCACGTCAAAGTCCGCCGCCAGATTTTTCAGGCCGCGATCGAAGGACACGACGTGTACGTGGTGGCCCTGCTTTTCGAGATGCGTCAGCACCTCCCGCGCACGGCTCGAGTGGCCCGAGCCTTCGCCGTTCACTCCATAAAGTAGGTTGGCCATGGTGGATTCGCCGCCTGGCCCGAATTTTGCAACGTCAACTCGGTGTCTAGCAACCGAGGGGGTAGCACTGCGACTGTGAACTCGGAGGCGATTGTAGCTGATCCCTGCACCCTATTGCGGTAAGGAAAGCTCAGCAATCTGCGGAGGCTGAGAAAACCGGGCTTGGGATAGAATGTCCGCGAGATGCCGCCTGACGCTCCCGCCCCGACCTGCGATCCATACGACGGACAGTTCGAGCGCCGCGATGACCGCGATCTGCGCGGTATCCGGGACTCATTGCGTTCGCTGCTCATCAGTCTCGCATCTGCAACCGCTTTTTTGATCCTGTTCACATGGCTATCCGAGGAAGTGTTCGAGGGCGAACTGCAGCGCGTGGATATGGGCGTGCGCATGAAGGTCCACGAGTTCTTCAGTCCCGCGGCAACCAAGTTTATGCAAGGAATGACGTTCCTCGGCTCGATCGGCTTTCTCGCCGCGCTCTTCGCTGTTCTGGTGGCGGTGTGGCTGTTGAAGGGAATGAAACGGCCTGCGGCCTGGCTGGCGATCGCGGTGGGCGGGTCGGTCATACTCGACGTCTCGCTGAAGCTCACCTTTCACCGCCTCCGCCCGGTTCCGTTCGTCGGGGAGGCCCCGGCTACCTACAGTTTCCCCAGCGGCCATGCTCTCAGCTCCTTCTGCTTTTACGGGGTGCTTGCGGGCTTGGTGTGCGCCCGGATTGAAAACCGGGCGCTGCAAGGTCTGATCTGGGGTGTAGCGGCAGCCCTGGTATTTGCCATTGGCCTCTCCCGAATCTACCTCGGCGTGCACTACCCCACGGACGTATTGGCTGGCTATATTGCTGCAGCGGCATGGGTTAGCGCATTGTTGGCGACCCAGCGGGCCGATCGGCATGCTCGATCGCGCGTGCCTCCTGGTTAGGCTCTCTCCCTTAAATTCGGCGCCATTTGAACCTAAAGTTGACCCTTTGAGCGCATGGTACTGGCGATCTATGGACGTTGTATGGGCAACGCCGTAGCGTTGAATTCAGGCAACTTGGGGACCCGTGGCGCCGATACCCGCCGCGTGGAGCCATCGCCTGAGGGAGTTTCACGTGACGGAAGTTCTCGATTCAATTCTGGAGCAGGACTCGAAGAATGTGGCTGAATCTCGATCCGAGCGTCGCGGCGAACGCCGCGTAAAGGTGGACCGCCTGGTGTATGTGCGTCCGGCCGACGCCGATTCCGGGCATTTCGAAGAAGTTCGCAGCATGCGGGACTTGAGCCGCAGCGGTTTTTACTTCACCACGGAACGCAATTTTTATCGCCCGGGCATACAGCTAAACGTTGTGCCGGCGTTCGGCACCTTGAATCTAGAATATCTTGGCGAAGTCGTCCGCGTGGAAAAGCTGTCGGGTGGAGAATTCGGAGTAGCCGTGCGTCTGATGCGAGTGGAAACCCTCGAAGTCGGCGCCCGTTCGAATACGCTGGCCGCGTTTCAGGCTTTTGTCCGGGCGGATAACTCGCCGTCCGTTCTGGCGCCGAATGCGGCGAAACGGCCGATCAGGGACTAGGACGAGCGCGATTTCTACTGCGAGCTGAAACACGCTTTCAGAGCTTTCCTCCGGCCAGCCACTTTTTTCCCAACGAATACAGCGCGTCCGCTTCCGGGCCCCTCAGCCCGGGCATGTCCGTCTTCACCTTGAATCCCAGGCTCGATTGCAAGTATGCCAGATGGCAGTATCCGGCAGGGAACTGCGCCAGAATTTTTGGATCGAGTTGCAAGGTTTGCGACGGATCGACCGGATCCATGCGGTCTTTTTCGTAGAACAGGCGCCGCAAAACGATGGCCCAGCGATCGTTCCGCCTTTCAAAGAAATCATAGAACCGGCCCGTGCACAGCACGTCCACCATTACGCCATGCACCGGCGCGCGCTGGGAGATCGTCATCTTCGTCTGCGCGATACCTCTGGCACCCGCGATCTCCACAGACGTTCCGCCGAGGAGATGCAGAATGCTGACGCCTTTATTCCAACCCTCCTGATTGACGCGAATGAATTCCTCAAACGGCCCCTGAAACCAGGTGGCCATCATCACGCCTTCTTCGTGCCATACGGATCGAAAGCGCTCCCAGTCTCCGGCATCGCGGTACACGGCCCAATTCTCGACCACTTCCTTGATTACCAGCGTGTCGAGCATGCGTTGATCCATGGGGCCTCCGGTGGTGACTGGTAACTGGTGACTGGTGATTCGTGACGTGTTACCCGGCTACACAGACTGCGACAAAATCCCGCGTTTTGTCATTCTGAGCGCAGCGAAGAATCTCTCTTCGATCGAAGTGCAAGCAAACAAGCAAATAGCAATTCCTCACTGCGTTCCGTATAGGAATGACTCGGGTTTTTCCGCAGTCTGAGCAGGAGCTATCTGCCCGCCCATCCCCGCTGCTGCGCTTTTCAGTTCGCATACGTTTTCAAAAACTCGAGCGTCAGCGCCCACGCCTGCTTCGCCGCGGTCTCCTTATATGCGCTGCGCGCGTCACAGAAGAATGCGTGGTTGGCATCGGAGAATTCAACGTTCACGAACGTCTTTTGCGCTTCCTGCATCGCGTCCGTGATCGCCCGAACGTGTTCCTTCGGGATGTGCTGATCGAGCGCTCCCCAGAAAAACAGGATCGGCCCATTCTGCTGCGCCGCTCTCGGCAGGAGCGACGGAACGATTCCTCCGCCATAAAACGAAACTGCCGCTTTCAGCGGCAGCGCCGAATTGGCCAGGTATGACGCCCGCCCTCCCATGCAGAAACCGATGCTGGCGGTGGCATTGGGTTGAACTCGCGGGCTTTTCTGCAGCCAGTCATAGGCGGCGCGGGCATCGGCAATGATGCCTTCCGGGGTGAGCGCCTGCAGGTGCGGCATGCAGCCGGGAAAATTACCGTAGTCGCATTCGAAACCTGTTCCCGCGGTGCGATGAAACATTTCCGGCGCGATGGCCACGTAGCCCTGCCGCGCGAAGCGCTCGGCAACGTCGCGAATATGCGCGTTCACGCCAAACGCCTCCTGGAACACCAGCAGACCCGGCGCCTTCGCGCCCGATTCCGGAGCAGCGACGTACGCATTCACGGAAGTTCCATCGGAAGCCTGAAGCGTCACGTTTTCTGTGTGTACTTTGTCCATGGGGATTTCCTCGCGTCAAAGTTCGGCTGGAGCGCAGCCATCATAGCCATTTTGTGCCCAGGTTCCAATTCGAAAGCTTTACGACTCAAGTTTCATCCTTCGGACTCTCTTTCGCACGGTGAACGCTTGTTTTGGAAAGTTCATTGAACTGGGAGTCCTCGGAATGGAAGTAATTTGTGGGCCGCGGCTTAACAGGCTCCGGAAAACTCAACATGCTGTCATTCTGAGCGCAGCGAGGAATCTCTCTTCGAACTAAGTGCAAGCAAACAAACCAAGAGGGATTCTTCGCTTCGCTCAGAATGACAAAGCTAACTACTTTTTCTATGGCCTGTTCAGCCGCGACACTGCGGCTTGAAGAAAAGCAGGCTTTCAGGTCCTGGCAGGCGATCCGTATCGAATGCCTAACATGCGAGATAACGTTCAGCATGTTCGCCGCATTCACGGCCAAAATGCTTCGCCACCGGGAATTGAGTTACGATGTCCGGAGCGAGCGGTAGCTGAGCAAAACGAAGGCGAGGTTATTCGTGCCGCAAGACACTCTTGAAGGAAAAGTGGCCCTGGTCACCGGCGCCGCCAAACGCATCGGCCGAAGCGTGGCGTTACGACTGGCGTCGGAGGGCGCGGACGTGATCGTGAATTACCGCAGCTCCAAGGCCGAGGCGGAAGAAGTGGTCGTCGCAAATCACGGCGATGGGACGCCGCGCGATGGCGATTCAGGCGGATGTCATCCAAGAAGCGCGGACGTGACCGCGTTGTTTGCCGCCGCGGAAAAGGAATTCGGCCGCCTCGACATCCTGGTGAACAACGTCGGCATGTTCTTTCCCGCGAAATTTGAGGAGCTGACCGAAGAGCAGTGGGACCGCATCCTGGACACCAATTTGAAATCGCAGTTTCTGTGCTCGCAGGCGGCCGCGCCGATGCTTCGGCGCAGCGGCCAGGGCCGAATTATCAATTTCGCTTCGCTCGGCGGCCTGCTGGCGTGGCCGGCCTACACGCATTATTGCGTGTCCAAGGCCGGAGTGATCATGCTGACGCGTTGCCTGGCGCGCGCGCTCGCGCCGGAAATTACCGTGAACGCGATCGCTCCCGGCACGATTTCTTTTCCGGGGGATGCGCCGGAGTTGCCGAAGATTTTATCCAGCGCGCGCCGCTGCAACGCACCGGCACGGCCGAAAGATATCGACGACGCCGTGGTCTTTCTGGCGCAAGTCGGATTCATAACCGGGCAGGTTATGGTGGTGGATGGCGGGAGGAGCCAGACGTAAGAAGACTTGACGGAATAGGAATTCGCGGGCTGCGTGAGCCGCCAGACGTTTGTCATTCTGAGCGAAGCGAAGAATCTCTCTTGGAGTTTTTTGCTCGACGAATCAAGAGGATCTTCGCTTCGCTCAGCAATGGACTTTGGAGGCTCTTGCGCAGGCGTGAAGCCCAGTCTTACGACGACCGATCCAGCGGAATGCCATCTGACGCGAGCAGCGCGACGAATTCCTGGTCGGCTTGCAGGAAGTCGTATTGCGGCAAGGCGGCAGGCTTCGGCCCACTCAAATCTCTCAAAGACCAGATTCTGCAGGTTCGCGGCGCCATCGACGCTCGGCCTGAAAGAAAATCAACTCGAAGTTCCGACCGGAATTCCCGGTAGCGATGCCGGGTGCGGAACAGTTCCTTGCCGATCGTGGCACTCGACGCCCAGTTCCTCGCGCAGTTCGCGGAGCAGCGCCTGCTGCGGTGATTCGCCCGGCTTCGACTTTGCCGCCGGGAAATTCCCATTCCAGCGCGTGGGAATCGTCACGGCGCCGCTGGCAGACCAGAATCTTGGAATCGCGAAGGATCAGCGCCGCGACGACTGTCAGTTCGGGCTTCTTGCGACGTTCTCCGGAAGCAGCTGGGGCGCGACGACGTCCATATTTCTTAGGCGAAAAGCGGATTCGGCTTGTCGAGGTTGATTTCCAGATCCTTGATCGCCTTCTGCACGACCAGCGGATTCGATCTTTCCTTCGCGGAACAATTCATACAGCGTGGCCAGCGTAATGAACCGCGCATCCACTTCGAAGAAGTCACGCAGCGATGCGCGGTTTTCGCTGCGCCCGAATCCGTCGGTTCCCAGCGACGCAAGACGCCGCGGCGTCCACCGGCTGATCAGGTTCGGCAGCGCCTTCAGGTAGTCCGACGCCGCGACCAGAACTCCTTCGGCGTCCGGCCAGGCATTGTGTGACGTACGGGACGCGAGGCTTTTCGCCGAGGGATGCAGCAGGTTCCAGCGTTCGGTGTCGATCCCGTCGCTGTACAGCGCCTTGTAGCTGGTTACGCTCCATACATCCGCGGAGACGCCGTATTTTTCCTCCAGAATTTCCTGCGCCTTCAGCGCTTCGCGCAGAATGGCGCCGCTGCCGAAGAGTTGCGCGCGCAGTTTCGGATTTCTTATTTTCCGACGCGCGGAATTTGTACATGCCCTTGAGAATTCCTTCTTCGACTCCGGCCGGCATCGGAGGCATCGCGTAGGCTTCGTTCATGACGGTGATGTAATAGAAAATGTTTTCGCCGTCCTTGTACATCCGCCGGATGCCGTCCTGGATGATGACGGCAATTTCATACGCGAACGCCGGATCGTAGGCGCGCATGGTCGGAATCGGCAGCGCCAGGACGTGGCTGTTGCCGTCCTGATGCTGCAGGCCTTCGCCGGCGAGCGTCGTGCGCCCGGCCGTTCCGCCCAGCATGAATCCGCGGCAGCGCATATCCGCCGCGGCCCAGATGAAGTCGCTGATGCGCTGCAGTCCGAACATCGAGTAGTAAATAAAGAACGGAATCGTGTTGATTCCGTGCGTGGCATAGGCGGAACCCGCGGCGATGAACGAGGCCATCGAGCCCGCTTCGGTGATGCCTTCTTCCAGAATCTGCCCGTCCTTGGCTTCCTTGTAGTAGAGCAGCGTGTGGACATCGACCGGCTCGTAGAGCTGGCCGCGGCTGCTGTAGATGCCGACCTGCCGGAACAGCGACTCCATGCCGAAGGTGCGCGCTTCGTCGGGAACGATGGGGACAACCAGCTTGCCGATTTCCGGATCGCGCAGCATTTGCCGCAGCATGCCGACAAAGGCCATGGTCGTCGAAACTTCGCGGCCTTCGCTGCCGGTCTGGAATTCGCGGAACAGCGCGTCGTGATCGGCGACCAGCGGCTTGGAGCGCACTTTGCGCGTCGGCACGTACCCGCCCAGCTCCTGCCGGCGCGCGCGCAGGTATTGAATTTCGCGGCTGTCTCCGGCGGGACGATAGAAGGGAGTTTCGGCCAGCTGCTCGTCGCTGATCGGAATGCCGAAGCGCGAACGAAACTCGCGCAGCTCTTCTTCGTTGAGCTTTTTCTGCTGGTGCGTGATGTTGCGTCCCTCGCCGCTCTCGCCCAGGCCGTAGCCCTTGATGGTGCGCGCGAGAATTACGGTGGGAGAGCCCTTGTGTTCGACCGCAGCCTTGTAGGCGGCGTAAACTTTGCGCGGATCGTGCCCGCCCTGGCGCAGCGTGCGCAGCGCCTCGTCCGGGAAGATCCTCGACCATTTTCAGAAGGCGGGGATCGCCGCCGAACACGTGCTCGCGAACGTAGGCGCCGGATTCGACGCTGAGCTTCTGCGATTCGCCGTCCACCATTTCGCCCAGGCGCTTGACCAGCAGGCCTTCGGTGTCGCGTTCGAAAAGGGGATCCCAGTCGCTTCCCCACAGAACCTTGATACAGTTCCAGCCGGCGCCGCGGAAGGCGGCTTCCAGTTCCTGAACGATTTTTCCGTTGCCGCGAACCGGGCCGTCCAGGCGCTGCAGGTTGCAATTGATGACGAAGATCAGGTTGTCGAGATTTTCGCGCGAAGCCAGCGTGATTGCGCCCAGAGTTTCCGGCTCGTCGGTCTCGCCGTCTCCCAGGAACGCCCAGACTTTCGCGTCGGTGACGCGGCTTCAGGCCGCGATCTTCCAGGTAGCGATTGAAGCGCGCCTGATAGATCGCCATCAGCGGGCTCAGGCCCATCGACACCGTGGGAAATTCCCAGAAATCCGGCATCAGCCAGGGGTGCGGATAGGACGACAGCCCGCCGCCTTCTCTCAGTTCGCGGCGGAAATTTTCAAGCTTCTTCGCGGACAGGCGTCCCTCCAGAAACGCGCGCGAGTAAACGCCGGGCGAAGCATGTCCCTGCAGATAAACCGTGTCGCCCTCAAATTCGTCGGTGCGCCCGCGGAAGAAATGGTTGAAGCCGACTTCGAACAGCGTGGCGGCCGAGGCATACGTGGAAATGTGGCCGCCGATGCTGTGGTCGACGCGGTTGGCGCGCACCACCATGGCCAGGGCGTTCCAGCGAATCAGGCTCTTGATGCGGCGCTCGATTTCCTGATCGCCCGGGAAAATCGGCCTGTTTTTCGGCGGAAATGGTGTTGACGTAAGGAGTGTTCGCGGTGAAGGCGAGCGCGACTGCCCAGGGATTGCGCGCGGCCGCGCAGCCGGTCCAGCAGAAGGATGGCCGATTCCTGGCCTTCTTCCCTTACTACGGCATCGAAGGATTCAATCCACTCCTGCATTTCCTGGGGGTCAATGCCTAGACTTTGTACGTCGGAATCCTTTTCCATTGTTTGCTTGCCCTGCGCTCGATTGGCGGCTCAACTACTAAGTTTACGCCCGAACGGCCATCGCGGGCATAATCAATCCGCGCGCCATCTGAGTTTTCGGCTGACAAGCCGACGTGGCTTGTTAGCGGCTGGCGCGACCGGTTGGCGCCGAACCTAGCTGCGTCCGAATCCGTAAATTCGGGCGCTCGTCCCAGGTCACAAGCAGCGCCGAGTGTGGCCGCTGCGGAAGAAATCCATGTTCCAGTGGACCAAAGTATATTAGCAGGTCCGCGAAATCCTGCAATTGCATTTCGCGATGGTGTTTCACTGTGAGGCGATTGGATGCTTAGCGCCTGCGGCCGACACTCGGCAGCCTCGGTTGTCTCGGTCCTGGTACGTTAATTCCGGCCGGAAGTCAGCGCCGGCGCAGGGTAGTCGGGCAGCTTTTCCTTGCGTGTTGTCCGCGCGTTTCACTTCCAGTTCGTCAAACAGCACCGACGGACTCACGATGGTCATGAAGGGAATCCCGGTGCGATTGCTGACCAGCGGATCGTTTCCGGCGGCGACCAGATCGCTGCGCAGCGCGCGCGTGTCGAGCTCATTGAAAATCGCGCCGCGAACCAGTTCTTCGCGGCCGTCATCGGCCCACACGCGGTAGAGCATGCGCGGAGTGAGGCGCGGCCCGAGCGTATCCACGAAATAGCCGTACTTCAATCCGCGATCGCGGCACTCATCGATCATCTGCTTCTTGAGTTCCTCGCGCGTGCTGGTTTTCGCGGCCGGATGAACAAATTTCCCGGTGCGGGCGCGGTGTTCCCGTTGCCGCGAGGCGCGTCCATGCCCGTTGGAAGCCGGGAAATCGCGGATGGGCAGACGCCCGATCAGGAAATTCACCAGCGTCCCCTTGTCCACCACGGTAACCGGAGCGACCGGCACGCCTTCGTCGTCCACTTTGTAGCTTCCGCCCAGGCTGTGGCCCGCGAACGTTTCCATGGTCGGATCATCCACCACGGAAATAAAATCAGGAAGCACGCGCGCTTTGTAGCTGCTCGCAAACGCTCCCGTGGTGCGCGCGGGGCGTCCCGGCGCGAGGCCTGCGGCCCAGCACGTTGGGGACGACCAGGTCGAAGAACATGTCGGACGCGGCATCGTTCGAAAACAGGACCGGGCCCGCGATATTCCTCGTCCACGATCGGAGCCTCGCGCAGCTTCTTCATGCCTTCGAACGAGCTTGAGCGCGTCCGTCTGAAATTCTTCGGGCGTGGGCATTTCCTCGATGCGGCTGGACGTGTATTGCGGCGAGCGATCCAGGCGCATCCCGTCGGGCGCCTGTTCGCTGGCGCTCAGTACGATCTGAGTAATGCGTCTGAGCCCTGGCGCGTCACGGTTCCTTCGGTATTCACGAAATACTGGGATAGCACCGTGAAACTCAGGCTGGCGCGTGAACGTTTGAATTTGCGGATCGTTTTGATAAACGGACGTGGCCGATCTCCAGCATCTTGGTCCATTTCGCAGGATCGACTGTCGAGCTTGGCGATCGGGCCAATGGATTGGACCGGCGCGGCCTTGGCGAAATCGTCGACCGGTTGCTCGACGTTCAGCTGTTTCAGCATGGCCTTCTTGTTGGAGAAGCGCTTCGCCGGCCCGTTTGTAGGCCTGGTCGGTGGCCAGCCAGATCTGGTGGCGAATGGCCAGTTCGTCGTTGTCGAGAGGAAGAATGTCGCTGATGCCTTGCCCGGCGTTGAAGAAGCTGTCGACTTTGTAATCGCCCAGACGCACCACGGCGCGAAGCAGTCGCAGCCGCGAGCGGTTTTGCTCGCGCAGCGCGCCGAACGCGGCGTTGGCTTCAAATTGCTCCACGTCGAAAACGCGGTACTCGATGTAAAACGGCGCGTCGACATTGTCCATCTTCAGCTGCGCCTTCGAGCGCGTGAGTTCCGCCTGCAGCGCGCGCAGGATCGGATCGGATGCAGCCTCGGCAGGGAGTTGTTTCTGCTGCGCTCCAAGCGTCGCGCATGTTCCCGTCGCGAGAAATGCGATGGCCAGGCATCCCGCAATGCGCAAACGAAGCCGGCGGAGTTGTCCATACGGCAGGCCGGGCTGCGAGCGATAAATTCCTCATCGCGCGCCTCCCGCGGCGAGCCGTGGAGTTCGCGGAGGATTCCTCAAATCCCGGCGGCGGCAGGATCGGAGGACGCTCGCGCGATGCGTTGCGCTTCTGCACTTCCATTTCGCTGAACAGCATGGCGGGCGCCGAGGCCGATACCGGAACGCTGCCCGATTCCGCGCCGCAGATTCCGTTGAAAACTTCCGTCGTGTCTCCGGTAAGCTACAATCCGGTTCAGCGACGCCAGCGGAGTGCCGACGATATCCACGCCGCGCACCAGTTGGTCCGGCCGCCCGTCGGGATACACGCGCCACACGATGACCGGAAGCACTTGAAAAGCCTGCGGCAGCTCGCGCGTGGTCAGCGTGAATCCTCCCTGCACGTCCTCAAAGTACAGGCCGTACGGCTTTCCTTCCTTCTTGACTTCCTCAATCAGCTGCGCGCGCATTTCGGAATCTTTCACCGTCTTGGTCGATTGCACGATCAGGTTGCCCTGGCGCCCGGTGGGCATGAAGCCGGCCTGGTGCCGTCCGTGGCCGTTGGACTTGTCGAAATTAGTGATGGGCATGCGGGACATCAGGAAATTTTTCAGAATTCCGTCCTGAATGAGCGACACACGCTGCGAGGGCACGCCCTCGTCGTCATGCGAATAGGCACCCGCCAGCGGCACGCCGTTCATGGATGCCCAGCGTCGGATCGTCATACACGCTCAAAAACGACGGCAGAACCGGCTGATTTACTTTTTTGGTGAAGGTCTGTCCTTCGGTTTCGCCGCGCTGCCGATGTCCTTCGAGGCGGTGGCCCAGGACTTCGTGGAAGAAAACAGCAGCGGCGCGTCCGGAAAGCAGCGCGGGGCCGTCAAACGGTTCGGCCAGCGGCGCGTCGCGCAGCGCCTTCAGGTCCGCCGCCATTTTTTCTTCCTTGGCGGCCAGTTCCTTTTCGGAGGGCAATCCGTCCGGGCTGGTGGATTCAAATGTTTCGACGCGCACCAGGTCCATGCCGTCGTCGGCGCGCGTGTTGGCTTCCACGACCAGCCGCGCCATCAGCCCGGGACTTTCCACCTTGCTGCCTTCAGCTGGAAACAAAGTACGAAGTGGTTTGCTCGATTTGCAGGGTCACGGTGGAGGTGTAGACCTCCGGATATTTCCGGAACAGCGCCGAATATTTGCGGATCTTTTCTTCCCACTCTTTCTGATTGAAAGGGATGGGCGCGACGGCGGGCTCGAGAGCGGCGCGAGCGGCTTCCTGCGAAAAATCCGGAGACTTGTCTTCTTCGGCGGCCTCCACCGCAGTGTTGGTCATCACTTTTGCGTAGGCAGGAGTGGCGCGGCGGTATTCCCGGTCGGTCAGTTCCCACAGAGCTCGCGCGATAGCGTCGCGATCGTCGCCCAGCGGAAGCGGACCCGAACTGATTCCCGACTCGCGATTTTCGTTGTGCGTGTTGTCCATGGCCGGCGAGCCAACGCGCATGGTGACGTCTGCCCAGCGGCGATCGCCGGCGTTGGACGCAACGATCGTCCCGTAGGTGCCGGTTACGACGAGGGTTCGCTCGTCATACACCTCATAGCTGATGAAGTAGGGGGCGGGATCGGATTTGGCCAGCGAATTTTTGGCCCGCGCAAGTTCCGACTGCATGGTGGCCAGCAGAACGTTTTCCGGTTTATCCACGGCCGGCGCGCCCTGCGTGAGCGTTCCGGCGAACGTAAACAGGGCGACTGCCACGACGGGAATCGCAAGCCGATGCCGGTTCATGATCCGGTTTATCATCATTGATGGATTGGACGTAGGACCTCCCACGCTCGATAGATGCGGGTTCACGGAGATGCGCGCTTTTCTTATGCCGGTTTCCGATGCTCGGCGCGCATGTGCGCCGTTCGTGTTGCGAATTTTCGATTCGTCTTTCGGGTTCGTCCTTCGATGATGCCCGGAATCCATGCACCGGGCAAACGGTTTTACGCTTCAGGCAATCTAAATGACATAGCATCGGCCGCAGGACGTCGCGGCACTAGGATGCGGGAAGCTCACGGAACGGTTGGATGTTCACTGCGCCGAGGCGACGGCGCTCGACAGATTGTCGTAGAATCGCTACGTCGCTTTCTCATTCTGAGCGCAGCGAAGAATCTCTCTTCGATCTCAGTACGAGCAAAGAAGCAAAGGAGGGATTCTTCGCTGCGCTCAGAATGACAGCCTCTTGAGTTTTTCCGCAGCCTGTCCAATCGCTCGTGCGTCCGCGTTGAAGTTTACCGCGGCTCGCGCCATACTCTCGCCATGTACAGCGCCGCTGTGCTCGATCATTTTCAGAATCCGCGCAATGCCGGAACGTTGGACTCAGCCGACTGCCACAGTGTCCGTGGAGAATCCGGTGTGCGGGGACATTCTGGAGCTTTCCGTGCGCCTGGCGGACGGGCGCATCGCCGAAGCGCGCTTTCGAACCCGCGGTTGCGTGACCGCGCTGGCCTGCTCGTCGCTCTTGACGGAATTGTTGCGCGGCAAAACGGCAGCGGAAGCGAGCGCAATTACCGCGGAGCAGATTTCAGAGTCGCTAGGCGGTTTGCCCGCGGCCACCCAGCACGGCGCGCAACTGGCCCGCGACGCGGTGCAGGCCATGCTCGCGAAAATCGGCTGACGAAAACTTTTCGAAAGGAATTCCCGAAGGAACTGATAGAACTTCCGGAGGGAAGTGCGTCGCGCCCGAATTTTTCGGTACGCTAACTGCGTGGCGTCTATACTCCGTCCGAGCCGATCGCGCGCTTCAGCATGTCCGGATCGTTCAGATTCAGGACCACGCCCTCTTCATCGGTCGGCACTTCCAGAACTTCTCCGGCGTGCTCCCAAACCACCGAACGCGCGCCCTTGTCGGCGGGAGCCGTGAGCAGGTCGGCGTACAGCGTGCTGGAAAAAATCACGGGATGGCCGCGGCGTCCCTTGTACGTGGGTAGGACGATGGATTTTCCGTCTTCATAAAACCGCTCGATCAGGTCGCTGACCAAGCGGGCGCTGATGAGCGGATGATCCACCGGGCAGAGAATAATCCCGTCCGTTTCGCTGCCTTCCAGGCTTCGCAAACCCGCCCAGATCGATGAAAGTTGGCCCTGTTCCCAGGCCGGATTCAAAACCACTATGGAGGGATCGAGCTTCGCCGAGACTCCGGATCACATCCGCGCCCCGCACCGAGAACCACGCGAGTCACGCCCACGCGCGGATGCCGCGTTACTTGGATTAAATGTTCCAGGAAAGTTCCTTCGCGGTAGGGAAGCAGGGCTTTCGGTCTTCCCATTCGGCTGGAAGCGCCGGCGGAGAGGATTACGGCGGCTAGCAAACGGGTTCCTTTGCGCCAGAATTTAAACAGTAACTACGATGAGCGTTCGCTATGAGTCGCAACCGCTGTCGCGGTTTCCAGCCGGATCGATTTACTCGGCGCGCCGGCGGCCCCGCGGCGAATGGCGATCAGTTCGGCGGTGATGCTGATGGCGATTTCTTCCGGCGTCAGCGCTCCGATGTCCAGGCCCACGGGCGCATGTACGCCGGCAAATTTTTCCAGCGGGATGCCTTCCTTTTCGAGGGCGTGATAAACGGAAATTACTTTGCGCTTGCTGCCGATCATCCCGATATAGCGCGGCGAGGTGCCCACGGCCCAGCGCAGCACGCGCATGTCGTCCTTGTGCCCGCGCGTGACGATCACCATGTAAGTGGCGGCGCCGGGCTTGATTTTTTCAAACGCTTCCTCGAAGCTGGTGTGAATTTCCTGGGCCATCGGAAATCGCTCTGCGTTGGCGAAGGATTCGCGGTCGTCGATCACGCCGATGGCAAAGCCCGCGGTGTTCGCCGCGTTGGCCAGAGCGATGGAAACGTGGCCGCCGCCGAAAATATAGAGCATGGGCTGCGGCAGGATCGGCTCGACAAAAATTTCCAGCGTGCCGCCGCAAATCAGGCCGTTGTCGTAATTGGCTTCATTGTTCAGGCTGAAGGTCATCTTGCGCGGCGCCTCCGCCTGCATCACTTCTTTGGCCGCCGCCCAGACTTCCGCTTCCACGCATCCGCCGCCGATCGGTCCCGGCGATCGAGCCGTCCTCGCGCACCAGCATCCGCGAGCTCTCATAGCTCGGAATCGAGCCGTTGGTGTGCACGATTGTCGCCAACGCTCCGCGCCTTCCGGCGCGCCGGAGCTTTACGACTTCTTCAAACAGGTCCATAGGGAAGCGCCTGAACGTAGGTTACGGCGCGCGTTCGCGCGCTGTCAACGGTTGCCTGTGCGGTATGAATCAAGCTTCGACGGGCTGCACCTGTCTGGCTCAAGTGTGCGGCTACCATGAACGTTTTCCAGACAGGCTGAGAAACTGCGGGAAAAGCGCAGAACGCTGTCATTCTGCGCGAACGAGGCATCCCTCTTGGTCTGCCTTGCGTGCACCTCGGCTCGAACGAGAGATCTTCGTCCGCTCAGAATGACACCGTATGTTAGTCTTTCGCAGTACCGCATGGCGCCGATCCCAATTCTGCGCACGCGGACTATCTGTGGTGGAGGGTCACTTGCTACCTGTCGATCTCCCGTCGCGCTTCGTCGGCTTCCTCGGCGAGATCGCGCAGGAATTCAAAGAAGTCCGGAGTCTGCCCGATGAAAAGACCGTCGGCCGTGAGGGCCTTTACCGCGCCCATGGCGACACCCCTCGTGGCTGTCGGACGGATGATCGAGCACGGCGGAAACTTCCTGCTCAGGAACACAGTGGGCTCCGGCATGATCAGGTTGGACTGCAAAGTTTCCGGCTGCGGGATGTCGGCCGTGAGGTCCGGGAACACCAGAGCGCCATCCGTCAGCGGAATCGCGTTGCCCGCCTTGTCGTGCCAGGTCTGGAAGTGCATGATTTCGGTCCCGCCGATGCTCAGCACGATGCGCAGGACTTCCAGGTTGGATGACGTCGCTGCGCCAGCGAGGCATAGAGGCTGGTGCCACCCTGCTCGATGAACGCAAAGTGAAAGCCGGCCGTGTTGGCGATGGCCTGGACGTGTGTGTTGACGGGCACGTTGGTGTTTCCGAATTCCAGTTCGGCGTTGTTGCGTGGGAATAGCCGTGAATTTTCCCGCCGCCAGCGTCGGAACAGCGTTCGGAAACGTGTCGCCCAGGTCGGGATTCTTGTTGTCGCTGCGGTAGCGCACCCACCAGCTGGTGTCGACCGTGAGCTGCTGAGGTTGGTGAGGCGCTTTTTAGAAGCGACGCCGGGAATGTCCGTCACCTGGCTGCCTTCGAGCGTGCGAAATTGTTCGAGGTCAACCGGTTTCGCGCCCTTGGACTTCAGGTACGCGTTGATGAACAGTTCATGGCTCAGCTCATCGTCCGTGTTGTCGGAGATGTATTGCGGCATGTCGCCGTCGAGCTGGATCGAGTCCGGTTTTGTAGCCGGAGTCTGGCGCGTCCTGCCCGGCCGAGTTCCGTGTACTGCACCCAAAGATCGGTCTCCAGAATCTCCGCCGCGGCCAGGAATCTGAGGATGGCGGCATCGCCTTCGGTGATTCCCCATCGTGTTCGGCGCCCATCGCGGAAAGCTGTCGGACAGCAATCCTGCGCCGACGGTTGCCGCGCTCGGCGGCCAGGCTTTCTTCAGGAAAGAGCGGCGTTGCGCCCTTTTGCGAAGTACTGTGTCGAATGGTTTCATTGATTTCTCTCCTCAGCAGATGGTTTCGATTTTTGTCTTGCGCCCAGGTCCCCGGGCATCATCTGTGCTCAGCGGATCGGTCAGGGCGAGAGCTACGGCGCAGAGTTCGCGCCCACATCAGTGGCTCCCGCCCCAATCCGCCCGGACTCGAAAACGATATCGAAACGGGAAAATGGGGGTGTCACGACGAAGTCAAATGGAAGTCAAAGCTGGTGCGAGAAGAAATTGACAAATTTCAGACAATTGATGGGCAACTGAAGATTGCGGGCGAGTGGCACGGAAACGCGGACTGTGCGAAAATACAGAGGAAGGACGAGGCCCTAATGAGCACAACCGTTGGCAGGAACGTGACCCTGGAAAAGCCGGACGATTTCGGCAAGCTGCTGCAGGACGAAGGCATCATTTTCACGCAGCTCGATAAGGCCGTGAACTGGGCGCGCAAGAGTTCGATCTGGCCGCTGGGATTTGGACTGGCCTGCTGCGCGATCGAGATGATGTCCATGGCCGCGTCGCGCTTTGACGTTGCGCGGTTCGGCTCGGAAGTTTTCCGCCCGTCGCCACGCCAGGCGGACCTGATGATCATCGCCGGGCGCGTCTCGCAGAAAATGGCGCCCGGTCATCAAGCAGCTTCACGCGCAGATGCCGGAACCGAAATGGGTCATCTCGATGGGAGCGTGCGCGACGTCCGGCGGGGTGTTCAACAATTACGCCATCGTGCAGGGCGTCAACCAGGTGATTCCGGTGGACATTTACGTTCCGGGATGCCCGCCGCGACCCGAGGCGCTGCTTTACGCCATCCTGCAACTCCAGGAAAAAATCACCAACGAGCGCGGCAGCTTCAAGCGCGCGCTGAATATTGCCTGACCTGCCCAGTCAACAACACTTGCCCCGCCGACAACACTTGAATTGATTCCGCACTTGGAGTGATTCCAGAAATCAGCTTTGTGGGTTGCGGCTTCACAGGCTGCGGAAAAAACACCTCGTGTTGTCATTCTGAGCGAAGCGAAGAATCTCTCTTCGATCTAAGTGCAAGCAAAAAGAACAGAGAGAGATTCTTCGCTTCGCCTCGGCGCGAGTCCTCGGTGCGAGCGCTCAGAATGACAACATTTTGGATTTTTCCGCGGCCTGTTCAGCCGCGGCATAAGTGGGCGTGGAAAAGGGACTTCAGCCCCTGAAGTGCTCGCGAGCTTTGGACTCGATCATTCTTCAGGGGCCTTCAGATTTTCTTGGCGCCGTGCGCGCGCATTTTTGCTTTTCTCGAACGCGCCGCACTCGAGATTTCCGATTGCAACTCCGCCTGTCGCAACTTTCCGCGAAACTCGTTCCATCTAATGGCGCCCGCGTGTAAACCAGCCGACGCCTACCCGCAGTTGCAGCGTATTGATTCCGGGGTTCAGTGTGGCGATGCTGGCATTGGAGATGTGCATGAAGCGAAGGTCCGCGCTCCACGTGGCTCGTTTCCTCAGAAAACGCAGGCCGAACGCGCCGTTGGTCGTGAAGTTCACCTGCGAGGTGCCTGAGGGGACCTGCGCGCTGGTGAACAACGCGCCGCCTCCCAGCTCGAAATAGGGGACGACGCGGCCATGCGTATCGAGATTCCAGATGAGCCCCACTGGGTCAATCGCCCCGCCGTATACAGTGTTCGTAGGTTGAACGATCACGTAGACCGGCACGGCATCCACCGCGTACTCAAATCTCCCTCGCAGAAATCCCGGTCCGTGCGGCTCGGTCAGCACCCAGCCATAGCGAAAGCCCAGATTCCAGAGACTGGTGTGCTGCGTCCGTCCATTCGTCCCGTGCCCGCCGCCGGTCCAGATCTGGAGTTCGTTACCATCCACGTCCGGACCCTGCTGGGCTTTCGCGGGCAAAGCGAAGCACGTGAAAAGCACTCCGAAGGTAAGCGCCACAATTGCAGGCATCCTCATTCCACAATTTCTCCGCAGCGAGAGCGTAAATTGCGTTTCGCGAGAAAACCTTACCGGAAGTCTCGCCAATCCTCAAACCAAGTCCCGGAAACCTAAGGAAGGTCCGGGCCGCAAATCATACAGATGATCGTTCCGCCAGTCGCGATTCAATTTTCAGCGCGGCGTACGGGTGGATTTTGCAATGGCGTGTTACTTAGGCCGAGGTTTTCTTCGCTTGCAGCGGGGCGTCAATCACTCTCGCGGGGATTCCCGATGCATCGAGCGGTGTGCCGATTGCCGAGTGCTCCCGCCGCAGGTAGCCCAGTCCGATCGGCTGGCCCAGCGCAGGTGAAAGCGCGGCGCTGGTTACGTTGCCGGCGTCGGCGCCGCCCGCCAGCAGTTTCGTCCCAGGTGCAGGAGGTAGCGCCGCGGCGAACGAGAGTTCCGTGAGCCGGCGGTTCGCGTGGCCGCGTGAACGCACGCGCTCCACGATTTCCTGTCCGGTATAGCAGCCTTTTTCGTAGCTGATGTGTGAATGTTCGAGTCCGGCTTCGTGCGGAATCTGCCGGTCGTCGTAATCATGGCCAAACCATGCCATGCCACATTCGAGGCGCAGGGAATTGAGAGCATCCATTCCGGCAGGAACTCCGCCGTGCCGGCGAACGGCGGTCGCGAGATCCGTCCACAGCGCGGGTAAGTGCTCGCGAGCGGCGATCAGCATGGCGGCAGGGCTTCCGGCCAACTCGTGGCGCACGATGCGGCAGGGAATTTTCCCCAGAGTGGTTTCCTGATGGGCGAGTACCGACAGATCGGCGAATCCCGGCGCTCCCAACTCCGCCAGCAACGCGGCGGCGCGCGGTCCAGCAAGCTGCAGTGTTCCGAGGGAGTCGCTGATGTCTTCGAGCGTTACGTCATCCATGATGATGAATTTGTCGAACGTGGCCAGCGTGCGTTCGCGGATCATGGCGTGGCTTCCGGTAAGGATACTGTTCTCGAGCGCGAATGCTTCGACCTCCGCCAGGATGTGCCCCTGCGGATTCAGGAGCAGTCCGACCGTTCCTTGCCCCGGCTTCAGGTCGCGCACGTTGGAGGTGAGAATGGCGTTCCCATAGCGCTGGCGATCCGGACCGGTAAAGGAAAAGTAGGCGCGGTAATTGGAATCCAGCAGCGCCACCGTTTCGCGCAGCGCGGCGTATTCCGGGCCAAATTCGCCGAAACTCGCCGGCAAGAGGGTGGCGAAATATTCGCCAAGCTTCGCGCCTGCGGAGCGATGCAGTTCGAGCAATGGACTTTCCAGCGGCATGGTGAGTCGCAACCCCCAGGAGCGATCATATCAGAATGAATTTTGCCCGTGGATTGCCGCTCCTCGCCCTGCCGTTTTGCGCCGCGCATCGCCTGCCGGCCAAGCCGGAACGCGCACTCGTACGTTATATTGGTAGCGTATGAGCGAGCCACAAAAACTGATTCACGAAATCCTTCCGGTGGGCATGTTGCAGTGCAACTGCCACATCCTCGGCGACCCGCAAACGCGCGAAGCCATCGTCATCGATCCGGGTGACGACGCGGCGCGTATTCTGCAGGTTATCGAGCGCCACCATTTGAAAGTTACGGCCATCCTGATCACGCATACCCACATCGATCACGTCATCGGCCTGCAGCGCGTGCACGCAGCGACCGGCGCGCCGGTTTATGTGCATTCCGAGGATCTTTCTCTGTACCAAATGCTTGCAGAGCAGGCGGCGTGGCTCGGTTGGAAAACCCCGGCAGATTGTGAAAGTCGATCAACTGCTGCGCGAAGGCGACGTCGTTCGCTGGGGCGGATACTCGGCTCAGATTTTGCACACGCCCGGCCATACGCCCGGCAGCGTCTGCTTCTATATGCCGCCGGACTTGTCTTTAGAAGTGGCGTCGGATTCCCACTCGGTTCTGCCGGACGATGCGCGGAAGGACAGTCGTGCCATGCGCGGCGCGGCCAAGCCGCCGGCAGGCGGCACAGGGAGATTATTTGCCGGAGACACGCTGTTCGCAGGCAGCATTGGCCGAACCGACCTATGGGGTGGATCTTTCCAGGAAATCATTCGTTCGCTGAAAGGGAAGCTTCTCGAACTGCCGGACAGTACGCTGGTCTTTCCCGGCCACGGCGGCCAGACCACGATTGGAGAGGAGCGCGCCGGCAATCCGTTTCTGAAAGATGCGTAGGACAGGCTTCACAGTTTGCGGAAAAGTCCAAAATGTTGTCATTCTGAGCGAAGCGAAGAATCTCTCTTTGTTCTTTTTGCTTGTACTTAGATCGAAGAGAGATTCTTCGCTTCGCTCAGAATGACAACACGAGGTGTTTTTCCGCAGACTGTTGAGCCTGTCCCGGTATTAAAATTAATTCGCCCGCAGCCGGTTCTCGCGCTCCACGCGCAAATCTTCCATCACGCTCTGAATCAGTTCCTTGGCCTTGCGCAATTCTTCGGTAATGATCTGGATGTCCATGGTGGGCTTGGTGGCGTCGCGCTGGCTGTGGCAATACACGCCGTGCTGGCCCACCAGCACCATGGCGTTGGTCACGCGGTCCAGCGTCACCGCCAGCCGCCCGCGATGCGCGCCCAGCATCTGCTCGTAATGCTGCAGTTCATCCTTGTGATCGTCAAAGGCAGACATCGAAGCCCCTCCCGCCGCATTTCCCGCAATTCGAAAATCCGATTCCAAGTTACGCGGTTCCGCAGCGAATGGCAATCGCGGGCGAATGATGATAAGAAGAGCGTTCCAGTGACATCCGTCCATCATGAACAAGCCCGCAGGCAGCGCGCCGTCCCTGCTCGCCGGAACTCACTTCACTCGGTTACCTTTGTCGCGACGCATCGTGTTGTCCGGATGGAACCTCCGCCGCGCCCACAACTTTACACTCCGCGTCACCGGTCGGATAATTCGAAATGACTTACGAGCCGATCTACGAGCGGTTCGAGGTCGTGGGGCCTGACGGACTCAATTTTGCAGTTCGTTTTGTCCGTGCAGGAGTTGTTGACCCAGGGGGACCGTCCGGAACTTTTCTTCTTTCTGGTTAATGGAGAAGAGACCGTGGTTGGAATTTCTGGTGCTAGCCTCTCTCGATTTGAGCGTGGGCGCGACCGGCTGTCCCGCGAGCAGAAGATCGATGTCACCGGCAGGTGGCTCAAACGGCAGATCGAAGCCGGCTCGCACCTCGATTCCAGGAGCTTGTACATCCAAGACGATGAGCTGGCAAATCTGGCAGGCGAACTCGATATTACTGAGTGAGGTAGCGATGAGACGTTCTGATTTGGTGCAGACGCCGTCCAAGGGCTCCACCCCGCGGACCACGCAAATTGTTTTTGGAGAGCGCCAGCACCTTCTCCGCGTGCTCGATTCCCTGGAAACCACCGCGGTGCCCCAGGTGCGCCTGAATCAGGAGCGCCGCGTGATCGAAGAGCTTATCCACGAGCGCACGCGCGAACTGAATCACATCAATTCTTCCTGGGATGAAAAAGTCGGCCTGGTGCTGAACGCCGATTCCAAGGCCGAAATGCTCGACAAGCTGGAGCGCGAAGCGCCGGAGATGCGATTTCTACCTGCTGCGCCTGATCAGCGAGCATCCCAAAGTGACGTCCAAAACTTTGTCACGCCTCGCCAAGCATCCCTACGCCGCGATTCGTGAAAACGTGGCGCGCCATCCCAACGCCGATCCGACCACGCTGGCGTGGCTGGCTAAAGATCGCAGTCAGCCGCTGTGGTATCTGGTGGCCTTCAATCCCAATACGCCCGCCGTCCTGCGGCGTAAATTGCAAGACCGCCTGCGCAAGCTGGGGCAGAGCACTTCCAGCAAGTAATTCGTGAAAGAATGTTTTTATGAGAAGGCACGCGCGGAGTGTTGTTTCGCGCGACGGTGCGCGTAGATAGTCCTGCCCGGAACCTACCGTCAGAACCAAATCCACCGCAATTTCCGGCATAGCCAAGCTTCTAAGTTCGAACAGGCTTCAGGGCTCAAGCCCCGCGTTTTGGGACCTAGAATGCTGTGGCTAAACAGGTTGCGGAAAAGCACTTCATTTTGTCATTCTGAGCGAAGCGAAGAATCCCTCTTCGATCTAGGTGCAAGCACAAACTGCGAGAGAGATTCTTCGCTTCGCTCAGAATGACAACGGTTGGGTTTTTGCGCAGACTGTAAAGCTGCGACCCACAAATCACTCGTCACCGGTTACGAATCACGACTCACAAATTACCACACGTCCTACTGCCGCTTCGGCTGCCATGCGTTGCGAAATGCGTCGCTGCTGAAGCCCGGAGGAACTTGTTTCGTCGTGGCATAGCGATACAGCGCCGCGACGAAAATTCCCTGCACGGCGGAACTGATCACGCTGAGCACCAGCCAGTAAAGAATCGCGGTCGCCACGCCGGCGATGGCGGCCGCGCCGCCCTGCTGAACGCCCGCGAACATTAGAAACGCGCCCGGAATCGAGAGCAGAAAGAAGATCAGACCGAAACTGAAGCCGCCCGACAATTCTTCGCCCCAGGTCTCCGTGAAAATGCCGGCGGAGCGCTGTAGCGCCTCCACCGGTCCGACATTTTCCGCGGCCAGAATCGGCGCCACAAAGTACGTGGCCAGCGACCAGGCGATGCCGATGAACCCGGCCACGATTCGCCCCAGCCGGCCGAGGCGTTCCTCGAGGGCCCGCAGCAGAATTCCCACCGTGGCGGCAAGAAACGCCCACTGCAGAATGCGCCCTTTGCGCTGCCAGGCGATCTGCAGGCCATCGTTCATCGTGGCATGGCCCCCGGCCAGGCGATCCGACGCAATGCTGACCAGCACCACGTTAAAGAAAATCGCGATGAAATAATTCACAAGGTAAAGGACGAACAGCACGCCCCAAAACGGCTGCGGCATTGCCGGCCGCGAAGTCCGGGTGGCCCAGAGGAATTGAAGTTCCGGACGAAAAAAGAGGGCTGCGGTCCCCAGAATCAGAACCGAAGCCGCGATGTTGAACATGGCGGAAAAGATTGGAAGGAAGACCAGTTCCTTGTCCGAACGCAACACGGCAAAACTTTGCGTCAACAGCTCCCAACTGCGCGCAATTCGACCCATCGGAGTTCTCCTCGGTGTTTCCTGAATCTGACGTGTCAACGGGACGGTTGCCGGCCAGGGACGTTGGCCGCGGGGGATTATACGACTTTTTCCCGCGATTTTGAACTGTTTAGTGTTTAGCCAATAAAGGGTGAGAAATGGAACAGCAGTCGGTCAATTTTCTCTACAAATCATCGCGTAAATGAACAGGCTTGCAATCCAGGAGCACCATTCACGTGCCACCCGAGACGGCATCACGCATCGCAAATTTAGAATCGCGGGCAAATCGCCTCTGAAGCGACCTGGCCACGGGATACGCGAGCCGCGCCAGTGGACCAGGCCGTGAAAAGGCGAAAAGGTCGTACCAAACGCTGCCATCGTCGGAGTGATACTCAACGGAAAATCGCTCCTCGCCGCGCTCGGCGTGCCCGGGCAGCGTGCCATAAGCGAAGCCAAATCGGTCCACCGCTCCCTGTTCATCGATGACGTAAACGATCCGGCAGGCGTTCAGCGACCAGAGGCCCAAGTGCGAGACGAGCACTCCGACCACCGCGCCCGTTTCTATCGGCGCACCCGGCCAGCACAGCTGCACCCACGGCATCTGGAACATTTTCCATTGCTTCACCGCCGTAATCGCGCGTTCGAACGTTTGCCGCCCGCTTCCTAACTGGATTCGATTGTGATCGCAGTTGAATCCTGGCGGCGTGCCCTGCCGGGAATAGCCGACGTTGTAGTAAGAGAATTTCAGGCTTTTTTGAGAAACGAGGAAGGATCGTACGGCCTCTTCGCGGGGTTTCGAAAGGAGGAACATCTCCCTAGTGTCCGCCGTGCGCGGCCGCCAGATATTTCTCCATGGCTTTCTTGTAAACGTCGTTGTCCGGGGCGCGGTCCAATGCCTTTTTTTCGGTCTCTACTGCTTTGTCGGTTTGCCCATCCGCGAAATAGGCGGCGGCCAGGGTATCGAGATAATCCGGATTGGGGCTGGCAGCAACTGCTCGGGTGGCCAGCGCAATGGCCTGTTGCGTATTTCGCAGGCTCGATTCGCGGGTGGTTACCATCAGTGAGGCCAGGCTGTTCATGGCCGGGACGTAGTTCTGGTTCACCGCTTTTTTGTACCAAGCCGCCGCTTCGCTGGGGTTCAGCGGGACACCATCGCCGTTTTCGTACAAGACTCCCAGGCCCTGCTGTCCGGCGGCCAGGTTTTGTTCCGCAGCCTTGCGCATCCATTCCGCCGCGAATTTCACGTTACGCGGCACGCCCTGGCCCTCAGTGTAGAGCACGGCCAGGTTGTATTCGCTTTGCGCGTCTCCCTGTTCGGCGGCGGAGCGCAGCCACTTGGCCGCTTCCGCCGGATCGGCCGGCACGCCGCGGCCCTTGAAATACATTTCCGCAAGGTAGCGTTCGGCGACCTGGTTGTCCTGGTCGGCGGCCTTGCGCAGCCATTTCACGGCTTCGGCGTCGTCCTTGGGAACTCCGTCTCCGGTGAGGTAGATGACGCCGAGTTGCACTTGCGCCGCTACGTTTCCGGCGTAGGCGATTTCGCGCAGGTCCGCGATGGCTTTTTTTCTGGAGGAGGCTTGGTCGGAGCTCTGTGCGCGAAGCGGCGCGACACCCAGAAGCAGAAGCGCAATTGCCGGAAGGACTGCGCCAATTTTGCCGCGAATCGTGGTCATTGCCTGGGCACCGAAACTCGCAGCTTATCATGGGCCGCCCCTGTCGGGGTGTGGACCCTTGTGATGGTCAGGGATGTGGATTTGGTTCTGCGTCCAGCGACGAGCTGCGGGTGCGGCGCGAACCCACCCTTCGCAAACCCGGCGAAGGATGGGGCACCCAGCACAAACCGAGCCTTCGCTTTGCTTCGCGACGGATCGGTGTCCTGAGAAACTCACTCGTGGCATGCGCGGGTTTAAATTGTTTTCGTCAGGCCGCCGTCCATGTCGATCAGCGATCCCTGCAGGTAGCGGGAAATGGGCGAAACCATGAAGGCGGCCAGGTTGGCGATATCTTCCGGCTCGCCGAGGCGGACGATGTTCGTTTTCTTTACGATGGCTTTGAGTGCGGCGTCCAAGTCGCCGCCGTGGTGCGCGGCTTCCGCTTGCAGTGTGGACTGAAAACGCTCCGTCTTCACGCGGCCTGGATTAATGGCGTTGACCTGCACGCCATCCTGAATTCCGATGTCCGCCACCGCTTTCGTGAAGGACAGGCACGCGCCATTCACCGATCCGCCGATCGTGAATTCCGCGCCCGGCGTGCGTCCGCCGGAACCGATAATGTTCAGCAGGGAACCGCCGCGCGCCTTGAGATGCGGCCATGCGGCGCGCGTCAGCCGTACGGCGCCGAAAAATTTCAGCGCGTAGCCGTCCGCCCAATCCGCGTCCGTCAGCTTGAAAAAATCGCCGCGCTTGGTGGCTCCGGCATTGTTCACCAAGATGTCGATGGCGCCGTACGCCGCAATCGCCGCCTTCACCAGCGCAACGGGAGCATCCGCGTCGCGCAAATCGCCCGGAACGCAAGTGGCCTGGCCGCCGGCCGCCGTAATTTTCGCCGCCACCTTTTCCAGGTCGGCCGCAGTCCGCGCGGCCAGCACCAGCGTGGCGCCGTCCTCCGCCAGCCTCAGGGCTATAGCGCGGCCGATACCGCGGCTGGCTCCGGTGACGATCGCGATTTTTCCTTCAAGCGGTTTCTGATTGGGCATTTGTTCCTCGCGTTTGTTTGGTCGGCGCGCGGTTCGAAAATTCGCGCGGCTGTGCAGTTTACCTTGGCAGGGAAGCGCGCGCTTAGAGAATTTGTCTGCGGGTTGAGTAGCACAGGCTTCAGCCTGTGGGGGTTCGTCAGTACGACCCACACCGAAAACACTGAAAAAGTATTCTGTGAGTTACGAAAATCCACAGGCTGAAGCCTGTGCTACTTTTTTCGAAAAAGACAAATTGGCTCTATACATCGGAAATAGATACTATAAGTTGGCCTGATTGGGAGAGCCAATGATTCCGCTCCAACTCCAACCCGGAAGCCATGTGCCGCTGTATATCCAGCTGCGCGACCAGATTCGCGCCCTGGTTCATGGCGGCGATCTGCGCCCCGGCGAGCGCATTCCCGCCAGCCGCGAACTGGCCACGCAACTGGGCGTGCACCGCACCACTGTCGCCAACGCCTATGCCGAACTCGAATCCGAGGGGCTCATCAGCGGGCATGTCGGGCGCGGCACGTTCATTCGCGGCGAGGCCGCAGTGCGGAAGATTTCCGAGGTTCCGCATCCCACATCCGCGACCGGAAATTTGCGCTGGGAATCCTTGTTCGCCGATGAGCGGGGCGAGGAGTTCCTTAGCCGGCTCACACAATCCTCTTCGCGCGACGCGATTTCTTTTGTGCTGGCGCGGCCGGCGTCGCAGTTTTTTCCCATCGAGGAATTGCGCAAGTGTTCGAATGCCGTCTGGAAGCGCGAGGGCTGCCGGATTCTGGAAATGGGCGCGTCCTGCGGATACCCGCCGCTGAAGCAGGCGCTCGTGGCGCTGCTGCGGGCCGAGGGTTTCGAAGTAGGGGAAGAGAATCTTTTGATCAGCGATGGCGGCCAGCAGGCGCTCGATCTGCTGTGCAAGGCATTTCTGCGCCCGGGCGACACTGTTCTTTTGGAGAACCCGATGTATCCCGGAGCCCTGGCTGTTTTTACCGGAGCGCGCGCGCGGATTCTGGGCGTTCCGGTGAAGACAGAATCCGGACCGGGCAGCACGCCGGGAGTAGACGTGGGAGCCGTCGAAGCGGTGCTGATGCAGAACCGCGTGAAAATGATGGTGCTCACTCCGGATTTCCATAATCCGACCGGGACCACGCTGCCGGTCGCCGCGCGGCGCCGCCTGCTGGAAATCGCCGCGCGGTTTCAGGTGCCGATCATTGAAGACCACATTTACGCGCGGCTGCGTTCGCGTGGAGAGCGTGTGCCTTCGCTGAAGCAACTGGACCGTTCGAATCTAGTGATACAAATCGACAGCTTTTCGAAAATTGCGTTCCCAGGATTGCGGGTGGGTTGGATCGTCGCGCCTTCGAACGTGATCGAGCGGCTGCGGCTGGTGAAGCAAACCACCGACCTGCACACGGGACACCTGGCGCAAGCCATCCTCGCGGAATACGTGCGCCGCGGGCATCTGGGCCGCCATCTGGAACGGGCGCGCAAGGCCTATAGCGCGCGCCTGGCGGCGCTCGATCAGGCCCTGACGCATCACATGCCTCCCGGCACAAAATGGACGCGTCCTGAGGGCGGCATGTGCGTTTGGCTGGAACTGCCGCCGGGATTTGATTCGAATGAACTGCTGATTCACACCCGGGAGCGCGGCGTGGTGTTCGCGCCGGGCCGATACTTTTATTTTCAGAACCCGCAACCGAACACGCTGCGCATCGGCTTCTCCGGCGTGGCCGAGCGCGAGATCACACGGGGAATCGCCACGCTGGCCGAAGTGCTGCGCGGCGAAATGCGCAAGCGCCAGCGGGGCGTGCGGCGCGCGGAAGTATCGCGGGTGGCGCTGGTCTGAGCCGGGCATTGGGGCTTGGCCATTGAGGCCTGGGATATTGATGCGTGGTGCCTGCGAAAAAGGCAAAAGGAAGTTGCCAATCGAGAAGAGAATGAAAAGATGGCGCTGAACATTACACAAGTCGATGCCTTCGCCGAACGGCCATTCACCGGAAATCCGGCAGCTGTCTGCATTCTGGAAGAGCCGGGCGAAGAAGCCTGGATGCAGCTGGTCGCGTTGGAAATGAATTTGTCGGAGACGGCTTTTCTGGTGAAGCGTGACGGCGGCTACGATCTGCGCTGGTTCACGCCTGCGGTCGAAGTGGCTTTGTGCGGGCACGCTACGCTCGCCAGCGCCCACGTTCTCTGGGAGGACGGGCATTTGCGCGCGGACCAGCCGGCGATTTTTCACACCAAGTCCGGTGTGCTGAGTGCCAGAAAAAAGAATTCCCTGATCGAGATGGATTTTCCGGCCACGCCGTTGACTCCGGATCCCAGCGTGCGCCGGGAGTTGGAAGAGGCGCTCGGATTGAAGATAAAGATCGCAGGCCGCACGCGCTTCGATTGCATGGTGGAAGTGGAGAACGAAGCTGCGGTGCGCGCGCTGCGCCCGGATATCACCAAAATTGGGCACCTGGACGTGCGCGGGTTGATCGTGACGAGCGCGGCGACCGGTTCCGACTACGATTACGTTTCGCGATTCTTCGCTCCGGGCGCGGGAGTGGATGAAGACCCCGTTACAGGCTCAGCGCACTGCTGCCTCGGCCCGTTTTGGAAGGAGCGGCTGGGGCGGGATAATCTGACGGGGTATCAGGCTTCCGCGCGCGGCGGTTATGTGCGGACGCGCTGCGAAGGAGACCGCGTGTTCCTGTCCGGCCATGCGATTACGGTACTGCGCGGCGCGATGGTGGCGTGCGCGTAGCACGTGCGAGGTCGGATGCTGCTTGAAAGTTTGTCATTCTGAGCGCAGCGAAGAATCTCTCTTCGATTGCACGATTGCCTCCACGTAAATCGGAGAGAGATTCTTCGCTGCGCTCAGAATGACAACGCACTTTTTTCGAAGCCTGCCATGAGCGGGCACGCGAGTCACATGAAACTCGAAGCAAAACTCGACAATCCCTGCTTTGGCTGCGGCGGTGCAAATTCGCGCGGGATGAAACTGGAATTTGAGCAGGATGATGCGCGGCAGCGTATCGTGGGTCGGTTCCGGCTGGGCCAGGAATACCAGGGCGGTTCGGGCTTTTTGCATGGCGGGATTATCGCCCTGCTGCTGGACGAAGCCATGGGCAAAGCCGCCCGCTTTCACTCGGAGCACGCGGTCACGGCCGAATTGCGCGTCGAGTACAAGCGCCCGATCCCGGCCGGCGCGGAAATCGTGGTGGAGGGATTTGTGACCCGCCGCGATGGCCGTCAGTTGTATCATGAAGGGGAGATTCGGACCGCTGCGGGAGCGTTGCTGGCTCGGGGCGAGGGCCGCTTTGTGGTGATCGACCGGGAGAAGTACCGGGCGCGACGCGATGGGAATCGCGCCGGAAAGCCCGCCTGAAGGCGGGCGCTACACGAATCGAAACCGAGTTGCCATGCGGACTTGAATCCCGCGGCCACCGGGGAAATCGAGCAAGGAGAAAAGGAATGACTGTACCGACGAGAAGTAACGGAAATTTTGGCGGCGACCAGTGGCGCGTGAAAGTCGGCCTGGCCGAAATGCTTAAGGGCGGAGTCATCATGGACGTGACCAACGCCGAACAGGCGCGCATCGCCGAAGATGCCGGAGCCTGCGCCGTGATGGCGCTGGAGCGCGTGCCGTCCGACATTCGCAAGGAGGGCGGCGTGGCGCGCATGGCGTCGCCAAAAATTATCCGCGAGATTATGAATACCGTGAGTATCCCGGTGATGGCCAAATGCCGCATCGGCCACTTCGCGGAAGCTTCCGTGCTGGAAGCTTTGGAAGTGGACTTCATCGACGAGAGCGAAGTGCTGACGCCCGCCGACGAGGAAAATCACGTCTGGAAGCACGATTACAAGGTGCCGTTCGTTTGCGGCGCGCGCAATCTGGGCGAGGCGCTGCGGCGCATTGCCGAGGGCGCGGCGATGATTCGCACCAAGGGCGAGGCCGGTTCCGGCAACATTGTCGAAGCGGTTCGCCACATGCGCACCATCATTTCCGAGATGCGGCGCCTGACGATACTGCGCGGCGACGAATTCATGCGCGTGGCGAAGGAACTGGGCACGCCTCTCGATCTGGTTCGTGAGGTCGCCAACACCGGAAAACTCCCAGTGCCGAATTTTTCCGCGGGTGGCATCGCCACTCCCGCCGACGCCGCGCTGGTCCGCCATCTGGGGGCCGAAGCGGTTTTTGTCGGCTCTGGAATTTTCAAGTCCAGCGACCCGGAAAAGCGCGCCAAGGCCATCGTGAAAGCCGCGACGCACTATCAGGATCCCAAAATTGTCCTCGAAGCCTCGGAAGAACTGGGAGAGGCCATGCGCGGTTTGGATATCCGCCAGATCGACGAAAAGGATTTGCTGCAAACGCGCGGCTGGTAGGAGTTCGGAATGCTGATCGAGATTCTTGTTTTCCCCGGAGTAGACGAACTCGACGCGATCGGTCCACTGGAAGTACTGCGCAGCGCGGCAGTGGCCGGCGCGGATTTTCAGGTTCGTGTCGTCTCGCTGGATGGGTCGGCAGACGTTTCCGGCAGCCACGGGTTGCGTTTTGGCGTGGACGGAGCATTGGGTTCCGCGGGACGCCCGGACATCGTGATTGTTCCCGGCGGAGGTTGGGGGAAACGCGCACCGCAGGGCGCGTGGGCGGAAGCCCAGCGGGGAGTTATCCCCGCGGCCGTTGCGAAATTCCATCGTGACGGAACAATTCTGGCAACCGTCTGCACGGGAGCGATGCTCGTAGCCACTGCGGGTTTGCTGCGAGGACGTCGCGCCGTCACGCACCATAGCGCACTTGAGGAACTTCGAAATTCCGGCGCCGAGGTTGTTTCCGCGCGCGTGGTGGACGACGGCAACATCATTTCCGCCGGCGGGGTTACTTCGGGAATCGACTTGGCGCTGTACCTGGTGGAACGGTTTGCCAATCGCGAACTCTCCGGCCGCATCGCGGCCAACCTGGAATATGAACGCCTCGGAGCCGTGAAGGTCACCGTTGGCTCCGCTCCCGGCGCTCGAGCGCAAGTTACCGCATGAAAATCGGAATTCTCGCGGCACAAGGCGATTTTGAAGCGCACGCGGCCACCCTGGAGCGCCTGGGTGTCGAGTACGTATTCGTGCGCGCTCCGCGGGATCTGGACCGCGTGGACGCCGTCATCCTTCCGGGCGGCGAGAGCACGACGCAGTGGAAATTCCTTGTCGAAGAAGGCCTCGATAAGAGCCTGCGGGCCCACGCCGCAAAAGGCGGCGCGATCTTCGGCACCTGCGCCGGAGCCATATTGCTAGCGCGCGAAGTTCACAATCCCGATCAGGAATCCCTTGGCCTGGCCGACATCGCCGTCATCCGCAACGGTTACGGCCGGCAACTCGCCAGCGAAGTGCGACACGGCGCGACCTCAATCTCTCCCGAACCCGTTGAAATGGTTTTCATTCGCGCTCCGATCATCGAGCGGATCGGGCCCGGCGTGACGGTGCTTGCGGAATCCGAAGGCCAGCCGGTTTTGATTCGCCAGAGCCGCATCCTCGTCGCCACGTTCCACCCGGAGCTGACCAGCGACTCGACAGTCCATCAGTATTTCCTGCAACTCGCCGGCACGAAAGGAAACTTGCCGGCGACGCAGACTTCTCCCATAAAGACCGCTGGCTCCCGCACAGATCGATAGTCGCAACGCGTGGCGCACCACGCTTTAGCTTGCGCGGGCTGCGAATTTAATTCTTGCCGAAAAGTTCTCCTGATCACGCGATCTCCCAATCGCCAGCGGCTGAAGCCGCGTGGAACCGCTGAGTTGAAGGCACGGCTGAAGCCGTGCCGTCAAGCGTGCACCGTAACGTCGCTTTACAGAACGCAGAAAAACTCAAAAAAATGTCATTCTGAGCGAAGCGAAGAATCTATCTTGGTTCGTTTTGCTGACACTTAGATCGAAGAGGGATTCTTCGCTTCGCTCAGAATGACAAAACGAGAGACTTTTTCCGCAGCCTGTTTAGCCTCTGAAGCCTTCCGCGCCTAGGTCTTACAGACCCCCACAGGCGGAAGCCTGTGCTACTGGGGGCCTTCTTGAGCGATGCGAAAATCCGTGTCATTCTGTTTACTTGGAATTCCAGCCCGGAAAGATGACGGTTCATGGCGCCGCGCACTAAAGTTTTGTTTCTCTGCATCGGCAACGCCTGCCGCAGCCAGATGGCTGAGGCCCTCGCCAAGCACACGGCGGCTGACGTCATGGAGCCTTCCAGCGCCGGGCTGGTGCCGTTCGGTGAAATTCCTCACACCACGCTGGATGTGCTTCGCGAACGCGGAATATCGGCTGCCGGGCAAAACTCCAAGCCGCTGCGCTCCGAAGACCTGTCCGCCGCGGACCTGGTGATCAACATGACGGGCCGGCCGGGTGCGAAGATTTTTACGGAGCCGTTGAAGCGCCTGGAAGATTGGGACGTGGGCGATCCGTATGGGTTCAACCTTGCCGTTTATCGCGATATTCGCGATCAAATCGAGGCGCGAGTGGAAGATCTGGCGCGGCGCCTGCGCGAAAAGGTAGACTCGTCCGGCAGTTTGTAGGGCACTTTCAGGGCGGCATTGCGGGAACGAAAGAATGTCCGGCTGAAGGCGAGCGCCGCAAATGTTTTGACGTTTTTTGAAAAGGAGATTCATGCCGCGCGAAAAAACCAGCGTGTCGCGCGAAGACTACCTGAAGGCCATCTGGGAGATGGTTCAGGAAGAGCACGAGCCGATCAGCGCGCGGCTGGCTGAAGAATTGAGCGTCACGCCGCCGGCGGTGACGGCCGCGCTGAAGCGGCTGACGCGCGACGGCCTGCTTGTCGTTCGCCGCGACGGCCGAATTTCGCTGACGCGCAAGGGCAGCAGCCTCGCCGACCGCCTGGCGATGCGCCACCAGCTTGCCGAAAAACTGCTCACCGAAGTGATCGGCCTGGACTGGACTCGCGCGCACGATGAAGCCGAGCGCCTGGAGCACGGAATTTCTCCGGAAGTGGAGAAGCTGCTGCTGGCGCGTTTTGGTGCGGAGGGATTCTGCCCGCACGGCGTGCCGCTCCAGGGTGGGCTCGCGAAATTGCGGCGCAAGCATGGCGCGGTGCCGCTTTGCGAAGTGGCTACGGGCAAGTCGGTGGAAGTTTTGTGTGTTTATGAGAAAGATCCCGAGTTCTTGAAGTTTCTTTCTGGCCTTATGTTGCACCCGGGGGCGTACGCTCGCATCAAGAAGCGCGAGTACGACGAGACGATGACGCTGTCCGTGGGCAGCCGGACCATTCATCTGGGAAAGCCGGCGACCAGCCGGATCTGGGTGCGCGCGCGGGAATAGGGCGGTACTGTTCATTCAGAAAACTACGCCGGTGTCATTCTGAACGGAGCGAAGAATCTCTCCTTGGTTGCCCTCAACTCAAATCGAAGAGAGATTCTTCGCTCCGCTCAGAATGACAAATCCTTTTTTCTGTGGACTCTCGGGCCGTCTGGAGTCGGCGTTTATTCGCATTCCGGATCTTGCGGGCCTCTTTTCAAGACTGGGCAAGCTAAAGCATGCCCCACGGGCGGGCTGTAGATTTTGCTGAAAAGAAAAAAGGGCCGAAGAAACTGTTCGGCCCTTTTTTAATTTGAAGTGAGACTGGTTGCCCGCCGCTTTACGAGATCGGCGTGCAGACTGCCTTGACCTCGGTGTATTGCTCGAGGACTTCGTGGCCCATTTCGCGGCCCCAGCCGGATTCTTTGTATCCTCCGAAGGGCAGCGCCGCGTCGAACACGTTGTAGCAGTTGATCCACACCGTTCCGGCACGCAGCAGGCTCGCGAGTTTGTGCGCTTTCTTGATGTCGCGGGTCCACACGCCGGCTGCCAGGCCGTAGTTGGAGTTGTTGGCTTGCGCGGCGATTTCCTCGATGTTGCGGAAGGGAATCGCGGTGACCACGGGGCCGAAAATCTCTTCGCGCACCACTTTCATTTTGTCGTTGGTGTTGACGAGGACCGTCGGCTTCACGAAGTAGCCTTTGGTTCCCTCGCGCGATCCTCCGGTCACGGCCTTGGCGCCTTCGGAAAGGCCCGATTCCAGATAGCCGCAGACCCGGTTCAATTGTTCTTCGGAAACCAGCGGTCCCATGTCGCTGGAGGGATCCATCCCGGGTCCGACGCGGATGTCGCTGGCGTATTTCGCTACGCCCTCCACGACTTTGTCGAAAATTTCGTGCTCGACGAAAAGCCGCGAGCCGGCGCAGCAGCACTGGCCGTGATTGAAGAAGATGGCGCTGGCGGCCCCGGGGATTGCGGAGTCGACGTCGGCGTCATCCAGCACGATGTTGGGTGATTTCCCGCCCAGTTCCAGCGAAACTTTTTTCAGGTTTCCGGCGGCGGCTTTCAAAATCAGTTTGCCGACTTCCGTTGATCCGGTGAAGGCGACTTTGTCCACTTCCGGATGCGAGGAGAGCGCTGCGCCGGCGGTCTCGCCGTAGCCGGGAACGATATTCACGACGCCGTCGGGGATGCCGGCTTCCGCGATCAGTTCTCCGAGCAGCAGCGCGCTGAGCGGAGTCTGCTCCGCGGGCTTCAGCACCACGGTGCAGCCGGTTGCGAGGGCCGGTCCGAGTTTCCAGGCGGCCATCAGGAGCGGAAAATTCCAGGGAATGATTTGCGCCGACGACTCCCACCGGCTCGCGCAGCGTGTAAGCGAGAAACTGAGTCTTTCCGCCGCCCGAGGAAATGGGAATGGTGTTGCCTTCGATCTTGGTGGCCCAGCCCGCCATGTAGCGGAACATGTCCGCGGCCAGCGGCACGTCCGCGACGCGCGCCACGGTGAGCGGCTTGCCGTTGTCCAGCGATTCGAGCTGCGCAAACTCTTCAAGATGTTTTTCGATCAGGTCGCCAAGCTTCCAGATCATGCGCCCGCGTTCGGACGGAGTAATCTTGCCCCACGGGCCGCTGTCAAAAGCTGTGCGCGCGACCTTTACGGCGCGGTTGACGTCTTCCTGGTCGCCTTCGGCAACGCGGGACAGCACATCGCCCGTGGCCGGATTGTAAGTGGGAAACGTTTTGCCTGAGGCGGCTTCCACCCATTTGCCGTTGATCAGGATTTTGTGCGTTTTGGAAATAAATTTGGATACATTCTGGTTCAGCAGCGGCGCGGATGCGGTTGTTGCCATATTCGATTCTCCTTCTCTGCGAGCAGATGCAGGGACGTGTTGGTGTGGCGTGGCAAAATCCACGCTACTCCCCTGAGCGAGAAAATTCAAGCGTGGCATATGCCGGCTGCCTGGGCAGTTTTTCCGCTTCCAGATGCTCGGCCGGAGGCGCCATCCGGCAGAATTGCGCTACACTGGTGCTGCGCCCGGCGGCCGGCCGAACAACTGCCGAACACCGGCCGAACAACTGCCGAACAAGGGATCGATAAGGGCAACGCCGAGCGGTGCACGAGCGAGGAAGGGAATTCCCATGGATCTGCGTTACCCCATCGGAAAGTACGAAGCGAAGAGTTTGCTCACTCCAGGGGAGCGCGCTGAGGCCATCTCGCAAATCGCGGAGGCCCCGAGGAGGCTGCGAGACGCGGTGGGAGGGCTTTCCGGCGGGCAGCTCGATACGCCTTACCGGCCGGGCGGCTGGACTGTGCGGCAAGTGGCGCACCACATTCCGGACAGCCACATGAACGCCTACACGCGCATGAAACTCGCGCTCACCGAGGATGAGCCCACGATTCGTCCGTACGAGGAACAATTGTGGGCGGAACTGGCGGACTCGCGGGAAACGCCGGTGGAAGTTTCCGTGGCGTTGCTGGAATTTTTGCATCTGCGGTGGGATGTTCTGCTGCGTTCGCTGCAATTGCCTGATTTTGCGCGCACGTTGCGGCATCCCGTGGCTGGAGTGATGACCCTGGACAATCTGATTCACCACTACGCCTGGCACGGGCGCCATCACGTCGCGCACATTACGGAACTGCGCCAGCGCGAAGGCTGGACTTAGTCCGCCGAATGCTGACTGCGCTGCGATACTACTGGATTACGGCCAAAGGCTACCGGTTGCGTCCGTGGGCCAGCCCCTACATTCGCTGGCGGTTGGAAACTTTTTTTGGCGGCGACATGCACGCGCTTGGGCCGGGTGAATTCTTCCGGCTGATCCGCAGTGAACGAAAACAATTGACGAAGTTTTTGGCGTGGACGCGCGAACGCTGGCGCGCGCAGAGGCAGAGAAAAACCTGGTAGGGAATCCGGTTCGTGCAGCCATGAACGAACTGAAAATATTTCAGAAGACGCAGTCGCTACATGAGGGGCGCTGGTGGGAGCCCATGGCAGACGGGCGCGTGCACTGTTTTCTCTGCCCGCGTCACTGCCACATCGGAGAAGGGCAGGCCGGGTTCTGTTTTATCCGTGTGAATCAGGGTGGAAAACTCTACAGCCTGGGCTACGCATCTCCCGCCGCTCTGCAAATCGATCCGATTGAAAAAAAACCGCTGAACCATTTCTTGCCGGGGACACGCGTGTTTTCGCTGGGTACTGCGGGCTGCAACATGGGCTGTTTTTTCTGCCAGAACTGGGACATCTCGAAATCCAAAGCCGACCAGGTGCGTTCGACGCACATTCCTCCCGAAGATATCGTTGCGCTGGCGATTCGTTACGGCTGCCCGTCCATCGCGTTCACCTATAACGAGCCGACCATCTGGGGCGAGTATGTGATTGATATCTGCCAAGCCGCGAAGGAAGCGGGAATTCGCACGGTGATGGTCACTAACGGCTACGTCACGCGCGAGGCGTTTCACGATATCTACGATCATGTGGACGCGGCCAACGTGGACCTGAAGGCATTTACGGAAGACTTTTACGGCAAGATTACACTCACGCATTTGCAGCCGGTGCTGGAAATGCTCACGTGGCTGAAGGCGGAGACCCGCGTGTGGTTCGAACTGACCAATCTTCTGATTCCAACGTTGAATGACGATCCGCGCGAACTCCGCCGGCTTTCGGAATGGATCTTTGAGCATCTTGGGCCGGACGTGCCTTTGCATTTCACGGCGTTTCATCCGGATTTCAAGCTGCAGGATAAGCCCAGGACGCCGCCTGAAACCTTGCACGCTGCGCGCAAGATCGCCCTGGCCGCGGGTCTGCACTACGTGTACGAGGGCAATATCCGCAGCGGCGCGGCGCATACGCTTTGCCCGGCCTGCGGCGAAATCGCGATTCGCCGGTCTTGGCACGAAGTGTTGGAGAACCGTCTGCGCGATGGCGGTTGCTCTTCCTGCGGCCTGCCGATTCCAGGCCGGTGGACGAGCGCCGCGCCTTCGGGAAAATCCGCCGCAAGCATTTCACGAAACGCCGCCGACAAATACGCGGATCTGAATCTGTGAGCGCTTCTGTGGTTGTACTTCAATCGAAGAGAGATTCTTCGCTTCGCTCAGAATGACATGACGAAGTACGTCGCGACTGAGAGCCGAGCCCCACAGCCGCGACCCACAAATCCCATTTTGGGGATGACCTGGGTAGCGGGGCGTCATTGCCCCATCGGCATGCGCATCTGCATCTCGGAACCGCGCGTTGCCGCGGGCATGCCGGCTAGATAGGAATACATCCACATCTGCCATTTGCGATCGAGTTCCATCTGCGTGGTGCCGAGCGCTTGCGTGATGGCCGCCACGTTCGGGCGAGCCATTTTCGCTGCGTAGACTTTCCGCACCGCCATTGTGCCGCCGAATTCGGCGATCTGGCTGATCCACGCCGCGCCTAGCAGCGCCTGATCCTCGGGCGAAGCGATTTCCGCCGCTGGGTTTTCGAGCAGCGTGGCCACGTTCTTGTGCCCCAGCCGCTGCTCCACTTCGGCCGCGGCCATTCCGACTTCCGAGCCGCGCCAGTCGCCCACCAGCCAGAGCGCCACCCATCGTGCGATCTGTGGGTTGCCGTGTTTGCCCCAAGCTACCGTCAGCAAGGCCTCTGCGTCCGCCGTCGCCGGCAGTTGCGGATTGTCTCCGACGAGCCGGGTACGAATCGTGATTCCGGTCACCGCATACGGCAGCGGGATGCGCGAATCGAAAGCTGGCGTGGGGAACACGGGATCGAAGATCACGCGCAGTTCGGAGTTGGAGCCAGCATCGCCCAGTTTTTTGTCCAGCGCGGTGAAGAGCGGCTCCCGCCGCGTCGCGAAATCCGTCATGGCGGCTTGCGTCAGCGCTCCGACGGGACACAAAATTTCGTAGTGGGTTGATGTGACCCTCTGCATCAGCGATTCGCGGACAAACCGTTTCGCCGCGTCACGGTAAAAAAGCAGGCCTACAAGAATTACCGCCGCTGCGGCAATCAGCGCGAGCAGTTTCCCGGAACCCTGTTCGGATCGCGCCCGTCTGCTCAACCGTCCGGTCATCGATCCGATCCTGGAATTTCGTCGCGCTCCAGCCGGGATCGCGGATCGTCCGGCGGCGCGGGCTGGAAATATTTTTCAACGTCGGTGTCGGGAAATCCGCGATTGTTCAAATGGACGCGCAGGCGCTCGGGCGAGACCCCGCCCCGGGCCAGCAGCAGACACACCGATTCAAAGACCACCTGCCGTTCTGGATCGACAAAAGAGTGGGCGCTAAGGGCTTTTATGATTTGTTCACGGTCCGCGGAAGGGGTGTCTTCGCGGCAAAGGGCGCGCAGGGCTTGCAGTTCGGCGGGGATTTTTGACTCGTGATCCATGAAAACGCTGGCGGACAGAGCTCCTCCCCGGGTGCAGATTTCGCCGGACAAAAAATGCGCCATTCGCGTGCGCTGCTAGTTTATTCCGGATGACGAGCGTTTGCGAGGATTCTTCCGCCTGAAAATCCGGCGGCGCCCGCGGCCACGGGATGGATGGCCGCCGGTCAGGCGGGTGCTTGAGAATTGAAGTTACGGACGATGAATCTGGAGTAGACTGCCCGGCAAGGCGCGGGATGGCGCGCGCACAAGGGGAGAACCGCTATGCCAAGAAGAGTTTACATCCTGCTGGTTTTGCTGGCGCTGGCGTTTGCCGGGACGGCGCGGGCACAGGAAGCGCCAGACTGGACCACTCCGTTTCCGCCGCACAAAGTGATCGGCAACATCTATTACGTCGGCAGCCAGGCACTGGCCTCGTACCTGATCGTCACGCCGCAGGGAAATATCCTGATCAACAGCAGCCTGGAAAAATCCGTTCCCCTGATCCGGGACAGCATCGAAAAACTGGGCTTCAAATTCAGCGACACCAAAATTCTGCTGATCAGCCACGCGCACTGGGATCATTGCGCGGGCAGCGCGGCCGTCAAGGAACTGACCGGCGCGAAATACATGGTGATGGATGCGGACGTGCCGGAGATCGAGGCCGGGGGAAAAGGAAATTTTCAGTACGGCGACAACCCCACGTCGCGCTACCAGCCAGTGAAAGTGGATCGCGTGCTGCATGATGGAGACGAAGTGCGGCTGGGCGGCACGGTGCTGATTGCACACCTGACCCCGGGACACACGAAAGGCACGACCACTTGGACGACAAACGTGACGGACGGAGGAAAATCTTACAACGTGGTGATCGTTGGAAGCCCCAATGTGAATGCCGGCTACAAGCTGGTGAACAATGCGCTATATCCGCAGATCGCTTCCGATTACGAGCGCATGTTTCGCGTTTTGAAATCGCTGCCCTGCGACGTGTTTCTCGGCGCGCACGGCAACTACTACGATATGGAAGCGAAGTACGCGAAGCTGAAGCCGGGCGAGGCGAATCCGTTCGTCGATCCGGAAGGGTATAAGAGCTATATCGCCGAGCGCGAGCAGACGTTTCGAGCGGAGTTGGCCAAGCAGACGGCACAGGCCGGTGGGAAGTAGAATTCCTCTCGCAATTTTAATTTCGGAGGTCTCGGCTTTATAGGCTTCTGCAACGCTGCCAGAGTCGTGTCATTCTGAGCGAAGCGAAGAATCTCTCTTCGATCTAGGTGCAGGCAAACAAACCGAGAGAGATTCTTCGCTTCGCTCAGAATGACAGTTTTACCCACGGCCGCAAGTTTTGCCTGGGGCCGCAAGAAGAGCCACCGGCTGAAGCCGGTGCCACTTGTGCTACTTCATTTTTTCGACGTGTTCATCGATCCATTTCAGGATCAGATCGGCGACCTGATTGCTGTTTTTATCCTGCATCAGCATGTGGCTGTTGCCGAACTGGCCGAATTTCGGCAGCTGCATCATGGTGGCGTCGCCGCCCGCGGCATTGATCTGCTTCACGAATTGGTTGCAGGATTCGAATCGTTCCGGCCACATCTTTGGCATGGATGGAACGTCTCCGAGATGATCGCCAAAAACAACCAGCGTGGGAATTTTCGATAGTTTCGTAATCTGCTCAGAGGTCATCGCGGGGCACACGGTCTCAATCGTGATCATCGCGCGGATATCCGCGGAGTTGATCAGCGCGGATTGTTCGGGGAAAAAGCCGGATTCGGAGTGGCCCATCAGCACCGCGCCCTTCAGTTTGATGGCCAGGCCGGAGAGATTCGTCCACGTTGGATTCACCGCGGGGAGCTGGCCGTTGAGGTCCGGGATCACCTGCTTTCCGAATTCTTCAAACGCTTCCACGGGAAACTGTTCGTCGGAGAAAGCTTTTCCCATGGTTGGTCCGAAGCGGAAAAGCGTCCAGGCAATTTCATGTGTGGCCGTGCGGATCTCCGGCATGTCGCTTGGCGGGCGCTTGCCCAGTTTAATCTCGTTATAAACCGTGGGATCGAATCCGGAGCGTGCGCGCGAAACCTGGTCGGGCAGGTATACGGAGCGGTGCTTCCGCAAAAAATATTCGTTCCAGCCCATGCGGCCGTCCGGCGTGGTTTCATAACTTTTAGAGCTCAGGCAACAGCCGTGAACCATCACGACCGGAACGTGTGCGTCCGCGCCTTCCGGAATTTGGTACTGCACGTACATCTGGTCGACGGTGATGTTTCCCGTATTGATGCCGGTGCCGAGGAATCCGGTGGTCGAGCCGGTCAGAGCGCTGGTGTAAACGCTATGGCCGCCGACAAAGAAGCTGCCTTGCTCCTTCAAGACCAGCGATTGGGCCATGGTCACGGCAGTTGCGGCCAGCAACAGCGCTGAAATTGCCGCGAGCCTCACGAATGGGCGCGCTGGAGCTTTAAACGGACGATTGTTTTTCACAGGAATCTCCTCTGGCGATTATTCCGGCATGCGGAAAGGTATCACGCTTATTCATCCAGAGCGAAGTCCGGGCGCGGCACGTCAGGTCCTGGACCAAACCGTAATTGGTCTTGTTGTGCCTCGTTCCTGTGTTGATCCGGGATTGAACGAAATTCCTCTCAAACCAACCTGGCGGAGCGCTATGGGGCGCTTCTCTTACCTGTACTTTAGGCCCAGTCGTATTTAAGAAAGCATAGCATTCTCTCACCTTGTCTGTTGCCGGCGAGCACGCTAGCCTAAAGATCATAGTCTAAGGTGGGCCGGAGGGTACCCGTGAAAGCCAGCAAATTGCTCTATTTCGGCGCGGTTGTGATTTTTGGGTTGGGCTCAAACCTGGCCTACGGCCAGGGAAACAGCAAGGGCCATGGAAAAGGACACGACAAGGACAGCCAAGGCGATAGCGACTCCAATCGCGGGGACCGCGACTCTGCGTACTCCTATTCCAAGCACGATCGTGATCAAATGAACGACTGGTACGATCACCACCGGGGACACCTGCCTCCCGGTTTAGCAAAAAAGGATCGATTGCCTCCCGGTTTGGAAAAGAAAATGGTAGTGCACCAGGTGCTGCCAGTCGAATACCGCGAATATGTGCGCCCTGCGCCCGTGGAGATCGTGCGTATACTGCCTCCACCGCCGCCGGATTGCGAGCATGTCGTTGTGGGTGGCCATATCGTTCTGATGAACCGCAAAACGTCGGTGGTCTTGGATATTTTCAATGTAGGCTTTTGGACCGCGCGAATCAGGACTTAGACCGACGGGAGTCCGATACACGGACCGCCGTTAAGGTGCCCGTCCCCGCGGCCTTGGGGAAGCCATGATGCACGAGGACGATCCCCCCAGAATCTGGGAGTGACTTCGCCAGCCTTCAGTTGACATGCTGCGGGGAAGTGGCAAGAATGCGATTGGGAGGCGAATCATGGCCAAGCCTCGTACCAAACGCGGGTCCAAGAGTAAGCCCGAACCCAAGCCGCAACCGAAGCTTGTGATCGACGACGCCGTAGAGGAAGCTTCCAAGGAATCATTTCCCGCCAGTGATTCTCCCGCATGGAATGGCGGGCAGGATCGTCCTCAGACAAAGCCGGGGAAATAGTCTCAGGCGGGACCACTCTTTGAAACCCAAGCCACACTGAGATGTCACGGTTTCAGTTTCTCCAGGCGCTCATCTATTTTTGGCCGGCGTCACTGCGGGAAGTTTCGGTCATCGCGGACCAATCCAGTTGTCCCATGCCGCGAGCTTGCGCGGCGAGGCATTTGTCGCGCACAACGCTTGCGAATGAAAGTGGGGCATGGGCTTCCGCGGCGGCTTCGAGAATCAGTGTGACGTCCTTCAGGCCTCCGTCCAAAGTAAATCCGGCCCGCTCGAAATCACGGCCGCAAATTCTGTCGACGTACTCCGAGGCGGCAGGCATATATTGCTTAAACATGGCGGTGAGGATGGACGGATCGACGCCGCGGCTCTCTGCAAACACATACGTTTCGCCAATCAGTTCGATCAAGCCAGCGACCATAAAATTGCCCGCGAGCTTCAGGCTCATGGCCACCGCAGGATCTTCACCCACCACGATGATTCGGTTGGCATACGCGTCCATCACGGGTCGGGCGCGTTCGAGCCACTCGGGCTTTCCTGCCACGAACGTGAAAAGTTTTCCTGCCGCAGCGGCGTCGGGGCGTCCCGCCACGGGACCAGCGATATAGTGGCTGCCTTGCGCTGTGTGAAACTCACGCAGCCGCTTGCTCAGCGAAGGCGAAATTGTGGTGGTGCCAATGTGGATGGCATCCGCACGCATGCCGGCAAGAATGCCGTTATCGCCTGTTATTGCGCCCAGAACTGAGGCGTCGTCCATCAGATTTGTGACCACGATATCAGCGGCCGCGGCGGCTTCCCGGGGGCTGCTTGCGGCCACTGCACCTGCACGGAGGAACGGCTCCATTTTTTCTATCGTCCGGTTATAGACGGTTAACTGAAAACCGGAACGCTGGATATTCCGAGCAATTCCGGAGCCCATGCGACCGAGCCCGACACAAGCAACGGATAAACTCATGAAATTCCTCCAACCGTGGTTTTCGCGATCTGAGCGCGCCTCGAGCGGAAGCAATGGAGGCGGATCGCCAGGGTCGCCCGTTTATATCACGGGCGATGAATTCCTGTGCCGGAGGCGTTTTGAAGGGGATTAAGTACCTCCTAGTAACGGTGTTATCGTTATGTAGTTCTGTGTTTAAAGACTAAAACCCAGTGCCCTACGGCATTAACGCTGCTCTAGATATACTGGAATGTGTCGCGACGGAAGTTCATGCTCATCATCTTTGGAGGGTCTTTCGTATGAAGAATCTTTTCGACGCGGCCGACGTGCAAGAAGTGAAAGAGCGAATGGCGCGGCTGAGTGCGGACAGCCAGAGGCAATGGGGGAAGATGAGTCCAGCACAGATGCTGGCGCACTGTTCGGCGGCGATGGACATGGCGATGGGAAAGGTAACTCCATCGCGAATTTTCCTTGGACGACTGCTCGGGCGGCTGGCGAAGAAGTCGTTGATCGCGAAGGGCGAACCAATGCGCCGCAATTCGATGACCGAGAAGAGTTGCCTGGTGACGGATGAACGGGATTTCCTCGTCGAGAGGCAGCGGTTGCACGAGGCAATCGACCGCTTTGCAACGGGCGGGCCGGGCGTGTGCACGAAGCATCCGCATTTCTTTTTCGGGCGGCTGACGCCGCTGGAATGGGCGACGCTCGCATACCAGCATCTGGACCATCATTTTCGGCAGTTTGGCGTGTAGTGCTGGCGAAAGTTCGCGGAACCTTTTTCTTCGCTCCGCCCTGATCACGTGGTGGTCTAGACGTCCGCGGTCGTGATCGCTCCAAGCGAAGCCGAACTCACCAGCGCCGCGTATTTGGCGAACACGCCGGTCTTATAGCGCGCGGCGGGGGCTTTCCATTTCGCCAGGCGCGCCTGAATTTCGGCGTCGGTTAATTCGATGCGCAGGCTTTTGGTCGCCAGATCGAAAACGATCTGGTCGCCTTCCTGTACGATGGCAATCGGTCCGCCGCGGGCCGCTTCGGGAGCGGCGTGGCCGGCCATCAGGCCGCGCGTGGCGCCGCTGAAACGGCCATCGGTCAGGAGCGCGACGTGTTCGCCTAAGCCCTGGCCGACCAGCGTCGCGGTCAGTCCGAGCATCTCGCGCATCCCCGGACCGCCTTTCGGCCCTTCGTAACGCACGATGATCACGTCGCCCTTTTTGATTTCGCCCTTCACCGCGGCGTCCATCGCGTCTTCCTCGCGGTCAAAGACGCGCGCCGGGCCGCGATGGTACGGCTGTTCGTGGCCGGAAGTTTTCACCACGCAGCCATCGGGCACCAGATTCCCGCGCAGGATCATCAGGCCGCCGGTGGTTTTAATCGGATCGGAAAGCGCGTGCACTACTTTTTGTCCGGGCAGTTCTTTGGCCGCATTGGCTTCTTCGTCCAGAGTTTTCAGGCTGGTGGTGATCTGCCCGCGATGCAGCAATCCGGCGTCAAGCAGGCGCTTGGCCACCAGCGCGTTCCCTCCGGCATTGAACAAATCAACGGCCGTGTAGTCGCCCCAGGGCTTCATATTCGCAAGCAGCGGCGTTTTCGCGCTGATGTCGCCGAAATCGTCGAGCCGCAGGTCGACGCCTGCTTCCTTGGCCATGGCCAGAAGGTGCAGCACGGCGTTGGTTGAGCCGCCGGTGGCGCAGACGGCGAAAATCGCGTTTTCAAATGCTTCGCGGGTTACGATCTGCTTTGCGGTGATTCCTTTGCGAAGCAGGTCCATCACCAGAACTCCGGATTGATACGCCGCCTGATCCTTGCGCGCGTCAGTCGCGGGGACGTTGCCGAGGCCGATCGGGGTCAGGCCGATGAATTCCAGGGCGGTGGCCATAGTGTTGGCCGTGAATTGGCCGCCGCAGGCTCCGGCTCCGGGGCAGGCCACGGTTTCAATTTCCTTCAGATCGGCGTCAGACATTTTTCCCGCCGCATGCGCGCCCACGGCTTCGAACACATCCTGAATCGTCACGTCATGCCCACGAAAACGCCCGGGCTGGATCGAGCCGCCGTAGAGCACCAGGCTGGGAAGGTTCAAGCGGATGAGTCCCATGGCGCAGGCGGGAATGGTTTTATCGCAGCCGGCAAGAGCGATCATGGCGTCAAACATGTAGCCCTGGCCGACAAGTTCGATGGAATCGGCGATGACTTCGCGGCTGACGAGCGAAGCTTTCATGCCTTCGGTGCCCATGGTTTCGCCGTCGCTGATGGCGATGGTGTTGAACTCCAGGGGAGTGCCGCCGGCGGCGCGGACGCCGTCCTTTACTTTTTCCGCGAGCTTGCGCAGGTGCGAATTGCAGGGCATCGCTTCAATCCAGGTGTTGGCGATGCCGACCAGCGGCTTGGCAAGGTCCGCGTCGGTCAGGCCGATGGCGTAGAAATAAGCGCGCGCTGGGGCGCGAGACGGTCCATCGACGATGATGCTGCTGTGCTGCCTGAGGCGCGAATCCATGATTCCTCCGGAAAAAATGTGACTTGTGAATGGTGACCAGCGACCGGTGATCTGCGAAAGCTGGAATGGCTGAGATAGTGGCGCATGCTTCAGCTTGCCGGGATTCATGGCAAGGCGCTTGCCGTGCATCGATCCCGATCCGCAAGCTATAGCATGCGCCACACTAACGTCTACGCGCCTTCGGCGATTACGCGGTTCTTCTTCATCCACGGCATCATGGAGCGCAATTCAGCGCCGACTTTTTCAATCGGGTGTTTTTGGCCGGCTTCGCGCAGTTCCTTGAAGCGCTTGCTGCCGCCGGCGGCCTCGGCCATCCATTCCTTGGCGAATTTCCCGGATTGAATGTCCGCGAGGATGCCCTTCATGCGTTCCTTGGTGGCCTTGTCGACCACGACCGGACCGCGCGTCAGGTCGCCATATTCGGCGGTGTTCGAAATCGAATAACGCATTTCGGAAATTCCGCCTTCGTAGACCAGGTCCACGATCAGCTTCATTTCGTGGCAGCATTCGAAATAGGCCATCTCGGGAGCGTAGCCCGCCTCAATCAGCGTTTCGAAGCCCGCCTGAATCAGGGAAGTGAGCCCGCCGCACAGCACGGATTGCTCGCCGAACAGATCGGTTTCGGTTTCCTCACGCAGATTGGTTTCGATCACTCCGGCGCGCGCGCCGCCTAGTCCCATGGCATAGGCGAGGCCGATTTTCTTGGTGTCGCCGGTGGGATCCTGATGCACGGCCAGCAGGCAGGGAACTCCCGCGCCTTGCGAGAACTGGTGACGCACCAGGTGGCCCGGGCCCTTTGGAGCGACCATGAAAACGTTGACGTCCGCGGGTGGCTTGATGAACCCGAAGTGAATTCCAAAGCCGTGCGCGAGCGCGAGGTATTGCCCGGGGCGCAGCACAGGAGCGATTTCGCTGGCGTAAAGCGCCGGGGCGATCTCGTCAGGCACCAGAATCATGATGATGTCGGACTGCTGGGCCGCTTCGCGGACGGACAGCACGCGCAGTCCGGCCTTTTGCGCTTTCGCTACCGAAGCGCTGGTGCTCTTCAGGCCGACGACGACGTCGCAGCCGGAATCTGACAGGTTCATGGCATGCGCGTGGCCCTGCGAGCCAAAGCCGATCACGGCGATCTTTTTGTTCTTGATGACGTTCATATCCGCGTCTCTATCGTAGTAAACCTTCACATTTCCTCCTGTTGCGTTTCTGGGTTTTCAATTTCTAATGCTGAAACTTGTTTAGCGCGTGCTGTTTCCTGTTTGCGCTCCGCTGTTGCAGACACGGTCTCGCAGCACAGCCATTCCGGGCTGTGCGGTTTTGGCCAGTTCATGAATCCAGGCGCAATCGGCAGTTTCGAAAAGCGCACAGGCAGGAGTGCCTGTGCTACCTAAGGCCATCCGCGCCGAATATTCTAAACCTTTGCTTGCGGGTAGCACCCGAGAATTTTTACGGAATCGGCAAATTCTTTCAGCTCTGCCAGGGCCGCGACGGTCTCCGGATTATTCAGCGAGGCCTGCAAATCCAGATAGAAACAGTAGCTCCACGGCGTGCCGGGAATCGGGCGGCTTTCAATCTTCAGCAAATTCAAATTGCGGCGCGCGAAGGCGTTCAGCGCGGAGCACAGCGAGCCGGGCTTGTGCGCCAGATTCAGCACCAGCGAAAGCTTGTCGGCGTTTTCGGCGACGTCCGCGGAAGTCGCCAGAAGCAGGAAGCGCGTGTAATTCTCGGAATGATCCTCCAGGTGCTCGCGCAAAATCGCGGCGCCATAGACTTGTGCGGCGCGCCTGCTGGCGATGCCGGCGCGGGTCGCGTCGCCCGCGTCCATCACTTCACGAACGCTGCCGGCAGTGTCATCCGTTGCTACGCGCTTGATGCCCGGATGGCTGGAAAAGAACCGCTCGCACTGGGCAAGGGCCACTGGGTGCGACGACACCTGCACGACGCCTTCGAACCCGGCGCCCGGAACGCCGATCAAGTAGTGCGCGATGGGAATTACGACTTCGGCCTGGATGTGCAGGTTGCTGGCGATCAGCAGGTCATAGGAGCGGTAAACCGAGCCCGCCAGGCTATTTTCAATCGGGGCCAGGATGTAATCGGCCGCGCCGTCCACGATGCTGCTGTAAAGCAGTTCGAACGTCGTGCGTGGAACGAGTTGAATTTCCTCGCCCAGTAGCTTGACGGCGGCCTCTTCGCTGAATGCGCCGCGCTCGCCCTGAAAGGCGATTCGGGAAGACGCAGGAACTTTCATTCCGGACGTCCCCAGACGAGGGTCTGCGAGTAAACGTACGTTGGCATAAACATTAAAGCTAGCAGGGCGGGAACTGGGCGTCAAACGGGGCGGCTTTGAGTTGGACAGTCGCCCGCCCACGGGCTGGTGAGCTTAAGAACTAAATGCCACAGGCTGAAGCCTGTGCTACTGGAGGACGCACTTTAAAGTTTATTCAGGCCATCGAGGCCTGCGACTTTGTACGCTTCTGCAAATGTGGGGTAATTGAAAACGGTGTCGCGGAAGTAGTCCATGGTGCCGCCAAAGGTCAGCACGGCCTGGCCGATGTGCACGATTTCGGCGGCGCTCTCGCCGATCACGTGAACGCCAAGGACTTTGCGGGTATCGGGATGAAAGAGAATCTTCAGCATACCGGTGTGATCGCCGACGATCTGGGCCTTGGCCAGCTCCTCGTACTTGGAAATGCCGACTTCGAACGGCACGTGCGATTCGGTGAGCGTCGCTTCCGTCTTTCCGACCATGGAAATTTCCGGGATGGTGTAAATCCCGTAGGGCAGAAGCGCGGTGCTCATTTCCGCGGGAGCTCCGAAGATGTGGCAGCTGGCCATGCGGCCCTGTTCCATGGAAGTGGAAGCCAGGGAAGGAAAGCCGATGACGTCTCCGGCGGCGTAAATGTTGGGCACGGAGGTCTGGAACGATTCGTTGACCTCCAGCTTGCCGCGTGAGGAAGTTTTAAGTCCGGTGGCGTCCAGATTGAGCAGATCGGTATTGGCCTGCCGTCCGACAGCGTACATCAGGCAAGTAGCGTGGATGTGTTTGCCGCTTTCGAGATTGGCGACCACGCGGCCGCGCTCGTCAGTGTTTATGGCGGTGACTTTTTCGCCGAGGCGGAAAATCGCTCCCTGGCGGCGCATGTGATAGCGCAGCGCCTCCACGATTTCGGAGTCGACAAAATCAAGCAGCGTGGATTTCTGTTCGATAAGAGTCACTTCCACGCCCATGGCCACCAGCATGGAGGCGTATTCCAGGCCGATCACGCCGCCGCCGACAATGATCAGCTCGCGCGGGATTTCCTCCATCTGAAAAAACTGATCGCTGGCGATGATTTTTTTACCGTCGAAGGGAATATCATCGGGATGCGAGGGACGCGTTCCGCAGGCGATGAGCACGTGCGAGGCATGGAGCAAGTGCGCTTCCGTGGCGCCCTGGACTTCAATCGTGTTGGCGTCGACAAATTGGGCGGTGCCGCAGAGCAGGTCGATTCCATTGCGGCGCAACTGGTCTCGCACCACGCCGGTTTCGCGCTCGACGACTTGGGAGACGCGCGCGGCCAGATCGCGGATCGAAATGCGATCCTTCACCACATAATCATTTCCATAGAACGACCGGTGGCGGAATCCGGTGAGGTGCAGTATGGCTTCGCGCAACGTTTTGCTCGGGACCGTACCGCCATGAATGCACACGCCGCCAACCATGTCATTGCGGTCAACCATGGCCACGCGCTTGCCGAGTTTTGCGGCGGCGATGGCGCCCTTTTGTCCTGCGGGGCCGCTGCCGATGACCACCAGGTCATATTGAACGGGCTGCATCAGTCCTCTTCTCGCTGGTTCACGGAGCAATCCGGTTTGCAAAGGAAAGCGCCTTTAAGGTGGAGTTGACCTGAAATTGGTGCCCGAGCAGTGTAAAGTAGCGCGCCCCCGGACACAATGCGGTGCCCTGCGGGGAGCGCTCCCATCTGATCGGTCAAGCAGCGCCCGGTCCTGTGTAAGTGATTTATTTGCATTAAGCTGGCGCGGTCCGCGAGTCGCGCTGCGGATGGACTCCATCGAGAAATCAAATCGGCGCGGCGCAAAAGGGCCGCTAATTTAAGACGTGTGGATTTGCGTCAGGTTGCGGTCCCATTAAAATTTATCGGCCTTTTTCGCGCGCCGCTTTATTGGATGCTCATCCGCGCATTCATGGAACGCTACGGAACCGAACCGGTGAGAATTGCTTTCTCGAAATTCGTCCCGTTCGGATCATCTGGTAGCCAGGCCGAGTAGCCATGCTTGCGACGCTTTCTTGCAGCTGTGCGCTGCGAATTCTTGTAACCGGAACCGGGGTTAAGGCCCTCTAAGATATTGAGTTGAGGGACACGCGGGGACTGACTCGTGCGCGTCTCAACCAGACCAGATTATGCATATCTCCGCGCCATTCATAAAACGCCCGGTGGCCACTTCGCTGCTGAGCATCGCCATCCTTCTGGCCGGGGGAGTAGCGTTTTACCTCCTGCCGGTGGCTGCACTCCCGCACGTCGATTTTCCGACGATCTATGTTCGCGCTTCGTTGCCTGGCGCTAGCCCGGAAACCGTGGCGTCGTCCCTGGCGACTCCGCTTGAGCGCCAGTTTGGGCGCATTGCCGGCGTGACGCAGATGACCTCGAGCAGCCAACTGGGGAACACCAGTATCACGCTGCAATTCGATCTGGACCGCGACATCAACGCGGCGGCTCGGGACGTGCAAGCGGCTATCAACGCGGCAGCCGGGCAACTGCCGGCCAACCTTCCCAGCCTGCCTTGGTACCGCAAGATCAACCCGTCAGAGACCGACATTCTCGACCTGGCGATTGCGTCCGACACGATTCCGCGAAGCCATCTTTACGACCTGAGCGATTCGATCCTGGCGCAGAAAATATCGCAGGTCGATGGCGTGGGGCAGGTCAACACGTATGGCGGCGCGAAGCCTGCGGTTCGTGTGGACGTGAATCCCAACGCGCTGGCGCAATATGGACTAAGCCTGGAGCAGGTGAGAACCGCGCTGCGCTCGGCAAACGCCAACAGCGCCAAGGGGATGATCGAGGATTCGAGCGATCGCTATGTTCTGTCGGACACCGATCAACTGCTTGAAGCGCCGCAATATGCGCCGCTGATCGTGGCCTACAGGAATGGCGCGCCGGTGCGCTTGAGCGACATCGCCAAGGTAACGGAAGGAATCGAAGACCTCCGCAATTCGGGCTATGCCAATGGCAAACCCGCCGTGGTCATCGGAATCGGCCGCCAACCCGGCGCCAACATCATCGAAACAGTGGACCGCATCAAGGCGCTGATTCCGGAATTGAAGGCGTCCATTCCTCCGTCGGTCACGCTGGTCCCCATCTTCGATCGCACCACCACAATCCGAGCGTCCGTGAAAGATATCGAGTTCACGTTGCTGCTGACCGTGGCGCTGGTCGTGATGGTCATCTTCGTATTTTTGCGTAATGCCTGGGCCACGATCATTCCGAGTATCGCAGTGCCGCTCTCGATCATTGGCACCTTCGGAGTGATGTACATCCTGGGCTACAGCCTCGATAACCTGTCGCTGATGGCGCTGGCGATCTGCACCGGATTCGTGGTGGACGACGCGATCGTGGTGATCGAGAACATCACGCGGTATCTCGAAGAGGGAATTGGGCCGATGGAGGCGGCCATGAAAGGATCGCGCGAAATCGGTTTCACGGTGCTTTCGATGAGCATTTCGCTGATCGCCGTCTTCATCCCCCTGCTTTTGATGGGCGGAATCATCGGCCGGCTATTCCGCGAATTTGCCATCACGTTGAGCGTGGCGATCGTAGTTTCGCTGTGCGTTTCGCTGACCACCACGCCAATGATGTGCGCGCATTTTCTGAAATCGGAAAAGGGAGTGCAACGCGGAAAACTGTACCAGGCCAGTGAGAAGGTGTTTGAGTGGAGCGTCTCGGTGTACGCCCGGGGATTGCGCTGGGTGCTGCGGCACCAGCCGGCGATGCTGCTGCTCACGATCGCCACGATTTGCCTGAGCGTCTATCTATACATCGTAATCCCCAAGGGATTTTTTCCCCAGCAGGATACCGGATTGATGGTCGGGAATATTCTGGGGTCGCAGGATACTTCGTTCCCGACGATGCAAGAAAAGATGAAGCAATTCATGGATATCGTCCAGAACGATCCGGCGGTGAAAAACACTTCGGCCAACACCGGCGGCGGGGCGGAAAACACCGGACGCATTCAAGTCGAGTTGAAGCCGATTGGCGAGCGCAAAGTGATGGTGGACCAGGTGATCGCGCGATTGCGGCGCAAGCTGGCGGTGGTTCCCGGAGCCACTCTGTTCCTGCGCGCGTATCAAGACATAACGGTCGGAGGGCGCGTCAGCAGTTCGCAGTATCAATACACTCTATCCAGCGAAAATCTCACGGATTTGGAGCAGTGGGCGCCTCGCGTCGAGGCCAAGATGCGCCAGCTTCCGCAACTGCGGGACATCGCAAGCGATCAACAGACACGCGGACTTCAGGCGACACTGGTCATCGATCGCGATACGGCGTCGCGGTTGGGGATTTCGCCGTCAGCAATCGACAACACGCTGTATGACGCCTTCGGGCAGCGGCAGGTGTCCACGATTTATACGCAGCTGAATCAGTATCACGTGGTGCAGGAAGTGGACGCTGGGTTCCGCAACAGCACGGACGCGATTCAGGGTCTATATGTGCAGTCGTCCACTGGAACCCAGGTCCCGCTCAGCGCGTTCACGCACTACGAAACGCTGAACACTTCGCTGGCCGTAAATCACCAGGGACAGTTTCCGGCGATCACCATCTCCTTCAATCTGGCGGAAGAACGTGGCGCTGGGCGACGCGGTCAAGGAAATCGAATCCGCGGTGATCCAGATGGGGCTTCCGTCGGATGTGCACCCGACGTTTCAGGGAAACGCGCAGGCCTTTCAGTCGTCACTGTCCAGCCAGCCGTGGCTGATTCTGGCGGCGCTGGTCGCGGTCTACATCGTGTTGGGCATGCTTTACGAAAGCTACATTCATCCGGTGACGATCCTTTCGACGCTGCCGTCGGCGGGAGTCGGCGCGCTCCTGGCGTTGCTGGTATTTCATATTGACCTGACGGTCATCGCGCTCATCGGAATTGTGCTGCTGATCGGCATTGTGAAGAAGAACGCCATCATGATGATCGATTTTGCCCTGGAAGCGGAGCGCTCCGGTAAATCGCCGGAGGAATCGATCTATCAGGCCTGCCTGCTGCGTTTTCGCCCGATCATGATGACGACGATGGCCGCGCTTTTCGGCGGATTGCCGCTGGCGCTTGGCCACGGGCACGGGCGCGGAATTGCGCCGCCCGCTGGGCATCAGCATCGTCGGCGGATTGATGGTGAGCCAGATGCTCACCCTGTACACGACTCCTGTGATTTATCTCTACATGGATCGCTTCCAGGCGCGGTTCCGCCGCCGCAAGCGCGCGCCTTCCGCTGCCGGGCAGGTCCCGCCCGCCGCCGCGCGACTGGAAGGACCCTCCCTTAGCTGACTTGGAGATCGCTCGCGTAGTAACGGCGACGGCGAAACCACCGAAACCAGCTCGGCTTTTGCGGCAATGTGGTAAAAGTGAGTTGAGGCGTTCTGTGAAACTTCCTTCCGCCCTAGCCTCTGCGCTTTTGCTCTCCGGCCTGAGCATGGCGCTGTTCGCCTACCAGGGACGACTTTACGAAGATGAAGACGAAGCGCCGCCCCTCGCGGCGAATGCTCACGCCAACGCCGAATGGGCTTTCGCGCGATTCCATTTTCCTTCGAGCGACGACACCGGCGGGTACCGGCGTTTCCATCTTTGGGCCGCGGATTATCCAAAGGCGGACCGGCAATTCACGCTGGGCGTGAAACGGCTGACGCGCCTGCACGTGCGGGGAATCGAGCAGGTGGTCGATGCGAATTCCGACGAGCTGTTCAACTGGCCATGGATTTACATGGAGCACGGCAACGGGTGGAATCTGACGGAAAACGAAGCCGCGCGGTTGCGCGAATATCTTCTGCGCGGCGGATTTTTATTGTCGGACGACACGCACGGCGACTACGAATGGGAATCGCTGGCGCGGGGGCTGGAGATGATCCTGCCGGGCCGGCCGATCGAAGACTTGAAAAGCGGCGACGAAATTTTCCACGTGATGTACGACCTGGACGAGAAATTCCAGATTCATGGCACGCGCTTTCTCTGGGGAGGCCGGCCATACGGTCCCGACATGATCGTGCCCCGGTGGAGCGCGGTGCGCGACGACAGCGGCCGGATCCTGGTGGCCATTTGCCACAACTCCGACGTGGGCGACGCCTGGGAGTGGGCGGACAGCCCGCAGTATCCGGAACGCGAAACTTCGCTGGCCTACCGGATCGGGATCAACTACATCCTGTTCGACATGACGCATTAATGTTTCGCGCGGCAAACGGAGAACTGAATTCCTTCGGACGTGATGCGCGGGCAGGAATCCTCACGAATCACCGGCGGCCAGGTGGCGCAAGCTTCAGCTTGCGGGTGTTGAATTTTTATTCCGATTTGACCGGCGGAGTGAATTGCTCATAGTCGTTGCGCAAGCTGAAGCATGCGCCACCGGAAAGAGCGGTAGTTGCCAGGGACGGAAATGGGGTTGACGCAGCGGGACGAAAACCATATCGTTTTTTCTAAAGCGCGATGCCAAAATTGAGTGGGTTCTGGCGGTGGCCTCTCCAGGGGAACGAGCGGATAGTCATCGGAGAAAAAGGGGAATGGAATCGTGAGAAAGCAATGCAATCTGCTGAAGAACTGGTCTGTGTTTTTCTTGGTTTTGCTGGCGAGCCTGCAGGTCCGGCCGGCGAAGGCGCAGAGCCTGCCGCCGGATGGTCCCGGCATCCCGACGATCGCTTTGACGGGCGCGCCGGCTGCGCAGGAACCTGCGCCGAATCCGCCGGATCAGCAGTCGCAGTGGAATATGGAACTTGCGGGCTCGAACGACCTGCAAGGACGTTCGGCCTACCAGCCCATCATCATCAAGCAGGGCAACCGTGAAATTGCCTACGTCGGGCACCATACCGGCAGCGCCATGAATTCACTGACCGGCGTGGTCGAGCCCAACGGTACGTCCATCGTGGACGTGACTGACCCGGCCAAGACCAAATACCTGGCGCACATTCCGGGCTCCACGCAGGCCGGTGAGGAAGCCGGCGGAGCGCAGATGGTGCGCGTGTGCAGTGGAGATCTTCTGCCGCATGGCGGCAAAGGAAAATGGTATCTGCTGCGCCCGCTGGGCTCGCAGGCGCAGGAACTTTATGACGTGACGGATCCCGCTCACCCAACCAAGCTGACGCAGATTGTGGGCGACCTCGATCACACGCACAAAAGTTGGTGGGAGTGCGATACGGGAATCGCTTACCTGGTGGCCAACGCTCCGGCCGAAGGCTGGAAGGGCCAGCACATGAAAATTTATGACCTGAGCGATCCCGCCAAGCCGAAATATATCCGCGATTTCGGTCTGATCGGCCAGCAGCCGAATGCCACCGTGTACGAAGGGGTGGAGAAGGGCATCGCAATTCACGGAATGATTTCGGCCGGGACCGCTAAGAATCGTGTGTACGCGGCGTATGGAACCGGGGCCAACGGCGTAATCCAGATTCTGGATCGCAAGAAACTGCTGACGGCTTTTGAAAATCCGGTGAGACCGACAACGGAGGAAATGCTGGCGCCGCAAGTTGGTTATCTCACGATGTCTCCCGATCAGGGCGCGCACACGGCGTTTCCGATCTTTGCCGAGCCCATCCCGGAATTTCAGGGTCACGCGGCGCTGAAGACCCGGGACCTGATGATTGTGCCGTCGGAGTCGTCACGCGGAGATCACTGTTCCCCCGGGCCGAGCGGCGATCGCGCGGGCCCGCACCTGGCGTTTTTGCTGGACATCAGCAACGAAGCCACGCCTTGGCCGATTTCCACGTTCCGCGTGCCGGAAAATCCGGGCGATTACTGCGGCAAGGGCGGGCGATTCGGCACACATGCGGTGACGGAATCGTTTTATCCGCCGTACTACGGAAAACTGGCGATTTTTTCGTGGTTCAATGCCGGGACGCGCGTGTTCGATATTCGCGATCCGTTTGCGGTGCAGGAGGTGGCGTATTTTATTCCCGCGCCGAACAAGTACACCATGGCGTTCTGCCCGTCGGACGGAATCAGTCATCCTCCCGGCGATCCCAAGATCAATTCCTCCTGCCAGAAAGTGATTGAGACGAACAACGTGGAGATCGACGATCGCGGACTGATCTACAGCGCCGACCGCGCCGGCACGGGCCTGCACATCATGCGTCTGACGGGCCACGCGAAAGAGATTGTCGCGGGGAAGTAGATTTAAGTAGCACAGGCACTCCTGCCTGTGCGGTTTTTGCGATGTGCAGGGCTGCGCGATCGAATTGTTTTAGAAGATCGCTGTATAAGAATTTGGGTGAAGCGCTAGAGGTTTTATCGCCAATTCGTCTCTGGAACTTTGTTCCGAGATACGCACGCAATTGCAAAAACCGCACAGGCAGGAGTGGCTGTGCTACTTACTTCTCGTGATAGACGTACTTGTTGTTGTCGCAGACGTATTCCGCAATTTCCCATCCTGGTTTTAGCTTATAAGTTTGCGAGGCGGTGATGGGTTGGGTGTACGCCTTGGGATCCTCGATCGTAAAATCATCGACCAGCGTGTTCTGATCGACGCGTCGAATTCGCTCCACGACGTGCAGCGCATCGCTGTGCGGGAGTCCCACGTGATCCAGCCAGGTGATCTCGTTGAAGCCGATCGTATCGACCACCAGCGTCGCGCCGTCCCACTTTCCGACGGAGTCTCCGTTGTAGGTGGGATCAAGATCGGCGCTGATGATCGCGGTTCAGATAGACCTGGCGTAATTGGTTTCCAGCCTCCTGATACATCAGCACGCGGTCCGGAACCTGCAGAATCTCCATGGGCAGCGGCACGAACATCAGGCGGGGAATTCCGTGCGGCAGGCAGGCCAGGTTCGGATCGTTCACCTTGGTATCGGCGGTCTTGAATTTTGCTTCTGCCCATGGAGTGAAGGGCGGAGTGGTTCCCTTGGGAAATAACGCCGGTTGAAAATGATCGATCATCCACACGCCGGTGAGGTCCGGGCGTTGCCGGATTCTTGCGGGAGGGCGACGTCTGCGCAAAGGTCGCCGGCAGCGCGAGCAAAATTGCCACCGCAGCAATCACTGAAATTTTGAAAGGGTCTCTCTGCATCGATCTCCTCGTCGCATATTGAAGGGTGAGTGGCGCCGCCGGAAACATCCGCCCGCTAGCGCACTTGCGCGGAAAGTTCCTGTCCGTTGGCGAAGACGATTTTGTCGAGGCGCATCAACGGCTTGCCGTTCTTGGCGCGATTGCCGTACATGGTAATGTACGTCGCCGGGCTTCACCGTGTCGCGCTTCCAGTTCACGCGGGAGAGCATGCCGAGGCTGGCCAGTTCGCCGACCCATTCGGCAGTCTGCGCCCTGGTCATCCTTGACGGTGATATGGATATAGGCGTGGGGATTGCTCCACTCGAATTGCGTGACCGTACCTTTGACCGAGGTCAGGGCGGTCATGTCATATTCCGCCGTGGAGTGATGCGCGGCCAGCGGGACAGGGCCGAGAATCGTTCCCAGTGCGAACGCAATCAGCAGCAGGCAGTGCCGCAGGGTCACCGTGAATCCTCCAGAAAATGGAAATGCGGTTATTTCCAGGGTTATTCGGCGAACGATATTCCCAGCCTTACGCAGTGTCAACACAATTATTAAGTCAATACTTAAACGGGCGGGAGGAAATGCTGGACGCGTCGGGCCGGTCGCGTGCTGGGGCTGCGAGCAGGCCGCTAGAGAATGGCAGCGACGCCTTTTCGGCGACGGCAGCCGGCCCAGGCTGTTGTAGCAACGTAAAAATGTCACCCTAACAGCCCGATGAAAATGTCACCCCTCTGAGTGGATTTTATCCTCCGTGAGATGGAGTTTGGTATCTGCGTAATAGATCGAAACCTTTCCTTCGAGAGATTCAACAGCTGCACTTTGGCCCCAGCGAAGCTGAAGCGTTGCGGCTGGGGCGGGATTTGGAAACGGCGTCCGTCCCACTGCACGACGTTGTCGTTGCTGACGCTGCGCTCGTGATGAAAGCAGCAGATGCGATCCAGATTTTCGGGAGCGGGACGCCAAGCCTTTTCCGCATCGCGCGGCGCACGACCGAAGCGGCGGTTGTGGTCGGGCAGGAAGTGGCGCAGGACCTGGTTGGCGGTGTCCAGATCGTAGGCACCAGCCAGACGCAATTCACTGGTGAGGCGATCCTGAAACGTGCCCCAGAGACGTTCGATGCGGCCCTTGGCCTGCGGACTCTGGGCGGCGATGTAGGTGACGCCGAGTTGCTGCAGGGCGCGGCCGAACTGCGTGGGTTCGCGGCGACCGGCGAGTTGTTCTTCCACCGACCAGTGATTGTCGTTGCGAACGAAGACGCTGTGACGATCGCCGTAGAAACTGAGGGGTACGCCGAAGCGGCGCAACAGGCGGTGGAGCAGGCGGAAATAGCCGCGCGCATCTTCGGTGGGAAAGAATTCGGCGACGGGAACTTTGCGAGTGGCGTCGTCCAGGAAACCGAGCAGAGTAAGCTGCGGGCCGCGATCTTCCAGCCAGCGGTGCAGGCTGCCATCGAGCAGCAGCATCTCGCCTTCGCGAGCGCGCGCCAGGCGGCGCTGGCGATGCGTGGGAGCACGACGCTTGCGGGGCGAGCCGATCCCGGCCGAGCGCAACAGACGGCGAAGAGTCTCGCGCCCCAGCGAGAGGCCTTCCTTCTCGACCAATTTTTCGCAGAGGTGATGGTCGTTGAAACCGGCATAGGTGGTGCGGGCCAAGTGCAGGATGCGGTCCCGCACGCGCTGCGGCAGGCGACGATGGCTGGGTCGTCCGCGGCTGGCGTGTGCCAGAGCCGCCTCACCGCCTTGCCGTAACCGAGATTTGAGTCGTTTGACATGTCGAGGCGTTAGGTTGAGCAGTGAGGCGGCTCTGGCACACGCCAGGTCCCCCTTCACGCACGATGAAATCACCGCCACTCGTTGCAATTCTTTCTGGCTCAACGTGAATGTCTCCATAGGGTGACATTTTCACGTAGCCGTTAAGGGGTGACAGAATTATGGAGCTAAGACAGGCAGCCGGCCCAGGCTTGTTTTGCGCCCGGCACGACAGCATAATGGAGCCAGTTGCCATGGCTGCGCGCTGCACACCCCGCTTTACTTTGCTGGCTTTGACCGCGCTTGCGCTGCTTGGCGGCGCGCGATCCTTGCTATCTCCCTACGTAGTTGCCGCACATCCCGCGCCTGCCCAGGATTCCGATCAGCCGGTGATCCGGTTTGTGAAGAATCCCGAGACGGCGCCGCCTTTAGAGGCCGTGGATTTGGCTGGCAAGACCGTCGATAAATCCGGCTGGCCGGGAAAAGTGGTGCTGGTGAACTTCTGGGCGACCTGGTGCCCGCCGTGCCGCGAAGAAATTCCCGAGCTGCTGCAACTGAAAAAGGAATTTCAGGGACCGGCTGGAAATCGTCGGAATCTCCGAGGACGAGGATCCGCCCGGAAGCGGTGCTGAAGTTCGCGCGGCAAAAGGGAATGAACTACCCGATCGTGATGGCCACCGATCAGTTGATCGAAGCCTACGGAGGAGTGCCGGCGCTGCCCACATCATTTCTGATCGATACGCAGGGGCGGGTGGTGCAGAAGCACAGTGGCCTGTATCCGATCGAGTGGTATCGTCGCGAGATCAATTCGCTCTTGGGCAGCCCACGGACGCTCGCGTGGAGACGTTTATCGACATGGGCCAGGTTTTTCTGAGAAACGCGGCCAATGCCACGGAATTGCCGGGAGTGAGCTTCAAAGGTTTGACCCCGGAGCAGAAAAAGATCGCGCTGCGCCGGCTGAATTCCGAGAGCTGCACGTGCGGATGCAAATTGACGCTTTCCGAATGCCGGGTGAACGACACGGAATGTCCCTACAGCGGCAAATTGGCGGCTAAGGTAGTAAAAGAAGTCGCCGCCGGTGTGAAGCCGAAACCCAAGACTCCTCCTCCTTCGAAGGGCGATACCATCACGGAAACTTTCTAGTTCGATTCCCAATCAATGCTGGCAGGTTTTTTCCCGTATCTCTAGCTTTAGCGATTTTTAAATGCGGTGAATGTCGGAAGTTGGAAAGATCCCCGCGAAGTTACTTGAGGGCGTCCGGATTGAATTTGGTTTCCAGGATCTGCTCGTTTGGCAACCGGACCGTGATGCTGACCCGCCCCTGCGTAAATTCGCGGCCATCGAACTTTAAGACTAATTCGCGCGCATATACAGAGCAGTCGCGATTCACGGAGTAGGGGTAGTTGATCTGGCTGTACGGGTCGCAGAGAACGGTGTTGGTTATGTTCTGGGGCGTGATCGATTTCTGCTGCCGCACGGAGACATCGTAGCTGGCCGCGTCCGGCAACGGGCCGCCGTAATTGATCCGCAGCGCAACCACAACCCGCACGATCACGAGTTTGGCGTTTGCGCGGTAGTCCTCGGCGGCGCGGAACTTGTCATAAGTCGCTCCCATCTGCTTGCTGCGCAAAACGATTTGTTCGTATGGCGTCTGAAATTCCACGGATTGCACGTAGGCCACCGGATGATCCGCAGGGTATTCGAAATCGCGCTCATACTGCTTCAAAAAACTGGCGAGCTCCTCATGGTTGCCGGTTTGCCCAAGCGCGTACGCCGATTCGATCTGTTCCGGTTGGAGCGCGGGTTCGAACGCTTGAGAATTTCGGGATATCGACGTCAGAAGAGCCACAGCGAAGAGCGCGTAGAGCAAGGATCGTATGGGGACAACCGAACGTTTGCGCGGGGCGGTCTGCATGATTTTACCTGCTATCCGAGTGTACATCCAAAAGCGTCCGGGTGGGTTTCATCGCGAACGTGAGGCGCAAGCCTGCCGCGTGTTACTACGCTGGTTGTTGGGTTGAGCAGGTGGGAGCTTGCCGGGCGCGGTTCGAGAGGAGTACAGAAAAAAGAAACGCCCGGATGGCCTTGCGGCCTCCGGGCGTTTGCGGTGTTGTTGAAGCGAATTAATTCGCCAGCGGATCGGGCCGCAACTGGAACTTTACGGCCTTGCTGGTCGTGCCCTTGCCGCCTTCCAGGTGCCACGGAGTGCGCGTGGCGTAGGTGGACCAGAGTCCGCGGCCCTTCCATCCGGCTTTGGGATCGTCAATGCGGCCGTCGAGGCTCTTGGCGAAGAAGCCCATCGGGTACGGGAACTCGCATCACCACGAACTTGCCGGTTTTCGGATCGAGCGCTTCGAGAGCGTCCATCTCGTTGCCCGTGGCGATCGGCGTGTCCTTGCCCAGGCCGAAGGTATCGAACTGATCGACCCAGTTGTAGTAGTTGGCGTCAGCGCTGCCGTATTCCGTGATTCCCGCGAAGCTCGGGCCGGGAGTGCGATACAGCGTCCAGCCTTCGGGGCAGTGCTGTCCGGTGGCAGTCGGGCCGTTCAGCGGGCCCTTGCACTTGCGGCGGTCAAAGCTGGCGAAGTGTCCGCTGGCAAGTACGGTCCAGATGACGCCATCGCGCGTGATGTCCATGCCGCGCGGCGAGAATCCCTGCACCGGGGCTTTCGGGTTGTTCCACGGCACTTCGTAGATTTCCGCGAGCGAAGTTTTCGCGGGATCGGAGCCGGGAACCAGGCGAACGATCGCGCCGGGGAAGCCGAGCACGGTGCCCCAGATCGATCCGTCAGCCGGGCTCGGGCTGACGCCGTAGAAGCCGACCTTGAGGCGCATGTCTTTCGTGGGATCCATCGGCTGGCCGGGTTCGGTGTAGTCGTCGCGCTTCCCGTTTGCCGTTGGTGTCCAGAACGAACGGAGTCCAGCCCTGGCGATTTCTGCGCGTCGTGCGTTTCATCGTACATTTTTGTATTCAGCCAGCCGACGTTGTCGCCGCCGGGATTGCTGAACCACAGCGTGCTGTTGGCATCTTCGGCAAACATCAGGTGCTGCGTGCTGGTGCAGAGATCGACCAGATCCCACTTTCCGGTCTTGGGATCGTAGACGTTGGTCTGCCGCGAACTGTTGTTGATCGGCAGAACCATCGCGGATTCGTCGCTCGAGCCCTTCTTGCAGTAGGCCGGATTTTCGCGGTCGCGTGTCGCGGCGGCGGTCCAGATGCGGCCCTTGGAATCCATCATCAGGCTGTGCGCGGTGGCGTGGGAAACGGCGGCCTGCTCATTGCCCCAGTACGGCGAAGGGTTCAGCAGTTCTTCGGGCTCGGCCATCGGAGTGTCCGGGCTTATACGGAACGGCAATTTGCTTGAAGGTGTTCTTGACCGGATCGAGCACGGTGATGAAATCCGAGCTGTCTTCATGCACGCCGTAGACGAGGCCGTTGGGATTGGAGGTCACGTTGCGGCGATCGACGGAAATTTCATCGTGAAAATATTCTTTCGGTCCGGCCCAGTCCCACTGGGTGATGACGACGTTGCGCTCCATGCCCTGCGGGCGCGGAGGCGTCGGGCGGCAGTTCTCCGTTCTTGATGCGATCGGACCAGTCGGCATATTCGGTGAGCATGCGCTTGCGGCCGACGCGCGTGGCCACGGCGCTCATCGAAGCTGCCCACCTGCGCGGACTTGAATGCGGCGGTCCCAGGCGTCGTAGCTGATGTGTCAAACGCGCCGAGGCTGGAGGGAATCGTCGCGCGTGGCTTTGTCACCGATTGGTGGCAGGCTTCGCAGCCGTCGGTCTTCACGTTCTCGATCCACTGGCGCCCTGATCCTTGATGCGCTCGGAAATGCCGTTGCCCTTGTCGCCGGTGCCGGGGAAGTCGCTCTTGGGCGGAATGTGCAGCAGCGAATACCAGTAGGCGGCGGGATAGTATTGCGCCGCAGCGTGCGCATCCGGCGCGATGACCGCGGTCAGATTCAGCATTTTGCCGGGCGCCGCTTTTACCTTGGGCGAATCGACGAGGCCATAGCCGCGCACCCAGACGTCATAGTTCGCTTTGGGAAGCTCGGGAATCACGTAGCGGCCCTGATCGTCGGTCACCACGATCTTGCGGTAGCCGGTGGGCAGATCCTTCGTTTCCGCGATCACCCAGACGCCGGCTTCGGGACCCTTGGAACTGGTCACTACTCCGCCAATATCGTCAGACACGATTTTAATTTCCGCGGCGGGCTTGCCGGCGGTGTGGCCGGTGCGGGCGATTGCCAGAACGGCGGCAAGGGCGGTTGCCGCAAGTACGAAATACGACGTTCGCTTCTTCATAACGGCTGATCTCCTTCGGCGGCTGGGCCAAGGCCAGGACGCCCTCAATGGACGCATTGGGATATCAAGCAGTTACTTAATATTGAGGGCCGTGACGAATCGTATGCCGGAGCGAAACTGTTGTCAATCGGTGGTTTGCGTGGGATTTGGGGCCCGGCAAGCTAGCGATCATCTGGGAGGATTTCAGTTATAAAACGGAAGTTTTGGCCTTTCAGGCATGCAACGCGGAGGAAAGTCATCGAGGACGGGAGCCTTGCGGAGTTTGCAGTCGAAGTGCGAGAAATTGATTTTGAACAGAAAAATCCTTCGCCGAGAAATTTTGCAATGAATATTCACATTCTCTTTATCTAAAATTCAAATTTGACTTCGTTTCCTGCAGACCCCATATTCACGCGGTCAACAAACGTGTCAGCCAAGCTGCTACCGAAGCCTCACCGCGTCCAAGTGTGTCAGGCCCAGCCGCCCATCACATCAGAGATCGCGAATAAAAAATAAACGCGGCGTCGTTTTGCGCGCCGCACACACTGAGAGGGTGGATCTATGTACATGCGTTACATTCGAGCTGCTACGGGTGTAGTTCGACGTTCCTTGCCTGCCATTGCCCTAACTTCCTTAATGATCGCGTCCGGCTCCCGCGTTTCGGCGCAGGATTTTACACCTTCGCTGACGGTTGGCGCGGGAATCCAGACCAGCTATGACCACATCGAGCCGACCGGCGGAAGCTCGACCGATCAATTCGCGCTTGAATCATTTGCGCCTTTATTTCAGCGGCGACATCACCAAAAACATCAGCGCCATGGTCAATACGGACTACGACAGCGGCACCAACAAGATCGGCGTGCTGGACGCGGTCGGACAATTCCACGCCTCGCCCATGTTCAACGTCTGGTTCGGCCGCTTCCTGCCCCCGAGCGATCGCGCCAACCTCTACGGCCCGTTCTATTCCAATCAATGGGCGGTCTACACCGACGGCATTCAGGACGGCTATCCCTTCATCTTTCAAGGCCGCGACAACGGCATCGCCTATTGGGGCGACTTCAAGGCCGGCACGGCGAAGATCAAAGCTTCCGTCGGCGCGTTCGACGGCAGTTCCGCCACCGGAAACAAGAGCGTTCTCTGGGCCGGCCGCGTGCAGGTCGATTTCTGGGATCCGGAGAACGGCTACTACCTGAACGGCACCTACTACGGCGATAAAAACCTGCTGGCCATCGGCGGTGCGACGGAAGTGCAGGCGCACAAGACGGCCACCACGGTCGACTTTCTGATGGAGAAAAAAGTGATGACCGGCGGAGCGTTCACGATCGAGAGCGAGTATTCCCGACTACAACAGGCTCGGCGGCTATGACGGCGAACTACCTGCAAGAGCGAGGGCGGCTACGGACTTGCATCCTTCCTGTTCCCGAAGGCAGTCGGCATCGGCAAGTTCGAAGTCCTCGGCAAGTACGCCATCGCGGAGTTCACCGAGCGGACTTCGGCTCCGCCGCTGCTGAATCCCGAGCTACCGCCAGAAAACCACGGAGGCGAACATCGGCTACATCATGAAGCAGTTCGACGCTCGCGTGTTCGCCTTCGGCAAGATACACCACCTTCAACGCTGTGCGAGGGAATTACTGGGAGGCGGGACTCGGCCTGCAGCTCCAGCTCTCCAAGCAGATCCACTAGTCGGCGCAGAAAGAGGAATCGATTGAGATAGAAAAGATCGGTGCAGAAACTTACAAGGAGGAACTATGAAATGACAGAAGATGCGTATCGCCGGCTTGCTGCTTGCCGCCGGGATGGCCTTCTCCGGGCTGGCCATGTCCAGCACGGCGCAGGCGCAGGACACCATCAAGGTCGGCAGTGCTGCATTCTCTTTCGGGCACCATGGCCATCAGCGAAACGACGCTGAAAGACACGATCCTGATGATGATCGACGAGCAAAACAAGAAGGGCGGATTGCTCGGCAAGAAACTCGAGGCCGTGGTCGTCGATCCGGCGTCCGACTGGCCGCTCTTTGCCGAGAAGGCGCAGGAGCTTGCTGGAAAAGGACAAAGTCGCGGTGGTCTTCGGATGCTGGACCTCGGTCTCCCGAAAATCGGTGCTGCCCGTTTTCGAAAAGGACAACGGCTTGCTCTTTTACCCGGTTCAGTACGAAGGGGAGGAGTCGTCCAAGAACGTGATCTACACCGGTGCGGCGCCGAACCAGCAGGCTATTCCCGCGGTCGATTACCTGATGAACGAAGTCGGCGTGAAGCGGTGGGTGCTCGAGGGAACGGACTACGTCTACCCGCGCACCACCAACAAGATTCTCGAGGCCTACCTGCTGGCCAAGGGCGTGAAGCCCGAGGACATTTCCATCAACTACACGCCGTTCGGATACTCCGACTGGCAGGCGCGCGTCGCGGCCATCAAGAAGTTCGGCTCTGCCGGAAAGAAGACTGCGGTCGTTTCGACGATCAATGGCGATGCCAACGTTCCGTTCTACAAGGAACTGGGCAACCAGAAGATTTCGGCGCGAGGACATTCCGGTTGTCGCGTTCTCGGTCGGCGAAGAAGAACTTTCCGGCCTGGATGCCAAGCCGCTCGTCGGCCATCTGGCGGCGTGGAACTATTTTGAAAGCATCAACACGCCGGCGAACAAGGCGTTCATCGACAAGTGGCACACGTTCATCAAGAACCCCAAGCGGACCACCAACGATCCGATGGAAGCGCACTACATCGGCTTCAATCTGTGGGTGAAGGCGGTGCAGAAGGCCGGAACGACGGACGCGGAGAAGGTGATCGCCGCGCTGCCGGGCCTTGAAACGCCGAACCTCACCGGCGGCATCGCCAAGGTGCTGCCCAACCACCACATCACCAAGCCGGTCTACATCGGCGAGGTACGCGCCGACGGTCAGTTCGACGTGGTTTGGAAAACCACCGGCACGGTGCCCGGCGAAGCCTGGTCCCGTTATCTCCCGTCCGACAAGGACATCGTGGCGGACTGGGTAACGCTGAAGTGCGGTAACTACAACAAGGCAACCAAGACGTGCTCGGGACAGAACTACAAATGAAGAAGTCCATTCTTCGGCCTGGCGGGCAGTGGCTGTTCGTTTTGCTGCTGCTCGCCAGCCGGAGGCGCTGCGTCCCGTGTACGCCCAATCCCCGAGCGACGCGAGCTTTCTCGCGACGCTCGGGGAATTGCGCGACGCCTCGTTCGCCGACAAGGAAACGATCATCGACCAACTGGCGCAGAGCGGCCATCCGAACGTCCAGGCCGTGCTCACGGCGCTCCTGGAAGACCGCCTCTACTTCCGCAACGACGATCAGAAGGTTTTCCTCGTCAAGACGCGCGCGCAGGAGGATGCCACAACGCTTGATCTGATCGATCCGCTCACGCTGAAAGACGCCGGTTCGGCCTCGGTCGACAATCTCACCAAGATCGGCACGAACAACCATTTGCGGCGCGTCCTGCAGACGACGCTGGCTCGCTTTCGGCTTGTCGAGCCCGGATGCGTCGGTCCGCTTGGACGCGGTACGAGACATCGAGCAGGACTTGGACGAAGGCAACGTGCAGCTACTGCGCGAGCGGAGCGCTGTGGAAACCGATTCCAAAGTCAAAAAGGAAATTGCCACCGGTCTGGCGCTCGCCGCTCTGGATGGTTCGGATGCGCAGGCACGTCTCGCGGCGATCTCCACGCTCCGCCACAGCCTCCGCCAGGATGTGCTGAACAAACTGTCAGGCTTTGATCGAGCAATCTTCCGACGGCAGCTATGTCGGAAAGCGATGCGCAGGTGCGGCAGGCCGCCGCGTCCGCGGTGAAGTCCATCACTCGGTGGCGCACGTTTTATTCGGGCATCGAAACGCTGTTTTTTGGACTGAGCCTCGGGTCGGTGCTCGTGCTGATCGCCATCGGACTGGCGATTACGTTTGGCGTCATGGGCGTCATCAACATGGCGCACGGCGAGCTGATGATGCTCGGCGCGTACACGACCTACGTGGTCCAGGTGGCGATGCCCAATCACACGCGAGATTTCGATTCTGGTGGCGATTCCGGCGGCATTTTTGGTTGCGGCGCTGATGGGCATCCTGATCGAGCGCACCATCATCCGTTTTCTCTACGGGCGACCGCTGGAGACGCTGCTCGCGACGTTTGGCGTCAGCCTGATCCTGCAGCAACTCGTGCGCTCGATTTTTACGGCGCTCAACCGATCGGTGAACACGCCGAACTGGATGAGCGGCACGCTGCAGTTGAACGACGCGCTCTCGATCACCTACAACCGGCTTTACATCGTGATCTTCACGCTGCTGGTTTTCGCGGCGCTGCTGGTGGTGCTGAAGCGCACCCGCATCGGTCTGGAAATCAGGGCGGTCTCGCAGAACCGCGCCATGGCCAGAGCGATGGGCATCCGCAGCGAGTGGGTCGACGCGATGACCTTTGGGCTCGGCTCGGGAATTGCCGGCGTCGCCGGCGTGGCGCTCAGCCAGTTGACCAACGTCAATCCCGAACCTGGGGCAGTCCTACATCATCGATTCTTTCATGGTGGTCGTCTTCGGCGGCGTCGGGAATCTCTGGGGCGCCATGGTCGGCGGCATGTCCATGGGAGTCGTCAACGAACTGCTTGAGCCCTATGCCGGAGCTGTGCTGGCAAAGATTTTCGTGCTCATCGCGCTGATTCTGTTCATTCAGACGCGGCCGCGCGGCCTGTTCCCGCCAACCGGCCGCGCGTCGGAAAACCAGTAGTCATGCCGCCAATACACGTTGTGGATCAGCGCGCGGAAAGATTCGGGAACCGCATGGTTTCTGGGCGCGCCTGCGCGCTGATCGTCATTGCGGTGCCCATCCTCAATCTGGCTGTGCCCGCGTCGTCGCCGTTTCATGTTTCGGCCTACGGACTCACGCTGGTTGGCAAGTACCTCTGCTATGCGCTGCTGGCGCTGTCGGTGGATTTGATCTGGGGCTACTGCGGCATTCTGAGCCTGGGGCACGCGGCCTTTTTTTCGCTGGGCGGCTACGCGATGGGCATGTATCTGATGCGGGAGATCGGCCCGAGAGGCGTCTACGGCGATCCGGTGCTGCCCGACTTCATGGTGTTTCTCAACTGGAAGTCGCTGCCATGGTTTTGGTATGGCTTCAACCATTTCTGCGTTTGCGCTTGCTGATGATGATGCTCGTGCCGGCGATTGCTGGCGTTGGCATTCGGATGGTTCGCGTTCCGGTCGCGCGTCACCGGCGTGTATCTCTCGATCATCACCCAGGCGCTGACCTACGCGCTGATGCTCGCGTTCTTCCGCAACGACATGGGCTTTGGCGGCAACAACGGATTCACCGATTTTAAGGACATTCTGGGTTTCGATCTGCACTCGGACCGAGTGCACGTCGTCCTGCTGGTGATTACCGCGGTCATGCTCGGCAGCCAGCTACCTGGCGTGCCGCATGATTGTCGCGTCGCGGGCCGGGCGCGTGATCCGGGCGATCCGCGATGCGGAGAGCCGCACGCGTTTTCTCGGCTATCGCGTGGAATCGTTCAAGCTGTGGGTTTTTGTGTTTTCCGCGGTGCTCGCCGGTATCGCCGGCGCGCTTTACGTTCCGCAGATCGGCATCATCAATCCCAGCGAATTTTCTCCGATCAATTCGATCGAAGTCGTCATCTGGGTGGCGGTGGGAGGCCGCGGAACGCTCTACGGCGCGGCTGCCGGCGCGGTTCTGGTGAACTACGCCAAAACCTATTTCACCAGCACGATTCCCGAAGCTTGGTATTACGCGCTCGGCACGCTGTTCGTGCTGGTGACGCTGTTTCTGCCGCGCGGGATCATCGGCCTGGTGTCCGGCAGGGCCAGGAAACAGCAAAACGGCGCGCGCGTCCCGCTGTGCCAGCCGATAGTCCGGAGCCATCCAGAGAATGAGCGTCGCGGCAAAACTCTCGCATCTCGACAAGCTGACCGTCAGCTTCGATGGTTTCAAGGCGCTCAACGAACTCACGCTGCAGATCGAGCCCGGCGAACTGCGCTGCATCATCGGACCAAACGGCGCGGGCAAGACCACCATGATGGACGTCATTACCGGCAAGACTCGTCCGGATTCCGGAACGGCGCGGTTTGGCGCCGAAGTTGAACCTGCTCGCTCATGTCCGAGCCGGAAATCGCGCAGGCCGGAATCGGCCGGAAATTTCAGAAGCCGACCGTGTTCGAGCAACTGACGGTGTTCGAAAATCTCGAGCTGGCGCTGGCCGGCGACAAATCTTTCTTGAAAACGCTGTTTGCTCGCCGCACGCCCGCACAGGACAACCGGATTCTTCGAGGTTCTCGAAATCATCGGTCTTGGCCCCGCAACACCAGATCGCTGGCGGGAACCTTCGCCCACGGCCAGAAGCAATGGCTGGAGATCGGCATGCTGCTGATGCAGGAGCCGGAGCTGCTGCTGGTCGACGAGCCGGTCGCCGGCATGACGCCGCAGGAAATCGAGCGCACCGCCGACCTTCTGCAGTCGCTTGCGGGCGAGCATTCCGTGGTGGTGGTCGAGCACGACATGGATTTCGTTCGTTCCATCGCCAAGCGCGTCACCGTGCTGCACGAAGGGCGCGTGCTCGCCGAAGGCGACATGGATCAGGTGCAGAAAGATCCGCGCGTCATTGAAGTTTATCTTGGAGCGTAAGCGTGCTGACGGTCAAGACCCTCAATCAGTTCTACGGCGGCAGCCACACCTTGTGGGATGTCGACCTGTCCGTGCCGGCCGGCTCGCTCATGTGCCTGATGGGCCGCAACGGCATGGGCAAGACGACGCTGCTGAAATGCATCATGGGGCTGCTGCCGGCGGCTTCGGGCAGCATTCTGTTTGAGGGACTGATCTGCTGAAATGCCCCGCCGAGGAGCGCGCCCGGATCGGCATCGGATACGTGCCGCAGGGGCGCGAGATTTTTTCGCATCTGACGGTCGAGGAAAACCTGAGCGTCGGTCTGGGCGTGCGCAAGAACGGCGCTGAAAGCGATTCCGGCGCGCATCTTCGAATTGTTTCCCGTGCTGAAGCAGATGCTGAACCGACGCGGCGGCGACCTTTCCGGCGGGCAGCAGCAGCAACTCGCGATCGGCCGCGCACTCGTTCTCGAGCCGAAGCTGCTGATTCTCGATGAGCCCACCGAAGGAATACAGCCGAATATCGTTCACGAAATCGGCGACATTATCCTTGAGGCTGAACAAGGAAGAAGGACTGACCGTGCTTCTGGTCGAGCAGAAGTTGCCGTTCGCGCGCCGCGTGGCCAGCGAGTTCTGCATCCTCTCCAACGGACGGCGGGTGGCCGCTGGAGAGATCGGCGAACTGACCGATGAAGTCGTGCACGCGCATCTGAGTGTTTAGCCCGGGGAAGCGCCCGGCTTTTCGCGAGGGCTGGAAGGTCGCGCCCTGCTTTCCGTATCATTTTCCGTAGTAGTCCAGCGTGGAATAATTGACGGTAATTTCTTCTCCAATCTTGATGTTCCGCAGGGCCACAAACTTCCAGTTGCCGTTCTTCCTGTAAGCCGATTTCGCATTCGGATTCGCTGAATGGTTCACATACCACGCTAGAGACATCCTGTGCGGATCCGCCGGCCCATAAAAATCGTCCCAGGCGTAGATGCACCACTTATTGCACCATTTCAATTGGTCGAACGTGCGCGGCTTCCAGAGTTTCCAGTCTCCCTGGCGCCAGAGTTTCAACGCCTGATTTTTTTTGATGGAAATCTGCACCACGACCCCGACACCGTGCGGAGATCTGCCCAGTTCGAAATAACCGGATTTCGTAGTTGCGCGACTTTCGGATGGTACGCGCCGCAGCCTTCTCAATTTCACTTATGCCACCAGCAGGGCTTTGGGATTCTTCCGTGCGATCACGAGTAGTTTCAGCGCGGCCTGCCGGGGGCGTCGAGTGCCTTGCTCCCAACTGCGTACGGCGTTGGTGCTTACGTTCAGGTAGGTGGCAAAGAGCGGTTGGCTGGCCTTTAGCGCCTCGCGGATACGGCGAATTTCCCGTGGCGAGATTTCTTTGGGCCGAGGCGGAATGCGAGTTACTCGGAGATTCACCGCCCCCCCGCGCTCGTAGGCAGCCGCGCCCTGAAGCGCTTCCTTCATGTCTTCAAAAATGTTGACTTTGATTTTCTTCGCCATAGTCACCCCAAGTTCAGTTTAAGTCGCTCGACCCACTTCCGGATTTGTTTCCGCTGATCGCCGGTAACGTCTTGCTGTTCGTTCTTATCCAGCAAGATCAGCAGGTGAATGTGCCCTCTGGCCTCCAGATACCAATACAGATAGCGGTAGCCGCCGCGCTTGCCCTTGCCGCGGCCCGGATTTGCGATGCGCGCTTTCCGAACCCCGCCGAGGCCGGGGACCATCGCTCCGCGGTCCGGCCTTTCCAAGAGATCTTGTTCGATCGCGCTCAGCAAATCTGCGGCAGAGTTCCCCGCAAACTGGTGAAGCCGCCTCGTAAACGCCAGAGACTCGATAAACTCCACACTGTGATAGTACCACATTGTGGTAGTCGATAGTCAGGAATTCGGCATTTTCGAAAGTACGTGCTCGAATTTTATTTGGCTTGGAGATGGTGCCGGGGGGGAGAGTTGAACTCCCTACGCCGGCCTTTTCAGGGCCGCGCTCTACCGGTGAGCTACCCCGGCAATTCGGTAGACAAAAGATTGTACGGTTGCGCTGGCGCAGAAGCAAGTGTTGGAAGCAAAGTTCAGCGGCTGATTACGGGTGCATTTGTGCTGGTGAGGCTGGTCCGCGGTTGCGATAGGGTTCGTGCGGCGCGGTTTTAGTAGCACAGCCACTCCTGGCTGTGCGCTTTTGTAAATTTTCAGAAAAATGCATAGCCAAGTTTGGACTCTTGCCGTTGGATACTTCGGCAAAAACCGCACAGCCAGGAGTGGCTGTGCCACTCAAGGCTACCGTAGGGATTGATCCACTTCGCGCATCCAGTCCTTGGCCTTCAAGACTTCGCGCGGCTTGGTGCCGTCCGGCGGGCCTACGATGCCGTCTTTCTCCATGATGTCAATCAGGCGCGCGGCGCGGCCGTAGCCGATGCGCAAGCGGCGCTGCAGGGTGGAGGTGGAGGCACGGCCGGCTTCGCACACCACGCGGACGGCGTCCTGGTACAGCGCGTCGTCGACGCCTTCGCCCTCGGCTTCTCCGTCCGGACCGGCTGCATTCTCATCGCGCGGGACCTCCAGCAGTTGCTCGTTGTAGACGGCCTTGGCCTGCGAGCGCCAGTGATCGCAGACCGCAGCGATTTCGTCTTCGGTGACGTACGGGCCGTGCATGCGGTTCAGGCGCGACGATCCAGCCGGCAGATACAGCATGTCTCCGCGTCCCAGGAGCGATTCGGAGCCGTTGGCGTCGAGAATGGTGCGCGAATCGACTTTGCTGGCCACGCGGAACGAAATGCGGGCAGGGAAGTTGGCCTTGATCAAGCCGGTGATGACGTCCACCGAGGGGCGCTGCGTGGCCAGAATCAAGTGAATGCCGACGGCGCGGGCCATCTGCGCCAGGCGCGTGATGGATTCCTCTACGTTGCTGGTGTCCACCATCATCAGGTCGGCGAGCTCGTCGATGATGATCACGATGTAGGGCAGCGGCTTGTGCTCGGCGTTGTCGGCGTCGTCAAACAGCGAGAGCGACTGGCCCTTCTGGAATGTGCGGTTGTACTGATCGATGTTGCGAACGCCGCGCTCGGCCAGCAGCTTTCAAGCGCGATTCCATTTCCCGCGCAGCGTTGCGCAGAACGTTGGAGGCGACTTTCGGATCGGTGACGACCGGGGCCAGCAAGTGCGGGATGTCCTCGTAGAGGCCGAGTTCGAGGCGCTTGGGATCGATCATCACCATTTTCAATTCGTCAGGCGTGCCCTTGTAGAGCATGGAAAGAATCAGGGAGTTGAGGAACACGCTCTTGCCGGTGCCCGTCGAACCGGCGATCAGCAAGGTGCGGCATCTGCGCAGAGGTCGGAAACGCGGTTGCGTCCGATCAAGTCCTTCCCGAGAGCCAGAGTCAGTTTGGACGAAGAATTGATGAACTCCGCGGACTCGATCTGCTCGCGCAGGGCGATCGTCTGGCGGTTGGCGTTGGGGACTTCGATGCCGACCGTCGATTTTCCGGGGATGCGTTCGATCAGGATCGATTCAGCCTTAAGCGCGAGGCACAGGTCGTCAGCCAGGCCGGTGATGCGGCTGTACTTGATGCCGGCTTCGGGCTTCAACTCGTAAGTGGTGACGACCGGGCCGGGATTGATCTGCGTGATGCGTCCGCCGATGTCGAACTCCATGCACTTCTGTTCGATGGCGCGGGCGCATTCCTTCAGCTCGTCCTCTTCGATTTTTTCATTGCGCGGCGCGGGGCGCAGCAAATCGGGAGAGGGCAGGCGGAAGCTGGTTGCGCCCTTGGCGATTTTTGGCGAAGACGACTGCTTGGCCGGCGATTTTTTCTCTTCTACGCTGCGGAAGATGATCGAAGCCGGGCGGTCTTCGTCTTTTTCCTGCGCGTCTTCTTCCTCCCGGTCATCCTTCTCAGCTATGGCTGCGCTGCCGTCGACTTCGGCGACGGATTGCGCGGGGATGGGCGGGCGTCCCTGGGATTTGATTTCCGCGAGGCGTTTCTGCATGCGCTTCTGCTCGCGCTCTTCGTGCCACGCTTCGTAGCGTTCCTTCAGCGGCTCAATGAAGTTCAGCTTGCTGAGCGGGCCGCGCAGGGTTTCGTGGGTTTCGATGAACGAAAATTTTGTAGTCAAGAAAAGCGCCACGACGAAAATCGCCACGGCAACCAGATTGGCGCCCACCATGTTGAAGCCCGCCAGCAGGCCGCTGGAAACGAGATGACCCAGCAGGCCGCCGGGCGGAATCGCGCCGCGAACGTCCGGCACGTGCCACAGAGTGAGCATCGCGGGAAGCATCAGCACCAGCAGCGAGTAGCCGACAATTTTCACGCCCGGAGATTCCAGCACTTCGCTGCGGAACCAGCGCGAGCCCATGATGAACATTCCGACCGGCAGCAGAAACGCTGCGTAACCGAAGCCCTGGAACAACAGGTCCGCGCCATAGGCGCCGACCGGGCCAATCCAGTTGCGGGCGGAGTGCAGCGCGCCGGAATCGGCGGAGACGTTAAGCGACGGATCGTGCGGGCTGTAGGAAATCAGGCACAGCGCCACCAGAATGGCGATTGTCATGCCCACGAAATCCGATCAATTCGTTGAGACGATGGTTCTCAGTTGGAGTCAGAACGCGCACAGATTTCTCCTAGAAATAGGGGGAAGGTGCTCGTCGCAGGCTGGGTGCGCGGGCGCTGTCGCGCGGATCCCATCTGGTAGTGCTCGAGCAACGCAACGACTATACCAAACGCAGGACGGCAGGCAAGAGGGATATCGCCCGGAAGTTCTGTGTGCGGCATGAGCCTGAGCGGCCACTTCATCGGATGCCGATATTTTATGGGGCAGGGGTTTGCATGTGCGATGCCGCCGCCGCGCGAGTATAATGCCCGGCAAAAGAGGACAATCATGCGACTGAGATTGGTTGCCGTGGCGCTAGCGGTGCTTTTCGCCGGAGTAAGCGCGTCGCCTGCCGGGAAGCCCGCGACTGTTGCGCTCTCCGGGCGAGTTACCTCCGATGCCGAAGGACTGATGGAAGGCGTGGTGGTGCGGGCCAAGGGTGTTGGTTCGCGCATCGGCGTGGCCGTGATTACCGATCATGAAGGGCGCTACTCGTTTCCCGCCGGAAGGCTCGCGCTGGGTAAATACAACATTGATATTCGCGCGGTTGGCTATGATCTGGCCGCGCCAGCATCGGCGGAAGTCGCCGCGGGGGCTTCGCGCAGGCTCGACCTGAAATTGGTGAAGACGAAAGACCTCATCCCGCAACTGACCAGCGCGGAGTGGTTGCTGAGCGTTCCGGGCACCGAGGCGCAGAAAAACCAGTTATATCGCTGCGCGGCATGCCACTCGCTGCAGCCGATTGTGCAAAGCACGTACGACGAGCAGGGTTGGCTCACCACATTTGCTCGGATGCGAAGCTATTCCGAGCAGGCTGTCCCGGAGCATCCGGTGCTCTTGCCGTACACGGTCACGGTCGAGCCGGATCCCGCATTTGCAAAATATCTCTCGACCATCAATCTGAGCGTGCGGAGCAAATGGGACTACGAATTGAAAACGCTGCCGCGCCCTACGGGCCGCGCCACACGCGTGATCATCACCGAATACGACATGCCCGAACCGGGGCGCCTGCCGCATGACGCCGATCTCGATGGTACAGGCACGGTCTGGTACAACGATTTTCGCGAGCCGCTGATTGGCCGGCTCGATCCGCGCACAGGAGAGACGAAGGAATGGCGCATGCCGCCACTCAAGCCCGGCTTTCCCGAGGGCACGCTGTCCATCGAATTCGGCAGCGACGGATATCTGTGGATTCCGCGATTTCGGCAGGGCGGATACACGCGCTTTGATCCGCGCACGGAAAAATTTCAAACCTGGCTTGTGCCCCCGGAATACAACGACGCGCGCGCCATCCAGCCGCAAGTGGCCGCCGCTCCGGACGGCACGGCGTGGTTTCCCGGCGGCGAAAGTCTGATGATTTTCAAAGTGGATCCCGTCGCGGATAAGGTTTCCGCCTTTCCGATGTTTCCTGATTTTCATCCGGCCGAAAAAAGTTCCGGCATCATCCAGTTCAGCTACAGCGCCACTCCCGTGGGACACTCCACCTATGGCGTCGCGCCCGATGCTCATTCCAACATCTATATTTTTGATATTGTGGGTGGCAACGTGGGGCGAATCGACGCCAAAACCGCCAAGGTGACGTTGTACAAAACTCCCACGCTGAACTCCGGGCCGCGCCGCGGAACGGTGGACGAGCAGGGGCGCGTATGGTTTGGAGAATATTATTCCAATAAACTAGGCATGTTCGATCCGGAAACGAAAATGTTTCAGGAGTGGACCGCACCGACTCCATGGCTCGGGCCATATCCCGCAAAGGCTGATAAGCACGGCGACGCCTGGACTTCGGGTATGGGAGCGGACCTGGTGGACCGGCTCGATCTGAAGACCGGGAAATTCACGGAGTACATGCTGCCGACGGTGAACGCGAATATCCGCCACATCGACATCGATAACAGCACTTCGCCAGTGAAGGTGTGGGTGGCGGAAGTGCACCAGGGAAAAATCGCCAAGATCGAACCGCTGGATTGAGGCGCTGAGCGCTGCGGTGAGAGCGGCGTTTAAAAAACGCTGTCATTCTGAGCGAAGCGAAGAATCTCTCTTGGATTGCAAGTCCTTGCTCACACTTTAAATCGAAGAGAGATTCCTCGCTCCGCTCAGAATGACAAAATCAAGGGACGTTGAAACAGGCAGCCGGGCTGCGCAAGGAAAAATCCATGGCCGAATCGGAAAATTCGCATAAAGACAAAAACCTTTCACGTCGCTCCTTCCTCACGAAACTTGCCGCGGTGGAAGCGGGCTTGGTTCTGAGCCGGACTTTGCCGGCCCGCGCCGACATTGTGCGCACCGACGTCTCGAAACTTCCGCCTTACGGCAACGGCACGATCCCGGCCGGCATCCGTTCGCGCCAGATTGAGAATGTGAACGGCCTGTCGGTTCACATTCTGGAAGCAGGCTACGAAACTCCGGGGCGCCAGGCGGTGCTGCTGCTGCACGGTTTCCCGGAACTTGCCTATAGCTGGCGGAAAGTGATGCCCGTACTTGCGGCCGCCGGCTACCACGTAATCGCGCCGGACCAGCGCGGGTATGGCCGCACGCTGGGCTGGGACGATTCCTACGATGCGGACGGCGATCCCTTTCGCATCCTGAACATGACGCGCGATGCCATTGGGCTGGTCTACGCGCTCGGCTACCGCTCGGTGGCGATGGTGGCGGGGCACGACGCCGGAGCGCCGGTAGCCTGCTGGGCGTCGCTGATTCGCCCCGATATTTTTCGCACGCTCACCATCATGAGTTCGCCCTTTGAAGGCGCTCCCGCCCTGCCGTTTAACACGGCGAACGGCGCGCCACCTCCGCAGCGGGCGATTACGGATGATGAACTTGACGCGCAGCTAGCGAAGCTGAACCCGCCCCGAAAGTATTACCAGAATTACCAGCGCACGCGCGGGGCCAACGATGACATGCTGCACGCGCCGCAGGGCCTGCACAATTTCTTTCGCGCCTATTACTTTTTCAAGAGCGCCGACTACAAGGGAAACCATCCCCATCCGCTCAAGGCGCGCACGGCCGAGGAAATGGCGCAGATTCCCAATTATTACGTGATGGAAAAAGATAAGGGAATGGCGGCGACCGCTGCGGCCGTGATGCCTTCCGCGGAATACATCGTCAACTGCAAATGGTTGACGGAGGCGGAGGTCGAAGTCTACGCCACCGAATACGGCCGCACCGGATTTACTGGGGCGCTGCAAGGCTATCGGGTGCGCCGGGGATCGGATCCGCGGAGTCTTGCCGAGTTGCAAACTTTTTCGGGCCGCTCGATCGAAGTGCCGGCTCAATACATCGATGGAAAAAGCGATTGGGGGTCCTACCAGATTCCGGGCGCGATCGACAAAATGCAAACCAGCGCCTGCTCGCACTTTACTGGATTACACTTTGTAGACGGAGCGGGGCATTGGGTGCAGCAGGAACAGCCGGAACAGGTCAGCGCTCTGCTGGTTCACTTTCTGCACGAAAATGCCAAGGGTTGAGCAGGAAACATTCCTGCAGGCCCTGAATAAAAAACGTTGGCAGAAACATTCGCGGTTCGGGGAGGGAAGTCATGATGTTCAGCAAGCGTTGCGCGTGGACTGGGGTTGGTGTCATCGGCGCGGCCGCATTGCTTTTCCCTTCGTTTCTCGCGGCGCAGGAGATTCCCAAAGCACTGCAGCCGCCGTCCGGCGAGCAAAAGCTTTTGATGCCGCAGAAAGTATTGGTGGCGCTTCTCGGGATTCCAGCGGGACTGGGTGCGGGGATTTTAATCGGACTATTCGCGCTTCTTGCAGGCAAGCTCATTGCCCGGCCTGCCATGACGGACAGCAAGGCGGTCAGCAGCTAAACAGGCGGCGAAAAAATTGAAAAAGTTGTCATTCTGAGCGCAGCGAAGAATCCCTCCTTGTTTCTTTGCCTGCACGTAGATCGAAGAGAGATTCTTCGCTGCGCTCAGAATGACAAAACCAGGGACGTTTTTCTGCGGCCGGTAAAGAACGCTATCAGCCACCCATTTTCGAAACCCACACCAGCACGGCGATCCCTACGATAATTCGGTAGACCGCAAAAGGCACGAATCCGTGCTTCCGCACGTAGGCCATGAACCACGCGACCGATCCGTAGGCGACGATAAACGAAACGACGAAGCCGATGGCCAGCACAATCCATCCGTGCGAAGTCATCTGCGACGACGCCGATGGGGTTTTCCGTTTTTCCCATCAGCGATTTCAGCAGGTCGTAGCAGGTGGCCACGACCATCGTCGGCATCGAGAGAAAAAACGAAAATTCCAGGGCCGAGGCGCGCGACATTCCCGCCAGTTGCCCCGCGGCGATGGTGGACATCGAACGCGACGTCCCGGGAAAAACGGCCGACAGGATCTGGCATGCGCCGATCCAGATCGGCCTGGCCGAGGCTCATGTCTTCCATGTGCCAGGTGTGGATGCGGCTTCCGGGAGCGCCTTGTCCGGCGGCTTCCGACTTCGCGTTCATCGCGTCGATGATCCACATGACGATGCCGCCGACCAGCAGCGCGGTGCCCATGATTTCCAGGCTCTCCAGATGCTTGCCGATGATTTTGGTCAGCAGAAACGCGGGAATCGCCGTGACCACGAAGGCGACGGCGTGAGGCTCAACGGGTGCGTCAGGATGGTCCGGTCGCCGCGCTCGCCTTTGGGAAACGTGGAGAGAAATTTCGCGATGCGCTCTCGAAAATAGACCGGCAGGCAGGCGATCGCGCCCAGCTGGATCACGATCGTGTACATCTTCCAGTAGCCGCTCGACAGGCTGATATGCATCAGCGCTTCGGCGATGCGCAGGTGCGCGGTCGAGCTGACGGGCAGAAATTCCGTCAGTCCTTCGACGATTCCCAGCACTACGGAAAGAAGATAATCGTTCAATTGCCCTCCGGCGTGTCGGCGCAGGTGCACTTTTCCATTTCAAAAGCGTCCAGGCCCCGGCCGTAATAATTTTCTATCGTCGCAAATTCACGATAGCCATGCTTCTTCCACAAGGCAATCGCAGCTTTGTTGGTTGTTGCGGTTTCGAGATACATGTCTCATGACGCCGTGCGAGGCGGCTTCCTGCTCGGCGGCGCTGAGCAGCAGGGAACCGATCGATTTGGCGGCGGTAGGTTTCGAGGACATCGAGCGTGATGATGTGGCCGAGCTGCCGTTGACCGTTCGGTGAGGATAAATCCGGCGACCTGATGCCGCAATTTCCGCGACCAGGCAGTGCGCGCCGGGCGCCGAGCAGGTAGATCTTCATCTCGCGCCGCCCGTAGGCGATTCTTTTCGGAAAGCAGAGCCTGGTCGATTCGTAGCAAGCGTTTCAAAATCGGAGGGCTGGTAGGCGCGAAGAATGACTGCCGGAAGTCGTCCACGGCGGCGGCTCACAGTTCGAGAATTACGGGAAGAATCAGCGGGCGCTTGGAAGTCTGCTTCTTGAGGTAGCGCCGCAGGTCGACGCGAATTTTTTCCTTGATGACGCTCCAGTCGGTCTTTTCCTCGGGATTGGACTGCTCGACCGTGCGGAGCATCACCTCGCGCGCGCCGTTGAGTCAATTCGATGGCCGTTTTCCGACGGCAGGAATCCGCGCGTCACGATTTCAGGTTGCGATTCGATCTGCCCGGTGTGCTTGTTGATGGCGATGATCGGCACGACCACGCCGTCCTCGGAAAGATGCTTGCGGTCGCGAATCACGACTTCTTCGATTTCTTCGAGCGAGCCGGAATCGACGCAAACGCGTCCGGCGGTCACCGGTTCGCGGCGATAGGCGCGGTCGTCGGTGAATTCGATCGGCTGGCCGTCTTCGATCAGCAGAATTTCTCCGGATACCGCGCCGACCGTGTGCGCCAGCGCGGCAGTGGCGGAAGAGTTGCCGGTATTCGCCGTGCACGGGAATGAAATAGCGCGGGCGCACCAGATTGAGGAGCAGTTTCTGCTCTTCCTGGCTGGCGTGGCCGGAAACGTGAATCGTTCCGCCGTCATTGTCGTAATAGACCAGCGCGCGCTTGCGGAACATGTGGTCCAGCATGCGGAAGATGGCTTTTTCGTTGCCGGGAATGATGCGCGCGGAAAGAATCACGGTGTCGCGCTCGTCCAGCGTGAGCAGGCGATGGTTATCGACGGCGACGCGCGAGAGCGAGGACATCGGCTCGGCCTGGCTGCCGCTGACCATCACCACCAGTTTTTCCGGTGGAAACGAATTGATGTCCTGCGTGCGCACGACCAGGCCGTCGGGAATCCTCAGGCGGTTCATGCCGTGCGCGATTTCGACGTTATCGACCATGCTGCGGCCGATGAAGGCGATTTTGCGACCGGCCGCCGGCGGCGATGTCGACGATCTGCTGAATGCGCGGGATCGACGAGGCGAAGCAGGAGACGATCACTTTGCGCGTGGCGGCGCGCGTCAGTTCCTCGATGCGCGGGCGAACGCTTCGCTCCGACGGCGTGTAGCCGGGACGCTCGACGTTGGTGCTGTCGCTGAACAGCGCGAGGACGCCCTCCGCGCCGTAGCGCGCGAACGCGTGCAGGTCAAACGGCTGGCCATCGATCGGCGTCTGGTCCATCTTGAAATCGCCGGTGTGAATCACCACTCCGACCGGAGTGCGGATCGCCAGCGCCACGCAGTCAATGGTGCTGTGCGTGACGCTGATGAACTCGACTTCGAAGACGCCGACTTCCAAGTTTGCGGCCGGGAATCACTTCGCGCAGATCGGTCTTGTCGAGCAGGCCGTGCTCTTCCAGGCGCTTGTGCACCAGCGCCAGCGTGAAGCGCGTGCCGTAAATGGGCGCCTTCAGGTCGCGCAGAATGTAGGGCAGGGCGCCGATGTGATCTTCATGGCCGTGGGTCAGCAGAATGGCGCGCAAGTGCTGCCGGTTCTGCTTCAGGTAGGTGATGTCCGGAATGACGATGTCCACGCCGAGAAGTTCGGCCTCGGGAAACATCATGCCCGCATCGATCAGAATCATGTCGTCGCCCGAACGCAGCACCAGCATGTTCATGCCGAACTCGCCCAGTCCGCCCAGGGGAATTGCTAAGAGAGAAGGTTTATCCAAAGTGGTTCACATCCTTATGAGTGACCCGTAATCGTATCACATGGGGTGATCGAAATTTAGGCGGCGATAGAAGGCCGGTGCGGCAACAGTGGCGCATGCTTCAGCTTGCGGTTGCGTCCTGCGGCGCGATGCGCTGCGGACGGAACTTCCGCAAGCTAAAGCATGCGCCACTTTAGGCTGCAGCGCTCATGGAATTTTATTCTTCACTGGCGCGTCGCTCGCGCCGACCGGATCGACATCCTTGAAGAACGATTGCTGCTCGGAGTAGATGCAGAAATCCTCGCGAAACTCTTCATTCTCAGAGCGCGGAGATTTGGGGGCAAGGTTGAAGTACATGGTTTCGCTCACCCACGGACCGACGTAAGTTTTCGGGTCGATCAGCGTGATCACCAGTTCCAGGTGGTCGCGGTCCACGCGGCGGAAAGTTTCGTGCAGCCTCATCTGCTCGCTGTGAGGCGAGCCCAAGGGATCGGTCCAAGTTCTGTCGGTGAACCCGTTGGAATCCACCACAAACGTGTCGCCGTCCCATTTGCCGACCGAATAGCCATAGAAGGTGGGCTCAGGATCCTCGAGTGGTTTTCTTCCATCCGTCCAGATATCGCGATAGGTGTGTCCCCACTCGAAAAATTCCACAATCTCGTTGGGCGTCTGGATAAATCGCATGAGCGGCGCAAAAATCTGAAGCATCACCCGAGGATAGCCCGCAGGTTCGCATTGCAGCATCGGGTCATTCCATTCTTTTTCAGGAGCGATGGGCGGAGCGAGTCCCGGCGTCTTGCTGTAGGACCATGAACCCTTGACGGTGTTGAACTTTGCCTGTCCCCATGGAGTAAAGGCTGGGCGATTCGGGCTGAGCGGCGCATTGCCCCGCGGCGCTTTTCCGCGCACCCAGATTCCGGTAAGGTCGCGCGGGTTGAAGGGTTGCGCGGCCGGCTTTGGCGCGTCGGAAGATGCGGGCGCATGCTCCGTCTGAGAAAAAGCGGAGTGCGGCAGGATCGAAAGCGCCGCGGCAAAAAGAATCGAAACAATCAGGCGAGTGGGCATTGTGAATGTCTCGCAGCGCTCGCGTACCCCCGGCTAGCCTTCCGGCTCGGTGGGCACGCCGCAGCCTTGCGATGAATGCAGCTTTCGTCCATCCGGAAAAAATACATCCACGCAAATTCCCACGGGCTTTTCGTCTTTGCCCGGGTTGAACTCCAGACGCACTTCATCGCCTTCCTTGAGAATGATGTGCGTCCAGCCAAGGCGGACCAGGTTGCCGGGATTGTTGAGTTCAACTCCCCAGGTAGTCGATTTGCCGTTAGCGTCCCTGGCATCGAGAAAAATCTGGCAGTGCGGGTTGGCCCATACGAAGCGCGAAACCGTTCCCTTCACACTGATGCGCCGCGAGAAATCGTAACCCTGTGAACCGTGGTGCGCGACGGCGGCCCCGCTGAAGCACAGGAGTCCAACCGCCAGCGCGATGATCGTCAGGAGTCTGATCTTCATTCGGCGCTCCCACAAGATCGAAAAGTGATCGGCTATTTACGGAATGGTACGCCTGTTCTGCTATCGAAGACAATCAAATTGCCGGGAAAATTCGGAGAAGAGGTGCGAGTCAGCCTTTGCCGCCGCCGGAGAAAATACTGGCGAAGGCGACGAGGATGACCGCGCCGATCGTTGCCGCGGCGATGCTGTAGATGATGCCGCCACCGAGGATGCCGAGCTTGGTGAATATCCAGCCGCCAATGATCGCGCCGATCATGCCGAGAATGATGTCCGCAATGCAGCCGAAACCGCGGCCGCGGGAGAGCGTTCCGGCCAGCCATCCGGCGATCAGGCCGATGACAATCCAGGCGATGACCGATTGCGGAATGTAAACGGATAAGATATGCATCGAGGTCTCCTATCAAGAAAGTAGCACAGACTTCAGTCTGTGGATTTTCGATTGACCTTGACTCGCGCGTGGAGGCTCGAAGGACTTCTGGAACCCGACAGGCTGAAGCCTGTCCTACTGGTGGTCCTACGGCGCCGGCTCCTGCTGCGTCATACAGTGTAGCGTCCCCAGGCCCAGCACCAGATCGAGGCACGCGATGCCAACCACTTTCCGGCCGGGGAATAGAGTGCCGAGCTTCGCCAGAGCCAACACGTCGTGCGGATCGTTGAACGTCGGGACCAGCACCAGTTGGTTGGCGACATAGAAATTGGCGTAGCTGGCGGGAAGCCTCTGGTCGTCAAAAAATACCGGGTCGGGCATCGGCAGCGTTTCGACGCGAAGCGGCTGGCCATCCTGGTCTTTCATTTCGCGGAGCAGCGCCACATTTTCCTGCAACGCCTGATAGTTCGCTTCCGAGGGATCGGTTTCCACGACGGTGACGACGGTTGTGGGATTCACGAATCGCGCCAGATCGTCAACGTGCCCGTGCGTGTCATCGCCCGCGATGCCATTTTTCAGCCACAGCACATTGGTGATGCCGAGGTAGTCGCGGAAGATGGCGGCCAGCTCTTTACGCGTCACGCCCGGATTGCGCGCCTGGATCAGGCTCAGCAGACATTCTTCGGTGGTGAGCATCGTCCCCAGGCCGTTCACGTCGATACTTCCGCCCTCCAGAACCACTCGTCGCCGCCGATGAGTGGGCTCCCACACGTTCCATTTCAGCTTGCGCGCCAGCTTGGCGTTTGCGGAGTCATCTTTTTTCCAGTCGTCGTACTTGGCCCAGGCGTTGAAATGCCAGTTGGTGACGCCAGTCTGCTCTTTGCCGCTGTGGCGCACGAAAATCGGGCCGAAGTCGCGGATCCATCCGCGGTTGGTGGGCACCTGGAAAAAATCCACGGCGGAAAGATTGGCGCCTGCGCAGGACAGCATGCGCGCGGCGGCGCGTTCCGCGGACGGATTCTCGACCACGATTCGCACCCGCTCGACCTGCGAAAGGTGCCGGACTATGTCGGCATAAACCCAGGGAATGGGCGAGAATTTTCCCGGCCAATCGGTTTTTTCATGCGGCCAGGAGAGCCATGTGGCGGTGTGTGTTTCCCATTCGGCGGGCATGCGGTAGCCCAGCGAAAAGGGAGTCGATGGTTTTCGCGGCGAGGCGCTCACTCGTGCCATCGCTCGAGAATCGGAGAGTAGGCATCGATGCGGCGGTCGCGCAGGAAGGGCCAGTTGCGGCGGGTTTCCTCGGTCAGCTTCGGGTCGCATTCCACGATCAAGATTTCTTCCTGCTCCGAGGAGCCTTCGGCCAGCACGCGGCCAAACGGATCGGAAACGAAAGAGTGTCCCCAGAATTCCAGGCCGCTGGCCGGCGTGCCTTCGAAGCCGACGCGATTCACTGCCGCGACGAACACGCCGTTGGCAATGGCATGGGAGCGCTGAATGGTCCGCCAGGCGTCAAGTTGCGCGGCCCCGAATTCCTGCTTCTCGGCGGGGTGCCAGCCGATGGCCGTCGGATAAAAAATGATGTCGGCGCCGGCCAGGCTCGCGAGGCGCGCGCCCTCCGGATACCACTGGTCCCAGCAGACCAGCACGCCGATGCGGCCGAATTTGGTGTCAAAATTCGGAAAGCCGAGATCGCCGGGAGTGAAATAAAACTTTTCGTAGTAGAGCGGATCGTCGGGAATGTGCATCTTGCGGTATTTCCCGAGCAGCGATCCATCCGCGTCCAGGATGACGGCGGTGTTGTGATAAATGCCCGCGGCACGGCGCTCGAAGAGCGAGCCGACGATCACGACTTTCAACTCTCGCGCCAGTTTGGAAAGGGCTTCGCTCGAAGGGCCGGGAATGGGCTCGGCCAGTTCGAATAAATCGGCGTTTTCCTCGCGGCAAAAATATTGTGAGCGGAAGAGTTCCTGGGTGCAGATGATCTGCGCGCCGCGCGCGGCTGCTTCGCGCACCTTGGCCTCAACCTTGGCGAGATTCTCTCGGGCGTCGAGAGAGCAGCTCATCTGAATGAGTCCGACTGTAAATTTTTGCGTCACGCTCGCATCATAACATTATCTGTTTCGATTAAAAGTGGGTAGGTGAGGAGTGCATTGGCCGTTTCGCTGAGAATCGGCCGGGCACAATTCCAGATCGAAAGTCCTAGACGGGTGCCGCCCACGAGAGTGGATATGCGGCTCGGCTCAGCCCGATTGCAATGACCGGTCTCGCCAGTCGGAGCTAGACCAGATTGATGCGGGAGTGAACTCGAGAAACACCTGCGCTGTTTCCTGCCCAGAATAAGTCGACTCCTGAGGCTGCTTATTAGGGGCACTTGACCGACTGTCACCTCTGGAAACGGCATTTCTGGAAAGTTCGGAAGAGAGGAAAACGCTTAGTCGTCTTCACCGATCATGATGGCGGCGGCGAGGACGGTGGTCCACAGGCCGCGCTTGTCACCGACGGCGGACTGCGTGATGTTCATGGTGCGGACGATCTTGTTGGAGATGCGGTAGACTTCCTTTTTCTCGTCCCAGGATAAATCCGGATCGAACTCGACGTTGAGCGTGGTGGCCAGCATTTCCGCCGCCAGCTCCTCGGTGTATTCGCCGGCTACTTCCTCGGTCTCACCGAAGGAGTGATGCTCGGAGAGATAACCATACATCGACTTGTCAGCCGGAAGGGCCAGGCCGATCCCCGCGGCGATCAGGCGGTGCGCTTCGCGCGTGGAATTTTCACTGATAACCGTGAAGGCGACCTGCCCCGGCTTGAGATGCTTCAGGCCCTCGGCTCGCGAGATCAGCTTGCAGTTCGGAGGGAATATGGAAGAGACGCGCACGATATTGCACGCCGCAATGCCCGCGCTGCGCAATGCCAGCTCAAAACTCGAGAGCCTCTCCCGATGCTTACCAACGCCTTTTGTGAGGTAAATCTTTTTCGCGACGAACGCCATTAGGGGTGCCGGAGTGCGGTGCCTCCTACCAACTGGATGATTGCCCGAACTTTATGCGAAATCGTAAGGCGTGCGGAAAAGTAACAAGAACACACTACGCTGTCAATTACTTTCCCGCCGGAAGCGTAAAAAATTCGTCGCTCTGTAACCATCGGCAACACGTCCGGTTCACTTTTTCCAGGAGAAGGCCAGGCGGAAATCGTGAAAACGCGACGCCCGAAGCAGTCCACTGAAGAATTCCGCGTCGCTTAGGCCCATTGAACGGAAACGGACCCGAGTGCCGCGGTTCGTCATTCCGCCGGGCACAGTTTCAGGAAGCGATTCAGCAGGGGAGAGAGCAACGCGAGGTTGCGCAAATCCTTTTGTGTGAAATCCGCGCCGGCAGCCGCCAGAGACCGCGCTTTCCGGGAAATCTGCACGACGCCCTGGACCTTGTTTCCGTCCAAGATTGGCACGCTCATGATTTTCTGGATCAGTTCCCCGGGATCGCGGCCCAGAGGAACCGCCTCAAATACGTTGGCATGGCGCGCGGTGCTGAAATTATTGATGACCTCGGCCTTGCGATCGCGGGCCGTGCGCGCAGCCAGCGCCGATGTGCTGGTCAGCGGAATTGTTCCCACAGGCATCAGCTTTTCAGGAACCACGAACTTAAGCGCCTTATAGCGGGGAACCAGCCGCAGGACGGCCACTTCGTCGCGGTCAACGCCAAAAGCGGCCGCGATCATGGCCGCCATTTCATTGAGCGTTTCGGTATTTACGGTGGCTTCACCAGATTCCAAAGAACTGACAAGCGATCCTAGGCTGGCGATCTGCAACTCCGGCATTGGGCGTCTCCGTGGTTGAACTGCCTCAATTATATGTGATGGCCTGCCAAAAGATTCCGAGTATCTCGGATCGATGTGGCCATTGAAAAAACATGCAAAATTACCTATACTGAATTTTCAAGTCAACCGGAGCGGGAATGCCTGCGATCGAAGTGGATTTACGACAGTTTTGCCAATTTCCCCGGCGGCTATTTCCATACCTGCAGATTAAGAAAATGTCATAGATTGGGCTGGTGTTCCAAGCGGGGCGGAACGGGGTGTGCCGCCACGCGCCGCTGAGGTCGAACCGGGATCGATGGATATGAACCGAGGAGTACCGCAATGACGGAAACTACGGCGGGAACCAAAGCCGCGCCGAATCGCCTGCTGGCTCTTTGGAGCAGCGTCATCGGCAAAAAGGTCGTCATGGCCGTTACGGGCGCCGTGCTGATCCTGTTTGTCCTCGCGCACATGGCTGGCAATCTCAAAATTTTCACCGGCCCCGAGGAAATCAATGCCTATTCGCGTTTCCTGCGCGAAGTGGGCTACCCGGAACTGGGCTACGGACAGCTTCTGTGGATCGTCCGCATCGTGCTGCTGATTTGCGCGGTTCTGCACATCATCGCTGCCACGCAGCTCACGCATCCTGAACTGGCAGGCGCGCCCGGTCGGATTACGATTCACGCAAGAACGTGGAGACCAGCTGGGGCGCGCTGACCATGCGCTGGGGCGGCGTGCTGCTGGCGATTTTCATCGTGTTTCACCTGTTCCACTTCACCGGCGGCATGGTCGGATTTCAGCCGGGCCAGTTCGAACACCTGATGGTCTATCAGAATGTGGTGGCCGGATTTCAGGTGTGGCCGATTTCGCTGTTCTACATCATGGCCATGGTCGCGCTGTGTCTGCACCTGGATCACGGAATCTGGAGCATGCTCCAGACGCTGGGCTGGGTGACATACGGACAACACCGAGGAGCCTGCGGCTTGTTTCACGACTGATCGCCCTCGTGATTTTTGCTGGATTTGTCTCGGTGCCGATTTCGGTGCTGGCAGGCTGGGTGCGCTGAGGGGAGAGAAATGCTCGAATCCAAGATTCCGTCCGGTCCAATTGAACAGAAGTGGGACGAAGCCCGCTTCGACATGAAGCTGGTCAATCCCGCGAATCGCCGCAAGCACACGGTGATCATCGTGGGCTCCGGACTGGCCGGAGCGCGGCGGCGGCGTCGCTCGGGCAGCAGGGCTACAACGTGCATTGCTTCTGTTTCCAGGACAGTCCGCGCCGCGCGCACTCGATCGCCGCGCAGGGCGGCATCAACGCCGCGAAGAATTATCGCAACGACGGCGACAGCATTCATCGCCTTTTCTATGACACGGTGAAGGGCGGCGATTTCCGCGCGCGCGAAGCCAACGTCTACCGCCTCGCGCAGATCAGCGTCAACATCATCGACCAGTGCGTGGCCCAGGGCGTGCCGTTCGCGCGCGAATACGGCGGACTGCTCGACACGCGCTCGTTCGGCGGCGTGCAGGTTTCGCGCACCTTTTACGCGCGCGGGCAGACGGGGCAGCAGTTGCTGCTCGGCGCTTACCAGGCGCTGGAAGAGCAGATCGCCAGCGGGCAGCGTGAAGATGCACACGCGCAGCGAGATGCTGGACCTGGTGGTGGTCAAGGCAAGGCGCGCGGCATCATTACGCGCGACCTGGTGACCGGCGCGATCGAGAGCCATGCCGCCGACGTCGTGGTGCTGGCGACGGGCGGATACGGCAACGTTTTCTATCTTTCGACCAACGCCAAGGGCTCCAACACCACGGCCATCTGGCGCGCCCATCGGCGCGGCGCGCTTTTCGGCAATCCCTGCTTCACGCAGATTCATCCGACCTGCATTCCGGTCAGCAACGAAAACCAGTCCAAGCTGACGCTGATGTCCGAATCGCTGCGCAACGACGGACGCGTGTGGGTTCCCAAGAAAAAGGGCGACACAGCGTCCGCCCGGCGCAAATTCCCGAAGACGAGCGCGACTATTATCTGGAGCGGCGCTACCCGAGCTTCGGCAATCTCGTGCCTCGCGACGTCGCTTCGCGCAACGCCAAGGAAGTTTGCGACGAAGGCCGCGGCGTCGGCCCCGGCGGCCAGGGCGTTTATCTGGATTTCGCCGATGCCATTCGCCGCCTGGGCGAACCGGTCGTCCGCGAAAAATACGGCAACCTCTTCGACATGTACGAGGAGATTACCGGCGAGAACGCCTACAAAGTTCCGATGCGGATTTATCCCGCCGTCCATTACACGATGGGCGGGTTGTGGGTGGATTACCAGCTGATGTCCACGATTCCCGGGCTGTTCGTCGCCGGCGAAGCCAATTTTTCCGATCACGGCGCGAACCGCCTGGGCGCCAGCGCGCTGATGCAGGGCCTGGCGGACGGCTATTTCATTCTGCCGTACACGCTGCCGAACTACATCGCTTCGAATTCGCTCGAGAAAGTCGACACTTCGCATCCGGCGTTCGCGGCGGTGAAGGAAGAAGTCGAGCCAGCGCGATCGCAAACTGCTCAGCATCCAGGGCAAGCGAACCGTCGATTCGTTTCACAAGGAACTGGGCAAGATGATGTGGGAAAACTGCGGCATGGCCCGCTCCGCAGAAGGCCTGCGACAGCAATCTTGCACGCAGATCCCGGCATTGCGCGAGGAGTTCTGGAACAACCTCAACATCATCGGCACCGGTGAGGAGCTGAACCAGTCGCTCGAGAAGGCCGGGCGCGTGGCGGACTTCCTCGAGCTTGGCGAACTGATGTGCCTGGACGCGCTGCAGCGCGCGGAATCCTGCGGCGGCCACTTCCGCGTGGAGAGCCAGACGCCGGACGGCGAGGCCAAGCGCGACGACGAGCACTTCTCGTACGTCTCGGCATGGGAATGGAAGGGCGAAGGCAGGCATGGGAGCTGCACAAGGAGCCGCTCGCCTTCGAGTACGTTCACCTCACCCAGAGGAGCTACAAGTAGCCCATGAACCTCACACTCAAAGTTTGGCGGCAGCAGGACACCAAAGTCAGCCGGGAAATTTGTCACCTACCAGGTGCAGGACGTGACGCCGGACATGTCGTTTCTGGAGATGCTGGACCTGCTCAACGAAGATCTGCAGACCAAGGGCGAAGCGCCGGTCGCTTTCGAGCACGATTGCCGCGAGGGAATTTGCGGCATCGTGCGGATTCCTGATCAACGGCGTGGCGCACGGCGGACACCGCGGCACCACGGTTTGCCAGCTCTCGATGCGCTTCTTCAAGGACGGCGATTCGCTGACGCTCGAACCGTGGCGCGCGCAAGGCCTTTCCCGTGCTGCGCGATCTGGCCGTGGATCGTTCCGCGTTCGACCGCATCATTCAGGCCGGCGGCTTCATCACCGCGCCGACCGGCGGCGCGCCGGACGCCAATGCGATTCTGGTGCCCAAGGAAGCCGCGGAACGCGCCTTTGACGCCGCCGCCTGCATCGGCTGCGGCGCGTGCGTGGCTGCCTGCCCCAATGCCGCGGCCATGCTCTTTACCGCCGCGAAGATCACTCATCTCAACTCGCTGCCGCAGGGACAGCCGCAGCGCGATCAGCGCACCGCTGGACATGGTTGCGGCCATGTCCGAGGAAGTTTTCGGCAGCTGCACCAATCACGGCGAGTGCGAGGCGGTTTGCCCCAAGAAAATTCCCATCGAGTTTATCGGCCGGATGAATCGCGACCTGATTCACGCAACGTTGCATCATCGCGGCAAGTAGCGCCGGACAATGATGTGCCGGTCTCAGCCCATGCGCGCTGACGATATTTCCGCACGGGCGCGCCGGATTCATTTTTCCAGCCTCGTTTTCGACACCCACGCGGATACTCCGCAGCGGATTTCTCTTCGATCAATTCGATCTGGCGCACCGCGACGCGAAGGCTGCGTTGATATTCCGCGGCTGCGCGAAGGCGGCGTCGGCGCGATTTTTTTCGCGCTATGGGTGCCGGTGGAGATTACGGGCGCGGCGGCGACGCGGCGGGCGTTCGATTTGCTGGCGGCGACGGTGCGACAGATCCAGCTGCATCCCGGCGATCTGGCGCTGGCCACATCGTCCGAAGAAGTCCGCGACGGCGCGCGCGGAAAACAAGATTGCAGTGCTGCTGGGCATCGAAGGCGGGCACGCCATCAACAACGATCTCGGCGTGCTGCGGGAATTCCATGCGCGCGGCGTTCGCTACATGACGCTGACGCACAATGCGGCGACCGATTGGGCGGATTCCTCGAATCACTCGCCGCGCCACAACGGCCTGACGGAATTCGGCAGGCAGGTGATCGGCGAAATGAACCGCCTGGGCATGATCGTCGATGTCTCCCACGTTTCGGACCACGTTTCACGATGTCTTGAAGACTTCCGCGCGCCGGTAATCGCGTCGCATTCCTGCTGCCGGGCGATCTGCGACGTCGCCGCGCAATCTGGACGACGACATGATCCGGGCGCTGGCGGCGCAGGGCGGCGTGATTCACATTACGTTTCACGACGGTTTTCTGAGCCAGGAATACGCCGACTGCCAACCGGGCGCTGTCCGCGGAAATCGCATCCAACGAAACAGAGGTGGCGCAAAAGATTCGGCGAGAATGAAGCGCGCAAGCTGATGGAGGGGCAGCGCCTCAGCGATGAATTCATTCGCGCCGGGAAGCTGCCGCAGGTAAGCTGGGAGAAGATCGTCGAACATATCGACCATGCTGTTCGGATCGTCGGAGCGGATCACGTCGGCCTGGGTTCAGATTTTGACGGCGCGTTCATGCCGGCCGGAATGGAAGACGCATCGAAGCTTCCCGAGAATCACGGAGGGCCTGCTTGCGGCGCGGATACACGGAATCGGATATTCGGAAAATCCTGGGAGAGAATACGCTGCGGGTGATGGCCGAGCGCGAGCGGGTCGCGTGAATGTTCCAGCCGAGAGAAACCCTAGTCAGCAGACAGGAATCGCGGCATAATATCGCCGTTACTTTCAAGCGGAGAATCCAACGATGCGTCACGAATTTCCATACTTGTAACGGCAGTCGCGGTTTGTTCAATTCTTGCCGGCGTCGCCTGCGCACAGACGCCCGCGCCTGCGCCGGCGAAAAAGCCGGCGACTGCGGCGAAAGCCCGGCCAAGGCTCCGGCGAAAGCGCCGGCCCGCACCACGCCTTTGATCCCGCGCTGCTGCATCCGGAGACGCTGCAATCAATGCGCGCGCCCGCGGAATACGACGTGAAATTTGTGACCACGGCGGGAGACTTTACGATCAAGGTGACGCGCGCCTGGGCGCCGAATGGCGCGGACCGCTTCTACAATCTGGTTCGCCATCACTTTTACGACGGCGCGGCATTCTTCCGCGTTCTTCCGGGATTCATGGCGCAATTTGGATTGAGCGCCTATCCGGAGGTTTCCAAGGCCTGGGAGCACGCCAACGATCAAGGACGATCCCGTCGTGCAGAGCAATCATCGCGGATTCGTCTCATTTGCCATGGCCGGTCCGAATACGCGCACGACGCAGGTCTTTCATCAACTATCGGCAACAACGAAGCGCTGGACAAGAGCGGATTTTCGCCGTTCGCCATGGTTACCGACGGAATGGAAGTCGTCGACAAGCTCTACAGCGGCTATGGCGAAGGCGCGCCCGACGGCCACGGGCCCGGCCAGGATCTGATTGGAAACCGCGGCCACGCGTATCTGGAGAAAGAATTTTCCCAAGCTGGACAGCATTAAGACTGCAGCGATCGTGGTGCCAGCGGCGGCAGCGTCCGCGCCGGCAAGTAAGTTCGCTGGAAATCGGCGAATTCCGGGCCTCTGTGCTGGCGTTTCTTTCGATCGAATCTGCAAGACTAACTCTCGCGTTTGACTCAGAGCAATCTCACACATGAATTTCATCCGCCTAGGAAAGCGGGAAGCCGTCGTCCAGGAGGAATCCGGCGCGCTGGAATCCGTGCGCGAGGTCAGCCTGGCTCGCGGCAGTTGGATCGAGACGGACCAGGCGATTGCCATGTGCTTCGCAATCGCCGCCTGCCTGGTTCACTTCCTGTGGAATGGCCGCTACGGTTATTTCCGGGATGAACTTTATTACGCGGCGTGCGGGCAGCATCTGGCCTGGGGATACGTCGACCAGGCTCCGCTGATCGCCGTGATTGCGCGGCTATCGCGCACGCTGTTTGGAGATTCCTTGCACGCGCTGCGGTTTTTTCCCGCGCTGGCGGCCGGCGCGAAAATACTTCTCACCGGCTGGATCGTGCGCGAACTCGGCGGACGCCGTTACGCGCAGATTCTGGCCGGCACGGCGATGCTGTTGTGCCCCATTTTCCTGACCATGGACAATTTTCTGTCCATGAATGCATTCGAACCGTGTTTTGGATGCTTTGCGTGGCCATCTCACTGCGGATTATCCGGACGGGGAATCAACGGTTGTGGCTCTGTTCGGACTCGTCGCGGGCATCGGAATTTTGAACAAGCACTCCACGCTGCTTTTTGGATTTGCATTTTTTCTTTCATTGCTCGTAACGCGGCAGCGCGCGTTGCTGCGTGAGCCGTGGATCTGGCTCGGCGGCGCTGATCGCCATTGCTGATTTTTCTTCCGAATTTCATCTGGGAAGTCAGCAATCACTGGCCCACGATTGAGATTCTGCGGAATGTCGACCGCATCAAGAACGCGCACGTGTCCTGGCTGGAGTTTATCGTGCAGCAGGCATTTCTCGTGCATCCGCTGGGCGCGCCGATTTGCCTGGCGGGGCTGTGGTATTTCCTGCGCAGCCGCGAAGGCGCGAGCGTACCGTTTTCTGGGATGGACGTATCTTTTTCTTCTTGCTGAGTTTCTGATTTTTCGCGGGCGCATTTATTATCTCGCGCCGATCTACCCCATGCTGTTCGCTGCCGGCGCGGTGGCCATTGAAGCCTGGATCGCGAATTACGGCAAGAATTGGGTGAAGACGGCGATTCTTGCGCCACTGGTGGTTGGGGGAATGGTGGCCGCGCCGCTGGCGTTGCCGATTCTTCCGCTCGATGCAGCCGTGGCGTATGCGAATTTCTGGGATGTGGAACACGTGCAGGTGGAGAAGGAACCCAGCGGGAAATTGCCGCAGACTGTTTGCGGACATGATGGGCTGGCCGCAGCAGGCGGAGGTCGTCGCCGGCGTATTTCAATCGTTGTCCGCCGGAGGATCAATCGCGCGTGGCGATTCTTGGCGAAAAATTACGGCCAGGCCGGGGCAATCGATTATTTCGGTCCATCGTAGGGCCTGCCGCACGCCATCAGCGGCCACAACAACTATTATTTGTGGGGACCGCAGCACTACAGCGGGGAAGTGGTGATCGCCGTGGGAATGCCGCTGGAGGATTTGAAACCGATCTTCGGTGAGATCGAACTGGCCGCGACCATCGACAACGAGTACGCGATTCCCGAGGAAAATAATCTGCCTGTATACATCTGCCGAAAGCCCAAAATGACGCTGCAGAAAGCCTGGCCGCGGCTGAAGTTTTATGGCGTAGAGTAGGCTTCGTAGCGCAAGCTTCAGCCTGCGGGTTTCAGATCTTGTGACAGCGTATCACAAACTCATAGACTCCAGCACAAGCTGAAGCCTATGCTACAAGCCTGTGCTACGCCACTCCGAGAATCGTAACCAGTTCGCGCACCGAAGCTGCTGACTTATCCAGCGCCGCTTTTTCTTCCGCCGTCAGCTTGATCTCGATGATCTGCTCGACGCCGCGCGCTCCAAGCTTCACCGGAACGCCGACGTACAAGTCCCTTGATCCCGTATTCGCCTTCGAGGTAGGCGGCGCAGGGCAGAATTTTCTTCTTGTCCTTCAGAATCGCTTCCACCATTTCCACGACCGCGGCGGACGGCGCGTAGTACGCCGAGCCGGTCTTCAGCAGGTTCACGATTTCGGCGCCGCCCTTGCGCGTGCGATCCACGATGGCCGCGATGCGATCCGGCAGGCAGCAGGTCGGGCAGGGGAATTCCGGCGACGGTGGAGTAGCGCGGCAGCGGCACCATGTCGTCGCCGTGACCGCCGAGCACGAACGAATTCACGTTTTCGACCGAGACGTCCAGCTCCATGGCCACGAAGGCGCTCATGCGCGCCGAGTCCAGAACGCCGGCCATGCCCATCACGCGATTCTTCGAGAAGCCGCTGACCTTGTAACGCCGCCTGCACCATGGCGTCGAGCGGATTGGTGACCATGATCAGGATCGCGTTGGGCGAATACTTCACGACCTGCTCGACGACGGCTTTGATGACGTCGTAGTTGGCCTTCAGCAAGTCGTCGCGGCTCATGCCCGGCTTGCGCGGAAATCCCGCGGTGATCACGACGACGTCGCTGTTGGCCGTTTCCTTGTAATCGCCCGACGCCGTGGAAATGCCGGTGACGTGCGCGTCCGAGCCGGTGATCGGCGTGGACTCCACCATGTCGAGCGCCTTGCCCGCCGGCGGCCGTCCAGAATATCGGTCAGCACCACGTCGGCCAGTTCCAGATCCACAATGCGCTGCGCCGTTGTCGAACCTACGAATCCACCGCCCACTACTGTGACTTTCTTCCGCATGAGTGCGTTCTCCTGTTTGATTCAGAATGAATATTAATACAAGCAGCGCGGCGCATGCTGCCACGAACCGTGTGCGAATCTTACTTGGCCACTGCCAGCGCCTGCATGTTCTCGATGATGGCGCTGGCGAATTCCGACGTGCTCAGCTTCGTCGCGCCTTCCATCAGCCGTTCCAGATCGTAGGTGACGCGCTTCTGTCCGATGGTGCGCTCGATCCCGGCTTCGATCAGCTTGCCCACTTCGTGCCAGCCCATGAAGTCAAACATCATCACGCCGGAGAGCATCACCGAACTCGGGTTGATCACGTCCTTATCGGCATATTTCGGCGCGGTGCCGTGCGTGGCTTCGAAGCAGCCGTAGCCGTCGCCGATGTTCGCGCCGGGAGCCATGCCCAGGCCGCCGACCTGCGCGGCGCAGGCGTCGGAAATGTAGTCGCCGTTCAGGTTGGGCGTGGCCAGCACCTGATATTCGTCGGCGCGCGTGACGACCTGCTGGAAGATCGAGTCGGCGATGCGGTCGTTGATCATGAGCTTCTGCTTCCACTTGCCCTGCCCGTGCGTGGCATAAATCTTGTCGAGCACGGACTTCACTTCGTCGCAGACGGCCTTGCGGAAGGCTTCGGTGGCCTGCTCGAGTCCCGGCTCGATCAGCGCGGCATTCTGCTCGACGGTGAGGTTGCGGATTGTTGTCGCGGTTGTCGAGGATCCAGCTTTCGCGCTCGGTGACGATCTGCGTCGCGGAATTCATCGCGCGCCAGTTCGTAGCCCCAGTCGCGGAAGGCGCCTTCGGTGAATTTCTTGATGTTGCCCTTGTGCATGATGGTGACGACGCGCTTCTTTTTGTCGAGGGCGTACTCGAATCGCGCGGCGCACCAGGCGCTTGGTGCCCGTGGGCGAAATCGGCTTGATGGCCACGCCGGAATCGAGGCGAATCTGCTTCGGCCCGCCCCCCAGCATGTCCTTGTTCAGAAATTCGATGAGCTTCTTCACTTCCGGCGTGCCCGATTTCCATTCGATCCCGATGTAAACGTCTTCGGTATTTTCGCGGATAGATGACGACGTCCATGCGCTCGGGATGCTTCACCGGAGAGGGAACGCCGGCGAAGTAGCGCACCGGGCGCACGCAGGCGTAGAGATCGAGCAGTTGGCGCAGCGCCACGTTGAGCGAGCGGATGCCGCCGCCGACCGGAGTCGTCAGCGGGCCCTTGATCGACAATGCGGAAATCGCGGATGGCTTCCACGGTGTCATCGGGCAGCCACTGCTTGAATTCGTTGAAGGCTTTTTCGCCGGCGAACACTTCAAACCAGGCAATCTTGCGCTTGCCGCCGTAGACCAGCGTTCGACAGCGGCGTCAAAGACGCGCCGCGACGCCTTCCAGATGTCGCGCCCCGTGCCGTCGCCTTCGATGTAAGGGAATGATCGGCCTGTCGGGAATGTGGAATTTGCCGTCGGAGTATTCGATGGCTTGTCCGTCGGACGGAATGGGCCTGCCGTTATACGATTGCTTCATGTCTATGTCCCTCAGTGGGTTGTAAATGCACTGGCGCGAATGGAAGAGAATAGCATACCCGGAGCTTACACGCGCGCCATCGCTTCCGGCCGCACCGGAACCGCTCGCGAATAGCAGCTCGGAGTCGAATTCACGATCAATCGTAATATTCCTGGCCCAGGTGCGTGATCAAATCCTCGCCCATCATCCAGCGCAGCGTATTCTTCAGCTTCATCGACTGGATGAACAGGTCGTGCTCGGGATAAAGCTCCGGCGCGCACATGGGCGACTTGAAATAGAAGCTCAGCCATTCCTGAATGCCGCGCATGCCGGCGCGCTTGGCCAGATCGAGGAACAGAACCAGGTCCAGCACAATCGGCGCCGCCAGAATCGAATCGCGGCAGAGAAAATCCACCTTGATCTGCATCGGGTAGCCCAGCCAGCCGAAGATATCGATGTTGTCCCAGCCCTCTTTGTTGTCGCCGCGCGGCGGATAATAGTTGATGCGGACCTTGTGATGAATCTTGCCGTACAGGTCGGGATACAGCTTCGGCTGCAGAATATATTCCAGCACGCCGAGCTTCGATTCTTCCTTGGTCTTGAACGATTCCGGATCGTCCAGCACTTCGCCGTCGCGATTTCCCAGAATGTTGGTGGAGAACCAGCCGTCCATTCCCAGCAGGCGGGCCTTGAATCCGGGCGCGAGAATCGTCTTCATCAAGGTCTGCCCGGTCTTGAAATCCTTGCCGCAGATGGGCACGCCGTGCTGCTTGGCCAGCTCCGATCATGCGCGGGAATATCGACGGTCAGGTTGGGCGCGCCATTGGCGAACGGAACGCCGCTGGTGATCGCCGCCCACGCGTACAGCATCGACGGAGCGATCGCCGGATGATTTTCCTTCATCGCCGCCACGAATTTTTCGGGCGTCGCGTAGACGGCATGCGGCTTCAGGAAAATTTCCGTCGAGCCGCACCAGATCACGACGGTGCGCGAGACCTTGTTTTTCTTCTGAAATTTCTGAATGTCGTCGCGGATCTGCATGGCCAGATCGTACTTCGTGCGGCCCTTCTTCACGTGCGTGCCGGATAAGTTTCTTCACGTAGTTCTGGTCGAACGCGGCCTTCATCGGGCGAATCTTGCTCAGGAACTTCTTCACCTCGCGCCAGATGCTCGGGGCTGAGGACCGCGGCATTCTTGGCTGCTTCATAGGCGCTGTCCGGAAAAATGTCCCAACCGCCGAAGACGATGTTTTCGAGCTTCTCGAGCGGCACAAAATCCTTGATGGCCGGCGCGCGTCCTTCGGTCCGTTTCCCGAGGCGGATCGTTCCCAGTTGCGTCAGCGATCCGACCGGCATGCGACTTCTTGCGGCGCACCAGGTCGACTCCGGCCATGAACGTTGTGGCCACCGCTCCCATGCCGACGGTGAGCACTCCCAGTTTTCCCTTCGGCAGAGCAATGCCCGCGGACCTGCGCATTCGTATTTCTCCCGTCGTTCTCAAAAGTGTGCGGAACAATCGAAACTGCGTTGGCGTCTGCTGTTCACGCGCGACAATCAACCGCGAACCCCTGCGCGCAAACAACGTATCATGCGCGAATGCGCGCACGTTTTGCAATGCGGAAACGCGACGTCCGGAAATTCAGCCGACTCGCGTTCAACTGCGGTTTGCGCGAGCTGCCGGTTTCGCGGTTGCGCGTTTCATCGCGCGTGCCTGCGACGGCGCTTTCGCGGGCCGAGTGCCCGCGCCTGCCGGGCTTTCGGCCCGGCAACGTCCGGCCAAGCAGTTTCTCGAGCGGAAGCGTGTTGATGACGTCCTTCTTTTCCAGCCACCCGCGCCGCGCCATTTGCACTCCGTAGCGCATGGCCGGCAGGCCTCGCGTGGTATGCGCGTCGGTCGAAATGACGATTTTCACGCCGCGATCCTTGGCCATGCGCAGATGCGTGTCTTTCAGATCCAGACGCTCCGGTGACGCGTTGCACTCCATGACCACGCCATGTTTGCGCGCGGCGTCCAGAATGCGTTCCATGTCATAGGCGTAGGCATCGCGCCGCAGCACCAGGCGTCCGGTGGGATGCCCGATGATTTGCGTGTAGGGATTTTCGATCGCCGCCAGAATTCGCTCGGTCATTTCCGCGCGCTCCAGATTCATGTAGGAGTGAATGGAAACCAGCACGACGTCGAGTTGCGCGAGAACTTCATCGTCGAGATCCAGCTTCCCGTTCTTCAAAACGTCCACTTCGCTGCTGGCCAGGATGCGAATGCCCAGATTCTTTGCGTTGGCCGCGCGGATTTTCTTGATCTGTTCGAGCGTGCGCTTTTCGTCCAGGCCGTTGGCGACGGTGACGGCCTTGCTGTGATCGGTCAGCGCAATATATTCGTAGCCAAGCTCCTTCGCCGCCAGCGCCATCTCCTCGATCGAGTTCTTGCCGTCGCTGGCCGTGGTGTGCATCTGCAGATCGCCGCGAATGTCTTTCAGTTCGATCAGGTCGGGCAGGCGATGCTCGGCGGCCGCGTCGATTTCGCCGGTGTTTTCGCGCAGTTCCGGCGGAATGTAGTCGAGCCCCAGCTTGGCGTAGATTTCTTCTTCGGTCTCGCGGGCCACGGGCCGCTCGCCCTTCAGCGTCGCCAGCGCGTATTCGTTCAGCGTGTAGCCCATTTTGTTCGCGCGGCCGCGCAGCGCGACGTTGTGTTCCTTCGATCCGGTGAAATAGAGCAGCGCAGCGCCAAAACTTTCCTTTTCCAGAATGCCGCACGTCCACCTGCAAGCCGTTCTTCAGGACAAAGCTGACTTTGTTTTCGCCGCGCGCCAGCGTCTGATCGATTTCCGGAAATGCAAGAATGTGCTCGGAGATCGCCTCGATCGCCTTCGGCGTGTGCTTTCCGGACGCCAGCGTGACCAGCAGGTCGAGGTCGCCGACCGTTTCCTTGCCGCGCCGCAGCGATCCCGCCGGCGTGACCGCCTCGATCGGTTTGCCGAACGCGCGAATGTGCGAGACGAGTCTTTCGGCCTCTTCTTCCGCCACATCGATGTGAAAACGGCCCGCGGATTTCTTGAAGACTTCGATGGCTTTCAGAATATTCTCTTCGCTCTTTTCGCCGAAGCCCGGCAGGTCGCGCAGCTTGCCTTCGCGCGCCAGTTTCTCCACTTCCTCGACCGTGCCGGCCTTGAACGTTTTCCACAGGAACGCGACTTTCTTCGGTCCGAGCGATTGCAGTTCCAGAAGATCGAGAATCGTCGCGGGATATTTCTTGAGAAGTTTGTTGCGCAGGGAATAGTCGCCGGTCTTGAGGATTTCCTCGATGTGATCGGCCATGCCGTCGCCGATGCCCGGCAGTTCCATCAGCTTTTTGCGGTCCGTCGGCGAGTTCTTCGATGGATTCGGGCAGGCTGTCGAGCAGTTCCGCGGCGCGCTCGTAGCTGCGGAAGCGGCCGATCATGGCGCCGTCAATTTCCAGCAGTTGCGCCGTTTCCCGCAAGACGCGAGCGACTTCGCGATTTTCCATAGGCAGCGTCCTGGCCTGCTACTGACCGAGAATATAGGCAAACATCAGCGGCGCGACGATCGACGCATCGGATTCGATCACGAATCGCGGCGTGGCGGCTTCCAGTTTTCCCCAGGTGATTTTTTCGTTGGGCACCGCGCCGCTGTACGAGCCGTAGGACGTCGTGCTGTCGGAAATCTGGCAGAAGTAGCCCCACAGCCGGCACTTCTCGCGCAGGTCCTGCGTGATCAGCGGAACGACGCAAATCGGAAAGTCTCCCGCGATGCCTCCGGCGATCTGAAAAAATCCGATCGATTCGTTCGCGGAATTCTTGCGATACCAGTCGATCAGCGCGGCCATTTGTTCCACGCCGGACTTCACGACTTGAAAATTGGAAACGTCGCCGCGAATCACGTTCGCGACAAAAATATTTCCCAGCGTCGAGTCTTCCCAGCCCGGCGTGAAAATCGGCAGATTCTTTTCGCACGCGGCAATCACCCAGGAATCCTTCGGATCGATCTCGTAATATTCCTTGATCAGGCCGCCGCGAATCAGCTGGTACATGTATTCGTACGGAAAGTAGCGCTGCTTTTCCTTGTCGGCCTTCTGCCAGAGCTTCAGCACCTGGCGCTCGATCCGGCGCATGGCTTCTTCTTCGGGAATGCAGGTGTCGGTGACGCGGTTCATTCCGCGGTCGCGCAGGGCCACTTCTTCGGCGTCGCTCAAATTGCGATAGTTGCGGCACGCGCTCGTAGTGATTGTGCGCGACGAGATTGAAAATATCTTCTTCCAGGTTCGCGCCGGTCGTGCAGATGCCGTGCACCTTGTCCTGCCGGATCATTTCCGCGAGAGAAAGTCCCAGTTCCGCGGTGCTCATCGCTCCGGCCATGGTCAGGAACATCTTTCCGCCGCGCGCCAGATGCGCGATGTAGGCTTCCGAAGCATCCACGACGACCGCCGCGTTGAAGTGCCGGTAATGGTGCTTGATAAAATCTTTTACGCTCATGTCCGCCTTTCTCTCCGCAAATATTTTCACGGAGAACTATCCTTGCGCGAAATCCTATGCTACACGCGCCCATGATTCAAGCGCAGAACGCGAATTCTTGAAAAATATTGTTGGCGAAGAATGCGAGGCGTGAATTAAATGTGAAGTGCGAACAAATTCGTGCTCGGCGAAAATAGTTCCGGCGAACTTACGCGCTGCGTCCATGCTAGCGAAACCGTTTCACGTAACGCATGTAGTACAGAAGTCCGCAAATGGATTTCGCGTCACGCAGCGTGCCGCGCTCGATCATCGAGTCCACTTGTTTCAACGTAAAAATGCGCGGCGTGATCTTTTCGTCTTCTTCCGGCTGCGCCGCGCCCTTCGTCAGTCCTTCCGCTGCAAAGATCCACATCCACTCGTTCACGAATCCGGGCGTGGGAACCACGCGCACCAGTTTGCGGAGCCGTTTCGCCGTGTATCCGGTTTCCTCGAGCAGTTCGCGCCGCGCGGCGGCCGCGCGGAGTTTCGTTCGGCTCCTTGCGTCCGGCGACAAGTTCCCACAGAAATTCGCCGACCGAGTGCCGGTACTGCCGGATCAGCAGGACGCGGCCATCTTCGAAAATGGGCAGCACGACCACCGATCCCGGATGCACGATGATGTCGCGCTCGGCGCGCACGCCGCCCGGTTCGATCACCGTGTCGCGCTGCAGGCGAAATACTTTTCCCGGGTACAGAACTTTGCTCTTCAGAATTTTTGCGCGCTGTTTCGCCAAGTCGGCCTCCGGGTCGGTGATGATTGTAGCGCTCGCGTTCAGACGGACGCCGGCGTCAAATTCTAACAGGGAAGCCATCTGATCGCGCACCGAGCGAACGGTTTTCGCGGCTTGTCAGGTTGCGAATCCCCGGTACAGTTGAACCGCCCATCCGGTCGCATATACTGTTCGAAGTCATCCGGTCATCTCTGGCATGCCCATCAATACACTCATCGTCGATGACGAAAAACCCGCGCGCGATGAATTGGCGTATCCTGCTGAAAAGTTTTCCCGACGTGCACCTGGTCGGCCAGGGCAAGAATGGCGTCGAAGCCCTCGCGCTGATCAAGGAACATTCTCCGGACCTGGTGTTTCTCGACGTGCAGATGCCGGGGCTCAATGGCTTCGGCGTCATCAAGAAACTGATGGACCGCAAAGGAAAGCTTCCGCAAATCGTTTTTGCGACGGCGTTCGACAACTATGCCGTGCAGGCATTTGAAGTGAACGCCGATCGATTACGTCCTGAAGCCCATCGAAAAGAAGCGTCTGGCGCGCGCGATTCAACGCGCGAAGAAAGCGCTCGAGGCCGAAGCTTCGCCGAGCGAGCGCCTGGAAACGCTGGTCAGCCAGATCGGGGCGGCAAAAGCTCCGCCCGTGAAGTTGCTGGTGAAAACGCAGCAGCGACTTTTCCTGGTGGACGCCGACGATGTCATCTTCGCTTCGATCGAGGACGGCACGATCACCGTGGTGGCGCGCGAAGTCGAGGGCACGTCGAACTACCGGACCATCGAGGAACTGCAGTCGTCGCTGGAGTCCGATATTTTCTGGCGCGCGCACCGCTCCTACCTGGTGAACATCAATCACATCAAGGAAGTTGTGCCCTGGTTCAAGTCGAGCTACATGCTGAAGATGGCCGACAAGCGCGGCTCGGAAGTTCCGGTGAGCCGCGCGCAGACCAGGCATCTGCGCGAAGACGTAGGTTGAGAGATAGGTCAGGCATGTGCGCTCAAATATGGACAGGCTGCACCTCGCGCTGACTCCTGTGCTAGCTCGCACCCTACCTGATGGACTTTTCTCTCACCGACGACCAGCGCCTGATTCGAGACACCGTTCGCCACTTCATGGACGCCGAAGTGCGTCCATCGATTCGCGAACGCGCGACCGCGAAGAAAAATTCGCCGCCGATGAACTGCGCAAGCTCGGGGAACTCGGCTGCTGCGGCATGCTGATCCCGGAATCCTGGGGCGGCTCGGCGGCGACACGATTTCCTACGTGCTGATGCTCGAAGAAGTGGCCCGCGTGGACGCCGCGATGGCTGTCGCGCTCAGCGTTACGAATTCGCTGCGCGCGTTTCGCGGTCTTCAAGTACGGGACCGAAGCGCAGAAACAAAAATATCTTTCCGGCCTCGCGCACGGAGAAATTCTCGGCGCGTTCTGCCTTACTGAACCGCAAGCCGGTTCCGACGCCGCCGGCGATCGCCACCTCCGCCGCGCGGCACGGCGGCGGTTATCGCCTGAACGGAACAAAATCCTGGGTCACGAACGGCGGGCAGTCCGGCCTGTACGTCGTGTTTGCCAAGACCGATCCGGCCGCCGGGCCGAAAGGCGTGACGGCATTTCTCGTCGAGCCCTCATTTCCCGGTTTTCGCGTGGCGCGATACGAGGATAAGATGGGACTGCGCACTTCGCGCTCGGCGGAAATCACGTTCACCGATTGCGAAGTTCCGCAGGAAAATCGCCTGGGCGAAGAAGGGCAGGGACTGAAGATCGCTCTGGAACTCCTCGACGGCGGCCGCGTTGGCATCGCCGCGCAGGCCGTGGGCATCGCGCAGGGCGCGCTCGAAGCGTCGGTCGCTTACGCGAAAGCAGCGCCGCGCATTCGGCAAAACCATTGGTGACTTTCAGGCTGTACAATGGATGCTCGCAGACATGCAGACCGAAATTGAAGCCGCGCGCGCCCTGGTGCACAATGCGGCGTGGATGCGGGATACGGGAGCGCCGCGCGTCGGCCCCTACGCTTCGCGCGCGAAACTGTATGCTGGAGAAATGGTGAATCGCGTGGTCTACAAAGCCGTGCAGATTCACGGCAGCCTGGGCTACTCGCGCGAATCGGATGTGGAGCGAATGTATCGCGACGCCCGCGTCATCACGATTTACGAGGGCACCAGCGAAATCCAGCGCATGATCATCGCGCGCGATTTGTTGGCGTCGTCGAGCATGACGTGATTCTCGAACTTCCTGCCGGGTAGGAAATGTCCGGCAGAAAACGCTTAGTAGAACTCGAAGTTGCGTCGTGGCCTTGTCGGGCACGGCTTCAGCCGTGCCGTAACTGCGTCAGCATCAAAGCGGCTTTAGCCGGTGGCCCTTTGGTCAGGAGCAACAATTCGAGTGACGGATTCCGCACACAAAAAACGAGTCTTAAGCGGTATGCGCCCCACCGGCCGCCTCCACATCGGCCATTACTTCGGCGCCCTCGAAAATTGGGTCAAACTTCAGAACGATCCGCAGTACGAATGTTTTTTCTTCGTCGCCGACTGGCACGCCTTGACCTCGGACTACGCCGACACTTCGCAGGTCGCCCAAAACACCATCGAGATCGCCACCGACTGGCTGGCCTCCGGCCTCGATCCCGCGAAATGCACGATGTTCATTCAGTCTTCCGTTCCCGAGCATGCCGAGCTTCACCTGCTGCTGTCGATGGTCACGCCGCTCGGCTGGCTGGAGCGCGTACCGACCTACAAGGAAGCGCTGGAAAACACGAAAGATAAAGACCTGCACACCTACGGTTTTCTGGGTTATCCGGTGCTGCAATCCGCCGACATCGTGATTTATGACGCGCACATGGTTCCCGTCGGCGAGGATCAGGTGGCGCACATCGAACTGACGCGCGAGATCGTGCGCCGTTTTGACTTCTTCTACGGATTCCGCATCAAGCCGGAGCTGTTCGCGCCGGCGAATTCGCGGTTTTTAGCCCGCCACGTCCATGACCCGAAAATTCTGCCCGCGAACGGCAAGCCATTCTCGGATCAGCAGAAAAGGGAAGTGTCCGATCTGCTTCGCAAGGAAGCGCTCGACCAGGGCGTTGAGAATTTCCTCGATTCGGTCAAGGAATATGGGCATTTTTTTACGCGCTCGGAAATTCTCCGCGAGCCCGGTTCGCTGCTGACCAAAACGCCGCGCATTCCCGGCACCGACGGCCGAAAAATGTCCAAGAGTTACGGCAATTTTATTTCGCTCAGCGAATCTGACGAATCAATTCGCACCAAATCGCGCGCCATGATTACTGATCCCGCAGCGCAAGCGCCGCACCGATCCGGGCAATCCCGACGTCTGCCCCGTCTATGACTGGCACAAACTCTTTTCGCCGCCGGAAACGCTGCAATGGGCGGCGGAGGGTTGCCGCAGCGCTGGAATCGGCTGCATCGAGTGTAAAATGGCCATGGCCGATCACCTGATCAAGTGGATCGAGCCGGTCCGCGCGCGCCGCGAGGAATACGCCGCGCATCCGGAAAAGGTATTGCGGATTCTGGACGAAGGCTCCGAAAAAGCCCGCGAAGTAGCGCAAAACACAATGTCACGGGTCCGAGAAGCAGTCTTCAACTGGAAAGAGAAGCGCGCGGAGTTGGGAGCCAAGTAGCACAGCGACTCATCGCTGTGCGCCTTTTGCAATTGCAAGTACTTAGACAATGCACTGGCGGAACGCAATTCTGCGCGGCAAAGAATTGAAGTGAATTGAAGTAAGGCGATTTTCGCAATCGCCAGCATCTAGGTGGCGACGAATCGTCTGCAACCCCGCACAGCGAAGCGTCGCTGTGCCATTCGAGTCGCCCCCAACCGCGACTGGCACGGCAAGCGAGGCAATAAACTATGGCATCACCCTATAAAATTCATCTCGATCACTACGACGGCCCGCTCGATCTCCTGCTCGATCTGATCAAGAAGCAGGAAATTGACATCCACAATATTCCGATCGCCAAAATCACCGGCCAGTATCTCGAATACCTGCACAAGCTCGAACAGCTGGACATGGACATCTCGGCCGACTTCATCTACATGGCCGCCACGCTGATCTACATCAAATCGAAAATGCTTCTGCCGCCCGATCCCATGGCCGGACCCGAGGAATCGGAAGACCCGCGCGCCGACCTCGTGCAGCGGCTCGTGGAGCACGAAAAGTTCAAAAGCGCCGCGCAATTGCTGCACCAGCGCCAGCAGATCGAGGAGCATGTCTGGTCCAAGCCCGACCTCTCCCTGTACGAGAGCGAAGAAACCGAAGGCGAGTTGGTGGTCTCGCTGGTGGAGCTGGTCAAGGTATTTCAACAAATCCTGGAACGCCGCAAGGAAGTCGTAAAAATCGAGCTGCACCACCAGCAATTCACCGTGGCGCAGATGATGGACCTGCTGCGGCAGCAACTGGTCGTTTCCGAGGACGGCATAGACCTGATCGGTTTTTTCGAATCCTGCCCCTCGCGCCACGCCATGATCGTGTCCTTGCTCGCCGTTCTCGAACTCACGCGCCTGCAGGCCATCGTTCTGGTGCAGCAGGAATTGTTCTCAAAAATCTGGCTGCGAAAGCATAAGATGTTTGATGTGGTCTTCGCCGGCGGCGAAGCGATGGCTTCCGACGCCGCGATTGAACCGCTCAGGGGAATTGACGAACAATATCAATGACGATGAATCCCATGGAATTGAAAGGCGCTCTCGAAGCCATCATCTACGCCGCGGACGAACCCGCCACCGTCGATCAGATCGCCAAGGCAATCGGCGAGGAAAAAGACGCCGTTCGCAGTGCCCTCGACGAAATGGTGGCCGCCTCCGCTGCGGAGGATCGCGGCATCGAAATTCGCGCCGTTGCCGGCGGTTACAAGTTTTATACCAAGCCGCAGCACCACGAAGCGGTACGACGGTTCATCAAAAGCCTGCGCCCGCCGCTGCGTCTCACCATGCCGGCGCTCGAAACCTTGGCGGTTATCGCCTATCGCCAGCCCGTCACCGGTCCCGAGATCCAGGATATTCGCGGCGTAAACGTTTCCGGCGTGATCAAGACGCTCCTTGAAAAGCGGCTGATTGTGACGGCAGGGCGCAAGGCCGTCATGGGCCGGCCGATCATGTATCGATCCTCCAAGGAATTTCTGATGCGCTTTGGCCTTTCCGACCTCGAGGAATTGCCGAGCCTCAAGGAATTCGAACAGTTGGCGCGCGCCGCTCTCGGTTCCGATGAAGGCATCGCCCCCAACGAACCGGAAGAGGGAATTGCGTTCGAGGAATCTGACGCAGCAGGCATCGCCCCAGCGGACGGAGTTTCTGCCGCAGCCGCAGGCGTGCCGGGCGCACCCGAATCGGCGGAAGCGTTCGAATCGCCGGCCGGCTCGACGGAGTCCGGCGCGGTTTCAGAATCATCGGCAGTCGAGACGGTCAGGCGCCGCCGGAGTCCGCCCAGCTTGAGTCCGAGCACTCTGAGCCCCAGCCACCCGAACATTCAAAAGCAGAAAGCGCCTCCTGAGCAAACCTATGCTGGAACGTTTACAGAAAATAATTTCGCGATCTGGAATTGCGTCGCGCCGCCATGCGGAGGATTTGATTCGCAGCGGGCAGGTGCGCGTTAACGGCGTCGTGGTTACGGAACTGGGCGCTAAGGCAGATCCGGAAAACGATCGAGTCGAGGCCGCTGGAAAGGTCGCGCATCCCTCCGAAGCCCGTGTGTATCTGTTGCTGAACAAGCCGCCGGAAGTTGTGGCCACGCTGGCCGATCCGGAAGGCCGCCCGACGCTGCGCAATTTTCTGGTGGGTGTGTCGGCGCGCGTGTTCCCGGTCGGAAGGCTGGAGTACGCTGCCGCGGGCGCCATTTTGCTCACCAACGACGGCGAGCTTGCCGCCCGCATGCTCAAGGCGTTGGCCGTATTGCCGCAAACGTATTGGATTAAGGTCAAGGGCCGGCTGGACGATTCGCAGATGAAGACTCTCGCCAGCAGTCTCGGCGGCAAGGTTTTCCCGCTTCGATCCCCGCACGCTGCCGGAAAAAATCCGGCCAATCCCTGGTATGAAGCGCAAGTAACCGGCGCGAGCCGCGAGCTCCTGCGGCCGAACTTGCTGGCGATCGGCCACCCGGTGGAAAAGCAGAAGCGCGTGAAAGTGGCTTCGCTCGATGCGGGAACCGTTCCCGAGGGCCAGTACCGGCAATTGGATGCGCAGGAAGTGGCTAAACTCGTTCACGCGGTTGATCTGGCGCTCGCGAGGCCGAAGTCAGTGTTGCCCCCCATACATTCCAAGCGCTCCTGGCGCCCGCGTCGGGTCATGTCTGAGCCTCGGCCGCATCCGGAGTCGTGTCCGCCGAACGATTCGCGACCAAATTTCAGACCGAATCCCGGTTTCCAACCGCATCCCTCGGCGCCCCCTGCTGCCGGTTTCAATGCGGGCAGCAACTTCAGAGGCAAGAACGACGCACCGTCCAGGCCGGATTTTAAGCCCAGATCCGATTTCAGCGGGAAGCCGGATTTCAGATCGAAGCCTGGTTTCAAACCCAAATCTAATTTTGGGTCAAAACCCAATTTCAGGCCGAATCCCGGTTACCGTTCGAATCCCTCGGCGCCGACGAACGCGGGTTTCGGTGACCGCGGCAACTTCAGAGGCAAAAGCGATTCGCCGTCGAGGCCTGGTTTCAAACCCAGATCGGATTTCAAGGGCAAGCCGGATTTCAGATCGAAGCCCGGATTCAAACCCAAATCTAATTTTGGGTCAAAATCCAATTTCAGGCCGAATCCCGGTTACCGTTCGAATCCCTCGGCACCGAAAAACGCGGGATTCGGTGACCGCGGCAACTTCAGGAGTAAAAGCGATTCGCCGTCGAGGCCTGGTTTCAAACCCAGATCCGATTTCAAGGGCAAGCCGGATTTCAGATCGAAGTCCGGACTCAAGCCCAAATCTAATTTCGGGTCAAAGCCTGAATTCAGACCGAAATCCGGCTTTGGATCCAAATCAAACTTCAAACCGAAATCGAATTTCGGCTCGAAGCCGTACCGCAACTCGAAGCCTGAGTTCGGCTCCAAGCCGGATTTCCGGCCGAAGTCCAATTTCCGCCCGCCATCGGATTTCAAACCGAAATCGGACTTCAAGCTCCGGTCGAATTTCAATTCGCGGTCAGACTTCAAACCGCAGTCCGACTTCCGGCGGCAATCGACGTTCAAGCCCAAGCCCGGTTTCAAAGGGAAGCCCAACTTCAAATCCAGACCGCCCCAGCGTTAAGAGGATTTCGCCATGGCTATTCCGGGAGACGCCGCCATCACCGAAATTTTAGCTTCGGCAAAAACGATTGCCGTGGTCGGCTTGTCAGGGAAGCGCTACCGTGCCAGCTATGGCGTCACCGAAACCTTGCAGGAGGCGGGTTACCGCATTTTCCCCGTCAATCCGAACGAAGCGGAAGTGCTTGGCGAGAAGTGCTATGCCCGGCTGGAAGACATTCCCGAGAAAATCGACATCGTCGATATTTTCCGCCGCTCGGAATTTGTTCCGGAAATCGTGGACGCCGCGATCCGCGTCGGAGCCCGCGCCATCTGGATGCAGGAAGGCGTGGAAGATGAAAAATCAGCAGAGAAGGCGCGCCAAGCCGGCCTTTTCGTGATCATGGACAATTGCATCGCCAAGGAACTCTGGAAGCGCCGGAAGTAAGCAAGTCTTCAACTCTGCTTTTTTAATTTAACCTTCCGAATCTCTTCCATCCGCTGCCGCAGTCGCGCTTCAAAGCCCTGATCGGTGGGCTGGTAGTAAGTTTTTCCGGCCAGCGACTCCGGCAGGCAAGTCATGTCCGCCACCTTTTCCTCCTCGTCATGCGCGTACTGGTAGCCTTTTCCGTAGCCGATATTTTTCATCAGCCCGGTCGCGGCATTTCGCAGGTGCAGCGGAACGGGCTCGGGCGCGAGTGTTCTGCAGATCCCTGGCGACGTCGCCGTATCCCGTGTACAGCGCGTTGGATTTCGGCGCGAGCGAAAGGTAGACGGCCGCCTGCGCCAGCGCCAGATTACCCTCCGGCGGTCCGACGAACTCCGCCGCCTGCATCGCCGCGATAGTCACCGCCAGCGCGCCTGGTTCGGCGAGGCCGATGTCTTCGCTGGCCATGCGCACCAGGCGCCGCGCGATGTACAGCGGATCCTCTCCCGATTCCAGCATGCGCACCAGCCAGTAGAGCGCCGCGTCCGGGTCGGAGTTGCGCACCGATTTGTGCAGCGCGGAAATCAGGTTGTAATGTTCTTCGCCGGACTTGTCGTACAGCAAAAACTTCTTCTGCAGCAGTTCCGACAGCGATTCCCTCGAAATCGTGCGCACTCCGGAAGCATCAGGCGGAGTCGCCCGGGCCGCGGTTTCCAGCGTGTTATAGGCCGCGCGCGCATCGCCGCCGGAAAACGTGGCCAGGAACGCGATCGCTTCCTCGTCCATGGCGATTTTTTCCTTGCCCAGCCCGCGCACCGGATCTCCGAGCGCCCGCCGCAGCAGCGCCGCGATCTGCTCGGTGCTCAGAGCGCCTGCAGCACGTACACTCGCGTTCTCGAAAGCAGCGGAGCGATCACTTCAAACGAAGGATTTTCCGTGGTGGCGCCGATGAACGTGATGTTGCCCGCCTCCACATGCGGCAGGAACGCATCCTGCTGCGCCTTGTTGAAGCGGTGCACTTCGTCAATGAAGACGATCGTTCGGCGTCCGGAGCGCCGCGCGTGTTCCGCCGCGGCCATCACTTCCTTAATTTCCTTGATGCCGGTCAGCACGGCGCTGAACGAGGCAAACTCGCTGATGCGTCGTGCGCGCAATGAGCCGTGCCAGCGTGGTTTTTCCGCAACCGGGAGGTCCCCACAGGATCATCGAGCCGATGTCGTCCCGTTCGATTTGCGTTCGCAGGGGCTTTCCGGGGCCGAGCAGAGCCTCCTGCCCGGTGAACTCATCGAGCGTGCGCGGCCGCATCCGCTCCGCGAGCGGTTGATTGGCCGCGCCGGCTTCGTCCTCAGGTTCGAGTTTGGCGAACAGGCTCAAGAAATTTCCTTATCGCGCTTTCCTGCGTTGCCGCATGGCCTCATATAAAAGCACGCTGGCCGCCACCGCTGCATTCAAGGATTCCACGCCAACCGTGGATTTCGACGGTGCTTGAGGCACGCACACCCGGGCATCGGCTGCGCGCGCGAGCTGCGTTGGCAAGCCTGAGCCCTCATTGCCGATCAAAATTGCCGATGGCGATGTCCAGTCAATCTCCCATGGCAGCATTGGCGGCAGGGAAGCATCCCCCGGCGATTCGCGCCGGGAAACTTCGCCGCCGGCCGGGGCGACTGCGGCATAAACTTTCACGCCCGCGACTCGCAGTTGGTCCATGAAATCTTCCGCGGACTTGTCCCGAACGATCGGCAACCGCATCGCCGATCCCGCCGAAGCCCGCAAGGCCTTCGGACCAAATGGATCGGCTGTACCCATTCCGCCTGCCGTGCAAGCCGCCGCGCCCGTCGCTCCAAACGCGTCCGCCGTGCGAATAATTGTTCCGACGTTGCCCGGATCCTGCACGCCGGCGAGGACGATCACGAGCGAGCCAGGTGAAGCAAGGCTTTCAAGCGGCGCTTTGGGTGGCTGCACTAGCGCCGCAATTCCCTGGGGCGCTTGCGTGTCGGCGATGCCAACAAAAAGCTTGTCCGAAGTCTGCAGCACGGGGGCCCCCGCCGCCATCAGCGGCGCTAATCGCGCCAGGTGGCGCGCCCCCGAGTCGCTGACGAGGAGCGCCTCCACTGCCCAACCCGATCCCAGCGCGGCTTCGACCATGCGCACGCCCTCGACGCCTACCAGTTCTTCTTCGCGGCGTTCTCCCGAAAGCGCGGCGCGAAACCTCTTCAGCCAGCGATTGTCGCGGCTGGTAATGGTTGTTCGCGTTCGTTTTTCAAATGGTTTGGAGTTGGGATCGGCTGCACGAGCCATGGCGATCAGCCTAGCAAACCATTTCTCGACGGTAAAGCTACCGCGCCTCAAAACGCCGATCAAATCCGCTTCCCGAGGACGAGCACGCGTGTGTAGCCCATCCGGCCTCCCAGCGGTACAGTTCTTCCCAGGGCTCTTAAGTTACATAGCTTTCATCGACTTAACTCCGCCGTGCCCCGGCTCCGGCCGCATACCGCCTTGAACGCTTCAAACGTCTATGGTAGTTTCACTCGACGGCGCCCGAATGGCCGGTCGATGGCCATTTTCGATGAGAAACGACGAGGTTCTCCACTTTGTCCGCTGAGTTGCTGAAGATTTCCCCGGAAAATCCCGATCCCGAAGTCATCCGCTACGCGGCCGAATTCATCCGCCGCGGCGAACTGGTGGCCATCCCTACGGACACGTTCTATGGAATTGCCGCAGACCCATTTAATCTGGCCGCGGTCGATCAGATCTACCGCGTGAAGGGCCGCCCCGAAACGCGCGCGCTCCCAATTCTGGTCAATACCACCACGCAGGCGATTTCGCTCTCGCGCGACGTCCCCTACACGTTCCACAAACTGGCTGCAAAATTCTGGCCCGGGCCGCTGACGCTGCTGGTGGAAGCCTCGACGGGAGTCCCGTTGAAAGTCACCGCGCACACCGGAAACGTCGCGCTGCGCTGGCCCAATTCGCCCATCGTCAACGCCCTCATCGGGCTCACCGGCGGGCCCATCACCGGCACCAGCGGAAATATTTCCGGCCAGCCGGCCTGCTCCACAGCCATGGCTCTGCTGGAACAAATGGGAGACCGCCTCCCGCTGATCATCGATGCCGGCGAGACGCCAGGAAATCTGGCCTCCACCATCGTGAAATTGGACGGCGATGACTGGGAAATCATGCGCGAAGGCGTCATCAGCGAAGAGCAACTCCGCAACTGCATGGAAGAAGAAACCGAAAGCTAGATGGGAGTCGGATTGCGCCGGTATGCCGGCGTTTTTTACGCTTTACTCTGCGCTGCAACCGGAACCCGCGTAGCAAAACGGACGTGAACGTGAACTATTTCGCTTGCACTTCCCGCAAAAAATCATAATCTCCGCTGGGAGACAATTCCACGCCGCTTATCCGTTTCCGGTGCACGCTGACGTTGTCCATGAACCACAAGCTGAGATACGGCGCGTCTTCGGCGACGATTTTTTCCACCTGGCTGAACAGCACTCGCCGTTTCTCCTGGTCGCTCTCGATTCGGGCCGCGTCCAGCAGGGCATCGAGCGAAGCATTTCTGTAGTGGCCGCGGTTTCCGCCCATCGGCGGCATCCGCTTGGAACTGAACGCGAACTCGTAAAACTCAGGATTATTGTTCACTCCAATCCATCGCAGCGTATACATCTGGAAATTCCCGCGCGCGATATCCGATCCGAGCGTTGCCGGTTCCATCGACTGCAGATCAAGATCAACGCCGATTCCGCGCCATTGTTCTTTCAACACCGCGCCCAGTGATCGGGTGGACTCCTCGGTCGAGGTTTTCAGCGTCAGCTTCAGGCGCATCCCGCCGTTTTCCGGCTTGCGCGGAAAACCAGCCGCATCGAGCAACTGCTCCGCTTTTTGCGGTTCAAATCCGAAATGGGCGATCTCCGGCTCGTACGCCCAGCTGTTCGGCGGCAGCGGCCCATCCGTCAAGCGAGCCTGCCCTCGATACAGGTAGCGGACGATCTCCTCCCGATTGGTCGCGTAGGCCAGCGCCTGCCGCACTTCCCGCCGTGCCAGCGCCGGGTCATCGAAATTGAACGCCACGTAAGCATAATTCGTGCCGGGTTCCTCCGAGACGTCCAGCGTGGGCTGCTGCCGCAGCACGGGAATCATATCCGGAGCCAGAGAACTCATTTCCATGTCCGCGGAGCCTTTTCGCAACTCCAGCGCCCGAACGATGGCCTCCGGCACAATTCGAAATCTCACTTGCTCGATCTTTGCCGGCGTTCGAAAGAACTCCGGGTTGCGTTCCAGCACGATGCTGTCATCCTGGCGCGCGCTCACGAACCGAAAAGGGCCGGTGCCCACCGGATGGTTCGCGACGCTGCTGCCTGAATTGGCGGGAACAATGCCGAATTCCGGCCTGCAGATGTCGGTGAGAAATCCGCCGTTCGGCTCGCTGAGATGAAACGTTGCGGTGGCCGCGTCAGGCGCATCGATGGACTTCACCAGCCGCAGAGCGCCTCGTTTGGGGGTGGTGACGCTGCCGTCCATCACCGAATCGAACGTATATTTCACGTCCGCCGAGGTCAAAGTCCGCCCATCGTGAAACTTGATCCCGCTGCGCAAATGAAACACGTACGTAAGCCGGTCGGGTTGCTCCCAGCTTTCCGCCAGGTCCCCGCGCGGCACGCGGCGCGCGTCCAATTCGACCAGGCTATTAAAAATCAGGCTGTCGATTCTCTCGGACGGCCCATCCGTGCCGATCCGCGGATCGAGGTTGGTAGGCATCGACTCGATCAGGAAATTCAAGACGCCGGGTTCGGTGGTGACGCTGCGAGAGCAGGAAGTAAGAAAAAGTATCAACAGCAGGGAAGCAATGCCCGCCAGTCGTCCGGTTCTTTGACCGCTTTCACCGGGCATAGCAGACCTTGCCCAGCACGACAGGCTTTTTCGCGCCGGTTGCTCCGGGAACGTTCGCCGGTTGCCGCCGCAGCGTTTCGCACGCCAGGACAGCAAACGCGAAAGCCTCCTTGGCGTCGCCGGGAACTCCAAAATCCGCGGGGTCACGGAGCCGCAAATCGTCCCGGAATGCGGCTTCCAGCGAGCGCATCAGCAGGGGATTCCGCGCGCCTCCGCCCGAGACAATTAATTCCGTAATCTTGGCCCGCGGAAAAACAAAAAGGGAAAAGGCCTGAACGATCGAGAGCGCTGTCACGGAGTTTGCCGTGAGTATCAAGTCTTCCGGTTTGGCGCGTCGCGCGTCGCGATGCGCCAGAACGCGGCGAACATAAGCCTCTCCATACTGCTCACGTCCAGTCGACTTTGGCGGCGCTTGGAAGAAATATTTCTCGCGCATCAGGTGCTCGCGCAAACGCGGTAGGACAGTTCCCCGGACAGCCATCTCCGCGTTGCGATCGTAGGCTTTTCTCCCTCGCGTAAAATGCCGCACCAGCGCATCCATCACCATGTTCCCCGGCCCGGTATCGAACGCGAAAACCTTGGAAAGTTTCCCGCCCGCCGGAAGCACCGTAACGTTCGCAATCCCGCCGATATTCAGAGCCGCGCGCCCGATGCGCGTATGTCCATAGAGCAGAAAATCGACGAACGGCACCAGCGGCGCCCCTTGGCCACCCGCCGCCATATCCGCGGGACGAAAATCGCCGACCGTGGTGATCCCCGTGCGCACGGCGATCACCGAGGGATCGCCGATCTGCAGCGTCGAAGCGACACGCCTTCCGAGAAACGGAGCAGGCCGGCCCTGGTGAAACACCGTCTGCCCGTGCGAGCCGATCACATCGATTTTTGAAGGAGCAACGCGGAACTTCTTGCAGGCGCCCAGCGCGGCCTCCGCAAACGTTTCACCGAGCAGAAAATTCAGCTGGCTGATCTCCAGCGTGGAAACCCGGCGGCCTTCGCCCAGGCTGAGAACCGCTTTTTGCACTCGCGGAGAAAAAGGAAACGCGGCGAAATTTTCCAGTGTCGCGCGCCGCCCGCGCATCCGCACCAGCGCCACGTCAATTCCGTCCGCAGACGTTCCCGACATGATGCCCAGCGCCAGTGTGCCGCGTCCGCGGGATCGCTTCATAAAATTTGTTTTTTCAATTCGTTCAGCAGGTTCAGCGCTTCGACCGGCTTCAGGTTGTCCACGTCGGCGTCGCGCAGCGCTTCCAGCACGCGCCGGTCAAGCGGTGTGAACAACGGCTCCTGCACCGGAAGAGGTTCGCCGCCAGGAGTTGCGCCGGGCGTCAATCGTTCACTCAGCTGGTGTTCGGACTGCTCGTGCCGCGCCAGAATTTCGCGCGCCCGGGCGATCACCGCCGGCGGCAGTCCCGCCATGCGCGCCACTTCAATGCCATAGCTCTTGTCTGCGCTCCCGGTTTCCACGCGCTTCAGAAACACGATTCCCGAGGGCGTCTCGCGAGCGGATACGTGCGCGTTTGCGATTCCCGGCAGCAACTCGGCCAGCTCCGTCAATTCGTGATAGTGCGTCGCGAAAAGCGTTCGTGACTTCGTTTCACTCGACAGATGCTCCACCACCGCCCAGGCAATCGACAGCCCGTCAAACGTCGCCGTGCCCCGGCCCACTTCATCGAGCAGCACCAGGCTCGACGGAGTCGAGGTATTCAGGATGGCCGCAACTTCCGTCATCTCGACGAGAAACGTTGACCGCCCGCGTGCCAGATTGTCCGCGGCGCCAATGCGCGTAAATATCCGGTCGGTAATGGGCAGCCGCGCCTGATCGGCCGGCACAAAGCAACCCATCTGAGCCATTAGAATAATCAACGCCGCTTGCCGCAGGTAGGTCGATTTCCCGCCCATGTTCGGACCGGTAATCAGCACGATCTGATGCGCCGCGTGGTCCAGAAACAGATCATTGGGTACGAAGCGCTCGCCCTTCTGCACGAGCAGTTGCTCGATCACCGGATGCCGGCCGCCAACGATCATGATCTCCGATTCCCCCGCGAATTCCGGGCGCGTGTAATTCCGTGAGGCCGCAAGTCGCGCAAAGTTTCCCAGCACATCCAGCTGCGCGATGGCGGTCGCCGTGCGCCGCAATCGCACGGCCTGCGCGCCGATCCACAGACGCAGTTCCGAAAACAGGCGCCTCTCGATTTCCGCGATCCGCCCGTCGGCCTCCAGCACTTTACGCTCGTATTCCTTCAGTTCCGGCGTGGTGTAGCGCTCGGCGTTCACCAGCGTTTGCTTGCGCTCGAAGTCGGCCGGAACCAGGTGGCGGTTGGCGTTGGAAATTTCGATGTAGTAGCCGAACACGCTGTTGAAGCGGATTTTCAGCGAGCCGATCCCGGTGCGCTTTCTCTCGCGTTCTTCCATCACTGCGATCGTCTGCTTGCTGTGCTGCGCAAGGTCGCGCAACTCGTCCAGCTCGGCATGAAATCCGCGCCGGATCACGCCCGGATCGGATGCCAGCGCCGGAGGATCATCGGCCAGGGCCGATTCCAGGCGCTCGCGCACATCCGCAAGCTCATCGATCTGCGCATGCAACTCGCAAAGCCGCGCCGACGGGCAATTGGACAAATATTTTCGTAGCAGGGGAATTCGCCCAAGAGATTGCCGCAACCCGAGAAGATCGCGCGGCGACGCCACGCCCAGCGTTACGCGTCCCGCCAGCCGCTCCAGATCCTGCACTCCGGCCAGGCCATGGCGAATTTCCTCGCGCAGCACGGTGTGGTTCTTTAATTCCTGCACGGCGTCCAGGCGCGCCACGATCTCTTCACGATTCACCTGCGGCCGCAGGATCCACTGCCGCAGCAGGCGCGCGCCCATCCCGGTGGCCGTTTCGTCCAGCGCGGAAAGCAGCGTGGGAGCCGAGCCCCGCGCTCCATCTTCAAAAAATATTGGCGCGACCAGCTCCAGGTTGCGCACCGTCACCACGTCCAGCACCAGCGCGTCCGCCTGTTCGTAGTAGCGCACGTGTTCCAGATGCCCCAGCGCCGCTCCCGCGTAATTTCCGTCTCCCGGCTCCATGGCTGACGTTTCGCGCAGGTAGTGAACCACCGCCCCGGCGGCGGACATCGCGTGCGGATGCCCGCCCAAGCCAAAACCGTCCAGCGTGGCCACGCCAAACTGTTCGCGCAACATTCGTTCGGCGTAGTCCGGCCGGAATACCCACTCGTCGATCCGGGTCTCCACCCCTTCGCGCAATTCCGGTTTTGCGGCCTGCGAATGCGCGCCAAAGTCGCCGTCCGCACCCGCGCGCCGCGAACAAACTGGCCTGCCGCGGAATCAATATTTCGCGGGGACGCAGCCGGTGCAGTTCATCGCGCAACTTTTCCTCGGCGTCTTCGCCCGCAAACGACGCGGCCCGGAATTCGCCGGTGGTCACGTCCGCGTACGCGAATCCGATCGGCACTCCCGCGGCCGGCCGAAAGATCGCCGCCAGATAGTTGTTTTCCTTGGGCTCCAGAACGTTGACGCTGGTGGCCGTTCCCGGAGTGATGACGCGCACCACTTCGCGCCGCACCAGCTTTTTTCCTGGAGTCGGCGCTTCCATCTGATCGCAAATTGCGATTTTGTATCCGGCGCGCAGAAGCCGCGCGATGTATCCCTCCGCGGCGTGGTAGGGAACTCCGCACATCGGCACAGGTTCGCCTTTTTCGCGGTTGCGGGAGGTCAGAGTGATCTGCAGTTCGCGAGACGCGGCGATAGCGTCTTCATAAAACAGCTCGTAGAAGTCTCCCAGGCGAAACAGCACCAGCGCGTGCGGGTACCGCCCCTTTATGGAGTGGTACTGCCGCATCAACGGTGTGGCTGGTTCAGTCATGTCTGGTGGAGCGCCGCAATCGCACGCGGACCGAGGCAGGAGTACAACGAATCCCGGGCGCGAATCGGCAACAAAACGTTATACCGCGCCGTGTTCGCCCGTGTCGAGCCGCACCAGGGCAGGTTTTTGCGTTTTCGCGGAAGCGAGCGCACGCGTTTCCATCTTTCCCCGCCCGAACTTCGCAAACCGGATCGCGTATACTCATTAGCGATGAAGCTGCGCAAACCGCAACCGGAAATCGAAATCAAGCTTCACGTGCCGGACGTCTCCGCGATTCGCAAACGATTGCGATTTCTTCATGCCCGTGAAATCTCGCCGCGCACCCATGAATCCAACACGCTCTATGACACTCCGGACGAAAAACTGCGCCGCCGCGGCCAGTTAATCCGCCTTCGCATCGAGCAACCCGCGCACGGCCGCGGCAGGATCACTTTGAAGGACGACCAACCCGCGGTGCTGACCTTCAAGGGCCCGCAACGTCTCGTCTCTCCAGGGAGCAAAGGCTTGCGCGCCACGCAAAAATCGCAGCCGATTCAAAATCAAGGAAGAGGCGGAGGTCACCGTTTCCGGCGCCACGGCTGCCGCCCGGATTCTCGGCGCCCTGGGGCTCCGCCCCGGCTTCCGCTACGAGAAATTCCGGACCACATATGCGCTGGGAAAAGTTCCCGGCGTGAAAATCGAACTCGACGAGACTCCAGTCGGAACTTACCTTGAGCTAGAGGGCAGGGCCGCGGCGATCGATCGTGCCGCAACCATGCTCGGCTACAATCGCAGGGACTATTCGACCGCAACTTACGGCTCCCTCTACCTCGCCGAGTGCCGGCGCATGGGCCACCAACCAGGCAACATGCTCTTTCCGCCAACAAAAAAATCTCGTAAATGAGCACTCTTTCCTTGACAAAGATTTCAAGAGCGTTTACCTACTGAGTTGGAGTTTTTTGTGTGGCCATGAGCGAATCCGAACAGCGAGAACCGTTTCCCAGTAGGAATCGACCGGCAGCACGAAGTTTCAGAATCGGCGCGCCGCGCCGCCGCGAGTCGTATCGGCCCCGGGTAGACCAGGATTTTCCCTCACCCGTGGCCGGGCTCTACCGTGGCTACGGGTTCCAAGCCTAATTAATAAGGACCCGCTTTGGGCGGCAACTGCGGCCGGTGTTTGAGGCCAAAGCCCATGCAGCGGCTTCCGCCGCGCAGGCGATGAGATCGGTTCGGCCAGGGCATCACAAGTACCAAGTTCCAACGGCAGGCGCCTGGGCATCAACATTCGCAGCCCAGCGCTTGAGAAAGGAGTCCCATGCTGTACGCCACAGACCTTCTCGGTGGAGAAGCCTACGATCGCGACGGCCATTTCGTCGGGCAGGTGAATGAATTATTTGTGGAGCCCGCCGATCAACCCAATCGCGTGGCGCGTGTGCTCCTGAGCCGAGGCAAGTTCTTGCCCCTGATCGTGCGCTATGACCACATCGCCTTCGTCGCTCCCGGCGTGATTCGCTTGAACGTCGAAGAAAAAGATCTTGAGCACTATCAGCCGAACGAAGCCTGGTTGGCCATGCGCAAGGATCTGCTCGACCAGCAGATTATCGATACCAGCGGACGCAAAGTGGTCCGCGTGAATGACATCGATCTGTCCGAACAGCGCGTCAATGGAACCGTGGAATTGCGTGTCACCCAAGTCGATGTAGGCCTGACCGGCGCCGCGCGGCGCCTGCTCCACGGCGTAGCCTCTCCCGGCCTCGTTCGCGGCCTTACCACCAAGCTGCCGACGCGAGTCATTCCCTGGGAATTCGTCAATCTGATCGAGCCGGACCCTCTTCGCCGCGTGAAGCTGCGCATTACGCACCAAAAACTGGAGCGCATGCATCCTGCTGACTTGGCTGACATCATGGAAGCGCTCTCACCGTATGAGCGTCAATCTATTATCGCTTCGCTCGACGAGGAAACCGCCGCCGAAGCCCTGGCCGAACTCGATAAGCGCCTGACCACCCAGATCGTCGAGGGTCTCGCGCCCCAGAAAGCGGCCGATATTCTGGAAGAAATGGAACCGGATCAGGCCGCCGACGTGATTGCGGATATGACTCCGGAAAGCTCGCGCGAAGTGCTGCGCGAAATGCCTGGCGAGGAGGCGCGGGAAGTCCGCGAGCTCCTGAAATTCGACGAAAATTCCGCGGGCGGCATGATGAACACCGACTTCATCTACGTCGGCGAAGCCGCGACCCGCGACGAAGTCGTGGCCTGGATTCACGAGATGGATGTCGACCTGGAGCGCCTGGACACGGTGTTCCTCATCGATGGGGAAGCGAAGTTCTCCGGCGCCGTGGCCCTCGGGCGGCTCCTGTTCGCCCCTCCGGACGAGCGCATGGAACATTTGAAAATGGAGCCGCTGCTTTCCATTCCGCCGGATGCCGCGGACAAGGAAGTATTTGAGCTGTTCGACAAATACAACCTGCACAGTCTGGCGGTGGTGGACAGCCTCGGCCGCCCCATCGGCGCGATTGAAGTGGATGACGTGGTAACTCGTATCCGCAACCGCTAGTCGAGCGCGGCCTGAGTAGTCTGCATTAAAAATTGCGCTGTCATTCTGAGCGCAGCGAAGAATCTCTCTCCGGTTTTCGCGTGCGAGAAAGCAAAGTGAGATTCTTCGCTGTGCTCAGAATGACAAGATCTTTTTGAAGGTACTAAAAGTTTTACAACATGGCAGTCCTTGGCAAACCCGATAACGAAAAGCAGTCGCCGGAGTCCGCTCCGCTGGTGACGCGCTGGAAGCTCATCCCCGGATGGGTCGAGCCCTGGCGCGTGCGCCTTTCCGACTGGGGCCGGCGCACGCGTCTGCTTCGCCGCCGGCTGATCCTTTTTCTCGCCGTGGTTGGCCCCGGCGTAATCACGTCCAACGTGGACAATGACGCCGGCGGAATCTCCGTCTACGCCCAGGCCGGCGCGATGTACGGTTACGCGCTGCTGTGGTCGTTGATTCCCATGACCATCGCGCTATACGTCACCGAAGAAATGTGCGCCCGCATGGGCGTGGTCACCGGC
>CAVZGK010000016.1:0-760132 GCA_963774805.1 uncultured Acidobacteriota bacterium
GACCAGTATCGCTAAGGGGGGGTAAAATGTTGCGTCCATGCATGGAGAATGTTCGTGAAGATGTCCGGGAGCAAGGAATTAGTATGGAATCAATATGGGAAAAATAGTATGGAATTGGAATGGAGTTAAAGGCAGGACAGAAGAAATAATGAAAAAGCCATCCCAGAAGTCGGGACGGCCTTTCCTTGTAGTGATCTATAACTGTTATTTGATCTCAAACTAAACATGCTGTCATCTTCGATGAATCCTTCCAGGCTTCATCCCTCCACTACACACTCTCCTACTCCGGCTGGGGTACCTGTAAACACGAGGTCGCTAATGTTAATAGAAAAATAATTAGAAATGAATGCGACTACCTTATCAAAATTATTCATCATTAAGGCTGAATTGCCCTGCTGCACCAATTCTTTGTTTTTGTACAGGCAAAATTGATGTCCTTTTTGTTTCTTGATATTCTGAAAGGGAATCCATTTGCCAATGACGGCCGAATTGTCCCAGGCCTTGGCTTTTTCCAGGGAAGGCCTTTTTCTTTCAATTCATTCTGCACATCTCGGCAGTGAAATCAATACCGACCGTTACTGCATCATAATATTTACTGGCAAATCGATCCTGGATATATTTTCCATTCTTGGAAATGCGCAATACCAATTCGCATTCGTAATGAAGTTCGTTAGTGAATTCGGGGTAAGAAAGGCGTATGTGCCTGTAACAATGCGCTCTTGGGTTTCATAAAAATGATCGGTTACGCGGAACGTCATTGCCCAATTCTTTTGCATGAGCCACATAGTTACGGCCTACACAGAAAATTTTCATACTCAACAAAGGGTTTAATCGAGATAATTGTTTTCAAGTTTCATGGACCTTGATAGGTCCTGGGGTACTTACATAGGTATATTGAATATTAGTACTTCTACCCGTAGGTAGGCAATTCTGCGAAAATAAAGATCGAAATTAACAAATCATAGTGTAATCTCTAATTTATTCGCTTCATTCATAGTCTTTTCGACGCCTATAGGCACAAAGCTTTCAATACTTCCACACATTTAGCTGAAATTTTCTGCTGCACCAGCGGTAGTTCTTCCGTCCACCAACGTCCTAACACAAAATCAACCTGCATGCCTTTCGGAAAATGATTTCCAATTGAACCGAATTGGGATAGTTAGTGGTTTGGAAGGCTTCCTGGACATCTTTAGACCATTATGACCGCCATCGCTACCCGAAGGCCTTAGCCGGACCTTTGAGAGCGGCAGGGCCAGGTCGTCAAGAATTACCAACACCGTTCAAGTGCAACTCTTCCTTATCCATCCAGTATTTCACAGCCTTGCATCTAAGTTCATATAGTGGTGGGTTTGATAATTATCAACCCTTTCCCTTTCCATTTAACGGTGGCTATCTCGCAAGCTCGTCCTGCTGAAAAACGGCACCATGCTCAAGAGCGTAGCGCTTCCGCAATGTCGAAACCTATATTGTGGCGTGTACTGTAATTCACTTCGATGTTTCAGAGGCCTGCTATTAGGAATTTTCACATGCCAAAAGTCTTTAAAAAATTATTGCATTTAATACTTGAAAGCGGCAATTCCAGCAAAAAAGGCAAATGAATCTTGCAACAAAAAAGCAAGCCCGGGATGAGCTGGGGCTTCACATCCATATGGTCTACATGCTGCATTTCTTTCCAGCTGCTGGCGCCGCCGTGTGGCTGCCGGAGCTGCGGGTGCTGCACCTGCTACAGCGGTGGCAGTTGTAGCAGCTTCTTCCTGCTTCAATTCGCGCGTTAACACTGCTGATGCAATGGGAATGTGGGATCTATGATCTCGAAGTGTTCTACTTTCACGTCTTCCACGCGCACATTGCCATTCAGCTCCAAGTCCGTAAAGGAGCTCACTTTGATATTCTCTTTAAGATATTTCGGAAGTGTCTTCTACTTTTAGGGCCTTCATTTTTATGATGAGCTTACTGCTATCTTTAACGCCTTGTGGAGATCCACTGAATTTTAGGGGAATAATCTGCAGATAATTCTTCCTGTCTTCCGTCAGCTCCAGGAATCTACATGAGAGAGCTTATCGTCTACCTTGTCGAACTGAATGTATCGGCTAAATCGCCTGGCGCTTTCTGTTCCGCCCCTGCGGAAGATTGGACTGTACCATTGTCTTGAAATTCTTCTCCGCATTCTTGCTTTTAGAATGATTCACAGGCGGCTCCGTACACTTGCGTAACACTACGCTATCGTTAACCTATTTCGCGCAGCGCACAAGTCAACTGACGATTTCCAGCTCCGTGAGAACCTCGGGCTAAGGTTTGCAGAGAGACGCACCGCAAAGAGCCATGCAATGCTCGACCTAAAGAAAAGTCAGTTCACCTAAAGATGTGACCCGTATCAATTAGCCTCTGCTACTGTCAGGGCGAAGAGAGAGACAACTCGAAAGGATCGTGACGGCTAAGCCAAAAATCGATTTCAAGCAAGTTCCGATTGAAATCGTCAAGAAGATTGTGGCAATTCTACCGGAGCACAATGAGAGATCAAGCGAGACAACGAAAATAAAGGTAGTTCCAAAAGGAAAGTCATCGCTCGGTCAAAGCAGTAAAATCGTGACGACCGTGCTTCTCGCGGACGATAGCGAACTGATGCGCACGGCTATCTGACGTCTGCTTAGAGACATTCCTGACATTCGGGTACTGGACCAAGCCTCAGGGTTTGTTCAAACAATCGAACTCGCCGCTAAACTACATCCGCATGTGATTCTTGCAGACGTTCATATGAGGGATGAAGATTGGGTGACCCGGCAATACGTTAAATCCTGCTTGTCAGGCTCCTGAGTAATAGCGATGTCGATTTGGACGGATAGCGAAACCAAATCCTTCGCTGAAGAAATCGGTGCGGTTGCATTCATGGACAAGGCAGAGCTTGGATTGACGCTGACCACAGCGATACGGGACTTTCAGGGCCATCAGGATTTTTTATGGCTCACGCCTAGTCCCATCTTTGCGTCGTTGTAGTCGGCTTCTAGGAATCTCGGTAAATCAGGTTGCGTTCGAGACCGCCACGATAAGATCACTTCAATGTACCGCGTCCAAAGCTGAGCCATATCTTTCGGCACTGACGGCAGTGTCGGCAATCCGCGTAAAGTTTGACAACAGTGGACATGCTCGATGCTTCTCGCGGGTTTCTCAACGCATATTGATAGTGGTGGCGTCGGTCGTAGGTAATGCTATACCCGCATCTAATGATCGAGTCGAAAAGCGATCTAGTTTCAAGGTTAGCTCAAATCCAACGACATGCTCCACACCAGCAACTGCGGAAAGTGTGCTGTGGCCCGGTCGCACTTTTGAGCAAGGTGTTGCGCACGTCCCGGATGGATCAGATTGCGAAACGCTTCGCAAGCCTCACCTGTTTGGCCGTATCTGACTTAATAATGTTCAGGTTCTCCGCAACTTCGGTGTATCTGTAGTTCCAATCATCCAACTTGTTGTGAAATAATTCGTTGAGAACTTCTTGTGTTCGCTACGAGTGAACTGATTGCTGCCATTAAGGTCGCTGATGGTCGTTGCTTGTAGCGCCCAAAGCAATAGAGCCTCGATTGCAGAGCCTGCCAAGACGGTTGCGGCCTTCCATTTCCTGTCGGATAACTCTGTTGATAGCCCCATGTTCGATTCGGTATTCATGCGAAGGTCTGCATCGGAGATGAAAGCGACACATCAGATGTCGATGGCGAGGGAGATTGATCGGGGCAACTAGCGAGCGCATCGCGGATTATTGCGAGCGGATTGTTGGGCGGCTCGAAGGTGAAGGGGGCTGGTGTTAGGCCTCCAGCGTTCAAATTGTTATGACGTTTTGAAGATGAATTTGATTTGCTCTATCCCAAGAATAAAGTGACCGATAATGTCACAAAATGTCCATCGTGAGGAGTTCATCTGGGATTCTATTCAACGAGTGCGAGGGTTCCCGATAGCGATGGCGCACCAATACCATTCATATCGACAACTCCCGGCTTGGCTTCACCCTTGGAGATAGCTGCGCTGATAAATTCAACAACTCGGCTAGGCACTATTCTCGCATGATCACCCCAGATCATTTATCAGTGGCGAAACTCGAACAACACCTTTAATCCATGAATGTCGCGGAGTAGGCCTTCCAGTTCCGCGACTCAATCTCGGCGATGACTATTTTGCAGGCTGCGGCAAGTGAACGGCAATACCCCATCTATCTTTTCTCAATTTATCAACTCTCAGAACAGTGCCTTCTTCCGCCCGGCGGGCGGGCAGTCGTTCGAACGTTTCGCGTAATGTAGACGACCATGCCAGGAGAGTAGTGTCCTTTCGAAGTCGCGAAATATAACCCATCCCGAGACACATTCAGGGTTACACGTACTTCCTCGGCGAATTCTTGTTCGGCCGGATGGATCCGGATTATTTGTGATTGGTTAGTCCGCGACGAAGTTCGGCGATCTTCGGGCGGCTTTTTCATCCCCACAGTATCTCGCGAAAGCCGAGGAGTGGGCCCCCCCTAAAAGATACGATCATCTCGGAAGCGTTGCGGAACGACAGAGGCGGCCTGCCAACACACCGGTTGAGAAGCCTGATCCAAGGTGTAAAATTACAAAATGGCACACATCAACAAAAATGGGGTCTTTTGCGGCACGATTGAAGAGATGCAGGAAGAAGTCTCGAGGGTCTTGAGAACCAGACGACCGGAAGAGCGGGAAAATCTTTGCCGGTGCCATGCTATGTTTCATCACGAAAGAAAGACTTCGGATGGTGAGTGGATTAATTGACGGCGACGGGACATCGCGATAAGGGTCAGCCGTCCCAAGGGCACGCCGTGACAAAATGGCCGGACCGGGACGGGACAACCGGCGCACGGAGGTGAGGCTGCCCGGAATTCGGCGCTCCGTGCGGCGCTCCGGCACCAGTTCGTATGATCCGCGACGTCAACCTGCTGAGCACATCGACCATGCCAAAGTTTCGAACCCAACAAAATTCCAGATTCAAGCGTCAAAGGTACGGCTGGGGTTGCCGAGCAGATCGTGACAGCAGCACTAGTTGTCCGGTGGATTGGAGCCGCGGTGGTTTCGTTTCTGGAATTGGAACGATGTTTTTCTAAGATAGACTGATGATATACTCCACAATGCAATCGTGGCTTCAAAAAACGCGATGGAGCATCAAAAGACATCGATGTTGTGGCTCAGTCATCCCACGAACAAACGCACCTCCGTGTGGATTGAGGAGAAGGGTCATCATTAGTTGCACTTTCTCATAGATTTTGACACGATGGTGAAGTCTGAGAGATGAAGCGGTCTTCAAAGAAATCGAGCGAATAAACCGGATTAACTTCTGACAGAATCTTGACGTTTGTCCGAACGAGTTTGAACAGGCTTCAAAACAGTGGAATCAATAATTATAAGCATCCGCTAGAGTGGAATGTTGGGAAACCGTGAGACAAGGATGGCCTGATTCCCGCGAGGATTTGGCCGTCTTTTTTTGGGCAGTGACTGCCCAATTCGACTGCCCAAGGTCGTCCATTTCTGCCTAATTAATGCCATTTAGCGCCGATTCATGCCGACCTAAGTTGTTTGTAGTCAATCAAGGCAGGCAATCCCGACTATTTTCAAGACCGCCGGATTAAACCGCTCTCCCACCCCTCCGGCTCTCAGTTTAACTGGCAATCGGTTCAAGTTCCAATCACAAGACCGCCGGGATCGCATTACGGAAAGATTGTTCCCTAGAGATCCGTTCGAGGCCCTTGTCCTCCGGTGCCTCAGGCAGTATCGCGCTGGTTCGTTCGCACATTTCACTGAGCGCAAAACTTTTCTAGGTCACGCCTCTCGATCTTTGCCGGAATAAATTTGGGCGAGCGGGACGGGGGGCATGATAGCTCAAAACAGAAAAAGCAGTCCGGCTAACGAAACAAAGAGGTTCACTCGCGGGTCATTCGAGTGTATAAAAGCCTACATCCGAGCCGTTAATATTTCGTGATCTGATTTCACAACAGGAGCGGCGCGCACGGCGGACGGACTATTTCGCGCCGCTTTTTTAGCACGGAGGATTGCAATGATGGGAATACTGAACAGGTTCAATATCTCTTCGATCGCAGCCGCGATTGCCATCTCCGGTCTGTTAATCGTATGTGCGCCGGTGGCGGCGCATCATGGCGGAGCGGCTTACGACACGGACAAAACGATCACCGTTAAGGGCACCGTGACGGATTACATCTGGGCGAATCCGCACGTATTCGTGAAGGTGGACGTCAAGGACGACAGCGGCAACGTTGCCCATTGGATTGTAGAAGCGCAGAATCCGGTTTCCATGATGCAGATCAGCTGGACCAAGAACACATTCAAGTCGGGAGACCAGGTCGAGATCGACGCGATGCCCGCCAAAAACGGCAACCCGGTGGCGTTCCTGGGGAGCTCCAGCCCGACGGCGCCGCGACGCCGAATTGTAATCAACGGGAAACAATTTCAGCCGTAAAGCGTTCGAACTCAAACTGTCCAGATCCGTTCTTGAGGCCATAGTTCGGCACGAATCGCCGCACCAACTGCGAGAGCGGCTTATTCGAACTTGAACCGGTAACCCGCGGAATGTTCGAGGCGTTCGCGAAATTCGAATAGCGATACAACCTCCGCTCGTGCGGAAGTTGCAGAATCAAAGCGGCCGGAGGAACCTCGCAAATGATAAAACGCCTGATGTTGCCGGCATTGATTTTATTCGCTTGGCTGGCGCTCTCTTCCGTCGCGCGGGCGCAGTCGCCTGCCCCTGCATCCGCGCCCGAAACGGCCAAGCCGGACAAATGGAACAGCATTCCCCCGATCAAGCCCTGGTACGTCGGAAAAAAGTCGGCGCCGGCTCCCGTCCGTGATCTGACAGGGATCTGGGATGCGGCGGAGGCGGACGGCGGGCGCCAGCCGAGCGGCGCGCTGGAACATCCGGCATTGATGAAGCCGAGGGGACAGGGCGTGGAAGGCGGCCAACCGGACGAGACCGGCATCATGCATCCTCTGCTTTACACACCTCTGGGGCTGGAGGCGCTAAAGGCCAACAAGCCTTCCGGTCCGAGCGTTCGGCAAGTGCCGGCCGCCATGGCCAACGATCCAGTAGATCAGTGCGATCCCATCGGATTTCCGCGCATGGAATTGTTCGAATTGCGAACCATTCAACTCATTGAGACGCCCAAGCAGGTCATCTACCTGAATCAGTTTTATGCCAACTGGCGGGTGATCTGGACGGATGGGCGCGAATTGCCGAAAGATCCCGAGCCGCGCTGGAACGGATACTCTGTCGGGAAATGGGTGGATGACTACACCTTTGTGGTTGAGACGGTGGGGTTGAACGAGCGTAGTTGGCTCGACCACGCCGGGCGGCCGCACAGCGAGGAGTTACGGGTGGAGGAACGCTTTCACCGCGTCGATCACGACAACATGGAACTGACCGTGACGATTTACGACCCCAAAATGTATAAAGAGCCCTGGCAGGGTCTCAAGAATTTTCCGCTGCACTTGCAGCCGCCGGACTTCGATATCGCCGAACTGATCTGTTCTCCGGTTGATATGGCCGAGTATAACAAGCAGGTGGGTACCGTGGTTGCCCCCCCATCCGGCCAATCTGACAAGAAGTAGCCAGCGAGCGGCTAGCCGGATCGACCGTGTCGGCTCAACTCCGTTCTTCTTTTCCAAAACCTTCACGCCGGCGAGACAACTTTGTACACGAAAATACCCGGATAACTACGGCGGCTTCCTGATTCGCAAAACGCCGCCACTGTCGGACTCTGATCCACCTGTCGCGCTTCAGGAGGACCCGTGGCATCGGCGCTTGCACACGTTCGGTCTTATCGCCCGATTACCATTGCGCTCAGCGTATTTTTTGCCTGCGCATGTGTCGCGCAACCCGCCTTATTTTGCCAAACGATTCCGGATGAAGATACGGCCCGCCACTCGAAGCTTGACCAGGGGAGTGAACCACGCTCGGATGCGATTTCTGATGCCACTCAGATCGGCCAAACAAAAACTACCCCCGCAACTTCCGAAGGTGTGCCTGAAGCGACGCGAAGCCCCGAGCTCCAAACTCAAAACAATCCCAACCCTGCCGCAACATATCAGCCCGTCACCTGGAAAAATCTTCCAATCCGCATTCTCGGTGACCAAAAATTGGTGTGGCTCTTTCCATTGCACCTCGCGCAGGGTCAGCACGTTTGGCCATCCGTTGGGGTCGTCGGAGTTACCGGCGGGCTGATTGCAGCGGATCCGCACATCATGGTGCATCTGCGAAATACGACGGCCTTTCACGAGTTCGACGAAATTTTCAGCGGCACCAACACTGGAATTGTTACCGCGCTGATTCCGGCCACTTTTTATATTGTGGGTGTGGCGCGCAAGAGTTCCTATTCCCAGCAGACGGCGCTTCTGGCAGGCGAGGCTTACCTGGACAGCGCCATCCCTCACGTGGCGATCAAGCTGGTCAGCCGGCGTCTGAGGCCGATTTCAGTTCCGGCGGCGAACGATTTCTCGGACACATTCTTCAAAAGTCATGTGAATGTGTTCGGCAAAGGCAGCGGATTCCCTTCCGGGCACGCCGCGGGTATCTTCTCGATTGCCACGGTGGTCGCGGAACGCTATCGCCATCATCGCTGGGTTCCCTGGATAGCCTACGGGCTGGCTGGTGCGATCAGTTTTTCCCGAGTTCCCACGTTCGCGCATTTCCCCTCGGACGTTTTTTTGGGCGCCGCATTGGGCTACACGATCACGAAATTCGATGTTCTGCGAGACCGGACTCATTAGGGCCGTTCGTGTGAACGCCGAATATGCGATCTGGCGTGCAACCGTCAGCGCCGGGGATGGTTCACCCGTAATCAATACGCTGCCAATTAACAACGTGTACCGGGACATTTTCTTGCATCGTAGTTAATGTGGGATGGTCGGTCAGCCGAAATGCGTAAGCAATAGGGAATGCGCGGAAGCGGGGAAAACTGATGCTCATTGCGATGGTCGTAATCCTCCTGATCGTGGGCGCGGCAACGCTGTTGCGGCCGTGGCCCTTCTTTCTCACTCCTGAAGAATCCCAGCAGTATCGCGATCGCAACGTAGCCGTGGAATTCGCCAAGTGGGTGGAGCGGCAGGCCATGGCGCGCGGACTCAACGTGCGCGGGGTGGCGCGGCCCATCTCCCTGGAATGCAAGAGTTGCGGAAAATCGTCCAACTATTTCGTTTATCCCGATGAAGTCTGCGAGCGCTGCTGGCGAGCCACGCTGAAGCCGGTAACAACCCCCGCGAAACAGCATCGGCCTTAGTTTTGCAACGCCCGTGGCGCATGCTTTAGCTTGCGCAGAGAAATTCCAGCAACATCCAACCCGTAAGCTGAAGCATGCTCCACCAGAGCCCGCCCGCCTTCGTCTTCGCCCCGCCCGGCAGTACAATCACTAAGCACAGTCCGGAGCGGAGGGCACAACCATGGAAGTATTTCTTACCGGCGCCACAGGCTACATCGGAAGCGCCGTTGCCGAGGCATTGCAAAAGGCGGGACACAAGGTGACCGGCCTCGCGCGAACCGCGGAAAAAGCGCAGCAACTGGAATCGCGCGGACTACGCGCCGTGCTGGGCGACCTGCTGAAGCCTGAAACTCTCGCGGCGGCGTCGCGAGCGGCCGGCGGCGTGATTCACACGGCGAACACCAACGATGCGCACTCGCCTGCGGCGGACGCCGCTGTAGTGCACGCGATCCTCGATGTCCTGCAGGGCTCTTCGAAGCCGTTCATCTACACCAGCGGTGTGTGGGTGCTGGGATCGACGGGCGACAAGACCGCCGATGAATACACCTCCGTGAATCCCACGCCGCTTGTTGCACACCGCCCCGGCGTTGAACAGGAAGTAGTGCGGGCGAAAGATCGCGGCGTCCGTTCCATCGTGATTCGTCCCGCAGTCGTTTATGGCCGCGGCGGAAGCATCCCGAGAATGATCCTGCAGTCCGTGCGGGAGACGGGCGCGGCGCAATTCGTGGGAGACGGCCAAAACCGCTGGCCGTTTGTCGATGTAGATGATCTCGCGCAGCTCTATTTGCTGGCGCTGGAAAAGGCTCCGGCAGGGTCGATCTACATGGGAGCGCACGGACCTTCGTACCGGGTGCGAGAAATTGCGGAGGCTGCGAGCATCGGTGGAGGTGCGACAGGCAAGATGCGCGGCACGCCGCTCGAAGAAGCGCGCAAGAAAATGGGCGCTTTTGCCGACGCCCTGGTCCTCGACCAAATCGTAAGCGGCGAAAAGGCCCAGCGCGAACTTGGATGGAAACCGCGGGCGGGATCCGTGCTGGACGATTTGAAAACCGGGTCGTACTTGCACTAAGAAGATGTTTTCGTCGGGCGGGCTTCGTGTTCGGTTCAAGCCTTGCGGATAATTACATGCGTGGCTATTGGCGTGGCTACGTGCTCCGTGCAGCGGTAGCCCAATTTCGGTAAGTTCACGCCGGAGAAAAGATTTTCCCCGGCGCCGAGAACGACCGGCGCAATCGCGAGATGCATTTCGTCCACGGCTCCAGCCTGAAGGTATTGCTGAATCGTGGCGACGCCTCCCCCAATACGAATATCCATACCATTTGCCGCCTGGATGGCTTGCCGCAGCGCGGAGTGGATGCCATCCGTTACAAAGTGGAATGTTGTGCCGCCGTTCATGACGATCGATTCGCGGGGATGGTGCGTCAGCACAAAAACGGGCACGTGGTAAGGCGGAGTGTCACCCCACCAACCTTTCCACTCGTCGTTGGGCCAGGGCCCGCGAACCGGGCCGAACATGTTTCGACCCAAAATCCACGCGCCGATTTTTTCAAAACCGCGAGCCGCGAAATCGTCGTCGATGCCGGTGGTGCCGCCCTGGGCGCCGATCACCTTCTGCTGGAACGTGCGCGTTGGAAATACCCATTCGTGCAGGGCCATTCCACCCACTCCAAGCGGATTGGCGAGGTCTTGGTCAGGCCCGGCACCGAAACCGTCCAGAGAAATTCCAAAGGCATGAACGCGAACTTTTGTCACGATGTGTGGGCCGCTCCCGCTCTTATTTTTGCAGTTCGAACACCTTACACGGCCAGCGCAGCGGTCAGCTTGCTCACGTCCGGCGCCGATTCCAGGGACTTCACCATCTCGATGACCGATTCCGCCTTTTGCTTGGGCCACTTGGCGAATTCCGCATTGCCGCGGAACTTGTCGGCAACCTCATCGTAGTTCATGGGATTTTCGGGGCTGCCCTTGGCGGGTTTGGTGACGCCGGAGATCACTTTCCCGTTTTTCATGTAAATTTTCAACCCGCTGGTTTCGACGAGCATGGCTTGCAGAGAGGCGCCCTGCAGTTCCAGCTTGTTGAATTCGGGATCCACGGCATAGTGCACGCGGGCGATCATGTCCTGCACTTCCGGGCGCTGCACCACGGCATCCGTGAAGGAACTTAGGGTGGCTTTGCGCTCTAGCAGCAATATGGCCATGGCGTATTCCATGCTGAATTTTCCCTGCAGGCCGGTTGTGGGATGGTGTTGGAAACAGAGTACGGTAGTTGCTCAGGTTACCGCCCACTTCCACTTTTTCCACGTCCGCGGCCTTGATGTCGTTCTGCTGAATCAGGCGCAACATTTCGTCCATCACCTGCTGCTGAATCGTGCCGCACGGGAACCGCTTGATCAGGTCTCCGGGCGAGACGAACATCCACGGTTTTCCCAGCTTATCCACGATAATCTTCGGATCGAAGCCGCCGCCGATGGCGAAGAACCCCAGCTGCGCTTCCAGAATATCCGGCGCGGCGGTCCAGCCGATCGCCGCAAGGTCCGCGGCGACCGTTCCGTTTTCGCCCGCATGGCCGGCGTGAAACGGCTTGGTCATTGAACCAAAATTATCGCGCAGCCCGCTGGCCTGCGTTGCGCCGAGCGCCAGCGCGATCGCTGTTTTATCCGCGTCGAGGCCGCGCAGCTTCGCGCAGGCCGCTGCGCTGCCCAGGCTGCCAATGGTGCCGGTAGTATGAAAACCATCCTGCTGGTGGCGCGGAGACATGGCGTCGCCGATTTTGTTTCCGACTTCCACTCCCACGTGAAAGGCCAGCATCAGATCCTTGCCGCTGCGTTTTCCCGTTTCGCAGAGCGCAAAGGAAGGCGGGAGCACTGGACCGGCAACGTGAAACGCCGAACCGGTATCGTCATAGTCATCCGCGTGAATCGAAATGCCGTTGGCCAGCGCGGCAAAGCGGGGATGCACTTTCATTTTCGTGCCGACGATGCTGGCCCCTCCGCCGCAGGGGCCGAGCGACTCAATGTATTGGCGGATGCGCGGACCGGCAGTGGAAGCGGATCCGGCCAGCGCTAGGCCGAAGCCGTCCAGAATTGTTTTTTTGCCGAGGGCGATTACGTCCTCCGGAATGTCCTCATACTTCGTGTTCACGATGAATTCGGAAACGTATTTCGTCAGCCCAGGGGCTTTCGCCAGTTCGTCGGCCGGTTTCGGGGCCGCCAAGGCCTCGGCGGTGACGCTGCTGAGGGCGAGGCCAGCCAGGCCGAATGTGGTCTTGCAGAAATCGCGTCGGATCATTTTTGGGTCACCCTTGTGGCGATCGTTTCACAACCCATCGTCGCTCAACTCATTTGCCCGGGAACGGCTTGGCTGCCTAGAGATCTGCCGGGCCCGTTGAGATTTCAGTGTCCGGTGGGGCTTCCTCCAGCAAACCATTCAGATCCAGGTGGCGCGTGAACATCGCGAGGTTACCGGTCATGTCACGCGGCCAGGATTCCCTGGGCTTATCCCGGTACAATTCGACTCCATTGTCATCCGGATCGCGGAGATAGATCGACTCGCTGACGCCGTGATCGGCGGCGCCTTCCAAAGGAATCTGCGCGTCCAGCACCCTCCGCAGAGCCGCGGCCAGAGCGGGCCTCGACGGATACACAATAGCAGTGTGGTAGAGCCCGCTACAGCCCTCCGGAGGCGGCGACCCGCCCAGACTTTCCCAGGTGTTCAACGCGATGTGGTGATGATAGCCGCCTGCGGAAAGAAACACCGCGCTATCGGCGATTCGCTGCATGATCTGAAATCCCAGAACGCCATGATAAAACGCGAGCGCCCGTTCCAGGTCCGACACCTTGAGGTGCACGTGCCCGATTCGAACCGCGGCGTCCAGCACGTAGGGAGGTTCCGGACGATCACCTGGTTTTCGATTCGCCATCGTCCATCCCCCTCTATGCGTTCAATGCCCAAACGTGCGCAGTGCGTTTCGAACGTGCCGCGCGCGAGCCGCCCGAAGCACCGCGTGAGTTTCCGACACGGAATGGCGCGAGTCAAGCGCAGGCCCCAGGGGCACAGTTATCCCTCGGGTCACACCCGGTACTTGCCAGTCTTACGAATCCTGGGGCGGTGCGCTACCATTTTATTCGCGAAAGGCCGCGTCGCAACGCACCCCAGGACCAGCCCGATGAATCATTTTTCCAACAGGAGAATCTCAGAATGCGGATCTTAAAATTCGTGATGCTGCTGGCCGTTTTTGCCACTGCCCCGGTGTTTGCGCAGGGGCCGCCGCCATCTTACGCGCCTCCCCAACTGGACGATCTGGTCTCGCGCATAGCCCTGTATCCCGATCCTCTGGTGGCCCAGATTCTCGCGGGCGCCACATACCCAGATCAGATTCCGGACGCGGCCCGCTGGTCGGATCAGCATCATTACCTCACCGGACAGAGTCTGGCGAACGCGATTCAGGGCGATCAGCTTCCCTGGGATCCCAGCGTTCAGGCTCTTCTGCCCTTTCCCTCCGTGCTGGGCATGATGGCCTCGGACATGAACTGGACGACGGACCTGGGAAACGCTTTCCTCAGCCAGCAGCAGGACGTGATGGACGCCGTGCAACGCGAGCGGCGCAGGGCGCGTGACTACGGATATCTTCGCAGCAACGCCCAGATTATCGTCGGCGGGGGGCCGTACATCACCATCATGCCGGTGAATCCCGCCTACGTCGTAGTGCCCTATTACGATCCGCGCGTCGTGTACTATGCGCCAAGGCCAGGATTTGTTGTAGGCGGAGCCATCCGTTTTGGCTACGGAATTTCGATCGGCGGATTTTTCCGGCCCTGGGGCTGGGGATATGACCGCTTCGATTGGGGCGGCCATTCCGTCTTCATCAACAACGCTCGATGGGGCCGCACCTGGGTAAACCGCGGAGAGTATGTTCATCCCTATGCAAATGTCCACCGCTACGGGCCGGGAGATCGCGTACAGGACCACCATCAGCTGGAAGAACGCTCGGCCCACGAACGCGATTACGAACGGGAAGGACGCCGTGTGCAGGAAGAACATCGGGGCGGGAACGATCATGGCAGAGGACACGGCGACGATCACCACGATGATCACGGAGGCGATCACGGACACAGGTAGTTTGGCTCGAAATCCGCGGTTTTGTAGCGCCTTCAGGCGGGCACGGCGACTTCGGCGTCGCACAAATGCTCGCCTGAAGGCCAACGCGACGCGCGTCGCAGTGAGTCGCAATTACTTCTAGGCAGTCAGGCTGCGCGCGATTTTCGATTCGCCCAGACAATCGCAGCAAGTCCCGCAAATGCCAGGATCCCGCCGCGCAACGCCCAGCGCGGTTGCCCGCTCATGAAGCTGCCGAGCAATACATTCATTCCCTGCAGGATCCAGATACTGCCCACCAGGATCATCAGTACGCCGAGGATATTAAGCACGATTCTCATTGATGCCTCCCTCAGCGAAACCGCCTCGCGGTCTGACGCTGATTCAGCTTCGTTGCAGCAGCGGCCGCAGTTCGCGGACATCTTTCACGTTCTCAAGATTCAGCAGCTTGTCGATCAGCGCATCGCACTTTTGCGCGCCGAGGATGGGAAGAATCAGGTCGCGGGCCTTGGCGACGACTTCTTCGCGATTCATCGGATTTTCCGGCGTGCCGCGGACGTGCTCGACGCGCTCAGTCAGCTTGGTGCCGTCGGTCAAAGTGACTTCGACAATTGCCACGCGCGCGGGAATCAGTTTTTCGAGTTCCTCGTCGCCGATCAATTGCACCTTGGCGCGCTGCCGCAGCACCGCGGGATCCTGCATGCGCGGCTTGTCATGCGCTGCCTTGAAGGACGCTGTCTTATCCAGGATCATGACGGCCATCATGTGCTGCAGGCAAATATCGGGCATCTCGCGATTATTCACCGTGTAGGCTGCGCTGGTCGAAGCGCGTACCACCACTTGTTTCACCTGGTCCGGTTCGAAGGGATGCTTCTTCAGGATCAGCTGCATGGCGTCCAACGGCGACTGAATCGGTCCGCCCGTGGTCCAGCGCTTAAGCGTGGTCTTCGTGATTTCGAAACGCTGGCCGAGCCCATCGACCATTTTATCCGGGCTGCCCTTGGGATCGTAGGACACCACGAAATTGTCTGGACCGGAAAGGACGTCATTCACTCCGGTCCAGCCCAGTTCCACGAACATGGCGGCGCTCACCGCGTTGCGGGCCGTGCTTCCGGCGAAGACAAAACCCTTCTCGATGTGCTCAGTATCGCGGCGCCAGGACGCGAATCCTGCGCCCGCCTGCTGCGCTGCGTAGTCAAACAGCCAGCGCATCTGCTGGGCGTTGAGGCTCAGCGCGCAACCGGCGGCTGCAGACGCTCCGATGGTTCCGACTAGAACGTGCGTGTCCTTCAGCCCGCCCATTCCCACAGTCTGGAACGCGCGCATGCCGATGTCATAGCCCAGCGCCACGGCGCGCGCGAAGTGCTGTCCGCTGATCCCGGCCTTTTCTCCCATGGCCAGCGTCGCCGGCACGACGGCGCTGCCTGGATGCGCGCCGCCGCCTGTGTAGTCGTCATCGGTTTCGTCCGAGTGCGCCAGTTCCCCGTTCATCATGGCCGCTTCGATCGGGCCGAGCAGAATTTCCGAAGCCACCACGGTGCATGTGCCCGGGCCGCCATAGGCGTGGGCAAACTTCATGGCCATGCGTCCAGGCGGAAGATCGGAACCGGAAATCATGGCGGCGAACGTATCGAGGATGTGGTGCTTGGTCTCCTGCAGGACGTTGTCTGGGAGCGCCGTGTTGCGCGCTTCGCTCATATAGGTGCTGAGTTTCAGCATGGCCGGGCTGATCTCGTCCGCGGCCAGCGCGGCGCCCGCAGGAACCGTGGTAGCGGCAAGCAGCCAAGCCGCACGCCGCATCAATTCACGCCGCGTCAAATCCATATAACCAGATCCCCCGGAAACGCGCTCATCTCGATCGTGTCCCATGTTTGGTCCTCTTGGTTCCAAGTAGTATTTCCCGCGTGCGGGCATTGTAACTGAGAATCAACAGTTGTGGCGCATGCTTCAGCTTGCGGAACAAAGCGCGAGCACGCGCGCGCGGCAGCCGTTTGCGGACGGATGTCGTGGCAGAGGCTGCTGGTCCAGGCTAATTCACCCGAGCCAATTCACATTGATTCCCTGATTCTCAGTGCTATTATCCCTCGCACCGCATGCTTCAAAATCAGCCAGTTCACGCCGCGAAATGACGCCAAACCGCACTCCGCTCACCCCCAACCAGGTTCGCGGATTCTGGGCCGCCTGGGGCGGCTGGGTGCTGGACGGCATGGACTCCTTCATCTACGCGCTGGTTCTCGTGCCCGCGCTGCGCGACCTGTTGCCGCGATCCGGGATCGCCGCGACTCCGGCTAACATCGGCTACTACGGCGGCGTGCTGTTCGCGCTGTTTCTGGCCGGATGGGGCATGGCACTGTTGTGGGGACCGGTGGCGGACCGCTTCGGGCGCGTTCGAACATTGATGCTGACCATTGTTTGCTTTTCGCTTTTCACCCTGCTGAGCGCATTCGCTACAAACATCTGGATGCTGGCGGCGCTGCGCCTGCTGGCCGGAATCGGCATCGGCGGCGAATGGGGGATTGGCGCCACGCTGATCTCGGAAGAATGGCCGGAGGACCGCCGCACCATGGGCGCGGGCATGATGCACACCGGCTACTACTTCGGATTTTTCCTGGCCGCGGTGGCGAATTATTTTGTGGGCAGCCGCTTTGGATGGCGCTGGATGTTCGTCGTGGGGGGCCTGCCGGCGCTGCTGGTGATTCTGATTCGCAGGGGCATGACCGAACCAGAACGGTGGAAAACGGGGCGGAGAGGGGCGGGAGCGGATTCGATCCGGAATTCAGCCGGAAAATTGAGCATGCGGGAAGCGTTCCTGAAAATTTTCTCGCCGCGCTATCGGCGGCGCACGATCCTGAATCTTCTCTACCAACTGGTCTCGACCATCGGTCTGTGGGCCGGCTCGGTATACGTTCCGGCAGCGATCACATATCTGGCAGCGAAGGCGGGACACTCTCCATTTCAATCCGCTCGCCTGGCCTCGTACGGCACGGGAATCCTTTCGATCGGCACCATCCTGGGCGCGTTGAGCGTGCCATTCATTGCGGATCGTTGGGGGCGGCGGATTAATCAGGCAATTTTTTATTCGCTGATGGGCGCGGCAATCGCGGTGACGTTCGGATACGTCTTCTACATGCAGGCCGACGCCCTGAAATGGTTTCTCGTATGCCTCTTCTTCCTCGGAGTTGGCGGAGCTAACTACACGGTATATTCTTTCTGGTTGCCAGAGCAATACGGGACCGAATGCCGCGCCAGCGCGCTGGCCTTCGCGCAGAATGTGGGCCGCTTCGCCGGGGCCGGGGCCACGTTTCTGGTCGGCGTAGGCGTGCGCCACTTTCAGACGCTGGGAATTCCCGTGGCGCTGACCGCGACAGCATTTATCGCCGGCCTCGCGCTGCTGCCCTTTGGAGCGGAAACTAAAGGCATGCCGCTGCCGGATTGAGGAACGCTTAGGATCGAGAGAAATGACAGACGCCACGAGATTCGCAGGAAAAAACGGAAATTCGCGACGGGATGAGAGTTGACTGGGACGCGCCGATTCCCATGGACGACGGCGTCGTCCTGCGCGCCGACGTGTTTCGTCCGGCTGCAGAAGGCCGCTTCCCCGCGTTGCTTACCTACGGCCCGTACGCAAAGGGACTGGCTTTTCAAGATGGATATCCCGACGCCTGGGAAGCCATGGCGCGCCGGCACCCGGATGTGGTCGCCGGTTCCAGCAACCTTTATCAAAACTGGGAGGTGGTGGATCCCGAGAAATGGGTTCCGCACGGTTACGCCTGCGTGCGTGTGGACAGCCGCGGCTGCGGCCGGTCGCCGGGATTTGTCGATCCATTTTCTCCGCGCGAGACGCGTGATTTCGCGGCGTGCATTGAGTGGGCGGGAACGCAGCCTTGGAGCAGCGGAAAAGTCGGCCTCAACGGAATTTCCTACTACGCGATTAATCAGTGGCAGGTGGCGTCCCAGCAACCGCCGCATCTCGCTGCAATTTGCGTGTGGGAAGGCGCGGCCGAATGGTACCGCGACACTTCGCACCACGGCGGAATCTACAACACGTTCTGGGCAAATTGGTTCGACATGCAGGTGAAAACGGTGCAGTACGGCCTGGGAACGCGCGGCCCGCGCAGCCGTGTGACAGGCGATCTGGTGTGCGGGCCGGAAACTTTGACCGATGCGGAACTGGCCGCCAACCGCTGTAATTTCGGCGCCGATCTTCTGGCGCATCCGCTGGACGACGCTACAGCAAGGATCGTTCGCCGGACTGGTCCCGGGTAACCGTGCCGCTTCTCTCCGCGGCCAATTGGGGCGGGCAGGGGCTGCACCCGCGCGGAAATTTTGAAGGCTTCCTGCGCGCCGCCTCCACACTGAAGTGGCTGGAAGTCCACGGCATCGAGCACTGGACGCATTTTTATACCGATTATGGCCGCGAACTGCAGAAGCGCTTCTTCGATTATTTCCTGAAGGGCGAAAACAATGGCTGGGACCGCGAGCCGCGCGTGCGGTTGCAAGTGCGGCATGTCGACCGCTTCGAGAACCGCCTGGAGCAGGAGTGGCCACTCGCGCGCACGCGGTGGACGAAATATTATTTTGATTTTGTGTCCGGAACGCTGACAACGGAGCCGCTTTCGACCAGCGCCAAAGCATCCTTTGACGCCCTAGGCGAAGGAATCACTTTCCTGACGGCACCACTGGAAGCGGAAACGGAAATCACCGGGCCTTCGGCCCTGAAACTTTTTGTTTCTTCGAGTACAGCCGACGCCGACATCTTTGCCGTGCTGCGCGTCTTTTCCGCGGATCTGACCGAAATTGTTTTCCAGGGAGCAATCGATCCGCACACCCCGATCGGCCAGGGCTGGCTGCGAGCATCGCACCGTAAACTCGACTCCGCGTTGACGAAGCCCTGGCGACCCTATCACACGCATGACGAGGTGCAAACTCTGAAGCCCGGAGAACCGGTGGAACTGGACGTGGAAATCTGGCCGACGAGCATCGTGGTGCCCGCGGGCCACAGAATCGTTCTAACCATTCGTGGAAGAGATTACGAACACGCCTGCCGCGGAGGAACGCTTTCCAATTTCAAAAATGAACTGCGCGGCTGCGGGCCGTTCCTGCATAACGATCCCACGGATCGACCGGCAAACATCTTCGGCGGCACGACCACACTGCACAGCGACGGAACCCGCCAACCGTACCTCTTGCTTCCCATCATTGCGGCGAAGCGGTAGGGCGGGCTTCACAGGCTGCGGAAAAACTAAAAACGTTGTCATTCTGAGCGGAGCGAAGAATCCCTCTCTGTTCTCTTGCTTGCACTTGGATCGAAGAGAGATTCTTCGCTTCGCTCAGAATGACGAAACGAGAGACTTTTTCCGCGGCTCGTAAAGCCTGTCCTACTTAGCCCACTTGCAGGAGCGGCCGCAGGTCGCGAATATTTTTCACTCCCTCGAGTCTAAGCAATTTGTCGATCAGGCTTCCCGCATTCGCCGGTCCCAGCACCGGCGTCATCAACTCGCGGGCTTTGGCCACTACTTCCTCGCGCGTCATTGGATTCGCCGGCGTTCCGCGCACGGCCTTCACGTGCTCGCTGAGTTTCGTTCCATCGGCAAGGGTAATTTCGACGATCGCCTCGCGGCGCGGCAACGCACGCTGAAGTTCGTCATCGTCAAGAATCAGATTTACCTTCGCCCGCACGCGCAGCACTTCAGGATCCTGCATGCGCGGCTTGTCATGCGCCGATTTGAAAGTAGCAGCCTTGTCCAGCAGCATCACCGCCACCATATGCTGCAGGCAAATATCCGGCATCTCGCGATTGTTCACCACGGAGCCTTGCGTTCTGGCGATGCGCACATTCACTTGCTGCACGTCGGCGGCGGAGAAGTTTCTCCGCTTCAGCAGAATCTCCAGCGCGTCAAGCGCCGCCTGGATCGGAGCGCCCACGGTCCATTTTTTGATGTCCGTTGCGACAATCTCAAAGCGCTCGCCCAGCTTGTCGACCAGCACGGCGGGATTGGCCTGCGGCGCATACGCCAAAAAATAGTTGTCCGCGCCCGAAAAAATATCGTCCACGCCGGTCCAGCCGGCCTCGACGAGCAGCGCCGAAGTCACACCGCCGCGAGCCGGCATGCCCGCATAAACGAATCCCTTCTCGATGTGCTGCGTATCGCGCTGCCAGGCGGCGATGCCTGACGATTGCTGCGCCGTGTAGTCCAGCACCCAGCGCATTTGCTGAGGATTTAGTTTCGCGGCGCTGGCAGCGGCCGCGGCTGCGCCGAAAATTCCCACGATGCTGTGGCTGCTGCGATGTTGCTCGGTCTGCACCGATGCCCCGCCCAGCGTGAGCACCACGCGTGTCCCGACGTCATAGCCAAGAGTGACGGCGCGCAGAAATTGCGCGCCGTCGATTCCGAATTTCTCGCCCGCCGCCAGTGCCGCGGGAACCACGGCCACGCCGGGATGCGCGAGCGTGGGGGCGTGCGCGTCGTCGGTCTCGTCGGAATGCCCGAGCACGCCGTTCACCAGCGCGGCTTCCATCGGCCCGCACAAAATCCTGGAGCACACGACCGTCGAAACTTTCTCTCCGCCGTAGGCTTTCGCAAACTGCAGCGCGGTGCGCCCGGGGAGCAATTGCGATCCGGAAACCATCGCGGCAAACGTATCGAGAATGTGGTATTTGGCAATTTCGGCGACGTCCGCGGGCAGCGCCCGGTTGCCGGCGTCGCTCATGTAGGCGCTCAGCTGGGCAGTGACGGGGCTGACGGAATCGGCGAGCGCGCTCACCCGCCACAGTCCCGACGCAGCCGCGGTCCACGCTATTCGCTGCAGCATTGCGCGGCGGTCAAATCGACGGCTTTCCTTCGCCATCGGCGGGCATGCATCTCGATGGAATCTCATTGGCACGCGCCATTGTAGCTGAATTTCCCATATCCCTCGCGCCGCGCAGAGACTCCTAGCGCGGCGATCGCAAAACCCGCACAGCGAAGAGTCGCTGTGCTACCAAACCCCGGCCAGGGCCTGCATCGCGAAGTGGGGCTTCCCGCTGCTGAACTATGGTAGTAATTGAGAGCCGCAATCGCCAAGGAGCGCCATGAGCTACGTTCGAAAACATTTGCTGGAGGGAGAGAGCATCGCGTACGAGACGCGGCTGCATTGGAGCGTGCTGATCGGGCCGGTCGTCACCGCGCTGCTCTTCGCGCTCACCGGAGGCCTATTGTTCGTGCTCGCCGCAAGAGACGGCGGACAACAAACTCCAGTGCACCAGGCCAAGCTCGTCGCCGGCGCGGTGCTGATGCTGATCGCAATCGTTTTTATCGTGCGCGGCGTGCTGCAGAGAAACTCCACGGAAATGACCGTCACCAACCGGCGCGTTTTCATCAAGACCGGCCTGGCCGCACGGCGCACCATCGAGCTGCTGCTTTCGCGTATCGAAAGCATTGGCGTGGAAGAAAGCGCCATGGGCAGGATGATTGGGTTTCGGCTCGGTGACCATCCACGGAACCGGCGGCACTCCGGAAGTATTTCACAACGTTGCCCAACCGCTGGAATTCCGAACGCAAGTGCAGCAGCAGATCGAAAAGACATTGGGAAGGTAAGCTCGCTGAAGCGGGTAGCGAGCTATCAGACTGAGCGGTTAGCTCGGACGAACGGCTGCCGGCGGCGCGGGCCAATCCGTGGGGACGAAATCCACACCCCAGAAATGCGGCGCGGGCGTGAGAAATTCGACGCCGACGCGCTGGCCTTTGTCGGTGGCTTCGCCGAGAAACACGATGCGCGATTCCTGCTCTTCCTGCGTGAAGGGATTGGTGAGGACGAGGATGGCGTTCATGGCCAGCGGCTGGTTCAGGTACATCAGGCCGCCGTGGGCGTTGATCACGATCGTTTCGCAGGTCTCGCGGAACCGGCGGCTGTCGGAATTCTTTCCGGCCACCACCACGCGCACCCGCATGAAAACCCGGGTACTGCGTCGAACCTTGCTACTTCTGTTCTCGGGCATGATACGTCCATGCTGCGGCACTTCGCACGTTGCCGTCAACGAAAGTGTCGGGCGTGTTCCCGCTTACAACGTGAACCTGTCCGATGTCAGCGTTTGGTGCGCGCACCTGACTTAGCGCTCGTGTTTCCATTGTCCAAGATCATGATTACGCGCTATGATTTCGCGGGACGCATCGCAATCTGCAATTCCCAGGGGAGCGGCTCATGAACCTGACCCAGTACATCGATTCCAAACGCGAAGAGCACCTGAATGAACTGTACGAATTTCTGCGGATTCCCAGCGTCAGCGCGCAATCCGAGCACAAGCCGGACATCGAACGCGCGGCGAAATGGGTGGCGGACAAACTGCGCGCGCGCGGGCCTCGACAAAGTGGAAATCGTGCCGACGAAGATGCATCCGCTGGTCTACGGCGAATCGCTGCGCGCGCCCGGCAAGCCGACGATCCTTTTTTACGGCCATTACGACGTGCAGCCCGCCGAGCCGCTGGATTTGTGGACTTCGCCGGCGTTTGAACCGACCATTCGCGGCGGAAATTTGTACGGCCGCGGCACGGCGGACGACAAAGGCCAGGTGCACATTCACATTCGCGCGCTCGACGCGATCATGAAAACCACGGGCAAGCTGCCCATCAATCTGAAGGTGATGATCGAAGGCGAAGAAGAAGTCGGCAGCGTGAGCCTGTGGGACTTCGTGAAGGCGAACAAGGCGCGGCTCAAGGCCGACGCGCTGGTTGTTTCCGACACCGGCATGCTCGCGAAGGGCGTGCCGTCGATCACGTACGCGCTGCGCGGCCTGAATTATTACCAGATCGAAATCACGGGACCGGCGCAGGATCTGCACTCCGGAATTTTCGGCGGCGCGGTGCCCAACCCGATCACCATCCTGTGCGAACTGTTCGCCAAGCTGCACGACAAGAATTTCCGCGTCGCCATTCCCGGCTTTTACGACGACGTCGCGAAACTTTCGAACGCCGAGCGCAAAGCGCTCAATTCCCTGCCGTGGAAGGCCGGCGATTTCAGCAAGACGGTCGGCGCGCCGGGACTCATGCGGAGAAAAAGGATATTCCATCGTCGAGCAACTGTGGACGCGCGCCCGACCTGGAGCTGAACGGCATCTGGGGCGGCTACACGGGCGAAGGCGCGAAGACCGTGATCCCGTCCAAAGCGTACGCGAAATTTTCAACGCGCTGGTGCCGAACCAGAATCCGGACAAGATCACGCGCCTGGTCGAGAAGCACATCCGCAAACTGCTGCCGAAAACGGTAAAAATGAAATTCAGCGTGCACAGCCAGGGCAATCCCTGGGTCGCGCCGTACACGCATCCGTTTTTTGAAGTCGCGCACAACGCACTCGAAAAAGGATTCGGCAAGCGCGCCGTCTTCATCCGCGAAGGCGGCTCGATTCCCGTTCGTCACGCAGATGCATGACACGTTCAAGGTGCCGTGCATCCTGCTCGGCTTCGGGTTGCCGGATGAAAATGCGCACGCGCCGGACGAGCACATCGCGCTGGAAAATTATTTTGGCGGGATTAAAGCCGTCGCGCACTTCTACGAAGGTCTGGGAAAGCTGTAACTCAAGTGGGGCATGCTTCAGCTTGCCCAGTTTTAAGATTGAAACGCGGCGAAGTTAAGAATGAAGGAGACCGAAGCATGCCGCCAAAAAATGCGTGTCATTCTGAGCGAAGCGAAGAATCTCTCTTCGATTCAGCCATCACGAAAATCCAGAGAGATTCTTCGCTTCGCTCAGAATGACAAAATAATCCTGCTTCCGCGACCCGAAAAAACACTTCCCTACACAGTGGAGAGCGAAGCCTGCCGGCCGCGCGCGAATTCCTCCAGCGTGGCATTCGCCGTGGCGATGATTCCCAAAGCTTCGGACACCGCCTCCAGTTTGGCTCCCGGCACGACAATGTACATATCGTCCTCGCCCAGCCCCGTGTAAACGCGATTGCCGATGCATCCGAGCGTTGAAACCGTGCCATACGCCAGCGCCGCGGGCAGCGCCATGCAGGACGGCCGCCCCAGCAGCGGCAGCGGGCTGCTCGCTCCGGCGCGGCCGGAGGCTTCGTTCAGCAGCATGGCCGAGGAACTCTTGCAGGCGAACAGCACCACGCTGGGTGCCACGGGAGTCTCCCCGAGCGGCGCGAACACAATCGCGGCGGGCTCCTTGGGTAGCCGCGGAATCCCCGGCACTTCCTCCGGCTTCACGTAGCCGATGTTGAACATCATCCCCAACATGGCCTCGGTTTCCTGCACGCGATCCGGTGGAAGCTGCACGCTGTGCGTATACGCACCTACGGCGCAATTGAAATGGTCGGCCGGAACGGTATAAAACGCCTTTCCGGCGGCAGCCAATCGCCAGAAACTGCAGCCGGCCGGCTCCGTGCCGGAAAATTTGGAAACGCCCAAGGGCGCGGAGTCAAGAAATGTGACCGCCACCGGCCGCTGGCTCAGCTTCAGGCGCGCGGCAAATAATTTTTCCAGCTCGCTCCAGTTTGCCATGTACTCTCCTGGTGAAAACAATTGATGGAAGTCTAAGGAAAAAGATTACCACAGCCGAGTGCCGCGGGGGTGCAGCGCGGAAAGCCGCATCAAATCTGGCTTTTTATATGTTTTTTCTTGCGTTGCGCGAACTTCGCCCGTATAGTGCTCGCCGTGCGTGGCCCGCACGCTCTGTCGCTTGCGGCCACATTCGTTGTCTCAATTCTGAGGAGGAGAAAGAAACTAGATGGCAAAACCACTGAGCAAGTCCAAGATTGTCGCGCACGTCGCCGATAAGGTGGGCACGTCCAAGAAAGTCGCCGCGCAGTTCTTCGAAGAACTGTTCAAGCTGGCGGTCAAGGAAGCCAAGGGCGGCGCCGGGAAGTTCGTCATTCCGAACATCGGACGCGTTGTGAAGGCGCACCGCAAGGCGCGCATGGGCCGCAATCCGCAGACGGGCGAAGCAATCAAGATTAAGGCCAAGACCGTTGTTCGCCTTCGTGCAGCCAAGGCCCTCAAAGACGCGATTCTCTAAAGAAAACGAGATTCGCAAAACCGTCGATTCGAAGCGAGGTGCGGGCTGGGTGTATCACGGTGCTTCTGGGACCGCTTCGGCGACATCCAGGATGTGTAAAAACCGGCGATTCGCCCAGCATCGCTTCCCAACTGCCAATCGTCACGAATGAATCCTAATCGCCCCGGGCCCAGTCCTCCGGGGCATTTTCCCCTCTTCCGACGGCACACATCCCGAAAGCTCGACAATGAACTGCAGATCTTTCTAACGATCTTTTCCCCACAAATGTGTGCTTAGGGTACTCCCCTTGGGTTATCTTTAAATTGTGACGTCTGAAGCCCAACGTATCGTATCGCGATATTTACAACAAAGGGTCCTCCTGCTGAGCCTGGTGCTCCTGGCGCTGTTGTTTGTTGTTACCGCGGCGCTCTCGCGCGCCTACCACGCGCGGGAAGAGGCGCTGGCCAGATATTGGGCTGACCGGGGAAATGTGGATTCGTCCGCGGATCGGCCCGCAGCCGCCTTCGAGGATTATCACAATTCACTTTTTTATGGCCCCGAGAATCCGGATGTGCAACTTCATCTGGCGGAAGCGTTGCTCGCCGACGGCAAGCTGACCGAAGCGCGCTCCTACCTCGCGAATCTCTGGGACCGCGCTCCGGGTTCCGGCCAGGTTAATCTCGATTTGGCCAAAGTCTCCACGCGGATGGGCGATCCCGGCCAGGCCATCCGGTATTTTCACGATGCGATTGTGGGCAGTTGGGACAATGATTCCTCCGCGCAGAGGCGAAACGCCCGGCTCGAATTATACGAATATCTGATGAGTAGCCGGCGGACGGACGAGGCGCAAGCCGTGATCGCGGGGATTGCAGCGGACACCCCCGCTCAAAATGGACCTGTTCACGAGGAAAACGCGCACTTGTTTTTGCGGGCCGGCGATCCGGCGAAAGCACTGGATGAACTGGAAGCGGCATTGCAGACCGACCCGCAAAACGGCCAATGGCTCTCGGAAGCCGCCCAGGTTGCGTTTGAAGCGGGAAATTATCCAAAAGCGGAAACTTATTTTTCCAGGGCTGTTCGCGAGAATCCCACCGACGAACTCCGGGCGTCACGTGAACTGGTCGCAAATGTTTTGCGCAACGATCCGTTTCTGCCTGGGCTGAGCGAAGACGAACAATCCCGACGAACCTGGAGCGACTTTCAAATCGCACTGGCCCGGCTGAAGAAATGCACTCGCGACGCCGCGAACAGCTCCGCCTCAGAACATGCTTCCCCGAATCTCGACCCCCTGAACAAAGATGCGCAGGATATGCAAAAACGCGTAAATCTTTCTGCTCTTGGCAAGGATTCCGGCCTCCGCGGCGCAACCATGGAATTGGTTTCTCGAATCGAAGACGCCGCTTCAGAAATCTGTGGGCCGGCGACGGGCGTCGACCAGGCCCTGAAGCTATTGAAAAAGCAGCAGGAAGGCGCCGGGCAATGAACGAAAGCAGCGGACCCGTTGGGGAAATTGCGGCGCCCCCACCGCCGGACAACTCGAGTGATGCGGTTTCACGGGGAAAGAATTTGAAATGGCTGCGCCCGCTCGCCTGGTCTTTTAAACTGTCCGAGGGCAATCTCTTCCTGCTGCTGGCGATTATTATCGGAATTTTTTCGGGCCTGGCGGTGGTTTGCTTCCGAATTGCGATTGAATGGGTGCGGCTGACGCTCCTTGGCTCAGCGCTTTCACCACCGCATATCCGCATCGTAGTGGTGCCCGTGGTGGCCGGCCTGGTGGTTGCATTTCTGGTGCAAAGATTTTTCCTGGCTGCGCGTGGTAGCGGCGTGAACCAGACCAAGGCCGCCGTCTACGTATTTGACGGGTACGTGCCCTTCCGAACGGTTATCGGAAAATTTTTGACGTGCTCGCTTGCCATCGGCAGCGGCCAGTCGCTCGGACCGGAAGATCCTTCGCTCCAAATGGGAGCGGGAATCGCCTCTGCTCTCGGACGGCGATTAAAACTTTCCAGAGACAAATTGCGATTGCTGGCGCCGGTGGGCGCCGCGGCCGGCCTTGCGGCTGCGTTCAACGCGCCGATTTCCGCCGTGCTGTTCGTCATCGAAGAAGTCATCGGCACCTGGAGCGCGAGCGCGCTGGGAGCTATCGTTCTGGCCGCGGTTTCCAGCGCCGTGGTCATGCGCTCCTTTCTGGGCGGCGAACCGATGTTTCGAGTTCCCGCCTACACGCTGGGACATCCCGCCGAACTGATCTCCTACGCAGTGCTTGGAGTTGTCAGCGGCGTGTTGTCGCTCGCCTTCACAAAAATCATAGTCATTTTCAGGCCGCTGTTGCGCTCCCTGCCGGAATGGACGCACTACCTTCAGCCAGCCGCGGCGGGGCTTTTAATCGGGCTTGTGGGCCTCAAGATACCGCAATCCATGGGTACCGGATATCCGTATATCGATCAGGCGTTGCATAGCGAATACACGTGGCAAATTCTCGCCGTTCTCGGATTCGCTAAAATTTTGACCACCAGCCTATCCTTTGTGACGGGAACGCCGGGAGGCATGTTTGCACCGACATTATTCATCGGTGCGATGATCGGCGGTGCGATTGGCGGCCTGGAGCATCATTTCTTCCCGCAGGTCAGTTCCTCCGTCGCGCCCTTCGCATTGGTTGGAATGGGAACATTTTTTGCGGGCTTCATGCGCGTTCCGATCACCTCGGTGTTTATGGTTGTGGAGACCACGGGCAGCTATTCCATTGTTTTGCCCGTAATGATTTCCAACACGATTGCCTATTTGATTTCACGCAAATACCAGGACGCGGCGCTGTTCGACATTCTTGCCAAGCAGGACAACATGGAATTACCGTCGATGGAGGAGCAGCGCGAGCAAATCGTCTTGCGCGTGGAGGACGCCTTTCGACCGTCGAATCTGCCGCCGCTGCAGGCCAGCGACACGCTCGCTCGCGCGCTGGAAGTTGCGGAACTTTCCACCGAGAACTGTTTATTGGTCCGCTTCCCCACCGGCCGTTGGGCCGGGATCGCACGAAAGGAACTGCCGGAACTAGCGGCAAAATTCCCAAAGGAAACGCAGTTGCGCGAACTTCTTTCCACCGCGCGGTTGCCCATTCTGCATCCGGACCAGCGTCTGGACGATGCGCTGCGATTTATTCAAGGCCATGAGTTGCTGCCGGTCATTGGCCGCGCAGGCTCGCGCAAATTGGAAGGAGTAATTTCCCTCCCGGATATTCTGGCGGCTTACCAAAAAGCTTCTTGATTTATTTTTTCTACCACAATCAATATTCCGATGCTCAGCGAGATCGCATCAGCCGGGCCATGGTATGCCGTGTTGCTGCGGCGGACGCGTAATCCAGGCGGTTGATTTGTACATTTAAAATAATGCCCCGCCGCTGCTCGTGAGGCGACGCTGCTAACGCGCCAGATCCGAGGCGAAGACGAGGCGCACGCCTTGCCGCTGCGCTTCGGGGAGCATCTCTCCGAGCGCTTCCAGCGTGGTGGCGTGCGGATGCCCGATCGCCAGCGCATAGCCTTTTTCCTTCGCATCACGAATGGCGAGCGCGAATTGCTTTTTCGTTGCATCCACCGTTTGCTCATCGTCCAGAAACACATTGCGCCGCGCGGCGGCCACGCCGGCGGAGTGTGCCGCGGTTTCGGCGACCGTGGCCGCCGTAGTGCGGCTATCGATAAAAAAAAGTTTCCGCTCGTGCAGCAGCGGCATTAATTCATCCATCAGCGCCTGATCGGCGGTGCCCAGCGATCCTTCGTGATTGTTCACGCCCGCGGCGTACGGAACTGTGTCCAGCATGGAGTCAAAAGTTTTCTCAACGGCCGCGCGCGGCATGCCGGGATGCAGCTCGATGGGTTCGTCTTTGTCTCCCGCGTTGGAAGCCATGGGCAGGTGCAGCATCACCTGGTAGCCGCGCCGGTGCGCCTCTTCGGCGATTTCACCGGAATTGGCCTCGTGCGGCAACACCGAAATCGTGATGGGATACCCGAGGCGGAATAGAGAGTCCGCTTGCGCGCGGTCATACCCGAGATCGTCGATCACGATCGCCAGCCGCGGGCCAATTCGCGCCGGGAGTCGCTGCAACTTCCGCCTTCGGGACGGGCGTCACCAGGTGAATGGACTGCGTGCGCCGCCCGTCCAGAACGTAGTCGAATCGTTCCAAGCCCGCGGCGCCCGGCCGCTCCACGCGCTGCAGGTGATGAAACTCGGCGACGCGCCCCATTTCCGCTTCCATGGCATCGCGCAGGGTAAGGTCCGGTGCACCGCTTTTTGCAAGCGGTACGGTAATGTAAATCTGATCGGCGGGAAATCGCTGCGGCTTTCCCGGCGGGCGCGGCGCGTATTCGGGCCGCATCCCGATTTCCGCGCGTCCGCCGCTGGCATTGCGAGCCGCAAACACCAATTCGCGGGTGATGTTGCGGATCCGCGGTGCTGGAAATAGGCTTGGATTTTCTTTTGCAGCCGGCTGCAAAAAGCAGCGCGGCCGCAATCAGCAGAATGTAAATGAAGTATTGCGTGGAAGATACGGAAACGGATTGGCCGAGCCCCTGCGGTCGGCGATTCACACTTCAGGCGGCCTTCTGAACCTCGCCGCCTTTCAGCAGTTCGAGACCCTTGTTATAAACAGGGTCGTCTGATTTGGGAAGCTGTCCTGGACCGAGCGGCGCCTCGTCCTCGGTATCGGCAGAAGGACCGGCTGACGGATCCACGGACTTCGGATGCACTTCCACCGTCGGCGCAACGCCTTCCTCGACGATGGATTTACCGTCCGGAGTGGAATAGAACGCGACCGTCAGAATCAGCGCTCCGCCATCGTCCAGCGGAATAATCTTCTGCTCGGACGCAGACCCAAACGTGCGCTCGCCAACGAGTTCACCGCGCTTGTTGCCCTTGATCGCGCCGGCCAGAACTTCTGCCGCGCCCGAAGTGCTCGGCGAAATCAGGACATCCACCGAAGAGCGCCATACGGCCTTGTCCGCCTCAGCCTGGAAATCCTTGTGCGAAACGGTCTGCCCTTCGAGGGAGGTAATCTTGCCGCTGGTCAGGAAAAATTGCGCGGCCACCACTGCTTCGCTGACGTCGCCGCGCGTGCAATCGCGCAGATCGAGCAGCAGTTTGTGCACGCCCTGCTTGTCAAATTGCGCCAGCTTGTCGTGCAGTTCGGAAACATCCAGCGGGTCCATCGCCGGCATGCGCACATAGGCCATATCGTCGCCCACGCGGTCCGCAACCACATGTTCCGGGCCGATCACGGCGCGCGGAATGCTCACTTCCTGCGGTTCCGTTTTCCCGCGGCGAATCACCGAAACCTTCACCGAAGTTCCGGGAGCGCCCTGCAGAAGCGCGTTGGCCTGCCCCACGGACATGTCGCGCGTGGCAAAACCCGCAATCGCTTCCAGAATTTCTCCGCTGCGCATGGCAGCCTTCTCGGCCGGACCATCCGGAACCACCGACACCACCACGATGTAGCCGTAGCGCTTGGACACCGTCATGCCCGGTTCGCCGTGCACGGGATTTTTCGTGCGGTCGCGGTAGTCCGCGTATTCCCGTGGGCTCAGATAGCCGGACAACGGATCGAGGGACTCCAGCAGGCCGTGCATGGCCCCCGCGGTGACCACGGCCATGTTGGGCTCATCCACGTAGTCTTCCTGAATGTGCTGTAGGACCTCGCCGAATACGCTCAGGGACCGATAGGACTTGTCGTCCGTGGTTTTGCCCAGCACATAGCCGAGGCCCACGTAGAGGAACACGATGACGGACAGCGTGACGATAGAGATTCTAGCGAGGCGGCTCATCTCGTTGTTGGCCCCATTCGAGAAGATAAACTCCTGATTATGATAGCACGATTGGCAGGAGTGTCGCGCGGCGTTTCTGACGGAGTTTCGCGCGGATGCCGCCGCGATAGGGAGTGATGTAGAAGCGCACGAACGGCGCAACTCGGAGCCTCAAGAGGCCATCGTTGCGGAACCGTCAGTATCGCCTATCTGCTTCCACTGATGTGAGATATGTCCCTGAAATGCGATCCTGCCAGCACAGATGATCGTCATCCCACAGGGCCCACACAAATCCCAAAAAGCAGGTGCCCGCGGAGATCAGGTAACCCACGCTTCGCCAGACCATCTGCCGCGAAGTCGGCACGCCTCCGTCGAAGCTGACCACTCGCAACCGGCGCAACATCATACCCGGCGTCGACCCGCCAAAAACCGTGAACAGCGCGAAATACTGGACGTAAAAAAGAGCGAACGTGGCCCCGGCCAGCAGCAGGTCCGTCTTGTTTAAACCAATTCGCCCGCCCAGCACCATGAAAAGCGCCAGCATCCCGCCATAGCTGAAAGCCAGCAAACCGGCGTCAGCCAGCGCGGCTCGACGCCGCTCTGAAAGCGATGCCACCAAGCGCAAAGGCTCTTGATCTGGAACGGAGGCTTTCGTCGGCGCCGCAGGAGGCTGTTCGAACAGTTTGGCCATTCGGCCGGGCTCGTTCCGCGGAATCTCGATTTCGAATCGCTCGCTGCGAGTGGCGCGCGACGCACTGGTCTTGCGCGGAGGCGGCAGCGGGCTCCGGCTCCTGCGTGGCCACGGCGGCTTCTACGAGAATGGGCGCATTCGGAATCGAACGGCAGAGCCGTTTGCAAATCAGGGGAAGCGGCGGGGCGCCGGCGCGATCGATACTCCTCCAGACGGCTGGAAACCTCGCGCCGCCATTCAGGTTCGATGGCCAGATTGCCTTGCGTGATAGTGGTAACCCGGCGCGACATCGACGAGGTTCCGGGGCCGCCCAAAGAGGCGTCGCAAAAATAGCAAAATTCACCCGGATCGCCGTTGACGGCGCCGCACTGCTGACAGGTTTTTGTCACCGTTCCGTTTTGCGCTGCGGACGTCTCGCCGAACGGAAGTCGGGAGTCGAGGTCATTCTACCTGGCGCCGCGCGGCCGGGGAGAGATTTGCCGGGCGAGTGTCGCGAAATGAATACCCCGGGCAGCCCTGGCGGCGAATTTGCAATCTATAGGTGTCGGGCGAAGCGTTTCCCCGCATTTGTGTCATTCTGAGCGGAGCGAAGAATCTCTCCGTGATCTGCGACCGGCGAGCAGAGAGATTCTTCGGCGAAAGGCGCGCCTCAGAATGACAATAATCGATGGCGTTCAACGAGGAGTGAGGTTTACAACGCCATTCGCGCAAACGGTGGAATCGTTCTCTGCAATCGTTGTAAGCCTTTCTAGGGAGTGCTAGGCTAACGAGCTATTTTCATAAACGCCCTTCCAGGTGCCTTGATCCGCTGACCGATGGGCTGCGCCGAATCATGAAATTCTTTTGGAAAATCGGACGGGAATTCCCTGTGCCCCAGTTTTTGGTGTTGCTGGCGGCATTGCTCGCAGCGTTTCTGCCGTCCGGCGCGGCCGCGCAGGAGGTCGCTGCGCCCGCGGCGCCCTCCGCCCAGCCCAGCGTGCGGCTGGAAGCCGAGCAGCAGCGCAAAGAAGGCGACCTGTACTTCGCCGACGGCAAAGTCGAAATCCAATACAAAAATCTGCAGTTGCTCGCCGACCACGTGCAGTACAACACGCACACTTACCAAGCCAGCGCCTCCGGCCACGTGCAGTTTGACGTCGATACCCAGCATCTTTCCGCGGATTCCGCCGAATTCAACGTGCAAAGCGGCACCGGGCAGTTCGATCACGTGCGCGGATCGGTAACCATGGACCACACGCCCAACGCCAACGTGCTGGTGTCGCCCAATCCGCTGGTGTTCGAAGCGCAGGACGTGCGGCGCATCGACGCGCGCACCTATGAGATCGATCACGCCTGGCTGACGGTCTGCGAGCCCGACAAGCCCAGCTGGAAATTCTACAGCTCGCGCGCCACGCTGCACGTCGATCACTCCGTGGCCATGGTCAACGCCGACTTCCGCATGTTTCGCATTCCGCTGCTGTACATTCCCTACGCTTCGTTGCCCGCCGGGCGCAACCTGCGGAAATCGGGATTGCTGATTCCGGAATTTGCGGACACTTCAGTCAAGGGCCTGGTGATCGGTGACGGCTACTACTGGGCTCCCAAGGATTGGACGGATCTTACGCTCGGCGTGGCGTACCTCAGCCGGCGCGGCTGGCAGCAGAACGAGGAATTTCGTGCCAAGCCCTGGGAAAACGTGTCGGTGTCGGCAAGATATTTCGGGGTGATGGACCGCGGGTTGCCGTCACCCGTGTTGGACGCGCAGGGAGTGCCGGTCCTCGATGCTTCCGGCAATCCGGAGACACACCTGGTAAGCCAGGGCGGGCACACCGCGCAATTCGAGCTCGATGCGCAATTGCGCGACGGCTGGCGAGCGGTGGCCGATTTCAATCAGCTTTCCTCGCTCGTGTTTCAACTGGTGTTCTCGCCAACCTTCGGCGACGCCGTAAATTCCGAGGTGCGCAACACCGGATTTCTGACCAACAATTTTCGCGGCTTCAGCGTCGACTTTGCCGCCACCAGCTACAAAAACTTCGTGAACGCCCAGCCGCAAGTCGTCGAAGACGTGCGCAGCGCGCCGGAAGCGCGGTTCGCTTCGGTCGACCAGGCGCCCTGGAAAAACCTGCCGTTCTATTTTGGCGGCGATGCCATCGCGGGAGCCGTGCATCGCAACGATGAAAACCTCGTGGCCGATCCGGTGACCGGCGTGCAAAGCGTTTCTCCCGGAATTATTACGCCCACGCTCGTGGACCGCTCGGAAATCGCTCCGCGCGTGGTCGTGCCCCTGCGCTGGGGACCGTGGCTCGGAGTGACCACCAGCTTCACCGCGCGCACAACGGTGTATACCTCCCAGCTCCTCAACGGCGGCGTGAACAGCCAGACGCTGCGGCGCTCGACGGGAGAAGTGAACGTCGATCTCCGCCCGCCCACGCTCGAGCGCGTCTGGCAGGCGGCCAGCGGAAAATGGAAACACACCATCGAGCCGCGAGATCGAATACAACTACGTAGGCGGCGCCAGTCGATTCGACCGCTTGATTCTCTTCGACGAGGACGAAACACTCACCAATACCAATGATTTCGTGTACTCCGTCACGCAGCGCCTGTTTCACAAGGCGGGAGACGGTCCGGCGCGCGATGTGGTCACCTGGAAAATCTCGCAGGCCTACTACTTCGATCCCACCTTTGGCGGCGCGCTCATTCCCGGAACGCGCAACGTGTTTCAGGCGCTCGATTCGATCACCCCCTTCGCTTTTGCCGATGAGCCGCGGCGGTTTTCGCCCATCGACAGCGACCTGCTCATTTCTCCCGGCGGAAAATATGACGCCGAAGTACGGCTGGACTTTGACACGGTACGCCGTCGCGTCAGCACCGCGGAAGCTCTCGTGAAATTTCGCCCCACCGAAAATCTCAATTTCACCGTGGCCCAGTTTTCGATCGACAACACGGCCGTCACGGCGCCATTCAACGCCGTTCTGCAGCCCGCCGAGAATCAGCTCCGCGCCCAGGCCGGATACGGTTCGCCTATCCGCCGCGGTTGGAGCGTCCAGGGCGGCTTCGGCTATGACGTGAAGCAGAATGTCTGGCAAAATCAGTTCGTAGAAGTCAGCTACAACGGTTCGTGCTGCGGCATTTCGCTGGAATACCGACGGCTGTCGCTGGGCGTAATCCGCACGGAAAATCAGTTCCGCCTGTCGTTGAACATCGCCAACATCGGGACATTCGGAAATTTGCGGCGCGAGGAGAAACTTTTCTAGCCATGAAGAACGGGAACGCACTGGCGTTTGCCACGATCGAAGAACTCGCCGCGCTGCTCGGAAAGCGCAAAATTTCGCCGGTCGAATTGACCGCCATGTACCTGCCCCGCATCGAGCGGCACAACACCGCACTGAACGCGTTCCTCACGGTGACTGCCGAACAAGCCACGGCCGCGGCGCGCCGCGCGGAAAAACAATTTCTCGCCCGCCGCGGTTCGCGCAGCGAGCTTTCCCCGCTGCTCGGTATTCCCATCTCGATCAAGGACAATATCTGGACGCGCGGCATCCGCTCTACCGCGGGATCGAAAATCCTGAGCGATTTTATTCCCTCCGAGGACTCCACCGTGGCGCGCAAACTGGGCCGCGCCGGCGCCATCCTTCTCGGCAAAACGCATCTCAATGAATTCGCATACGGCATCAACGGCGCCAACGCGCACTATGGCCCGGCGCACAATCCCTGGGACCTGGACCGCATCTCCGGCGGCTCAAGCGCCGGTTCGGCCGTGGCAATCGGCGCGGGACTGTGCGCGGCTTCGGTCGGCACGGACACCGGCGGATCGATTCGAGTGCCGTCTTCCTTTTGCGGCACCGTGGGGCTGAAGCCGACGTTCGGGCGCGTCAGCATTTTCGGCAGCATGCCGCTTTCGCCCTCCCTCGATCACATCGGGCCCATGGCGCGCAGCGTTGCGGACGCGGCAATACTGCTCGGTCTGATCGCCGGGCGAGACCCGCTCGATCCCGCGTCTTCGTCGAAGCCTGTGGAAAATTATCGTGCCGCGCTGAACGGAAAACCGCTGCGCAAATTTCGACTCGGCCGTCCGCACGAACATTACTGGGAAAAGCTGGACTCCGAAGTTCGCACCCTGGCGGATGCCGCCATCCGCGACATGGAAAAGCGCGGCGCCACGGTGCGCGAAGTTTTCTTGCCCAGCCTGAAACCTTCCCTGGACGCCGCCACGGACATCTCCATGGCTGAGGCTTTGCACGTGCACCAGTCCGCGGGATATTTTCCGGCGCGCGCGAACGACTATGGCGAGGAAGTCGGCCTGCGCATCGCCGCCGGAGAAAAAATATCCGCGATTCGTTTTCTTTCCGGATTTGACGTGCGCAAACGCCTGCTAGCGGAATTCGCTGCAGCGTTTCAGGAGGTCGACGCGATCGTCGCGCCGTCGCTCCCCGTTGCCGCTCCGCTGATCGGGCAGGAAAGCCTGAAAATCGATGGCCAGGAAATCGCCACGCGCGCTGCAATCGTCGGCCACAGCCGCCCCGCGAATTTCACTGGGCTTCCGGCCATTTCTGTTCCGTGCGGATTCACGCGCGAGGGATTACCCGTCGGGCTGCAGTTAATCGGGCGTGCGTTCGAAGAGAGTGCACTCCTGCGCATGGCTCATTCCTACGAAATCGCCAACGACTGGGCCGCGCGCCATCCGCAGTTTCCCTAGTTTAACCAAGCACAAATGGAAATCCACAGACTCAAGTCTGTGCTACCAAATTCCCGCGAAGCATCGCCACCTAGTAGCACAGGCTTCAGCCTGTGGGTGTCCATTCGTTCGCTCAGGCGGCGCGTCATCGCTCCCAATGTCCGAGCTTCAAATTTCTCCGCTGCCCGCGAAGCCGGCCAGCTCAAGAAATCCCCCGGTTCGAGGGGAGTTGTGTGAAAATAGCGCATGGGTGAATCGTGGGCAGGTCTTCGACCGTCTAACCCAGGGTAGCATCCAATTCGCGGCAGTATCCTTCGCGGGAGATAACTTCGTTCGATGCAAGTTTCGATTCTTTACGCGTTTGTAGCGGGAATCATTTCGTTCCTGTCGCCGTGCGTGCTGCCGCTTGTGCCGGGCTACGTCTCGATGCTCTCGGGCATTGGCGTGGAGCAGTTGCGCACCGGGCAACCTGCGCGCAACAGCCTGTTCGCTTCCTCGCTGGCGTTTGTCTCCGGATTTTCCGTGGTTTTCATCAGCTTCGGCGCTTCAGCCAGCGCAGTGGGACAATTTCTGCTGCAGCATAAGGCGCTGATGGGTCCGGTGGCCGGGGCGATGATCGTTCTCTTCGGCCTGCACCTGGTCGGCTGGCTGATCAAGCTGCCCGTCAACGCCGGACTGGTGATCGGCGGAGTACTGGCGTTGGGCGCCGCAATCCTATGGCGGCGGAACGGCACGGACGCGGTGGATCCCGCCGGAGTGTTCGGCTCGGTGCAATTGCTCTCGGTCGCGCTGATTTTCCTGCCGGGCCTTCACTGACGCGCTGGCTGAATCGCGACGTCCGCTTCCACAATCTGGGCAGCCAGACGCAGGAAGAGGCCAAGGCCGGAGGGGCGTTCTCCGGCATCACCAGCGGTTTCCTGCTCGGCTTCGCGTTCGCCTTCGGCTGGACGCCCTGCATCGGTCCGATTCTCGCGACCGTTCTGGTACTTGGCCGCCAATACGCAGACGATTTCCCGTGGCATATTTCTGCTGGCGATTTACTCGGCCGGACTTGGCAGTTCCGTTTCTGCTGACCGCGATCGGTATTAACCAGTTTCTGGGCTTTTACCAGAAATTCCGGCGGCACCTGCACACCGTGGAAGTCCTGAGCGGCGTGCTGCTGCTCTTCGTGGGCGCCCTGATTTTCCTGAACCGGCTGACCTGGCTGTCGGGTAAACTGGGCTTTCTGAATAAGTTTTCGCTGTAAGGAGTCCGCAAGATGAAGAAGGGAATTTTGATCGGCGTGGGCGTGGCCGCACTGCTTGGCGGTCATGGTCTGGGCGGATCACAAATTTCCAGCGGCCAGCGCGCCGGGCGGCGCCACGGCACCGGCGTCGAAACCGACCGACGCTCCGACCGTCGCGATGAAGGATTTGAATGACAAGGACGTCACCCTCGCCCAGTACAAGGGACAAGTGGTGCTGGTGAATTTCTGGGCCACCTGGTGCGGGCCCTGCAAAGTGGAAATTCCCTGGATGATCGAGTTTCAGAAGAAATACAGCCCGCGCGGCTTTACCATCCTGGGCGTTTCGATGGACGAGGACGGCAAGAAAGCCATTCAGCCCTTCCTCGACAAAGAACGCTTCGATGTGAACGGCCAAAAAGAAGCGATGAATTATCCGATTCTGCTTGGCAATGACACCATCGCGGAGAAATTTGGCGGCATCCTCGGCCTGCCCACCAGCATGCTCTTCACCCGCGACGGCAAAAAAGTGCAGAACCATCGTCGGCTTGGTCAATCACGACGATATTTCCAAAGCCATCGAAGGCCTTCTTTAGCAGATCCGCCATGCTAGGCCAGCCCCACCGTGGCGCATGCTTTAGCTTGCGCCGAAATCTTGTGGTTAGGTCGATTTCAGCCCTGCGTAACTTGGCGAATCACCCACTGCGCAAGCTAAAGCATGCGCCACAGGACGCGCCCTTCATTTGGAAGGCCCCGGTCCGGTGAATCTTCCCTGCCCGCCGTGCGTATGAAACAATAGAAGCGTGGCGCAACCAGCATGAAGCCCCGAATTCCGACATTTCGCGAACCGATCCTTGTAGCGCTGGAAACGCTGCGCACGCACAAGATGCGCTCGTTTCTGATGCTGCTGGGAATCGTGCTTTCGGTTTCCACCCTGATCATGGTGGTGGCGCTGATCTCCGGCGTGAATCTATACGTGGCCAATCGCATTGCCAATCTCGGTTCAAACGTTTTTCTGGTTCTGCGCTTTCCGATCATCACGGACATGGATGAACTGGTGAAAGCCACGCGGCGCAACAAGCCGATCACCTGGGATGACTACCTGTATCTGCGCGACAATTCCAAGCTGGCGTTTGCGCGTGGGCGCGCAGGCCAACGTCACTTGGGCCGCACCAAGGCCAACGGCCAGACCGTCGAAGACACCACGGTTTACGGCGTGACCGCCAATATCGGCGACATGAAAACCGAAGGCCCCGCATCAGGGCCGCTACATTACGGACACGGACAACGAGCATCGCTCGCTCGTCGCGCTGATCGGCTCCGACATTGCCGACAAACTTTTCCCCGGCCGCGATCCGATCGGCAAGGAACTCGATGTCGACGGCCGCCCCTATGAAGTGGTCGGAGTCGGCAAACCGATCGGCACCGTGCTGGGCCAGACGCAGGACAATTTCGTCTACATTCCGATCGAGACCTGGCTGAAATTTTACTCCACCAGCACCACCAGCCTTGCGATCAACGTGCAAACCCGCGGCGGCGACTGGATGGCGCGCACACAGGAGGAAGCGCAAATGCTGATGCGCGCGCGCCGGCACCTGAACCCGAACGAACTGGACAACTTCGGCATTCTGGACGGCGGCTCGCTGGTGGATTTGTTCAAGCGGATTACCGGCGCGCTGGCGGCCTCCATGATCGGAATCGTGGCGGTATTCCTGGTGATCGGCGGCGTGGTGATCATGAACGTGATGCTGGCCACGGTCACCGAGCGCACGCGCGAAATCGGACTGCGCAAATCGCTGGGCGCGCGCCGCTCGGATATTCTGCTGCAGTTTCTGACCGAGACCGCGGTGATGTCCACGATCGGCGGACTCATCGGCGTCGCGCTGGCCTACGTGTTTGCCGCTGCTCGATCGCCGCCAACACTCCGGTGCCGATGCACGTGCCGATTTCCGCGGTGCTGATTGCGCTGGCGGTTTCGACGTCCGTGGGCGTTTTCTTTGGCCTGTACCCGGCGAACAAGGCCGCCAACCTGAATCCGATCGAAGCCATGCGGCAGGAAGTCTGAGGAAACAGACGAAACTTCATGCGATCGTCGCTCGGCGAAAACGCGAAGATGGCGCTGGACACGCTGCGGGAGAATAAGGTGCGCTCGTTTCTCACCGTTCTGGGCGTGGTCATCGGAATCACCGCGCTGATCACGGTTTCCTCGATCCTGGTCGGTTTCTATGCGGACGTCACCGCCTACCTCGACCGACTACGGCCCGAACACGATCTGGGTTTTCAAGGTCGCTCCCGGCGTCGGCACCGGCGGCTGACCGCCGAGGAGCGCAACCGCAAACCGCTCACGCTTGAGGACGCGCAAGCGATCCGCGAGCAATGCCCGGCGGTGCGCGGAGGTATCGGTCTCAGTAACCCAGCGCATTTACGACATGCAATCGCCCGCCGCAGATCACCGCCCGCTACAAGGACAAGCGAAGTCAACGGCCTGAATTATTCCGGTTCGGACGTTTATTACCCGGATGTCTACAACGCGCATCCCTACATCGGCCGCTATTTCACGGAAGCCGAGGATCTGCACCGCGCCGATGTCGCCGTGATCGGCTACGACCTGGGCAAAACTTTTTTCCCGGATGGCAGATGCCGCTGGACAAAACCATCTACGTCGAAGGATTTCCCTACCGCGTAATCGGCGTATTCGAGCACCGCAAGGGCGAACTGTTCCAGGATCCGCCTGCGGAAAAACAGGTGCTCGTTCCCTACCACACCTATCGAAAACATCATCCCGTGGACGATGAGCATTTTATCGGCGCGCTCACCGCTCCCGGCGAAATGCCGCAGGCCAAGGACGAAATTACGCGCCGTCCTGCGCCGCACGCCGCCATGTTCCCTACTCAGCGCCTGACAATTTCGGGTTGTCAACCGCCGAGGAAATCGCCAGACCAGTTCAAGGAAATCACCGGTTCCGTGGCCATGCTGACCGCGGTGGTCAGCTCCATCGGCCTGCTGGTGGGCGGCGTCGGCGTGATGAACATCATGCTGATGTCCGTGACGCAGCGCACGCGCGAAATCGGCGTTCGAAAAGCCATCGGCGCGCGCCGCCGGGACGTGATCTGGCAGTTCCTGACCGAGGCCGTGGTGCTCACCGGAGCGGGCGGCGTGATCGGCGTGCTGCTTGGCGTCGCGATCAGCCTGCTCATCCACATATTTTTGCCCAAGGTGCCGTCCTCCATACCGCTGTGGGCCGTGCTGCTGGCGGTGATCGTGTCCATGGCCGTCGGCCTGTTCTTTGGAATTTATCCGGCCGTAAAAGCCGCGCGGCTCGATCCGGTGGACGCGCTGCGGTATGAGTGAATTTGTCTCGGTCAGCCGGAGTCCGCGCAACGCCCGTGGCCGTCTCCACATTCCGGCGCGCTAGAAGAATCAGATTTCGACTCATCCTCTCAGGGAGTTCGAGCCCGATGGTAAAAGCGAAGCAACAGATCATTGCGATAGGCGGGGGCGGTTTCACGGCCGAGCCAAAAAATCCGCCGCTCGAACGGTATATCCTGGCGCAAACGCGCAAGACGAATCCATCCGTCTGCTTTCTGCCCACCGCCACCGGGGATGCTCCCACGTACATCGCGAAATTCTACGCGGCGTTCGTGAACCTCCGCTGCCGGCCCTCGCATGTTCCGCTGTTCGAACGCACGCCCGATTTGCGAAAGGCTTTGCTGTCGCAGGATGTGATTTACGTGGGCGGCGGCAACACCAAAAGCATGCTGGCGGTATGGAGAGAGTGGCGGCTGCCCGAAATTCTGCGCGAGGCTTGGAACTCCGGAACGATTCTCGCGGGCATCAGCGCCGGCGCCATTTGCTGGTTTCAATCGGGCGTGACCGATTCCTGGGCCGAGGAACTGAGGCCCCTTCGCTGCCTGGGTTGGCTGCCCGGAGCCTGCTGCCCCCACTATGACGGCGAAGCGGAGCGGCGCCCCGCGGTGCGGCGATTGGTTGACCAAAAACTCGTGCCGGAAACACTGGCGCTCGATGACGGCGCGGCCGCCCATTTCGTCGGGCGCAAATTGCTCCGGGTCGTATGCTCGCGGCCCAAGGCCGGCGCCTATCGCGTGCGTAAAGAAGGCCGAATCGTGGTCGAGGTGAGCCTACCGGTGACGCATTTGTAGCACAGCGACTCCTCGCTGTGCGGTTTTCGCAAATGCCAGCTAATCTCGCCTGCCTGATCGTCTACAAACCCGCACAGCGAAGAGTCGCTGTGCTGCTCACCGCCTTCCTTGCCCCTCCTAACCGCTTCGCGGTATTCTCTTCACATCATGGATGAACAAGACTTTCAGAAGCGCAGCGATGCCGCGTTTGAAGCCCTGCTCCGCCGCCTGCAGGACGCCGGAGACGTGCATGGTTTCGAAGTCGAAGGCGGCAGCGGTAAGCTCGAAGTGCTCTTCGAAGACGCGGACGGAACCCGTTTCGTAATCAGCCCCAACGCTCCGGTGCGGCAGATCTGGATTTCCGCACTGACGACCAGTTTCAAGCTTTCCTGGTCGGATGCGGCGCAGTCTTTCGTCCTCGATAAAACGGGTGAGACCCTGGTGCAGCTGATGGGCCGCATATTGACTCAACAGCTGGGCAGTCCGGTGACGGTTTAAACTTTTATGAACTCGACTTTAACGAAAGTTTTGTTCCGAATGGCTCTGCTGGTAGCGGCGGCCGTTGGTCTGCGCGCCGCGGCGCAGGAAATGCCTGCGGCGACCAGCGTGCTGCAGCCGCAAGCCTACGTTTCGCTGCAGCCCGTGCCGCGCGGCCGGTCGTTTCAAGTCGCCGTGGTCGCTAAAATTTCTCCCGGCTTCCACATCAATGCGCATGTCCCGTCTGAGGATTACCTGATCCCCACCAAGATTACCGCGGACCTGGCGCCTGGAATTTTTCTGGTGGAGACCACCTATCCCCGCGGCGTGATGCGCGCCTTCCGGTTTTCCAAAACACCATTGCGCGTGTACGAAGGCTCGTTCACGGTGATGATGAAGCTGCGCACCAGCGGCACCGCTCCCACCGGGCCGCAGAAACTCGCCCTCTCCGTGGCCTACCAGGCCTGCAATCAGGACGCCTGCCTGCCGCCCACAAAAATTCCGGTGACCGCGGATTTGGAGATCGCCGCCGTTGATTCGGCGGCCCGCCCGGCGCACCCTGAAATTTTCTCCGCGGCGCCGGCCGAAAAATCTCCCGCGGCGCATTAAAAACTGGAACGCCCATGAACCTCGTGATTCTCGGGTCAGCGCGCGGCGATTCGAACACGCTCTCAGCGGTTCAAAAGCTTTCTCCTGTCACCGACTATGAATTGATCGACCTGCGGCAGCGGCGCATCGCCAACTACGATTACGCGCACCCCAACGACGACTCCGACGATTTCCTCGGCATCGTCCACAAAATGCTGGAAGCCGAAACAATTATTTTCGCCACGCCGGTCTACTGGTACGCCATGAGCGGCATGATGAAAGTGTTCTTTGATCGCTTCTCCGAATTGCTGTCCACGCACAAGCCGCTGGGAAAAGCATTAAAAGGAAGGCAAACCTACCTGATCGCGACCGGCGCGGACGCCGAGCTTCCGCCCGGATTCGAAATCCCGTTCAAGCTCACTTCGGAATATTTCAAGATGACTTACGTGAAGGCGTTCTACCAGTCCACGCGCTAACGCCATCAACCCGCAGATGAGCGATCAATGTGCCGCGAGCGCTCCCACAGCCTGTCGCAGCCGGTTCACGATGCGCTCCCGGCCGATCACCAGCATGGTGTCAAACAACGGCGGCGCCACCGCCTGGCCGACAATCGCCACGCGGGTGGCATTAATCAGCAGTCCAGCCTTCACGCCCTCGGCGGCGGCCAGTTCGCGCAAGGCGTGATCGCAGGCGTCATGATTCCAATCCGGCAGCCCGGCAAGAGCGTCCGCCAGCTTGCCCAGCATCCCGCCCAGCCGCTCGTCCTTCCAGAATTTTTCGCGGGCGGCCGGTTCGTATTCGAACGTGTCGCTGAAAAATGCGCGCGACCAGCTGGAAAAATCCGGCAGCAGCCGGATGCGCGGCCGCAGCAGGTCCACCGTGCGGGCAAACCACTCGCGTTTCTCCGCCGCCCATTCCGGCTGCCACAGCTTGGAGCGTTCCAGTTCCAGCTGCACGAACGGAAGCAGCTCCTCCACGGGCAGCTTTTGCAGGTATTGCGTGTTGAACCACTCGAGCTTGGGGCGATCGAAGACGGCGTTCGTGCGGCTCACGCCCTCCAGCGAAAATTTCTCCACGATTTCCGGAGTGCGCATGAACTCCTCGTTGTTCGGCCGACCAGCCCAGCAGCGCCAGGAAATTGCGAAACGCTTCCGGCAGAAAACCTTCGTCGCGGTACTGGCTCACGCTGGTTGCGCCGTGGCGCTTGGAAAGCCGGGTGCGATCCGGCCCCAGAATCAGCGGCACATGCGCAAAAACGGGCGGAGTGGCTCCGAGGGCGAGGTACAGCAAGGCCTGCTTGGGCGTATTCGAAATGTGGTCGGAGCCGCGAATGATGTGCGTGATGCGCATGTCGATGTCATCCACCACCGCGCTCAGCTGGTAGGTCGGCCCGCCGCGCGTCTGGCCCTTCCCGGGGCGAGCGCAGCAGCACAAAATCCTCGATCTCCTCGTTGGAAACTTCGCGCTTGCCGAACACGGCATCTTCAAACTGAGTGGTCGCGCCCAGCGGAACGCGAAAGCGGATCGCCGCATTCTCCGCGCTCAGGCCCGGCTTCCCTTCGCGGCAGGCGCAGCGAGTGATGCGCCGCGGGCCCGGCTCCTTTTTCACGTCCTCGTTTTCTTCCACGGCGTCGCCGCCCGCATATTTTTCCGGCGGGCAGTCGCAGTAATATGCGGCGCCCATGGCCGCCAGTTTGATGGCCGCTTCGCGGTGCATTTCCAGGCGCTGCGACTGGAAATACGGGCCTTCGTCCCAATCGACGCCCAGCCAGCGCAGGCCGTCGAGAATGCCCTCCACCAGCTCCGGCCGATTGCGCTCGACGTCCGTGTCCTCAATTCGCAGAACCATCACGCCGCCGCGGCCGCGCGCGAACAGCCAGTTGAACAGCGCGGTGCGCGCGCCGCCCACGTGCAAATAGCCCGTCGGCGAAGGCGCAAACCTCACCCGAATTTTTCCCGCCGCTGCGTTGGAAGCGTCTGAAGTCATGGACATGTTGCTCAACGTTCTCCCCTGCCGATGAAAAACACTTCATCTTAGCCGATGCGGCTAGAGAACGCGAGATTCCGGGGATGCTTTGACGGTCGGTTTGCGGGCGCAGCGCCCCGCCCGATTCGCGCCTTTCTGCCAAAATTCTTAGTTATTCATTCCTGTCTATTCACACCCAGGTAAGTAGAGCCGCACTCCGGCGTGTTACCGTTTTCGATACGTGCTGCGGCTGAAATATTAAAATGGATCGAAAGTGGCATGCGCCGCGCTCAGCGGTTCCACTGGTCCGTTTATTCGCCGGACGTCAATTCCCATTCCAAAAACCGTGTGTCCAGTCGCTCACGTGCCTTGTTCCCGACTGGTACCCAGGTACCGTTGACCCGCTGGAAATGCATCCTTTATAGTCGCGAAAGCGGACAAAACTCGCGGGAGAAGTGTGAAATCACATGCTCCCGTGGCTCCTATTTGTTCCTTGCGAGGCGGTGCGGATTCTTGACCAGTGAATATCGTTCGCTTGTTTTTTCCAACGGCGCTAGCCGTTGCACCGGCATCGCACGGCATGCGCGGGTCGCGAAGTCTTCGGCGCTCTTGAATTGATGACATCGGAAAGCATTATTGCGATCACTCTGCTGACGGCGTCGGCACTGACTTCGGGCTTCTTCGCCTACATGCACAGTTTGCGCCGCCAGGCATACCTCATGCTCTGGAGCGCCGGGTGGTGCCTGCTCGCGCTGCACTATCTGAGCCCCGCGCTGGAACCCTGGGTCGCTGTCGCGCCGTGGCAATCCGCCGTGAACCAATGGCTGCTGGGCGCGGCCGCGCTGCTTTTCTTCAGCACCGCCCAGGTTTATACCAATGCTAAGCCCTGGATCCGCCCGCTAATCGCCGCCGGCGGCGTGTTTGCGGTGTGGTCCGCCGCATGGTATCTCCACGCTACGAGCGTTGCACCGCAGTTGGGAGTTGCGGCCGTCCTTGCCGGAGCCGCTTGGATTTTCTATCAGGAAAGCGGCCGCCAGGAGACGTTCGCGGACCTGCTGCTGGCCGCGTCTTTCCTGACCTGGAGCGCCATCCTTATCGCGCAATTGCTGCTCACTCCCCGCGCCGCCAGCCTGATGCGCGTCATCGAGCTTCTCCCTGAGCTCTTCGCCCTGCGGATTGATGGTCATGGGCCTGTATGAAGAAGAGCGCCGCCGCGTCGAGCACAACATGCTGGCGCTTTCGAACGTGAACCTGGCCACATCCAGCTTCATCGGCCCAGAAATTCAGAAGATGCTTTCGCACGCGCTGGAACGGGTGCTGAGCGTGGTGCGCATGCCGGCCGGCGCGCTGTTTTTGCATCACGGCCACGCGCAGGGGCCCACTTCGGTTGTGGCGGTCGGGCTGGCGGAAAACTTCTGCGCTATCGCGCAGGAAGAGGGCCTGGACGATCACCTGGTGGAAATGGTTTCGCGGCTCGGCGGCCTGGTGGTGTTCCGCGATCTGGGCCGCGATTCCTCGTGGGCTGCCCTCGAGAGCGAGGAAGCGTTCCGGCGATTCCGCCAACTGGCTACCGGGCAGAATTTGCGCACGGTGGTAGGCATCAGCCTGCAGGCCAAGGAGCAGGCTTTCGGCGTGCTGTTTCTGGGAACATCGGACGGGCGCAGGTTTTCGGCCGCCGAACTGCGGCTGCTGCTGGCACTCGGCCACCAGATCGGAATGGCCGTCGAAAATAGCTACCTCGTGCAGCAGGCCGCCCGCCGCACCCAAGAGCTGCACATGCTCAATGAAATCGGGCGCGCGCTCAGCTCCACGCTGGAGCCGGACGCGCTGTTCGACACCATTCTCAACGAAATCAAGCGCCTGTTCGACGTGAGCCACTTCTTCGTGGCGCTGCATGAGGCCGCCCGCAACGAAATTCGATTCGAAGCCGAAGTGCGCGACGGCCAGGAAGTGCCCCGGCGATCTCGTCCCTTCGGCGGCAACCACGTGATCGAATATATTCTGCGCACCCGCCAGCCGCTGCTGATCCGCGAAAACTACGTAGAGGAAATTCGCAAGCTGGGACTCGAGCCGCTGAGCTCCAACGACGGATCGTTCTGCGGCGTTCCTTTGCTGCTTTACGAACGGCCGATCGGTGTGATGGTTCTGCAAAGCCCGCAGGAACGCGCGCTCGACTTCGGCCACCTGGAAATGATTCGTGTGCTGGCCAGCGAAACGGTGATCGCGCTGGAAAATTCGCGCCTGTTCCGCGAGGAGCGCTCCAAGTCGCGCCGCCTCACGTTGCTGAACAACATCGCGCGCAACATCATCACCACGCTGAACCCGGAAGAGATGCTGGCGAAGATCGCTGAGGAGCTGGAGCAGGGACTGGATTACTCCCACATCGGCATCGGCATGCTGGACTACATGTCCAAGGAAATCGTGATCCGCGCGGAGGCCGGCCGCCGCAAGGGCGCGCTGGGACGCCACCTCAGTTTCGACGGCAACGTCGTCGGCCGCGTGGCGCGCACCGGGCAGATGGCCGTGGTTTCTTACGACGCCGCGCACTCCATGGGGGAGCCGGTACTCGAGGGCTCCGAATCCGCCATCGCGCTGCCGATTATTTACGGCGAACAGCTTCACGGCGTGCTTTACGTGGAAACCGAAAAAACGTCGGACTTCCCGCAGGAAGAAGTTCTGTTTCTGGGAACGTTAGCCGACCTGATCAGCGGCGCGCTGCAAAACGCGGCAGCCTTCCAGAAGGCCCAGGAACAGGCCATCACGGACGGCATGACCGGATTGAAAACGCACCGCTTCTTCATGGAAGCGCTGGCCTCGGAATGGAAGCGCTCCACGCGCGCCGGACGCGAGTTCTCTCTCGTCTTGATGGACCTGGACCGCTTCAAGTTCGTGAATGATTTTTACGGCCATCTGGACGGCGACTTGCTGCTCCAGCGTGTCGCCCAGATTCTCGAATTCAACTGCCGCCGCTCGGACATCGTGGCTCGCTATGGCGGCGACGAATTCGTCGTCCTCATGCCGGACACCAATTCCGAGCAGAGCCACCAGCTGGCCGCAAAACTGCGCTCCTGGATTTGCAACGATCTGGCGCTGCGCGAAAAGAACGTCACCTCCAGCTTCGGCGTGGCCACCTTCCCGACGAACGGCTCGACCCCGCAGGAATTAATTCAGGCCGCCGATGCTTCCATGTATCTCTCCAAGCACCAGGGCGGCAACGCGGTGTCCATCGCGGAGCACTACAGCGAAGTGGATTCGCGGAAGTGGAAGCGAGACGTTCTCGACGCCTACCTCGGTGTCACGCTCAAGCGCCAGTTCGTCACCGGCCCGGACGCCTTCGTGGAAATTCGCAGCCGCATCGAACAATTTGCCAGGTCCCTGGCCCAAACCGAAGGAGCCGCGGGGCGCGACTCATTCGCCGAGTCTTGCCCCTCGGAAGCCCCGGCCTCGTTTGAGCCGCTGCCTCCGATCGTCATGGACACGCTCACCTCGCTGGCCCTGGCCGTGGACTCCAAGGATCAATTCACGCAAGGCCATTCGCAGAAGGTCGCCTGTTACGCCGTGCTGATTGCCGAGGCCGTGGGCCTGGCGGGCTCGGAAGTCGAAGCGGTGCGGCTCGGCGCCATGCTGCATGACGTAGGTAAGGTCGGTATCCTGGAATCGATCCTCAGTAAGAGCGGCCCGCTGAATCCGGACGAGTGGGATGCCATGAAGCGCCATGTAGAATACGGCGCCAAGCTGCTGGAGCCGCTGCGCGGCACGGAAGGCGTGCGCGAAATGGTGGCGCACCACCACGAATTTTTCGACGGCTCGGGATACCCCGAAGGCCGCTCCGGCGACCAGATTCCCCTGGGCGCGCGCATCATCGCCATTGCCGACGCCTATGACACCATCACCTCCGAGCGCACCTACAAGAAAGCGCGCGCTCCGCAGGAGGCGTTCCAGGAACTGGCTCGCTGTGGCGGCGCGCAATTCGATCCCGAGCTGGTGCGGTTGTTTATTGACCGCCTGCGTGAAATGCCGAATCCGCTGGTACCCAATCCCGCGATCGCGCAGGAACAACCCGAAGTTTTCCATCGCTAGACAGGCCGCTGAAAAACGAACTCATTTTGTCATTCTGAGCGCAGCGAAGAATCGCTCTTCGATCCAAGTGCAAGCAAACAAACCAAGAAGGATTCTTCGCCGCGCTCAGAATGACGGCGTTTTGAGTTTTTCCGCGACCTGTTGAGCCGGCTTCCAAATTCATCTCTCGCTTCCCCGTAATGCATTTTGGCCTCCGTGGTTTTTCTCAACTTGCCAATGATCTCAGTTTGGGCGCTTCTCCTTCGCAACGCGGCACGCCAGACTTGTGTCGCCGCTGTCGATTGCGTAGAATCGCCGTTCCTCTTGCCGAATACATTCAGGCCTTACGGAGATGGAATGTCCAGACGCATTGCAGCAAAAATTACCGGTGTGAGCGGGTATGTGCCGCCGCGGGTGATGTCCAATGCTGATTTGGAAAAGTTAGTGGATACGAATGACGCCTGGATTCGCCAGCGCGTCGGCGTTCGCGAGCGCCACGTCGTCGAGAAGGGTGTAGGGACTTCGGACCTGGCCACGGCCGCCGCGCGCCAGCTGCTGGCAGCCAAGAATGTTCCGGCGGATGAGATCGACCTGATCGTAGTGGCCAGCGTTACGCCGGACATGATGTTTCCTGCGACCGCCTGCCTGGTGCAGAACAATCTGGGAGCCACGCATGCCTGGGGATTCGATCTTTCCGCGGCATGCTCGGGATTCCTGTATGGCCTTACGGTCGGCGCTCAATTCGTCGGCGCCGGCACGCAAAAGAAAGCGCTGGTCATCGGCAGCGATGTAATGACCTCCATCCTGGATTACCAGGACCGCGCCACCTGCGTGTTGTTTGGCGACGGCGCGGGCGCCGTGCTGCTCGAGCCCGCCGACGCGCGATGACGAAGGCATTCTCGATTTCGTGCACGATGTGGACGGCTCCGGCGGAAAATATCTTTTCATGCCGGGCGGCGGATCGCTGAATCCCGCCTCCCACGAAACCGTCGATAAGAAAATGCACTACGTTCACCAGGAAGGCGCGCAGGTCTTCAAGTACGCGGTGCGCCGCATGGCCGACCTGGCCTGCGAGATGCTGGAGCGCAACGGTTACACCAGCAAGGACCTGGCGCTGGTCGTGCCGCACCAGGCCAATCTGCGAATCATTCGCGCCATGCAGGAGCGGCTGGGCGTGGAGGATTCGCAAGATCATGGTGAATATCGACCGCTACGGAAACACCACGGCCGGCACGATTCCGCTGGGATTGCGCGATGCGGTGGACGAAGGGCGCGTGAAAAAGGGCGATCTGGTGCTGCTGGTCGCTGTGGGTGCTGGATATACGTCGGGAGCGGTACTGATTCGCTGGGCTTACTGAATCGGCGCGGTTCCGGGGCTCTCAGGCGTTGTTGCCAGCGGAGCATGGATGTACGTGCAAATGGATGTACGTGCAAAAGGGCCGATTTGAATTTTTTAGAGGGACAGAATTACATCCCACGGACTTGCGCGGCGCAGACCATGTTGCGTTCCATGTGCTGGTCCATCACCACCGCGGCATAGCGTGAGCAGGTCGCCATTTCGGCATTAGCCCAGCTGGCCATCGCGGGGATGATGCTTCCCATCTTTTCAACGATCGCGTAATAGGATCGAATCACCGCAAAGCTCGTACCGACGCCCCGCAGATTTGGTGATAACTCCTTTAGAATAATAATGTTACGAAAGTCCTGGGCCTGAATCCCGGCGTGCGTGATGCCCGCCGCCACACGGATCCGGTCAGAAATTGCCTGTGCGGCAATCCCCGAGATGGTCGCGCGCCAGTAGTACAGCCCGAACTGGGCCACGCCAACCACCGAAACCAGGAATATGATCGAAGCGATCATTCGAGCTCTGCCCTCACACTGCCAGTTTCGCTGATGCACCGGTCCGGGACAATGGGTGCATCGTACTGAAACGCATCTATCTTTAGTACTAGTCACATACTTCCTCCGGCTCCTTCATCCGGCACCCGCGCTGACTCATCCGCTCACCGTCACGGCGCGCCAATAATACAGAAGGAAATTCCTGCAGGCGATGGCCGAGAGTCCGAATAGGAACACCGTCGACATTCGGGAGACTTCCTCTATTTCCCATTTTGCGGGAGGCAAACGGCGGCGACAATGGACCGTACGTACTACTAGTTTTTGTTAACCTGTAAACCTCGAAGAGTGAAAAGCTTAGCGGCCTGGAGCGCCAAGGCGAGCTCTACTGCTGCGGTGGAATGCGATAAATCTGCTTGGAATTTGAGGCGTCGCAGTCGTATTCGCGAATTTCGATGCGCCACTGCGGTTCATGCTGTTCCGGAAAAAATCGCTGCTTCCACTTGTAGCCGTCGTCGCGCATTCGCAGTCGAGACGAAATCGAGCCGCAGGTCTGATCCAATCGATGCGCCACCTGGTCGACGGGCGCGTTTCCGGGCGTTTCGGTTTCTCCGCGGCGCACCAGCATTATTTTCCCTGAGGGTGAGCGGCCTTCGGCCAGCCAGCCTTCTGGAGAATAGACCTGCGGATGCTTCATCTGATCCGGCAGCGAGCCCTTGAATTGCCAGGGACCGTTTTGCGCCGGCACGCGAAGGAAGTAGGTAAGGTAAAGATCGAATGGCGGCCGGTCACTGATGACGGTTGTGCCGCTGCCGATTCTTGAGGAGGCGTCCGCCGCCACTTCCTGCCAGGGTTCAATGAACCGCGGCGCAGCGTAATAACGCCGCGCATAAACACCGTACCATCCGGCGGCCCCGACAATCAGAAGCGAAGCCGCAAGAGCCATCATGGCCGAGCGCGGCTTCACGGCTTCGATCGCGGCGCCCACCGGGAGCAGAATCCAGGGCGCGACCATCAGCAGATCGCTGGTTTTCAGGACGCCCGCGAGCGACAGCACCACGAGAATCGCCGCGCTGAAATATAAAAATTTCCGCGCCGAGTTGGGCAGCCACCAGACCGCGAGTACGATGCACGCCACGCCGGCCACCGCAGCCGGAATGCTGAGCCGCCAGTACCAGGGCGCCAGCGATTCGCTTGCGAAGAGCGAAAAGACGTGAAAGGCGCCGCTTACCAGAATCTGCAGCGGCCCGCGATGCTGCCCGAGCGCGGCGGAAAGTTGTGCCCGGAAAAACGCGAAGAGCGGAACAAAAGACACGCATAACAGCGCGCCGATCGCCACCAGCCCTCTGGAGTTCAGCACCGGCTCTTTAGCGCGCGCGCGAAGAATCTGATCTACACCCAGGCAGGCGATGACTGCCCAGCCCCAATAATTCGTCCAGAGCAGTGCTGCGGTAAACAAAAACAAAACCGCCGCGCGCCCAATGCTTTGTTCTTCCAGATATTTGAAGTACGCCAGCGTGATTCCGGCCACCAGAAAAAAGGAAAACGAATAGCCCGCCGCCAGCCTCACGAAATGAAAACCGAAGGGCCACAATACACCCAGCCAGATTACCGCCGCGCCGCCCGGAGTTCCCGACACGTACCGGTGGGCGCGCGCCAGCAGAAAAAGCCCGCCCATGTAAAACAAGATGGAAGGAATTCGCAGATAATCGAAGTTCGCGCCCGTGGACAGCAGCCAGAGGTGCAACACCATGGTGTATAGCGGGCCCGGGTCATGCTGCCCGGCGCTGAAAAAATGGGACAGAAAAGTCCGCAGCGGCTCGGCAGCGGCACTCAGGACGGCAGCTTCGTCATCCACGAAGGTCACGGAATTGTTGGTGGTTACCAGGCCCACGGCCAGGAGCAGGAGTGGGACGGACTGCTGGGCGACATCATTGGGCTTGCGTGAGCGCACCGGCATGATTAATTCTGGCTCGGCCGCAGCGGAAATCCGGCCCAGGCGTTGAGCAGGCCCAGGGTTTCGCGCACCACGTCCAGGCCGTCCTGCGTGTGGCGCCACCAATGCGCGCCGTCGTACGGATCATCCTCGGCGTAGCGCACGATCAGGCGCGGATCTGAACCCACCAGCTTCCGCCAAATGGTGCGCACCCGGCGCGTATGGGCCTTGGAGGTGACAATAATCACGGAATGAAGTTTCAGATCGCGCAAATCCTGGGCAATCTGGCGTACCTCGGCTTCGGTATTGATATCGGGGCGCTCCAGAATTCGCATACTGTCCGCGGGAACTCCCTTGGCCATCAGAACTTTTTCGTTGTAAAAATCCTCACCCAGATAGGCAATATTCATAGCCTTCAGGTCTTCGACCGGAGAAATCGGAGGCGAGATCCAGACTTGATCGGAATAGCCGCCCTGAAAAACGCGTGCGGCTTCAATGGCGCGCTCGGGAAGACGGCCGCTCAGCACCACAATCGCGTCGGCGTGTTCCAGCGGATCCTCAACCATCAGCCATCGTCCGATGCCGAAAAAAAGAGTCGCTGCCAGCGCCACCAGCAGCACGGCAACTCCGGCAGGAATGGCCCAGCGAGGAATTCGGGACGGCGTGGCGGCAGCGCTGGGCGATTCATCGGTGCGTTCGGCTTCCACGGCAAATACTTCGCGTTCCTCAAACACTCCGATGAGTTCCTTCCTTGGGCTCGTGCAGCGCCCGGGTCAATATCAAATTATAGTGCCGCTTGGTGCAGTCCTCGCAGCGAAAAGGCCGTAAAAGAAAGATTGGCAGAATCAATATTTCGAACAGCCCGCGGCGGTGTGAGCGCCGGACATCCAGGCTGTTACACGCTGGACAGCACCGAAGCAAATAAAACCGGTTATGGGACATCGTCGTCGCGGGGCGGCATCGAGATCCTAACCCGCTGGCCAGGAGAGGTCAATCGTGGGAGCAGGAACTGCCGCGGGGTGTCCGGGTTTGCACGAAATTTGGCGTTTCGGCTCGAATTCGCGGGACGTTACTCTCTGCGCTACACGTCGAAGGCCGGAACGAAGTTCCGCTTGTCCGGCACTTTCGGCCATGCGAGAGTAGACACGATCGTGTCCGAACGCCGGAATCGCTCAAATTCAGGCATCGAAAGGAAAAACCCGTGCGCGCAGTAGTCACCGGAGGCTGTGGATTCCTTGGATCGCATCTGTGCGACCGTCTGATCGCGGAGGGTTGGGACGTCCTGGCGATCGACAATCTGGCGACCGGTACGACTGCGAACGTACGCCATCTGGAGGGCAACCCCCATTTCAGCGTGGTGCAGCATGACGTCACCAAATTTATCGACGTGCCGGGTCCGGTCGATTACGTCCTGCACTTTGCCTCACCGGCCAGCCCGGTGGACTATCTGAAGCTGCCGATCCAGACGCTGAAAGTCGGCTCGCTCGGAACGCATAACTCCCTGGGACTGGCGCTGGCCAAAAGCGCCAAATATTTCCTGGCATCGACGTCAGAGTGCTACGGCGATCCGCACGTGAGCCCGCAACCGGAATCGTATTGGGGAAATGTCAACACGGTCGGTCCGCGCGGCGTGTATGACGAAGCAAAGCGCTTCGCGGAAGCCATGACCATGGCCTACCACCGCGCCAAGGGCCTGAACACGCACATTATCCGCATCTTCAACACCTACGGGCCGCGCATGCGCCTGAATGACGGGCGCGCCTTGCCCAACTTCGTGCATCAGGGCCTCACCGGGCAGCCCATCACCGTGTACGGCACGGGCAAGCAGACGCGCAGCTTCTGCTACGTGTCCGATTTAATCGATGGAATTTACCGCCTGATGATGTCCGACGAGCACGAGCCGACCAATATCGGCAATCCGCATGAGATCACGATTCTGGAATTCGCCGAGCGCGTCCGCGATTTGCTCGGCGTGACCACGCCCATCATCTTCGAACCGCTGCCGCAGGATGACCCCAAGCAGCGCTGCCCGGATATTTCCAAGGCCCGCCGCAAGCTGGGATGGGAGCCCAAAGTGAATTTGGAAGACGGACTGCGGCAGACGCTGGAGTCCTTCAAAAAACAATTCGCGGAATCAAAGCGGTAGGCAGGTTCACAGGCTGCGGAAAAATCCAAAGTGTTGTCATTCTGAGCGAAGCGAAGAATGACAACGCGAGGTGTTTGGTCCTCAGCCTGTTCAGCCTGTCTGGTTTAGAGTGCAGTCATTCCGGGCAGAACAGCGATCAAAGGAAGCCGCCGCCTACTGCCCGGCAATGACCCCAACCGTATCGGGCCGGCCAAAACTCTCGTATTCGAATCCCAATTCCTTCATTGTTGACGGGCGCAGCATATTCCTCGCGTCAATCACCAGGGCGCGCGCCATTTCCTTGCGCACGCGTTTCCAGTCCAGCCGCCGGAATTGTTCCCATTCCGTCAGCACCAGCAGCGCATCAGCTCCGCGCGCCACCTCATAGGGATCGGCGCTGTACGTCAGCGTGGGGAACACGGCGCGGGCGCGCTCCATGGCTTCCGGATCGGTGGCCCGCACCTCCACGCCTTCGGCCAGCAGGCGGCGAATCACTTCTACCGCGGGCGAAAGTCGAATATCATCGGTGTTGGGCTTGAAGGCGATTCCCAGCACGCCGATCTGCTTGCCTTTCATCACCCACAACGCCTTTTTCACCTTGTCCAGCAGGCGGTCCACGCGCTGCTTGTTTATCTTCTCCGCTTCCTTCAGCAGGCCAAAATCAACTCCAGCGCGTTCGGCGAGATTTACGAACGCCTGAATGTCCTTAGGCAGGCAGAACCCGCCGAAGCCCAGGCCGGCCTTCAGGAACTGCCCGCCGATGCGCGGGTCCATGCCCACGGCGCGCGTGACTTCTTCCACGTTTCCGCCCAGCTTTTCGCACAGATCCGCCAGCACGTTGGCGTAGGAAATCTTCAGGCCCAAAAATGAGTTGGAGGCGTGCTTGATCAGCTCCGCGCTGGCGATGGTGGTGACCACAAAGTCCGGGGTGGCCGCGGGCGGGCAATTCGGCTGATGCACCGGGCAGCGGAAACCGCCCTCCAGAATTGGCCGGTAAATTTCGCGCAACTGCTCTTCGCTTTCCTCGTCCTCCACGCCGACCACGATGCGGTCGGGATGAAAGAAATCGTCCACCGCCGTACCTTCGCGCAAAAATTCGGGATTGGAAGCCACGCGAAATTTGGCGCCGGGGTTGGTGGCATAGACGGAAAGAGCGCGCTTCAACTGCTCTCCGGTCTGCGCCGGCACAGTGCTCTTTTCAATCACCAGCTTGGGCGTGTTGGATTCGCGGGCGATCATGCGCGCCACGTTATCGATGGCGGAGAGATCCGCTTCGCCGGACTCCTTTGGCGGCGTGCCGACGCAAATGAAGACTACGTCGGATTCACGCACTGCGGCCGCGCTGTCTGAAGTGAATCGCAGGCGCCCTTCGCGCACCACGCTCTCCAGCACTTTGTCCAGATTGGGCTCGTAGATCGGAATTTTTCCCGCCTGCAGCGCCGCGATTCGCGCGCTGTCATTGTCCGTCGCGATCACGTCGTGCCCGGCTTCGGCCAGGCAGCTTCCCGACACTAGTCCCACGTACCCGCATCCAATCACGGCCAATTTCACGCTGGTTCTCCCTTTAGTGAGGATCGCAGCTCCGACTCCCCTGAAATTCCTTCCAATTTTCGCCGATTCCGGGGCGCAACGAAAGCGTCTTTACCGATCAGGTTGCGCCAGAAACACGAACCCAACGCAGTTTTTCGTTCTGACCGGTCCAACCAGGGCAGGGGCCCGTTAGCGTCCTACGTGCTCACTTTCAATGGCTTAGCGGTCTACGGGGACTTTCTGCGGCCGCCGTGCATCGGGGCACGGGGAAACTTAACGGTACTCAAATGGATTTGCCGAGACTGCCGTCGGCAACTGGATTCTTCAGGCCCGGTTTTTCGGAAGAATCGATCCGCCGGAAATCATGCCGCGAAGCGCGAGCAGCAGCAGGCGCGGCTGGCTGAGCGCGAGTTTCCACAGCACGCGCGAGGCTTCGTCGCGAGTGTACTGGCTGAGCGAGCGGCGCGTGGAATCGTTCATCATGTCGACCAGGCGGCTGTAGTCATCCTGCTTGAAGCGGTGAATTGTTTTGCGAACCAGCAAGTGCAGGTCGAGCTCCCGCCGCAGCGAATTCAACTCGCGGCTTTCGCCGCCGTGAATGATCGCTTCGCTTACGCCGATCGCGCCGCGGAACCCCGTCACGATGCCGCCAACCGTGGAGACTTTCACCTGGCCCGCTGCGTCTCCCACCAAAAATACGCGGCCCGCGCCAACGCGGCGCTCCACGGGAGTCCATCGGTCATAAACGGGAATGCGCGCGCCCTGATAGCCAAGCGGAGTGAATCCGCGCTTTTCCATGAAACGTTCCAGGCAGCGGCGTGTTTCCTGTCCATCCTCGCCGATCAGCCCCAGCACCGCCCGATCGCTCGATTCCGGAATCAGCCAGTAGAAATAAGGAGTGTCGTCCGGAACGAACCACACGCGCACCGTGTTCGCGGACATATCCTTAGGCACCTTCACCACGGCTTGAACCAGGGGAACCGTCGGCTGGCGCGGCCACCCGGCGCTTTGCGCCACGCGAGACATCGCTCCATCCGCTCCCACCACGATGTCTGCATGCAATTCTTCTGCGGTCGCGCCTTTGGCTCGCTCCACGTTCACGCGCAGCCCGGTTCCGTTGCTCTGCAAGCCCTGAAAGCGGTTGCCGAACGAAACTTTCGCGCCGTTCCCCTTGGCCTCGTCCGCCAGATCTCGAATCAGCCGCGCCCTCTGAATAATCAGATCGGGGCGCTGCAGCTGCACCTGCGCGCTGCGCCCATCGGTGAACAATTCAAATTTGCGGATTTCGTTGACGATCGCGGGTTCGCCCACTCGGCCCAGCAGCGTGCGCATGTGGCTGGTCACGATCAAAGTGCGCGGCGTCGGATCCAGTTGCTCGGCCCGCTCGAGAACTTCCACCGAACAACCGGCCTTCGCCAGGAGCGATGCCGTCAGAAAACCGGACGCGGAGCCACCGACAATGGCCACCTGCGGGCCCGTTTTACTACCCATCTCTTTTTTGATTCCCTGCTGCAGAGTGACCTTCCCGTGCTCCCGTGTCGTGGCGCGTGCCGATAGCGCATCGACTGGGAAGCGCTCTATTGCCTGAAGCTGTAGACGAATGTCCAGGACCAACGCGAGGGATTCCCGCCTGTCTTCCCTCGCCGTGCGAGCGAGATATCCTGAATCGATTTCAGCGATATCCCATCATATAGCCGGAACAGCGACAGTGCAGTATAGCCAAACGGAGTCGCAAGGCAAAGCGGAAGGCGACATTGGCCCGAAGATAATGCGTCTTCCACGTTGGACGAGCGGGTTGGGGACGAATATCATTTATCAGTATTCGAGATTTGAGTGAATCTGCGGTTCGCCGCTATCTGTGAATCCCGAGCCGGAAGAGGTCGTGTTTGAGCTCCACGCTTATCTCGCTTCAGGTTGGACTTCCTCGAATCGTGCCGAGCCACGACGGCCATGTAGCCACAGGCATATTTAAGCATCCCGTCGAGGGACGCGTTGCCATGCGCACGCTGAACCTGGATGGCGACCGGCAGGCGGACCTGAGCGTTCACGGCGGGCAGGACAAAGCCGTTTACGGCTATCCCTCTGAACACTATCCTTATTGGAAGTCGCAACTGCCGGGAATCGATCTGCCGTGGGGATCGTTTGGGGAAAATCTCACTATTTCCGGCCTGGACGAAAAGACGGTAAACATCGGCGATCGGTTTGCGATCGGCGGAGCGGAAGTCGTCGTCACGCAACCGCGCCTGCCCTGTTTCAAACTCAATTTGAAATTTGGCCGCGAGGACATGGTGAGGCGCTTCCTCGCGAGCCACCGCTCCGGATTCTATTTCCGCGTGCTGCGCGAAGGCGAGGTAGGTGCGGGCGACGAGATTGTTCGCATTCATCAGGATGAAAACCGCGTTTCGGTGCGGGACATCGTGGGACTCTACCTGGGCGAGAACACTTCGCGGGAACTGCGTGAACGCGCTCTGCGAGTGGAATACCTGGCCAAGGTCTGGCGCGATGACCTGACCGAGCAGGGTTGACTCCGAACCTTCAAACGATTCGCTCCGGTGTCCACCGCAACCACGTCTCAGGATCTTTGGATATGGCCTTCAAAAATCTCCACCCTTGCGAAATTCGCAAGGATGGGGACCCAAGGAAATCTTTTAACCATCCGATTTACCGTCCTCCCTACAAAATCCGTATCGATGGACATGGCTTTCTCTCCGAACTTGCAGATCAGGAGCTGTCAGATACCTTCGCGGAACTCAGAAACGCTGGGTGCCCCATCCTTTGTGATTTTCAAAGGGTGGGCGGTTTAGATTCCAGTTGAAATCGGATTGAAATTCGAGAACCGCGTGGGCGCCGCTGCGTGGAATTTACTGCGTCTTGCGAACCTGTCGCTCATAAGGCGCGCGCTCCATGAGCGCGACCGCCGCGAGAACTCCCAGTGCCGCCCCGCCTGCAATCGAGTATGCGGGCCGGGCGGAAACGTGGCTGATCACCAAAGCCACCACTCCGAAAAAAGCGCCGATCCCGTACATCAGCAGGACCGCGGTCCGCTGGCTTGCGAAAATGTTCGCCAGGCGATGCGCGGAATGGTCCTTGCCCGGCGTCGTGAACGGCAGAAATCCCCGGCGTGAACGGGAGATGGTAATCAGCGTGGTGTCAAAAATTGTGGCGCCCAGAATAAAGATCGGGATCAGCCAGGCCGCGCGGTGGCCGGCCGTCAGCACCGGCCGCAACTTCAGCGCCAGCGTGGCCATCAGGAAACCGAGGAACATCGCGCCGCCATCGCCCATGAAAATCTTCGCGGGTTTGAAATTCCAGCGCAGGAATCCGGCGGCGGCGCCCAGAACCGCGGCAGCCATGGTGCTGACCAGCAGCTGCCCGCTTTCCAGCGCGAAGATAGCAAAGAAGAGCGAAGCCATCGCGGCGACGCCCGCGCACAGTCCGTCCATGTGATCCAGGATGCTGAACGACGCGGTAATGCCGACCACCCAGACAATGGTCAGCACGGTGTCCGCCCACACTCCAGCGGCTCCTGGAAAAATGTTGGAAAACACCTGCGCACGGATTCCGGAGAGCAGCAGGATAACGGCCGCCAGCGGCATGGCGCCGAAAAGCTTGATCTGATGATGCAGCAGGCCGCGGTCGTCCAGGATTCCGACCACCGCCACGAGCGTCGCGCCGAGATAAATGCCGATCACCTGCGTCAGCGCCGGGCCATCCATCGACACCAGCAGCGCGATCAGCACGCCCAGATAAATCGCCAGGCCCCCGAGCAGCGGCATGGGCTGTACGTGCACTTTGCGCGGGCCCGGGTGGTCCACCATTCCGGTGCGCAAAGCGAGTTGCCGCACGGGTACGGTAAGCCCCATGGAGGCGATCAGGCCAACGGCAAATGCGATCAGGCTCGTATTCACAGAATCACCGGCCACGCGCCGGCGAACTTCCCCTTGAAATACACGCAGGCTCCCAAGTTCTAGGCCTCGCGCAGTGCCACGAGCTGGTCCTAAGTTTGTAATACGAATCGCGGAGGGATTCAAGCACTCGCGGAACTGAATTTTCCCGGAACGCCATCTGCCACTGCGGACTCCATCGCTTCGCGGAAGATTTGCAGCTGTTTGACCCTGCCATAAGACAAGGAAACCTCCCGTGCGCGGCGTCCCATTGATGGCAATTGTTCCGGGTTGTGCATCAGCCGGCGAATGGCTTCCTCCACGCTCGCCGGATCATCCGGGTTGGCCGGCACTCCGCAGGCGCCCCGGCGAATGATCCGCACCACATCGCTTTCGTCGGGAGCCACACCCAACACGGGACGTCCGGCGGCCAGCGTGGGATACAACTTGCTGGGCACGACCACGCCTTCCAGCCCACGCTTCACGGTAACCACGTGCATGTCTCCCGAGGAAAGCACCAGAGGGATTTCACTGGCCGGACGAAACGGCAGAAATCGAATGGCGTTGCAGCCGGCAGCCATCGCCTGGACCTGCGGCTTCATCGCTCCTTCTCCAATGAACACCAGACCCACGCCTTCCTGCTCCAGATTGCGAACCGCGGTGATCAGCGTCTGCCACGCGCCGTAAAATCCAAGGTTTCCCGCGTGCACGAGTACGAAGCGAAAATTGCCGCGAATCTCGCGGGCCGCAGGGTTATCGGCCGAGGGCACGGTTTCCGGGATCTCAATGCCGTCGCGCGAAATCACCACGCGGCTCGGATCGACGCCCTTGGCGACGATGCGGTCGCGCATGTCTTCGCCCAGTACGATTACGCGCGAGGCGCTGCGCAGCGCCCAGCGGTGCATGGCCTCCCAGCGCGCCGTCAAACTTCCCGGACGCACGATTGCTCCGCCCAGCGCCATGTCCGGGTACATATCGCGAATGTTGTAGACGAATGGACGGCCGGACAGGCGCGCCACCATCGCTCCCGCAATTCCTTCGATCGGCGGATCGGTCATGGCCAGCACAACATCCGAAGGGATGGAAAGCGCGGCGGGAACCGCCAGCGCGAGGTACGTCAAGTAATTCGATACGCGGCGGCGCATCTGAAAGCGCGGGTAGGCCGTCGAGCCGACACGCTCCACAACGAGGTTGCCATGAACTTCGCGGCGCAAGAGATAGCGCGGGTGATTTTCGGTTGGATCGTAACTCGGCCGGCCCGCCACGACGGTGACGCGGTGGCTAACCGCCAGCGCATCGGCAACCTGCGCCGCGAACTTGGCGGTAGCGCTGGTGTCCGGCGGAAAATATTCATTCAAAAGGAGAATGTGCACGGCGAAAAGGTAGCACAGACTTCAGTCTGTGGATCTCCAGGTGAGCTTGGCAAAAACGTACGGTTCGAATTCCGTGCCGCGTAACCGTTTGTGGAAAAACTGCAACTTTCTGTCATTCTGAGCGGAGCGAAGAATCTCTCTTCGATCTAAGTGCAAGCAAAAGAACAAAGAGGGATTCTTCGCTCCGCTCAGAATGACAACGTTTTGAGTTTTTCCGCAGCCTGTGAAGGCTGTTCCGCTGGAATTCATCACTTTGGCGCGTCACTCGCCGCAGGCCTGCGAATCACCATGTCTCCCAGCACCAGCACATCCATCTTGGTGCGCAGAAAACATTCGATGGCTTCTTCCGGCCGGCACACGATGGGCTCATTGTCATTGAACGAAGTGTTCAGCACCACCGGCACGCCCGTGAGTTGGCCGAACTCGCGAATCAGATTCCAATAGCGCGGATTCGCTTCCTGCGTGACCGTCTGCAATCGGCCTGTGCCGTCCACGTGAGTCGGCGCGGGAATCGCGTCGCGTTTTTCCGGCCGCACCACGTAAGCCTGCGTCATGAACGGGCAGGGATACGACTTCTCAAAATATTCTCCGGTGGACTCGGCGAGAATTGACGGGGCGAACGGGCGAAACATTTCGCGATGCTTGATCCGGGCGTTCAAAATTTCTTTCATGTCCGGCCGCCTTGGATCCGCCACGATACTGCGGTTGCCCAAAGCGCGCGGGCCCCACTCGGCGCGGCCCTGAAACCAGCCCAGGATTTTTCCAGCTGCGATTTCCTTGGCAGCTTCCTTGGCCACTTCGGTTTCGTGCAGCTCGGAAATTTCCAGGCCCTCGCCGCTGAGCCGGCTGGCGGCTACCGCAGAGCGAATCTGTTCCGGCGTGTAGCCCGGCCCCCAGTAGGCGTCTTTCATGATGAAGGAGCGCGGCTGCCCCAGAATCTGGTGGTGCACGAAATACGCGGCGCCGATGGCCAGCCCGGCGTCTCCGGAAGCAGGCTGAAGATATATCTGTTCGAACGGCGTCTGATCAAAAATTTTCCCGTTGGCCAGGCAATTGAACGCCACGCCACCCGCCAGGCACACCGCTTTCTGCTTCGTCTTGGCGTGCAGCGCGCGCAGCATTTCGAACAGCACCTCCTCGAGGCGCGCCTGCAAGGAAGCCGCGCCGTCGCGGTGGACCTTCTCCACCGGCGCGGCGGGATCGCGGGAGGGCCCCAGGCGCTCGGTCATGTAATCCGAATACATTGCGCCCAGTTCGGGAGTTTTGTCGGCGTCCTTCCAGGTCATTTCCGGGCCGGTGCGATGGTGCTTGAAATACTCCAGGCTCAGCCTAAAGCCAACGCCGCCGTCGCTGCGCACGATGCGGCGAAATTCATCGAGGTAGGCCGGCTCGCCGTAGGCTGCCAGACCCATGACCTTGAATTCGTCCCCGAATTTGCGGAAGCCCAGATACTGCGAAACCGCGGTGTAATACATGCCCAGCGAATGCGGAAAGGCGATGGACCCGTCAATATGCATTCGATTGCCGGAGCCGGTTCCCCACATGGTGCTGGCGAAATCGCCCAGGCCGTCCGCGGACAACAGCGCCGCCTGTTCGAACGGCGAAACGAAAAACGTGCTGGCCAGGTGCGCCTGGTGGTGCTCGATGCGGTGATACTGCGCGCGGATTTTTTCTGGTGTGGTGTCAAAGGCCTGCGCCAGCGCTTCGGGAATTCCGGTGAACTTGGCCAGCACCTTGGCGCGTTCGCGGGCAAAACTGGGCATGCGCATCGCGTACAGCAGCTTGGTACCGAGGCGCGCCCAGGGATTGCGCGGAATCGCGATGTGGTCCACTTCGCTGAGCGTAATTCCGGCGGAGTCCAGGCAGTAGCGAATGGCCGCGGATGGAAATCCTGCGGCATACTTCACGCGGTTGAATCGCTCTTCTTCCACCGCTGCAATCAGGCGGCCATCGGCGATGATCGCCGCCGAGGCATTCCCGTGGTAGGCATTAATTCCCAGAATATACATCCGAGGTGGTGTGTCCCTTCTGTTTTACAGCCGCGGCGTGGAAGCCGTTGCGGAAGCCGCAGCCGTGTGCACGGCTTGGGCGGTGGAAGACGGGCTGGCAGCCGCTTCCGTCACATGCCGGCGCACCCATTCGTTCAGCACAAACAAACTCCACGGGCGCGACCAGTTGGTCTGGCCGATCACGAAGTTCTGCCACGCGCCGCGCACGGCCCGTGGATTCATATATTGGCGCAACGGCGGAGTCAGCCCGGCAAGTTCCTGCGAAAGGCGCACGCCGAGCGGGCCCCGGAGCCATACCTCCCAGGGAAGAGTGAACGTGCGCTTGCTTTGCCCGACCACACTTTCCGGCAGCACATCGGAAAGCGCTTCGATCAACAGCGACTTGGGAGTCTCCCGATTGTACTTCGCGTTCTTCGGCAGCCGGCCCACGAATTCCACCAGCCGGTGATCAAGAAAGGGCACGCGCACTTCGAGTGAATTGGCCATGCTGGCGCAATCGGTATCGCGCAGCAGCGTGTTGGTCATGTAGGCCTGCAATTCGAAACAGGAAACCGACGTGAAGGAATCGAGCAGCGCCGCCTGCCGCGCCGTTTCGCGCATGCGCGCGCGCCAGGGATACTCGCGCTCGGCGGAATATTCGTCGGAATGAAAATACGGCGAGAGCAAACGCCGCACTCGCGACGGAGTAAACAGCAGCCGCGTGAAATAGTAGGCGTGCGGAAAATCGCGCGGAGAGCGCCACGCCGCAGCCGCCTTTCGAACGCCGTCTCCCGAGGCGATGCGCACGGCCGCTCCGGCCGTCAACCGGCGGAATGGCGCGGGGATCCACCGGCCAATGCCCGCAACGAACGCCGCGCGCGGAGTGGACACAAACGTGGAATACCCGCCGAAGATTTCATCGCTTCCCAGCCCGGAAAGCGCCACCTTCAGGCCAGCCTCGCGCGCGGCCCGCGACACAAAATAGGTGTTCAGGCCGTCCATCGTGGGCTGGTCGAGGGAATTGACGGCCTCATCGAGCTGGGCCACGAGCGTCGCAGGCGCGAGCAGGATTTCCTGGTGCTGCGTGTTGAATTGCTTGGCGGTCTCGCGCGAAATTTTCGATTCGCTAAAGCGCTGCTCGGGAAACACGACCGTGAAGGTGTGCAGATCGCTCTGAATGCGGCTGCCGAGGGCGACCAGACTTGTGGAATCCAGCCCGCTGGATAGGAAGATTCCCAGCGGTACGTCGGCAATCATGTGATCGCGGACGGTCTCCTCGAGCAAGGATCGCAGCTGCTTCGCGGCATCCTTAAAATTTCGCGGGCCGGAACTGTCCTGCTGCAGAACGGCGTCCGAATATGTCCAGTAGGGTTTGGGCGATGGGTTTGCCGGTGGCGCATCAGCGGTGAAGGAAAGACAGTGCCCGGGCGGAACGGAAAAAACGCCTTTCACCAGCGTGGACGGCTCAGCAACAGAGCCGAATGTCAGAAACGCTTCCAGCGATTCCGGAGCAAGCTGCCGCTCGATTCGTCCGCTGGCCAGCAGCGAACGCACTTCTGAAGAAAACAGAAACGCGCCGTCCGCAACCGAATAGTAAAGAGGCTTGATGCCCAGGCGATCCCGCGCCAGAAAAATCCTGGCGTTTCGCGCACCTTCCCTGATTCCCGATTCCCGCGCATCCCAGATGGCGAACCCGAACATGCCGCGGAATTCACGCAGGCAGTTTTCGCCCCACTCCTCGTAGGCGTGAACCACAACCTCCGTGTCCGAGTGCGTGCGAAAGGTGTGCCCGCAGGCTTCCAGCGTTTTACGGAGTTGGGGAAAATTGTAAATCTCACCGTTGTAGACGACGGCGACCGTTCCAGATTCGTTGTAGACCGGTTGGTGTCCGCCGGGAAGATCAATGATGCTTAAACGGCGCATTCCCAGCGAAGCGCACGGGGCGACGAGAATGCCGTCTTCGTCAGGGCCGCGATGTTGCAACGCGCCCATCATCCGGCGCGTAATTTCCTCGGCCAGTTCCGGCCGCTGAATTCCAATGACCCCGCAGATTCCGCACATTCACCGCTACTTTACCGTGAAGCGCGACGGAGTTCCACAGTTAGCTGAGAAATCTTGCGCCTTGTGCCGCACTTTTCATTTTGCTGCGCATTGTAGGGCATCGAGGATTCCGCCGATTCCGCGGCTCAATACCCGAATTGGTGGCCGCGGCGCAGCAGCGGCTGCTCCAGGACTTTCCAGGATAATTTCGCGATTGCATAGGTGACGAGAGCGGCGATCAGCGTTACGCCCGCGGCCTTGGCGTCCGTGACCAGCGGATGCGTGTGCAGGATCATCTGATTGCAAAACAGAAATACCGATTCGTGCAGCACATAAATGCAATACGAGACGCTGCCCAACTCGCGCAGGAAGCTACACCGCATCACCGCCGCCAGAACGGAATCGCGCCGCGAAAGTACGAGCAGGAGAATGGCCGCATAAAATATCGCCAGCCAGGAATATCCGGCGATTTGCGTGAACGGCTGGAGCGGATCCGAATTCGACCTCCACAAGTACGCGACGCCCGCGAACAGAACGGCAATCGCGCCGTACAAGAGCGCCGAGTGCGCCTGCAGCCACGAGCGCGATTGCGGGCTGGTCCACACGAGCGCGGCGAGCACGCCCATGGCCAGCGAATCTGCCCGGCAAGGCATCAAACGGTAGGCGAGCCATGGCCCGTTGGAAAATTCCGCGCGAGTCAGAAATCGCAGCGCCGGGGCGCCCAGCGCGACCACAACCAGCACCGCAGCCAGACGGCGCCTTGAAAGGTAGCGCACCACCAGCGGCGCCAGCAGGTAGAACTGCTCCTCCACCGCCAGCGACCAGGTCGAGGAAAACCACCAGAGGAATACCGTGCTCTTCGCGAAATCATAAAAATTCTGCAGAAACAGAAATTGAACGGGAATTGCGGCGTCAATTCCCTGCACCGTTCCGATCCGCGCGGCGATCCAGGTTCCCGCGGAGGCCACGAGCACGACGTAGAGCACGATCCACGCGTAGTACAGAGGAATGATGCGGAAAAATCGGCGTGCGTAGAATGTTTTGAAATAGTTCGGCGAGCCGCGTGCGCCCAGCAGAATTCCACCGATCAGAAATCCGGAGAGCACGAAGAAAAGATCGACGCCCGTCCAACCCAAACGGAACCAGTAGCCGCTCAGAAGAAACGCCGCGCCGGTGCCTGGAACCGCAAAGTAATGCGCGGCGACGACCAGCAGGATGGCCATCCCGCGCAGCCCGTCCAGTTCCGGGATGTGTTCTTGTGAGCTGCGCTCCGCCATGGAACTTCGACGGTAGCACAGCGACTCCTCGATGTGCGGTGTTTGCAGAAGCGGGTGACAACCGGCTGGCCTCTACGCTTAAAAACCATACAGCGAAGAGCCGCGAGGCGACGGAAGCGCTACGGAATCGATACGCTTACCGTGGGACGCGTCGCTTGCCACACGCCGATGCCTACTCCGGCGGCCGTGCCGGTTAGCGTGATCACCAGCGGCACCAGGGGTCGGGCTGTAGCCGCGCCGACCGCGGCCTGGTTCGCAGATCCCGTGATGTCAGTCAGCGTCTCGGCGGTCTGAATTTCCTGGGCCGAAGCCGAGGACGGCCCGTCAATCGCGCCGAACCTCGAAATCCGCAGCTTCATTCCGGAATTCACGGTGACGCTCTGGCCGTTCGTGGGGGTGAAGCGTACCGTGCCTTCGTTCACGATCAGCTCCGTATAATCGTCGGTGACCAGCAGTGAAAAATCCGTGCCGACCAGCCCGGCGATGCCCACGGGAGTATGCACTTCGAATTTCGATCCGGGCCTGGTCAGCCTCGTGATTTTGCCGCGCATCCGCCCGACCAACAAGTCGAGCGAGGTCTGCTGCGCTTGCGCGTCGTGCTGCAGAATTCGCAGCGAAGAATCCGAACCGAGATTCAGTTGCGAGCCATCCTTGAGCGTAATGTGGGCGCGGCCGGTGGGACCGCTACGCAAATTATCGTTCCAATAGACGCGATCCGAACCCGAAGCCACGATGTGCTGCGACGCGCGATCGATCTGCACCTGCGGTATGAGCCGCGACACCTGACCGGCAGCGGGATTTGCTCCAGTTTGCTCCGCGGCCGGATCCGGCGGCGCGGCATCGAGCGTAGCCGACTCACCGGCGTGCAGGCGAATGGGCGCTGCAGCGCCCAACGCGGTTAAATCCGCGGCGCCCGCGATCGCAGAGATCTGCGCACGCATGCCGCCGAGATGAATTTCCGCCGAGCTGGGAATTCCCGCCGCCGACGCGACGCTCACATGAAAGAACGGCCCGGAAACGGCGAGGGTATCCGCGCCGCCCGCGCGAACCTGCAGGAATCCGGCGCGCAATGTTACTCCGGCGGATTCCACAATCAGTTCCGTTTGCGCGTCCGCGCGCACCGTGCTGTTTCCGAATTGCAGCGCCGCGGCGGAGTCGCGGCCCATGCGGATGACGTCGCCGGGAAACAGCGTGGCGCCCGCGGGCATCGGCCTGCCATTCAACTCTGCATTGTGTCCGACGACGCTCGCGGCGGAAGCAGCCGAAACCACGGCCGGCATCGCCGCCAATCCGGACGAGCCGATTGCTGCAGCGCCGGCAAGAATCGCCGCGAAAAGCAATCGCCGGGAGAAACGCAACCGGCGCGCCGGATCGTTCAATCGGATTGCAGTTCGGATGCGGGTTCCCGCGGGCAGCGCGGCGAGGAGCTTCAATGGATTCACCTCAAATTGGTATAGGCGAGCACGTATCCACTGCGATAGTGGGGCAGCCGCACTATAGTCGAAGCACGGGCGAAATCTCAAGCGGGTTCAGGTGTTGCCGGGAACTGCACAGGCCGCGGCACCGGCGAACCAGCGTTATCCGGGCGGCGTATAATTTTTGTAGAGGAAAAACCTGCCATGAAGGGACTTGTGAGTTTGTTGGCCGTAGCCGCTGTCGGTATGGGCATCTACTTATGGACTTTGAAGCAGGCCGCGCCGAGCCAGGGCATGGTCATCACGCAAAATATCAGTGTGGTGGGCGTGAAAAACGATTTGATCGCCATCGCGCAGGCCGAGCGGATGTACTACACGCAGAACGGCGCGTATACCGACCTCTCTACGCTCTCGTCCAGCGGCACGATGAACATCGCGCGCACCAGCCGCGACGGTTATACGTATGCGGCCACGCCCTCCGGCGAGGGATTCACGGTGACGGCCACGTATACGGCGCCGCCGGTCAGCAACCCGGCGAACGTCACGCCGCCACACTTCCCCACCTACACCATCGATCAGACCATGGAAGTTCATCAGGTCGACTGAGGTTTTCCGAAACCGGCGCCGACGCGCGGGACTCGCGGCTGGATTTCCGCCACGCTCGCACCGCCGGGGGCTGACGGTCCTCTTTCTCATTCGCAGCTGCGGCGCGGCTGAACAGGCTGGGAGAAACCTAAGCACTGTCATTCTGAGCGAAGCGAAAAATCGCTCTTTGCTCTTCTTGCTTGCACCTGGATCGAAGAGAGATTCTTCGCTTCGCTCAGAATGACAAAACAAGGGGGGCTTTTTCCGCAACCTCTAAAGCTGTGAACACAAATGCGGAATTTCGAGCAGCCCCGAACGCGCTACGTTTTCTTGTTCTTGTCCGACACCAACATTCCATTGGACGCAAAATCCGTGTGCGGAATATCCACGAAAACGATGTGCGTCGATTCGGGCTTGGCGCCCGCCTCATCCACCAGCACTTTGGTGATGCCCTCAACCACTTTGCGCTTCTGATCCACGGTTCGACCCGCGAGCCACAAAATATGCACGTCCGGCATTTTTTCTGCTCTCCTCCCGGAATTTCCGGTCCCGAATTTATCGCCAAGAGTTTAACGCGAATCATCGTTGTGGCAAACCGGTGCCCGGGATTGGAAATCCCGGGCTCGCGCCGCGGGTATGCTAAAATGCAGCGCTGATGCACCCCCACCTCAAAGCACTCATCGAGTTGCAAGCTGTCGATTTGCGCCTGACTCGGAATTCACGAGCGCCTGGAACGCTTTCCCAAACACCTGGCGGAAGTGGAGGGCCAGGTCACCGCAGCCAAGCAACAAGTTGCCGCGGCCAAGGAATCGCTGCTGACCGGTCAGAAAGAACGCAAGACGTTCGAGATGGACGTCGACCAGTGGAAAGAGCGCGCCAAGAAATACCGTGGGCCAGAGCGGCGAAGTGAAAAGCAACGAAGCCTACAAAGCCCTGCTGCATGAAATCGACAACGCCGAAGCCGAAATCGCCAAGGCCGAAGACCGGCTGCTGGAACGCATGGTTTCCGGCGAGGAATATGACCGCCAGGTGAAGGCCGCGGAAGCTGCGCTGAAGGAAGTCGAAGCGGCGGCTGGCAAGGAGCGGCAGGCAATTCAGGCGGAGTACAACGCCACGCAAAAGGAATTGCAGGCCGCGGAAGCGGTGCGGACTGCGGCCAAGGCGTCTGTTCCAGAAGATCTGGTGGACCACTACGAACGCATCGCCAAGCGGCATGGCGGCATTGCGCTGGCGGAGATTCGCGGCGAAGGCTGCGGGCAGTGCGGCGTGCATATTCGCCCGCACGTGATCCAGCAATTGCAACGCGACAGCAACGAGGAATTTTTCCACTGCGAGACGTGCACGCGAATTTTGTATTACGCCCACCATCGCTGCTGAGCCTGCGCCGCCGGCAGCTTCGCGTCCGCGCAGGATTGATGTATTTTCAATTGTATGAACGCAGCGGGACTGCCTGCGGAGCTTCAGTAGCGCAGGCTTCAGCCTGTGGAATTTTGGCCGTGCAAGCACTAAAACCCAGCGGCTGGGACGTGCGACGAGCGGCCTGGATACAAATAAAGTCCATGATCAAACCAACTCCAAAATCATCCGGAAAATTGTTCGAAGAGCCGGAAACACCGTCGGCGCAAGTCCGAGGGCGCTTACACGGCCAATATCGACGGCGCGGCGCGCGGGAATCCCGGCCCAGCGGCGTACGGCGTGATCGTGCGGCAGGCCGACGGCGCGAAGCACGAGTCGCTCGGAAAATATATCGGCCGAGCCACCAACAATGTCGCCGAGTATTACGCGCTGATCGCGGCGCTCGATTACGCGGCGGCCAGCGGCATTAAACGGCTGCGCGTGTACAGCGATTCGCAGTTGATCGTGAACCAGATCAAGGGACTCTACAAAGTGAAGCATCCCGACTTGCGGCCGCTGCACGAACGCGCAAAGAAACAGGCCGCAGCCCTCGAAAGCTTTCACGCATTCAGTACGTGCCGCGCGAACAAAATCGCGACGCCGACGACCTGGCCAACGCCGCGCTCGATAGCACCAGCGGCGTGAAACCGGCGTATGGAGCCGCGAGCGCAAAGACCTCCGACTCCGCTAGGTTCGCCGCCGAGGCGATACCGGAAAGTCATTCTGCGCCAAGGCTCTCGCGAGAAACGCTTATATCTGGATGATCTTCACGTCGGACAGAAATTCACTTCCGGCACCTACCGCATGGATGAGATGCCGAATCAAGTCATTCGCCGCGGAGTTCGATCCGCAGCCGTTTCATCTGGACGAAGCGGCGGCGCGAAACAGCGTGTTTCACGGACTGGCCGCCAGTGGGTGGCATACGGCCGCTGCGACGATGCGACTGCTGGTGACAAGCGGTCTTCCGTTCGGGAGCGGCTGGTCGGACTCGGCGGCGAAATCACCTGGCCGCGGCCAACACGGCCCGGAGACACGTTGCACGTGGAAAGCGAAATCATTTCGATTACGCCGTCGCGTTCCAAACCGAATCAGGGCGTGGTCGACGTGCGCAACGTTACGTTGAATCAGAATGGCGAGGACGTGCAGGTATTAACGACAAAAATTCTTCTGTTCAGGCGAACGGCCGAATCGTTCCTCAAACTGCGGATTGATCCCAGCCGACTACGGCTTGTCATCCTGGCGCAAGCGAGAATCTCTCTTTGGTTATCTGGCATCGAAGAGAGATTCTTCGCTTCGCTCAGCAATGACCGCAAGTCTAAACGCCGGCGGAAATTGGCAGGACGTTGCTTCCTTCTTCAGAGACGTACGAGCGATACAGCGTGTCGCGCTGCGCGGGACATGTAGCCGGCGTCTTGAATGATGCGGCGCAGTTCGCCTTCGTTGGTGCGATTGCGAACGCCGGCGGCATAAGACCACATTTTCCTCGATCAGGATGCTGCCGACATCGTCGGCGCCGAATTGCAGTCCCACCTGGCATACCTTGATGCCCGGCGTGAGCCAGCTCGATTGAATGTGATCGATGTTGTCGAGATACAGTCGGCTGATGGCCAGCGTTTTCAGAGTAATCGACGGCGGTGGCTTGCGGGATTTTCTTTCCGAGCGGCGTATTGTCCGGCGCGAACATCCAGGGGATGAACGCGGTGAAGCCTCCGGTATCTTCCTGGATGCGGCGAAGGCGTTCGAGATGGTTGACGCGATGGCGAAATTCCTCGCCGCAGCCGAACATCATGGTGGCGGTGGTGCGCATGCCGAGCGAGTGCGCCACGCGGTGCATGTCTTCCCATTCGTCGGACGCTGCATTTCAGGCGGGAGATGCGCGCGCGAATTTCGTCGTCCAGAATTTCCGCGCCGCCTCCGGGAATGGAGTCGAGCCCCGCGGCCATCAGGCGCGTAATCGTCTCGCGCACGCTCAGGCCGGAAACTTCGGCGATGCAGCCGATTTCCGGCGCGGAGAAACAGTGCAGGTGGACTTGCGGGAAGCGCTGTCTTCAGCGAGCGCAGCAGGTTTTCGTAATACTCGACGCGCAGGTCCGGATGCAGCCCGCCCTGCAGCAGGATGCCGGTGCCGCCCAGATCGATCATCTCCTCGATTTTTTCGTAGATGGACTTCGAACGAAAGCAGGTAGCCTTCCTTGGATCCCAGCGGGCGATAAAAAGCGCAGAAACGAACAGTATTCCGTGCAGAAATTGGTGTAGTTGATGTTGCGGTCGATCTGGTAGGTGACGATGCGCGGATCGGTCTTCTTGCGGCGCACTTCCATCGCGGCCATGCCGATGCCTACCAGGTCATCGGAGCGGAACAGGTCGAGCGCTTCTTGTTGTGTAGTCCCATGGATGCGTTTCCTTCTACGTGCGGCCCAATCGTCGGGGTCGCGAGTGTCTTTGTGGCGTCCGCCTCTTCAGAGGCGGGGTTTTTCTTCGACTCTGGCAACTAAACCCTCGCCTCTGAAGAGGCGAGCTACAATGCGCATGGATGCGCGCAAATGCGCAGCATCGCTACCGTGGCACTGAAATTGGGCCGACGGTTTCGATCCGCCTGCAAATTCCAGCTCGCGCGCGCGCGGAATCAGTCCGGCTCGCGCGCACTCTTCATAATAACGCTGCAGGCCCGCCAGATTTTCGTCGTCTAGCGAAAAATCAATGTTCTCGGTCAGGTAGCGCTCCAGCTCGCGCGGCGGCAGCTCCAGCTTCAGCGCGGCGCCCTCGGCGATGTCGCCAATGTGCGCCAGTCCGTAGTCTCGCGAAGCCTGAAGATCCGCGGCCATTTCCGGCGTGAGCACGCCGCGGCGCGCCACCCAGATGGCCAGCACGGCCGGAAGACCGGTCATTTCGCGCCACTGCTGGGCAATATCGTACACAAACAGCGATCTCGACGCCCTTGACCGGCTGTTCGTCCTCGCCGCCGCAGCAGCAGCGACCGTCGGCGCCCGGCACTTTGGCTTGCAGCGCGTCCACTTTCAGGCGCAGCCGCAGCGCGGGATCGCCAATCAGGAGCGCGGCATCAGCGCGCGCCAGCATGTCGTCGGCATCGGGCGGCATGTCGATGAATTCGGGTTCGATGTTCCAGTGGCGCCGGCTAAGAATGCGCGCAAGGCCAACCGTACTGCGCGAATTGGTGTCCAGCGCGAATACTTTTCGGCCATCTCGATCGGCACTTTGGACACGACCAGCAGGCTGCGGACTTCCTGCTTGGAGGCAATGGACATTCCCGGAAGCGCAACGACATCGTCCATGCGCTGGTACTCGATGGAAGGGATGATGCCCACGTCGGCACGGCCGGCGCGCAGGTCTTCCGCGCACTGCGACGGTACGGCAAACAGGAAGTTCGTACTTGCCCGCGAGCGGGCCGTCCGTAAAACCCCAGACGAGCGGGGCGGTGTTCAGGAATTCGACGATGGAGATGCGCAGTTTGCTCATGACCGTGCGAGCGAGAGGCCACTTCAAATATAACATACCGGCTTCGGCAGGAAGGCGGGGCGGCGCGGAACGGCAGGTCGACTTCTTTTCGAATCGACCGCCACGCCGTGTGAAAGCTCTTTCTTAATTCACTCGGTGACGCCATCGCATCGAGTTTTCGAGAATGCGCTTCGAATTTCGGCGCCTGATCGGAGCTTGATCGGAGCTTGGTCGGCGTTCGAATTGCGGATTCACAGCGTTCATCAGATACTCACAGAAAAAATTCCGGATTCTTCAAGAAGAGATCGAACATGGAAGCAGACTTGCAACATACAGGGCGTACCGGGTTGGGAGCTGCGCTGCGGGGACGGCGGGCCCGAAAAATCGGGTTCGTAAGCGCGCTTCCAACCCGGTTCGATTAGTACTACCGGTACTTGCGTGGATGACGTCTCCAACGTTCCTCCTTTCCGCGTCGCCGCGCGTGCCGAAATACGATAAACGCTCTGAATGCTGCATCTTCTGCAAGTGCATTTGGAAAGTTCCGTCCGCACATTGGAGTTTTTTGATTGTAGCGCCGCGAGAAAAGAAGCGGACGAGGTCGCGCGACGGGTGAAAAGCAACCGCCGGAGCCGGCGGCGAACGTCGGGACTCCAGGAATCGCCGTGAATTCTCGATTCCGAAAGCGTCACCGATATCTTACTCGCTAGAGCGGAAAGCGTCTCCCGGGAGATACCACAATGACCAGCCACGACTACTACGAGTTCCTGCAGATCAGCCCGAAGGCCGAGGCTGACACTATCCATCGTGTCTATCGCTTCCTGGCCGGACGTCTCCATCCGGACAATCCCGAGACGGGCGACGCGGAACAATTTTTCCTTTTGAAGCAGGCCTACGATGTTTTGTCCGATCCTGAGCGCCGGGCAAAGTACGACGCGGCCCGCGCCAACGAAGCCACTCGCGAAGTTCCGCTCTCCACGACGATTGATTTCATGGACAGCATCGAAGGCGAACTGAACCGCCGCCTGGTGGTCCTGGCGCTGCTTTACATCCAGCGCCGCAGCAACCCGTACAAGCCGGAAGTTTCCCTGCTGGACATGGAAAGGCGCATGGGATTTCCCCGCGACTACCTGGAATTTACGGCGTGGTATTTGCGAAATAAGGGATACATCACGCGCGCGGACAATTCGGACTTTACGCTGACCGCCGACGGCGTGGACTTCGTGGAATCGCAGCGCGTCAATATTCCGGTCCTGAACAAACTGCTGACGACAGGTTCCGCAGGCGTAGAGGCCCCGGCAACCAAGGGACTGATCCCCCAGACACCCATCATCGTTCCCGCGCCGCACGAGCCCATCATTGTTCCAGCGTCCAATGGCGGCTCTAACGGCCATGGCGTCCCCAAGGACGTCCCGGTCTAGAGGCAGGGGCGGTCGACCATCGCACCCGGCCAGCAGATCTCCATCGCCGGTAGTCCCTTAGGGGTTCCTGGATTGGGATTGAACCATTCCGAATCTTCCTGGAAGTGATCGAACCCGGGGAGAACAGCCAACAATCCACGGCGGCGGGACAAAAGAGAGGCGCCTGGCAGACTCACAAGCGCCCCTCTCACAGCCGAATCAAAGTAAACCGTACCTCACTGGATCACCTCCTTCTCGACAGAGATGTCGAAAAAGCCAAAACCATTATAATTCCATTCAAAGCAATGCGCCAATCGCGATTTCAAATAATTGCAATTTCTATTTCGAAAGATTCCGTGGCGCATGCTTTAGCTTGCGCGGTTTCATTTCACCGCGCGTCGGGATTCGGAAAACCAAATTCCGCAAGCCAAAGCATGCGCCACCGAAGCAGTTGACTTCCACCCCGCCTCAGGGTTTACTTACGGCAATTCACTCAGCTGCAAATCAGGGCTGACTCAATTTTCTCGATGCCCGCGCAAGCGGACAAACGGATTGCCGGCCATCGGCCTGGCAACGATCAGGAGCAAAGCATGCAAGATCGCAGAGATTTCCTGAAGCTGGTGGCAGGCGCGACGACCGGATTGCTGGTCAACGGGCGCGCGTTCGCCGCATCCGCGGCGCAGGGCGCCGCTTCCGCGCCGGCCACTCCGGTGAAACGCAGGGAAGTGTCAATCGGCGGGCGGCGCGTGAAAGTGATCGACATCCATGCGCACTGCGTGATCCCGGAAGTTTGGGACATCGTAAAAGACACCAGCCTGGCTTCCAGCGCCGGCCCGCGTGCGCGCGGACCAAACGTGATGGGTCCGGATCGCATCGCGGCAATCGACAAGCTGGGGATTGACACGCAGGTGCTCAGCATTAACGGCTACTGGTTCTACGCGGCGGACCGCGATCAGGCCGCCAAAATCGTGAAGCTGCACGACGAAAAGCTGTCCGAATGGTGCAATGCGCACTCGGATCGTTATGCCGCGCTGTCCTCGGTAGCGTTGCAGTTCCCGGAGCTGGCCGCCGAGCAGCTGGAGTATGCGGTAAAGAAATTGGGCGCGCGCGGCGCCGCCATCGGCGGCCACGTGATGGGCGAGGACGTTTCCCTGCCCAAGTACGATCCGTTCTGGGCCAAGGCGCAGGAATTGGGCGTGGTGGTGTTTATGCACCCGCAGGGCGCCGAGAACGTGATCAAGCCGGACGCCTGGAAGGGCCGGGGCGATCTGGGGAACGTGATCGGAAATCCCCTGGAAACCACCATCTTCCTTTCGCGCATGATTTTCGACGGGACGCTTGACCGTTTCCCCAACCTGAAGATCTGCGCGGCGCACGGAGGCGGTTACCTGCCTTCCTACCTGGGCCGCACGGAAATCGCCTGCGATGTGCGGCCCAACGCCGATTGCGCGAACAAGAAAGAGCCCAGCGAATATTTGAAGAGCCAGGTTCTGGTGGACACGATTGTGATCTCCGACGAAGGCCTGCGCCACTTGGCGGCGGAAGTCGGAACCGGCCAGGTGGTGTTCGGCACAGACATGCCCTTCAACTGGCATTCGAATGTGGATCTGGTTTTGAACGCCACCTACTTGAGCGACGCGCAGAAGGAAGCGATTCTGGGCGGGACTCTAGCGAAGCTGTTGAAGATTTGAGGCATTTTGCGGCGTAACAGGCTGCGGTAAAAAGCCACGACGTTGTGATTCTAGCGAAGCGAAGAATCCTGCTTTGTTTGCTTGCGCGCACTTAGATCGAAGAGGGATTCTTCGCTTCGCTCAGAATGACAAAACGAGGGGTCCTTTTCGCAGCATGGCAAGCCGAAAGGCCACACGACCACCGTGAACATCGGACGGTCGCGCATCCGGGAATCCAAGCCATGGGGAAAGCCTGCCAAACACGGGCCCAATGGAAAATCCGCGTGATGCCGCCTTCCCTGCCGACCGACGTCCAGCATCCATCGCCACTGCGACCAGAATCCAAACTTAAATTCGGAATGCCCTGCTCAAGATTTCTATTCTCCCGCCGCGGGTTCGCTTCGGCTCCGGTCTTGTTGCTCCTGATCTTTGCGGCTTCCGCTGCGTGCCACGCGCAGGCTCGCGACGTTCTCTGCCGCCAGGGCAGCGGCGAATTCGATGCCGCGTTCCGCTCCGGCATAAGAGCGCACGTGGGGGCGAGCCGCACTCTGGAACTGGCCACGCGAGCCTGCGATGCGGCGCTGAGCTGGGAGGACCAGAGCGTGATCGTCGCCGGCGGCAGCTTTGAGCTGGATCTTGACGCTTTCGGCGTCGATCTGGGACTGGGAACTCCTGTGGCGGCTTTTCAGGTGAAGAAATCCAAGGCCGACTGCTGCATGGAGTACAAGATTTATTCCTTGAAAAATCCGCCGGAGCTGCTGCAGTCGATTCGCGGCGGGGATTTTTTCAGCGCGGCGGACACGGACCTCGACGGCCGGCTGGAAATCTGGACGGACGACGCCGCTGCCCTGGATGGATTTGAAAATTTAAAGTTGAGCCAGATGGACTTCGCCCCGCCAGTGGTTTTGCGTTTCATGCGCGGCCGGCTGCTCGATGCCAGCGCGGAGTTTCGCCCATATTTCGATCAGAAAATCAGCGAACTGCGGGCGAAACTGACGCCGCAGGATCTTGCGGATTTCAAAGCCAGCGACGGCCGGCTGGCGCCATCGGCACCGCCAGCTTCCGCGGACCAAACCACGAGGCTGCTGGCGGTGAAGATCCGCGCGCTTGAAATTGTCTGGTCCTATCTATACAGCGGCCGAGAAAAAGAAGGCTGGCGCGCCCTGGAGGAAATGTGGCCTCCGGCGGACGCCGAGCGAATTCGCGGCGCGCTCGTGAACGTTCGCGCACACGGAATATTGTCGCGGGTGGACGGCGTATCCCCGTCCACGGCCAGCGGCCACCAGATCCGCACGAAAATTTTCGACGCTACGGTCACGATAACCGCGACGCCGGGACTCACTCCCAAAGACGTCAAACCGAAGCGGGAAATTACTCCGCCCCGCGCCATTCTGATGGAGCGCGACCCTCCGGCCGATGTTTATGAAGCGGAACTCGCGAGAACCGAATCCATGCTGAAACTGGTGATCGATGCCGCCGGAAAAGTGCGTTCGGTCGAAGTGATGGGTGGCGGGCAGTCCATTGACGAAGGGCTGATGCGGTCCACGGCCAACTGGAAATTCATTCCCGGATTCAGCGAGGGCGAACCTGTGGCCAGCCAGATTTTCCTGGGCGTGTCGCTGAAACAGTGATGCGCTGAGTGGCATAGCAACCCTTCTTTGCGCGAGGTTTGTGGTCGTCGTTTTGATTCGGGCGGGCGTGCAGGTTGCAAACCCCGCACAGCGAAGAGTCGCGGTGCTACTTACGATCCTTGCGATGGTCTGGGAGACACGATAAACTTTTGCACTGAAAAGCGAAGCAATCGCCACCCAGATTTTACGGAGGCACACCAAAATGGCTAAGGGTTATTGGATTTGTTTCTACCGGGAGATTTCCAAACCGGAGGCAGTCGCGGAATACGCGAAGCTGGCCGGACCCGCGATTCAGGGCGGCGGCGGGCGCTTTCTGGGACGCGGCCTGCCCACGAAAACCTACGAGGCGGGAAAGAACATGCGCACCGTGGTGATCGAATTTGACAGTGTGGAGCAGGCCACGAAAACTTTTGAGAGTCCCGCATACCAGGCGGCCTGCCGCGTGATCGATGGGGCCGCCGAACGAGATATTCGCATTATTGAGGGCCTGGCTTAAACGGCTTTCGCGGAAACGGCGGAAGTGCTTGTGTAAGAATTCGGGTTTGACAACTGTAGCGTCCGCCTTCTGGCGGGCGCTACTGCTTCTCACGCAGCAAGGTCCAAATCCACCCTGCGAACGTGGCTACGAGAAACGGGTAGCCTAAACCCGGAAGCGGTGAGGAGAGTGGCGTCAGCGGTTGACCGGAGTAGATCTCGGCGGCAGTGGTGAAGAACAAGAGCGCCGCCAGCCAGCCCGCCAACCGAACCCAGAACGGAAAATCCCGGGGATACAGGATGAGCACCAGTGCAGTGGCCCAGAGCGATGCCCCGGCGGCGAAGGCGGGAACGCTCCCCGAAAGCCCCGCGCCCATTCCTGAAAGCATCACCGATTCGCCCATTGCAAAAATCAAAAAGCCCGCTGCGATCGTGTCATTTCCCTTTCTGAAAAATTTCAGGGCCAGCAAAGTTGTAGCCGCGATCAGCGCCAGGCCGTCGACGGCCCAGGCAAAATTGCGCAGGTTCTCAGACGGAACGAACGTTCCCGCCATTCCGAATACCCCTCCGACAGCAAGCCCGACGGAGGCGACTACGTTTATCTTTCTGCTGCTGCCCGGAGTGGACAAGGTTTCCTCGTTAGGATCTGAAGATCGCGTACCAGCATAATGCGGCGAATAAGCTGGACGAAGCTGAAATGTAAAGTACATGGAACATGGCTCCAGAGTCTACGTACGAACTCGGCTTTGGCCGATGTAGCGTCCGTCTTCAGACGGGCATCTGCTTGAGTCTCCACCCTCCACTTGACACCATTAATGACACAGGAGTACCGTCAGTGCCAGCGTGGAACTGGAAGCTTCCCTCGACTGGCTTTCGCTCTCGATGACGCCGGGGCTTGGCTCGCGGCTGACCGGGAAATTGCTGCGCCATTTTGGTTCGCCGGCGAACGTATTTCGCGCGTCCCTGACCCAGCTGGAGGCCTGCCAATTGCCCTCCGTGCCGGCGCGCGCCATTCATGCGAAGCAAGCACACAAAGACGCGGAAGAGGAGCTTTCGCGCGCCCGTGCGCTGGGGTGCCGGCTGCTGAACTGGGATGACCCGGAATATCCCCAGCGGCTTCTGGAAATTTACGACCCACCGCCGCTGCTGTATGTGCGCGGAGACGCCACCGTGCTCAACCGCCATTCCATCTCCATGGTTGGTACCCGGCGGCCCACACCCTACGGCAATCAGGTGGCGGAGAAGTTGGGACACGATCTGGCTGCGCGCGGCCTGAGTATTGTCAGCGGTATGGCCCGAGGGATTGACAGCCTCGCTCACCAGGGCGCAGTCCGGGCGCCTAACGGCGCTCCCGTCGGCGTGCTGGGCACGGGCGTGGATGTGATCTACCCGAAAGAAAACAAGAAACTTTTCGCGGAAGTGGAAAAGCGGGGCGCGCTGATCAGCGAATTTCCTCTGGGCACGCATCCGGCGCCGGAAAACTTCCCAATCCGCAATCGAGTGGTCGCGGGAATGTCTTTGGGCATCATCGTGGTGCAGGGAGCGCAGTATTCAGGGTCGCTGATCACCGCGAGGCTGGGCATGGAATTTGGCCGGGAGGTTTACGGCGTACCCGGGAACATTACCGTGGACGTGAGCTTCGCCCCGAACCAGATGATCAAGCAGGGCGCCAAGCTGGTCACCTCATGGGAAGACGTGGTTGAGGAACTGCCGACGGAAATACGCGCGGAACTGTTCCCGATCGAAAAAACCACCAGCGCGGAGCGCTCCAAGCTTTTCGAGGAGTCTCTTTCCCCCCAGGCGAAAACCATTTTCAATCTGTTGGGAACCGACGAAACCATACATATTGATGAGCTGGTGGAAAGGGCGGAATTGAACTCGTCAGAAGTCCTGGCGGCGCTGTGCCAAATGGAAATGCAAGGAATGGTCCGGCAGATGCCGGGCAAGCAATTCCTCAAGATTCTGCTGTAGGCGCGCTTCGCAGCGATCCGGCAGCCTCACCGGGGCCGACCTCAACCGCTCGCTTTTCCTCGCTAACTTATTGAATTCGCAGCCGTCTAGAGAGTGGCGGATGCGGCAATAGAATCGAGAAGGACACAAGCCGCATCTATCAAACGTTGACAAACGATGGGAACGAGGGCCACGCTAGAAGGCCGGAAGCGAAAAAACGCGCCCTACAGGGAGCGCGCGAGCCTGGAAAGAAGACATGGGAAAATCGCTGGTTATCGTCGAATCGCCCGCAAAAGCGAAGACGATCAATAAATATCTAGGGCGCAATTACACCGTCAAGGCCTCTTACGGGCACATTATGGACCTGCCCAAGAAGGTGCTGGGCATTGACATTTCGCACGGGTTTGCGCCGACGTATGAAGTGAATCCGGACAAGGAATCGGTGGTCACACAACTGCAGAAAGCCGCGTCCACCGCTGACGCCGTCTATCTGGCGGGCGATCCGGACCGCGAAGGCGAGGCAATTTGCCAGCATCTGGCGGACGTGTTGAGCGGCCCCAAACTGGAATTTCTGACCGAAGAAGAGAAGGTCGAGGAGGCCGCGGGCAAAAAGGGAAAGAAGAAGGCCAAGAAGCCGGCCAAGCCGGTGAGGAGGGCGGTAGGCAAGGGCAAGCCGGTCATCGCGCGGAAAAACATTTTCCGGGTGATGTTCAATGAAATTACCTCCAAAGCGATCAAATCCGCGTTCGAGCATCCCGGCGAAATCAACGAAAACCTAGTGGACGCGCAGCAGGCCCGCCGTGTGCTGGACCGCCTGGTGGGCTACAAGATCTCGCCGCTCTTATGGGACAAGGTGCGCCGCGGGCTTTCCGCCGGGCGCGTCCAGACCGTGGCGCTGCGGCTGATTGTCGATCGGGAACTGGATATCCGCGCGTTCATTCCGGTGGAATACTGGACCATTCACGCCAATCTGGCCGCCGGCCAACCGCCGGCATTTGAAGCCAAGCTCACCAAATATAGGGGTGAGGACATCGAGATTCACAACCAGGCCGAAGCGGACGCCATAGTGGCTGCCGCCGGAAAATCGGACTGGACGGTGGCAAACGTCACGCAGAAGGAAAAGCGGCGTTTTGCGCCACCGCCGTTCACGACCTCCAAGCTGCAGCAGGCCGGCTACAATCGCCTGCGTTACACCGCCAAGCGAACCATGGGACTGGCGCAACGGCTCTATGAGGGCGTGGAACTGGGCGCGGAAGGCTCAATCGCGCTGATCACTTATATGCGCACGGACTCCGTACGCGTCTCCAATGATGCGCTGGACCAGGTGCGTGGCCTGGTGGCGGCGAAATACGGGGAGCCTTACCTGCCCGAGAAGCCCAACGTTTACAAATCGAAGAAGGACGCGCAGGACGCCCACGAAGCCATTCGCCCGACCGATGCCGCGCGCACGCCCGAGGACGTAAAACCGTTCCTGAGCGAGGATATGTTCAAGCTGTACCAGCTGATCTGGCAGCGCTTCGTGGCCTCGCAGATGGTTCCGGCGGTGTTTGATCAGACCACCGTGGACGTCGCGGCGGGCGATTACACATTCCGCGCCAGCGGCTCCGTGCAAAAATTTGACGGCTACCTGGCCGCCTATCAGGTGTCAGCGGATGACGATGAAGACGCCGACCCGGAAGCCGGGAGAGCTCTCTTGCCGCCGCTGGCCGAGGGCGAGACGCTGCGCCTGGAAGCGCTGCGCCCCGACCAGCACTTCACCGAGCCGCCGCCGCGTTACACCGAAGCGACGCTGGTGAAAGAGCTGGAAGAAAAAGGCATCGGACGTCCGTCGACCTATGCGTCGATCATTTCGACCATCGTCGAGCGCGAGTACGTGACCAAGGATCAGGGGCGCTTCGCTCCGACCATGCTCGGCGAAAAAGTAAGCGTCCTGCTGGTGAAAAGCTTCGAGGACGTTTTCGATGTGGGCTTTACCGCACGCATGGAAGAGGAACTCGACGAGATCGAAGAGGGAAAGCTTCCCTGGAAGCGCGCCGTAAAGGAATTCTACGGACGCTTCGCGGCGGACCTGGAACAGGCCAAGGACGAGATGGAATCGTACAAGGCCGGAATTCCCACCGGGCAAAAGTGCGAGAAGTGCGGCGAGGGCGAGCTCCTCGAGCGCATCAGCCGGCACGGATTTTTCCTGGGCTGTTCGCGCTATCCGGATTGCGATTTCATCCGCGACCTTTCGCCGGAATTGCCGCCGCGACGACGGAAAGATCGAGGCCTGCGACAACTGCGGCCGCGAAATGATCATTAAAAAGGGCCGCTGGGGCATGTTCCTGGCCTGCACGGGATATCCCGACTGCAAAACGACGCGCCGCCTGAAAGCCGGAACGCGCAAGGCGCTGCAACCGGACGAACTGCTGGACGAAAAGTGCCCGGACTGCCATTCGCAGCTGGTCAAAAAGCACGGCCAGTACGGCGAATTCATCGGCTGCACTGCCTATCCCAAGTGCAAGTACATCCGCGCGAAAACGCTGGGCATCAAGTGCCCCAAGTGCGATACCGGTGAACTGACCGAGAGAGTGGCACGCAAGGGCAAGCGCCGCACTTTTTACGGCTGCAACAAATATCCCGATTGCGACTTCACCACCCCGCACCTGCCCATCGCCGAGCCCTGCCCGAAGTGCGGCGCGGCATTCATCGTGGAGAAGCGCGGAAAAATGGGTGCGGTGCGAACCTGCATTAAAGAAGGTTGCGATTGGGAAGCGGCGCTGCCGGAAGTTCCGGCCGCCCCCGATGCCGAGCCCGTCGGCACGGCGCAAGCATAGAACGTTTTTCGCGGCGGGCCCCGGCCCGCCGGCGGCGAATTCAGCGGGCCCGCGGGAGGATTACGCTGTCCATCCGCGTGGCCTCGGATTTCCTTGGCAGAATCAGGTGGGGTTTTTCTGGGCGCAAGCGCGCAGGCGTGAGCACTTGCGATCCGGCAGGGGCGCAATGGATTCCGCGGTACAGAAATTTTTGATCTATTTGCGTTCGGTGCGCAATTCCTCTCCGCACACGATCCGCAGCTATGAGAACGACCTCGCGCAATTTCTGAGGTTTCTGACTCCGCCGGAAACGGCAATGCCACGTCCCGAGGACGTCACGCACCTGATGATCCGCGAATTCGTGGCCAACCTGCATGATCAGAAGCTGGAAAAATCCACGATCGCCCGTAAGCTGGCGGCCATTCGCTCATTTTTCAAGTACGCAGTGCGCGAAGGCATGGTGGTGCGCAACCCGGCCCGCATGGTCGCCACTCCCAAGTTGCCCAAGCGCATTCCGACCGTCGTGAGCGCAGAGGACCTGAACTCGTTTTTGGACAGCATCGTCGAGAAACCGGCGCGCGTTTCCAGCCAGCAGCGCGCGGGGACCGTGAACGATGACAGCCGTCTGATGGTGCGGCGTGACCGCGCCATTCTCGAACTGCTCTACGCCTCCGGGCTGCGCGTCAGCGAGCTGACCGGACTGAACCTCGGCGATATGGACCGCAAGGAGCTGATGCTGCGCGTGCGCGGCAAGGGCAATAAGGAGCGCATCGTTCCCTACGGCGGCAAGGCCCAGCAGGCCCTGGAGGCCTACGAGCCGCTGCGCGAGGAAGTGCTGCGCAAGGCCGGGGGCCGCGGCGAGCGCCAGGCGGTGTTTCTCAATCACATGGGGACGCGCCTGACGCAACGATCGGTTGCGCGCATCGTGAAAAAATATTCGCGCCTGGCTAATGTCAATTGGGACCTGCATCCCGCATTCCCTGCGGCACGCGTTCGCCACGCACCTGCTGGCGGATGGCGCGGACCTGCGGGCCATTCAGGAATTACTCGGGCACTCCTCGCTGTCCACCACGCAACGGTACACGCACGCCACCATTCGCCAGCTCCTTGAGGTTTACGACAAGGCGCATCCCCGCGCCTAGGCTATCTCGCAATTTTCCCGGTCAAGTTATCGAAAAGAAAAGTTCGGGGTACATCGACGATCGCCTGTAATGGTTAAGGATTCCCACGATGAAAGGCCACAGACTGAAGTCTGTGCTACTGAAAATTCCGGGCCCCGACTAGTCCTCCGTAGGTTCCGGTATGACGGGATGCGCGATCTTTGCTTTCCGGCGGCGGAAGAAGAATGTTACATGGCGCGCGCTGCACTGGCGGCAGCGGAACGGGCGGAGAAGGAACAGCAGCAGAACAGTCCACTCCAGAACGCCGCGCCGGCTGGAGCGCAGAACGTCCTCGCTTCCGCAGAGCGGACATTGCCGCGTGCTCAGAGAGAGGGATATCGCGTGGATTCTGGCCATCTGTGCCGATATATCGCGCCACGATAATACTCCGTCCAGCTTCCGTCTGAAAGCCCAGATTGCCCGGCGGCCATGCTCTGGGCTATGATCTGCACACTTCGACAGGGTGTGAGTGCAGGGCGGGAAGCTCAAATCGCCGGCCGGGCGTGAGACCGGCGGGCAGGCGTTGAGGGCGAACGCGCTGTTTTTCCTGCTCGAAGATCCGAACCGATTCGCAGTTGCCGGAACTGAACCCAAAGGGGGAGCCTCGGCCAAAATGAACTTCCTTCAAAGAAATATCTATTTCGTGCTCGGATGGATCGCATTCGCCCTGTTTGCCGCGCCCGCCGTGACCTTCGCGCAAACCGACGAAATCCAGGTCTATGACGCCGCGATCGCCGACAAGGGCAAGTTCAACCTGATGATCCACAGCAACTTCATCGCCATCGGTTCCAAAACACCCGCCTTTCCGGGAGGCATCATTCCCGACCGCTCGGTGAACGGCACTGCCGAGTGGGCTTATGGCGTTACCGACTGGTTCGAACAGGGACTTTATATGCCGGTGTATACGATTTACTCGAAGGGACGCGGTGGCTCGATCAATGGCTTCAAGATCCGCGAACTGTTTGTGCGCCCACATGCCGACGATCACACTTTTTTCTACGGCGTGAATTTCGAGTTCAGCGTGAATTACTCCTATTGGGAATCGCGGCACATCACGTCCGAAGTCCGGCCGATCGTCGGGCTGCACCTGAAGCCCATCGATCTGATCTTCAATCCGATCGTGGATACGGATTATATGGGCGGCTTCAAAAATCTGGAGTTCGTGCCGTCGACGCGCGTGGCCTACAACTTGAACGACAAATGGGCCGTGGCGCTCGAAGAATACGCCGATTTCGGGCCGTTGCAAAAATTCCTTCCGCAACGCGACGAGTTCCACGAGGTCTGGGCGGTGACCAATCATCACAGCAAGATTGTGGATATCGAGACCGGCGTCGGCTTCGGCGTGTCTCATGGCGCCGACAAACTGACATTTAAGCTGATGGTCTCGCGCGATCTGAACTGAGAAGCCCGCCGATCTCTGCGCGCACGAACTCAACTTCCCATCGCAATGGAGACATCATGGCCCTGAGCCTCCCTCATCGAATACGACAACGCATCGCCGGAGGTCCGCGCGGTTTACGACGATATTCGCACCACGCGCAAGACCGACTTCATCAACAATTTCTGGAAAGCCCTGGCCAACGATCCCGCGACGCTCAAGCGCACCTGGGAGTCCGTCAAGCAGATCATGGCCCCGGGAGCGCTCGACGCGCTTACCAAGGAGCTTCTCTACATCGCGGTCAGCGTAACGAACCAGTGCCCGTACTGCATCGCGTCGCATACGGCGTCCGCCGCCGAGCAAAGGAATGACGCCGGAAATGTTTCACGAATTCATGGCGGTGGTGGGCATGGCGAATGAGACCAATCGGCTGGCCGCGGGCTACCGGGTGGAGATCGACGAAGCGTTTAAGACGGTATAGATGAGGCAATTCTCACGTAGCACAGGCTTCAGCCTGTGGGTTTACGGTAGTGCTACGCCGAATGAAGGCATGATCGATTGGCTGGTTGCAGGACTTACGGAAACCCACAGGCTGAAGCCTGTGCTACCTGGCTGACATAACTCCCCTTTATAGAACTCACAAGTATTATAAATTTGCGCCCATGGCGGTTCGGGTGTGCAATGAGGGCGTGGGAGAGTGCCATGGACATCGTACGCATTTTTGACACGACGCTCAGGGATGGAGAACAATCCCCCGGATTTTCCATGTCCGTGCCGGAGAAGGTGCGCATGGCGCGCCAGCTCGAATCGCTCGGCGTGGACGTGATTGAAAGCGGATTCCCCATCGCTTCGGCCGGAGACCTGGAAGGCACGCGGGCGGTTTGCCGCGAAATCCGCGGCTGCACGGTGGCCGCGCTGGCCCGCGCCCGGCGCGACGACATTGACGCCGCGCTCGAAGGCCTGCAGGGCGCCGCGCATCCCCGGCTGCATACCTTTCTCGCGACGTCGGACCTGCATCTGGAGGTACAAGCTGCGCCTGACGCGCGAAGAGGCGCTCGAAGCGATCTCCAACAATGTGCGCTATGCGCGCGAGCGCTGCGCGGAAGTGGAATTTTCCGCCGAGGACGCCAGCCGCACCGATATTGATTTTCTCTGCCAGGCCGTCGACCGGGCCGTGCGCGCCGGCGCGACGATCATCAATCTGCCGGACACGGTCGGCTACGCTGTTCCTGAAGAATACGCCGCCATGTTCCGCCGCGTCATCGAGCATCTGGACGGCGCGAATGGAATCACGCTGAGCGCGCACTGCCATGACGACCTGGGCCTGGCGGTCGCCAATTCCCTGGCCGCGGTGCAGGCCGGCGCGCGACAACTGGAGCTGACCATCAACGGTATCGGCGAACGCGCCGGGAATGCCGCGCTGGAAGAAGTAGTGGTGTTGCTGAGCGTGCGCCAGAACACGCTGGGCGTAAACACCAACGTACATCTGAATCAGCTGTTCGCGTCCAGCCGCATGCTGACGGAAATTACCGGAGCGCAGGTAGCGCCCAACAAAGCGGTAGTAGGCGCGAATGCTTTCGCGCACGAAGCCGGCATCCACCAGGACGGCATCCTCAAGAATCCCCTCACCTACGAAATCATTTCTCCCGAAGCGGTCGGCGTCCCCAAGCGGCAACTGGTTCTCGGCAAACATTCCGGGCGCAACGCGCTGCGTTCGACGCTCGTCGATCTGGGTTTCCAGCCGTCGCGCGAAGAGCTCGACGAATGTTACAAGCGCGTCGTGGCTCTGGCGGATGAATCCAAGGACGTTCGCAACCGCGACGTGCTGGCCATTGCCCATCAGGTGATGCGCAAGCGCGGCAGCGAAGCGCCGGTCTCCGCGGAGTAGCCAGTTCGCCGCGTTTCAGTAGCACAGGCTTCAGTCTGTGGAATTCCATTCGGTCTTGGCTGGCGCGCGCAGGATGGGTTCATTTACGAAACCCCACAGTCTGAAGTCTGTGCTACTTTCCTCTGGACAATTACTCGCGAATAGACTTCCATAGCCCATCTCAAAGTTCCCAAGGGGAGTGCGTATGAGCAGGAAGCTGCTTCTTCACGTGTGCATGATTCTTTTGCTTCCGCTTTTCGCAGCCTACGCACAGCAGCAACCGGTGCAAAAGAAGCCGCTCGACATCTATTTCATGGACACCGAGGGCGGCCAGGCCACTCTCTTCGTTTCACCGTCCGGGCAATCCATGCTGGTGGACACCGGATTTCCCGGGAATCAAGGCGCGGCAACGCCTGCGGAAGCGGCCGCGACAAACATTACGCGCGACGCCGATCGCATCATGGCCGTCTTGAAGCTGGCGAATGTAAACGTGCTCGACTACGTGGTGCTCACGCACTTCCACGCGGACCACGCCGGCAACGCTGCGGAACTGGCGCATCGCATTCCCGATTCGCCACTTCATCGATCACGGGCCCTACACGGTGGAAATGCAGGCGGGACGCGATGCGGCCACCCTTTCGTACCTGCCGGTTCGCGAGCACGCGCATGTCACGACCGCAAAACCAGGCGACCGTATTCCTGTGGAAGGACTGGACGTGCAGCGTGGTTTCATCCGCGGGCGAAGTGATCAAAGACGCCGATGCCCGGAGCGCCCGGCGCGGGAGCGCCGAATCCCTTTTGCCGCGATGCCAAGCTGAAAGAACAGGACGCCACGCCGGAAAATTTTGAGTCGGTGGGAATCGTGGTGCGCTACAACAGTTTTCGCCTCGTGGATCTGGGCGACCTGACCTGGAATCAGGAGCACGCCCTGGCTTGCCCGAATAATCTGGTCGGGACCATGACCGTATTTCACACTACGCGGCACGGCGATCCGCACTCCGGCGCGCCGCAATTCATGTACGCCCTTCACGCGCGCGTGGCCATTATGAATAACGGAGAAAGAAAGGGCGGCTCGCCCGAATACTGGCAAACCGTTCACGAAGCGCCGGGGCTGGAAGATTTCTGGCAGCTTCACCGGTCGGCGGCAGGCGGCGCGGATCACAATTCGCCGGAGCAGTTTCTTGCGAACATCAACGAAACCGATCACGGACACTACATCAAGATGTCCGTGCGCGCCGACGGCAGTTTTACGATGACCAACGAGCGCACCGGATTCAGCAAGGAATATCCGGCGCGTGCCTCGAAAGCCTCTTAGTAGGCGAGTCCGGCGGCGCTGAACAGCGGCCCCGGCGTTTTTCCCTCGGCTACCGCCTTGATGCGGAACATCAGTTCGCCCCACGTGGTGGTGCAAGCCACAAAATAATCGGTTTCCGCCTGCCAGCCCGCATGTGTAAATCGCAGTTGCGTCTGGCCTTGTTGTTCCGTCAGATCGAAAAGCAGCCGCGTGCCATTCCATTCCTTTCCGGTATGGCAGAGCCAGTGCGCGAGTCGCGGCGCCTCGATCCGCTGCGGCCGGAGTCCGTAGACGGTCGCACGGTTGAAAAAACCAAGGTCAACGTTTCCGCTGCCGCGTTCTTCGGTCACATCTTCGGCCCACCAGCGCGTAAACCCCTGCGCCGTCGAGACCAGGGGATGGACGATTTCCGGCTCCGCCGCGATCTGAATCATGTGCCTGATGTCGGCCATTGTGAAATTCCCCTCTACTTGCGCGCGTCCGGCTTTCGGCCGCTATCCGAACGGATTTTCGTCGGCGCTGGGACCGTAGATCGAGGGAACCGAAACATCGAGCAGGCGGAGATACACGGAAAGCTGTCCGCGGTGATGGTAGAAATGGTTCATGACGATGGCGCGGATGAAGCCGATGCGCGGGACGGTCATCAGAACCTTGCCGCCTCGCGTGGCCGTCCAGTTCCCCATGACCTGCGCGTCGCTCAGCTTGGCCAGCGTTTCCTTGGCGTGCGCGGTGCTTTGCGCAAACGCATCCACGATTTCCTTTTTATTCTGCGGCTGCGGTTGGGACATGTCGCTGAATTCAAACGAATCTTTGCTTACAGCGTCAGACAGAAAACCCTGGCCGCGGGCAATATGCAACGCGAGTTGGCCGAGCGAGTAGGACTTGGCATGCGGCTTCCACGCCAGCTTGTCTTCCGGAATGCGCTCCAGCACCCGCTGCGTGGTTTTTGCTTCCTGATCCAGCTCCATCAGAATCGAATCGACGATTGCCATGGTTGCTCCTTTGGTGTTTTAGCCAACGCAGAAAATTCAAGCAGTCCGGCAAATCACATATTCAAATAGTTTGCCAGCCGGTCGATGCAGCCGGCCCATCCGTGTTCGTGCTTTTCGCGAATCTCGCCATCGGCCAGGCGCTCGTGCGTGAGCACAAGTTCGGTGGATGGCCCCAGATCGCGAAACTCCAGCGTGACCAGGGATTCCGGAAAATCCGGTTCGTGGTCCCAGGCCCAGGTGAACGAAAGTTTTTCCGGCGGCTTGATTTCGCGGTAGGTTCCGGAGACGCGATTGATGTTCCCGCCCTTGTGGTGCATCTCCACGCAATATTTTCCGCCCACTTTCAAATCGCAGACCGGAATCTGCGTGACGTAGTCCTCGGTTGGCGCGAACCAGCGCGCCATCTCCACGGGATCGGTCCAGGCGCGAAATACCCGTTCGCGCGGGGCCTGAAATTTCCGTTGAACCTTCAGCGTTGTTTCGGGAGAGCGTTGTTCTCCGGCCATCCGGATTCCTCCATGGGTTGTTGGGAAAGATATCGATCGAGCGCGTCGAACTGAGTGTCCCAAAACGCGCGGTATTGGGCAATCCAGGCTTCGGCCCGCTTCAAAGGGAGTGCCGCCAGGCGGCACCGGCGAGTGCGGCCAAGTTTTTTTTGCGTAACCAGCCCCGCTCTTTGCAGCACGCGCAGGTGTTTCATCACCGCGGGCAGGCTCATGCGGTGCGGGCGCGCCAACTCCGAAACAGAGGCCTGCCCGCGCGCAAGCGCCGCGACGATGGCGCGGCGCGTGGGATCGGCCAGGGCCTGGAAGGTGGCGTCAAGTTCGCGATTATACTTAACCATTCGGTTTAGTAATACACGCAGGAGCAGCCCGCTGTCAATACCAATTCTCGATTTCCAGGCCTGCGACGTTTGGGATCTTGCAGCCGCCGTTCGGAAGGAAGAGTCACAGGCGAACTGGAACGCACTCTATCGTCGCGCTGAATCCTCAAGATTGCGAAGGCCGCGCCGCCATCTCCACGAGCTGCCTTCCGGGTTGCCGCTGACAGGCATTTAGATCGGGACTATACTGTTTTGCCCTTGAACTTGTGTATTCCCGCAGAGCACGGCGTGACCATACGGCGTGCTCTGCAAGTTCGGGCCAGAATACAACCATGACCAAACAGACCAGATCGATTGTGCTTCTCCCGGGTGACGGCATCGGCCCGGAAATCATGCGCGTTGCCGTGCGCGTGCTGAAGGAATGTGGATCGGCCTTCGGACATCAATTTTCTTTCACGGAAGTTCCTTTCGGCGGTTCGGCGATTGACGCCACGGGCGAACCTCTTCCCGCGGAGACGCTGGCTGCGTGCCGCGCCGCGGACGCGATTCTGCTGGGAGCGATTGGCGGCCCGAAGTGGGACGCCGTGCCGCTGGCCCGCCGGCCGGAAACCGGATTGCTCGCGCTGCGCAAGGCGCTGGGCCTGTACATCAATCTTCGTCCCATTGACGTGCGCGCGCCGCTGCGCGGCCTCTCGCCGCTGCGTACTGATCGCGCCAGTGACGTACACATCGATTTTGTGCGCGAGCTGGCCGGAGATGTTTACTTCGGCGAGCGCCGCGTGGAAGCCGACCCCAGCGGCGAACGCGCCACGGATGCCGGTTCGTATTCCACCGGGGAAATCGAGCGCGTCGCAAAATACGCGTTCGAACGTGCACGCTCGCGAAAAAACCGCGTGGCGTCCGTGGACAAGGCCAACGTGCTGGCCATGTCGCAGTTGTGGCGCAAAACGGTGACGCGAATGGCCGCGGACTATCCCGGCGTAAAACTGGAGCATCTGTACGTCGATAACGCCGCCATGCAACTGGTGCTGGCGCCCGCGCAATTTGACGTGATCCTTACTTCGAATATGTTCGGCGATATTCTCAGCGATCTGGGCGCGGCTTTGGCCGGATCAATCGGATTAATTCCCTCGATGAGCCTGGGCCCCGGGCCGGCACTGTATGAACCGATCCACGGGTCCGCGCCGACGCTGGCGGGAAAAGATGTGGCGAATCCGGTGGGCATGATTCTTTCCGCCACTATGATGCTGCGCGAAAGTTTCCAGTTGAAGCAGGAAGCGGAGGCGATCGAAGCCGCGGTGGACCGGCTATTCGCTCAAGGGATTCGCACGCTGGACACGGTTGAGCCGGGCACGACTAAAGTCGGATGCATCGAATTCGGCGAACGGCTGTGCGCGGAAATGAAGCGCGGCGCGAACAGCGCGTAACGATCCTGTGGGGCATGCTTTAGCTTGCCGTGTTCGAATGCTCTCCAGATGCCATTCGAAACTGGGCAAGCTAAAGCATGCCCCACATCGCTAGCCTATCCGCGGATCAGTTTTTTGATCAGTTGGATCTGGCCGGCGTGGTACACGTCATGAAAAGCGATTCCGGCGATCAGGCGGCGCGCGACGCTTTTGCTTCCGTGCACCCGGCTGTCCAGTTTTTCCGCCGGGAATTTCGCCACCGCTTCGCGCAACGCCTGGTGTTCGCGCTCTAACAGCGCCACATCCGCGCGCCAGGCTTTCTCGCTGCGATCTTTCTTACGATCAAACCAGTTGCTGCCGGGAAGCGTAAACGATCCGCGCTTTTCTCCCACCAGGCGCCGCCGCACCGCGTATTTCCAGTACGCGGAATGAACCACGATTTCCCAGATATTGTGGCGCTTCGGTTTCGGTGAGGTCGCGGCCTCCCGCGCCGTCACGCCGCGAATCGATCCGCGAAGATTCGGCCCATGCCACGCAGCGCGGCTGAAGCCCTCGTCCAGGAGTTCTAACAACAGCTCAATTTCCGGATGTGCCATGGCGTCCTCCGTGGCGGCGAGGCTTCCCTACCGAACGATTCGCGCACCATATTTCGCGCACTATAGCAGACGGGAAAGAATGCGCGCACCATCGCTGAAAACAGGCACGGGGAGCGCCCTCATTTTGAGGAGCGCTCCCCGCTGAATTCAATCACGACTGCGTCAGGCGCTTGATTAGTCGTTGCCGAATTCAATCCCCGGCAATACCGGCGTGCCTTCCTTCTGAACGGCATCCAGATCGTCGGGATCCAGGCCGAGCAGTTGCAGGATGGTGGGAGCCACTTGCGTGGTTTCCACAAAACTGTGGATGGTCCGGCGTTCGAACCTGGGGTTGGAGACCAGCAGCATGACGTTGGTGTCATCCCACGCGAAGCCGCCGTGCTCGGACTGCTTCTTCAGGCCGCCGGTGTAAACCGCGCCGACATTCGGAAGAACGATGATATCCGGTGTGCGGGGATCTCCGCCTTCGCGAAGCTTGCAGCACGGTCCGGGAGTGGTGGGCACGCCGGGACGATTGAAAATCGCGTCGAGCGAGGTGCCGAAGAGAATCTGGCCGAGGCCGATCTTGTTGCCGGCAGCCTCAAGTAGCGCGACGGCATCGGCGGTACGGGTTTCGTCGGCCAGCCAGAGCTGGGAGATATCATCCTCCGCGATCCCCAGGCCGTTCGCGGGATCGTTGAAGACGGCCGGAAGAAACGAGGGAATGATTCCCGACGGCGGGGTTCCGTTGGTGCCGGAATTTCCCGGGATCGGGAAGAAGCGGGCGGGGTCAACCGGCGACTGCCCGTGTTTGGCGGTGATGATAATCGCAGTGGAATCGAGGCCATGCGTATCCTCAAGTGCATCCACCATCTGGCCGATTGCCGCATCCACGAATTGAATTTCGGCCAGCATTATCGGCCGCGGCGTGCCCTGGGCATCTTCATAACCGCCCGAGTTGGAGTCGGTGCGGGTGGCTGAAGCCGGAGTGATCAGCTTCTGCCCGACGCTGACCGCCTGGAAGTTCATGCCGAAAATAGCCGGGACCGGAGCCTTGCTGCCGCCGAGGTGCGTCTTGCCATTGATTTCGTTCAGGACCGCATTGACTTTCAATTGGTCGTAGCACTTGATCGCGTCGAAATCCGTGGTCCAATCGTTCCCGCTGGGGGCAATCTTGGAGCAATCCACGCCGGACTGCCCGCTCTCCGCCGCCGTCGTGATTCCAGGCAGGCTGATCTGGTTGGAGTTGACCTCCGGCGCATAGTAATCATCCACGTTGCTGGGCTGGCTCGTGCCGGTTGGGCCGGAAACAACGGCGTAGACGGCGTGCTTGTCCGACCATGCGGTGTAGCCACCCGCCTTGTGAATGACTCCGTAGATGGTGTTCGTTCGAACGAAATTCCAGGGATAGACAGGCTTGCAGCCGTTGAAGGGATCGCGCACCAGCTTGGCCGGGTCGATGGACTTGATGCCGCCGTCGATCAGCGAATACCCGGAGAAGCCCCCGTTGAGCTTGGTCTGGTCAATTTCATCGCCTTCTTCGTACTCGGTTTCCGTGCCGTTGATGGTGTTGGGGACGCAGTTGCCGGCCGGCAACCCGTTGCCGGTAGCGGTGGCCGGCGGCGCCAGGACGCGGTCAAAGGCAACGTCGTAGAACGCGCCGACTGTGCGCGGCGTTCCGCCCGACACCAGGGCCATCAGCCCGGGAAAGGAATCGGAGGGTCGGGAGGTGGAAGTGCGAGTGTAGGTCACGCCCGTCTTGCCCAAGGCGGCGAGGTGAGGGCAGGTGCCGCCTTCCACGCAGTTTTTGAAATCGACCGCGTGCATGCCATCGATGCTGATCAGAAGCACGTGACGAATCCGGCCGTGGCCGTGATCATCGGAGCGGTCGCCGTCTTTCGGCCCGGCATAGGCCGAAGCTGCCAGGGACAACGCCAGCGCTCCGGTGAGAATGCCAATCTTCCAGTTACTGGACATCAAATTCCTCCTCTTGATATTCGATCAGTTGATTCGAAAAGACGTAGGGAACGACGCGTACTATAGGTGCGGGAGTGTGAGAGAAGTTTTAACTGAGAATGAATCCTGGATGAAAACGCTGGGCGCGCAATCGCGCTCGATTCAGCACGAACAACTCCCCAAACCCTTGCGATTCAGGGTGCGGGAGTGATAGTTTCAATCTGGCCAGACGGGTGATTCTTTATTACAGCTCTGGATTGGAACTAACCATTGAGTGATCAGACCGCCCAAAACAGCACCAACGGCCACCATGTTCCCGGGAGCATCCCCGCGCCTCCTTCGCAGGCCGATCTTCGTGCCCTTACATTCTGGCGCGTGGAGGGAAGCCTGGCGGACCTCGGCGCCACGCGCCCGGTGGCTTATTTCACCTGGAACTCGCACACCTTCGGCGGCCGCTGGGCGCGCCGGGGAGGAATGCTGCTGCTGGCGCTGGTGCGGCCGTTCCTGTACGCCAGCCAATCGCGTGTTCGCCACGCGGGTGCTGCATACCCTTCTTGGCCGGAGTCACGCGCGACCGCCTGGATCCTGCTGGGCGAGGAATATTTCGAATACGTCCTGAAAAAGCAGCTGAAACCGGAGGGAGTCGCGCGCCTGCGCGAATGCGTCGCGGCCAAGGGCGCGGAGAACGTGGTCCTGGTGAGCCAGGGCCTCGACCACGTGATGCGCCCGCTGGCGCAATATCTGGGCGTTTCGCGGCTGGTATCCAACCGGCTCGAATTTCGCGACGGGATCGCCACCGGTCGCCTGCTGGACCCCGTGATTCGGCCGCGCAGCCCCCTGGCATGGGCCTTCGAGCGCAGCGCCGACGGCAGTGTGCCCGCCGATCGCCTGTTGCGCAATCTGGGGCTGACCGGACATCCGGAACAGCTTGCAGAAGGCGATCCTGCCCGCAGAGCGCCCGGAGACGCCAAATCACCGCGCTCTGGTCGTATTCGACCGGCAAAAAGCAGGCCGAGCCGCTTTCGGTGCGGCAGACGCTTGCGGGCAAGAACATTCTGCTGATCGGCGTGACCGGCTTCATCGGCAAGGTCTGGCTGGCGCAGCTCTTGAGCGAGGTTCCGCAGATCGGGAAGATTTATCTGCTGATCCGCCGCCAGCGCACGACAACCTCGCAGCGGCGTTTCGAAAAACTCTTCGAAGAATCTCCGGTTTTCGATGCCCTGCAGGAGCAACACGGCGATCGATTCGCGGATTTCATGTGCCGAGCGCGTGGAAGTCGTCGAAGGCGACGTGAGCCAGCCGGGGCTGGGCATTGACCCGGAAACGCGGGCGCATCTGGCGCGCACGCTCGACCTGGTCGTCAACAGTTCCGGCCTGACGGATTTCAATCCGGATCTTCGCGAGGCGCTGGCGAGCAACGTCGCGCCCGGTCATTCACCTGATCGAATTTCTGCGGACTCCGACCATGCCGGGCTGTTGCATCTTTCCACCTGCTACGTCGTGGGCGCGAAGGATGGCCGTGTTTCCGAGGAAGTCCAGCCAAATTACACGCCGCTCGGGAATCCCGGACTTCGACGCGGAGCGCGAGTGGCACTCGCTGCTGGAGGTGGTCGCGCATGCCGAAGCGCGCGCCGAAAGCCCGGAGATCACGGCGGCGCTGCGCCGGCAGGCGCTGGGAAAACATCGCGGGAGCGAGGAACCCTCCGGCCCTGAGCTCGACAATCTGATCCGAAAAAATCGCATGCGCTGGCTGCGCAATCGCCTGACGCGCGCGGGAACGCGCCGCGCGCGGCGCCTCGGCTGGCCCAACACCTACACGCTGACCAAATCGCTCGCCGAATCCATGATCGTGCGGCACGGCGCGGGCCTGCCGATCGCCATCGTGCGGCCTTCGATCGTGGAAACTTCCACCGACCAGCCCTTCCGCGGCTGGAATGAAGGCATCAACACCTCGGCGCCTCTTTCCTATCTGCTGGGCACCTACTTCCGCCAGTTGCCGACCAACGAACGCAAATGCCTCGACGTGATTCCCGTGGACATGGTCTGCCGCGGAATGACGCTGATCGCCGCCGCGATTATCGCGCGCCGCCACAAACCGATCTACCAGCTGGCCACGTCGTCCAGCAATCCGTGCGACATGGGCCGCTCCATCGAACTGACCGGACTCGCGCATCGCAAGCACTATCGCGCGCAGCAGAACCTGGAACACTGGATGCGCATGCAGTTCGATACGATTCCCGTTTCCAAATCGCGCTACGAGAAATTGTCGGTGCCCGCGCAGAAGGCCGTGGTCCAGGGCATCAATCGCGCCGCCTCCGCGCTGCAGATGAAGACGTCCGCCGCTGGCACGCCAGGAACGCGACCTGATTCGCGTCGAGAAACTGATCGAGCTCTACGAGCCGTTTATCCTGCACAACGAGCAGGTCTTCGAATCGCGACAATGTCCAGTTGCTTTCCGCGGCGCTGTCCCGAAGACGAACGCGCGGCCTTCGGTTATGATCCTTCCGCGATTGACTGGTGGGATTATTGGATTAACATCCATATTCCGGCTCTGCGCCGGTGGGTGTATCCGCTGATCGAGGGGCGCGCGCCGGAATCGCATGCCGCGCCGCGTTTTTTCTCCGCAGCACGCCGGAGAATGCGAGCGGATCGCCGCGAGGACTCGCCGCACGCGGGGGCAGCGCCGGGCACAGGGACCCAAGCCTAATCCATGGCCATCTTTCTGACCGGTTCAACCGGCTACATCGGCGCGCACATCGCCGCCATCCTGCTGCGAGCGTCACACCGACCGGCTGAATCTGCTGGTGCGCGCGAAAACGGAACAGGAAGCGCAACGAGCGGCTCTGGCACGCCCTGCAATTGCATCTGGATTTTCCGCAATTTCAGGATGCGCTCGAAACGCGCATTTCCATTTTTCGCGGCGATCTCACCGATCCGCGCTTCGGCCTGGACGCCGCCGAATACGCGCGCCTGGTGGGAACGACCGAGTCGGTGATTCACTGCGCCGCGTCGCTCAATCGCAAATCCGAAAAAAGCTGCCTCAACGTGAATCTGCGCGGCACGCTGGAAGTCGCGCAACTGGCCCGCCGCGCGCAGGACGCCCACGGCCTGCGCCGCTTCAGCCAGGTCTCCACCGTCGCCGTGGCGGGCACGCGCAGCCACGAAGTCGTCACCGAAGACGCTTCGATTGACTGGAACCGCTCCGACTACGATCCTTACGCGCGCACGAAAAAATTCTGCGAGCACATGGTGCGCGAACTTCTCCCCGACGTGTCGCGCACCGTTTTTCGTCCCAGCATCGTGCTGGGCGACAGCCGCCGCGCCGGAGACGACGCAGTTCGACATGGTTCGCGCGTTCGTGTTTCTTGCCGGACTTCCTGTTCTGCCGTTTCGCCCGACCGATCGGATCGACATCGTTCCGGTGGACTACGTGGCGGAATCCGTCGTCGCGCTGCATCAGAAAGCAAGATCCGGAGCACGAGATCTACCATCTCTCCTCCGGCACGGGCTCCGAGACGTTTGGCGCAGCTGACGCACGCGCTGGCCGCAGGCCGCCGGAAAAATGGAGCCGCTGTATTGGCCGGGACTCGAACGCAAGTTTTCTTCCGCCGTGAATTGGCTGTCGAGATATCGCGCGGCACGTTGGCCGCAGCGCGTCGCTGCTGAAAGTTTTCATGCCGTATCTGGTGTGGGACACGGTGTTCGACAATTCGCGCGTCGTGGCGGAAATGGGCCGCGCGCCGGAACCGTTTTCGAAATATTGTTATCCCGCTGCTGCGATTCAGCCGCGATTGCCATTTCTCGTATCCGTATCAGGATTGGCCGGGCTCCGCCGACTGCGTCCCGCGAAGAGGCCGCGGCAGCGGCCGTGGGCCGCGCGCGAGGATCTCACCCATGATGGACCTGGTCCTGCAGGCCTGGACGAGTTCGCTGATCGAACTTTCCGGCGCGCTCTGGAAACTCGGCGCGGGACGTTCCTGGCAACCGGGCGAAAAACTGAAGCTGCTCTTTGCCGGCTACAACGGCACGCGCAACACGGGCTCGGATGTTCGCGTCGAGGAAATGCTGCGGCAGGTGCGGCGCGTGCTGGGCGAGGAAAATCTTGCGCTCAGCGTGATGTCCCAGAATTTGGATTGGAGCCGCGACTATTTCGGCGACGCGCGCCAGGTATTTCTGCCGGACATTTATCCGCCGTTTCTGTTCCGCGAAGTGCGCAAGCAGCACGGCGTGATCGCGTGCGAAGGCTCGATGTTCAAGAGCAAATTCGCGGATGCGCTCACCACGATGTTCATCGGCGCGCTGGGAATCGCTTCGGCCGAAAACAAACTGTCGGTCGGCTACGGCGCCGAAGCGGGCTACATGAATCCGATGCTCGAGAAAATGTGCGCGCGCTATTGCCGGCGTTCGCTGATCATCACGCGGAATGAGGAATCGCAGGCGGTGCTCAGCAAGCTGGGCGTGCCGAGCGAAGCCGGCACGGACACTGCATGGACGTTCGAGCCGCATCCGCCCGAGTATGGCCGCAAGGCGCTGATCGATGCCGGCTGGGACGGCCGAACGCCGATCCTCGCGGTCTGCCCGATCAATCCATTCTGGTGGCCGGTAAAGCCGTCGACTCCGAAATTCGTGGCGCATGCGCTGTTTGGCGCGTACAAGGACAGCCACTACCGCACGATTTATTTTCACAAGTCGGGTTCGGCTGTTGACGCCGCATACAAAAAATATCTGGGCGCGCTGGCGCGAGGGATCAAAGCGTTCCGCAGCAAGCACAGCGTTTTTCTGATTCTGGTGGCCATGGAGCGGCTGGATACCCGAGCGTGCGAAGCGCTGGCGCCGCAAGTCGGCGGCGCTCCGGTGTTCAGCTCCGAGAACTATGACATGTACCAGCTTGTGAGCATTCTGCGCTGCTGCAGCCTGATCGTTTCGTCGCGCTATCACGCCATGGTGACCTCCATGCCCGGCACTGGTTCCCTCGGCCGGCGTTACGATGGATGAGCGCATTCGCAATCTGCTGCGCGAGCGCGGCCACGAAGATCTGCTGCTCACGGTGGACGATCCGGATCTGGAAGCGAAGCTTCCCGCTCGTGATGGAACGCCTGGCGGCGGATGCGGACGCGATACGCGACGGCATGGCGCGCTCGGTGGTTCGCAATCTGAAAACCATGGCGCGCATGGGAGTGTTTCTCGAACGCGCCGTGCATCGAGCGCTATCCGGAATTTCCGGTGCGCTCGGGCGTGCACAGTTGGGAAGAATATCTTCCGCCGCTCGAGCGCGAATCTCGAACGGCTTCTGAACACCTATGAAAGCACGGCGGCCGCCGCGGCTGGGGCTTAGGTAGCACAGGCTTCAGCCTGTGGGATTCCATTCGTCCTTGCAAGCACTGCCAGAAATCCACAGGCTGAAGCCTGTGCTACTCGAAACGATGAATTTCCTCGAAAACATTTTTTCGCGTTTGCACGGCAGCCGCCGACCGCGTGGTTCTGGCCGAAGCGCACGTCGGCGGCATGACATCGGACCGCGTCACGCGGCTACGGACGAACTGCTCGCGCAAATCGCCACGGCGCGCGCATTTTCTGCGCGCTTCGGGACTTGCGAAGGGCGACCGCTGCGCGCTGGTCGCTCCGAACAGCATTCGCTGGGCCGCGCTCGATCTGGCCATTATCAGCGAAGGCCTGATCGCCGTCCCGCTGTACGCCCGCCAGGCGCCGGCGGAACTGGCCGCGATGTTGCGCGATGCCGGGCCCGGCACTGATTTGCTGCGGCGACGCCGCGCTGCGCGATGCGATTGCCGCGCGTGGCCGGACGCGCCGCGATTCGTGCTGTTCGACGAAATTTTCGCCGCAGCCCCAGCCTGCCTTCAGCGGCGCTCTGGAATCGCCACGAATCTTGCGCCTGCAGGATACGGTCGCCATTCTCTACACCTCGGGAACTTCGGGCGAAGCCAAGGGCGTGATGCTCACGTCGGGCAATCTCGATCACATGCTTTCCTGCACGACGGCGCGCCTCGATCAATTGATGGGAGCCGCGCGACGTGCCGGACCGCGTGTTCCACTACCTGCCATTCTGTTTTGCCGGATCGTGGATTCTGTTGCTGTCGTGCCTTTCGCGCCACAGCGTACTCACGCTTTCCATGGATCTCACGAAACTTGCCGAGGAAATCGGCATCGCCGCGCCCAATTATTTCCTGAATGTGCCGACACTGCTGGAGCGCATTCGCGCCGGGCGTCGAGGGGCAACATTCGCAAACGCGGCGGCATGATCGCCGAAATCTTTCGAGCGCGCCAACGCCGCATGGTCGCGGCTGAACGATAAGGCGCCACAGTCCGTGGGATTTTTTCTGGCTGGGGCTCGCCGGACTGTTTATCTTTCCCTCGATCCGCAAGCGGCTGGGACCGAATCTTCGCGCGCTGATTTGCGGCTCGGCGCCGCTGGCCCGCGAGACGCAGCTATTTTTCATGATGCTGGGAATTCCCGTGCTCCAGGTCTACGGCCTCACGGAAACCACGGCCATCTGCACGATGGACGATCCGGCGCAAGTCGAACCGGGCCGCGTCGGCCCCGCGATTCCCGGCATCGAAATGAAAGTTGGCGAGAACAGCGAAATCGTCGTTCGCGGACCGAATATTTTTCCGGGCTACTGGCACCGGCCGGAGCAGACGGCGCAGGTGCTGCGCGACGGCTGGTTTCACACCGGCGATCAGGGCGAAGTGGACGCGAACGGAAACTGGCGCATCACGGGAAGGCTGAAGAATCTGATCATTCTGAATTCCGGCCACAACATCGCTCCCGAACCGATTGAGGAAGAACTGCTTCGCGCGATTCGCGGAGCGCAACAGGTGGTGCTGGTCGGCAATGGCCGAAGTTTTCTCGCGGCGATCATCACCGGCGACGGTTGCTGATCAGGAAATCGATTCGCAAATCGAGCGGCTCAACGCTACACTGCCGCATTACCGCAAGATTCGGATGTTTCATGTGGCGCGGGAATCGTTTACGATCGAAAACGGCTTGCTCACGGCGAACGGCAAGCTGCAAGCGCGATGCCATCGCCGCGCGCTTCGCGAACGAAATTGAACGGATGTATGCGAAGCCGGAGTAAGTGCGAACGCGGACGATTGAAGTATTGGGCTGACCGCATGAACGAATACAAAGGACAAATCGCTTTCGTGGCACCTCGCCGATGGCGTCGTCGAGCTGGCGCTCGATCGCCCGCCCGCCAACGAAATTGGCCTGGCCATGCTGGAAGATCTGGAGCGATTCGTCGTCCGCGCTTCCCGCGCTGGAATCGAAGGCCAGCGCCTGATCATCTTCACAGCAAGCAGAAAGCGGGATTCTCCGCCGGCGCGGATCTGCGCGAACTTTACGCAGGCGCGCAGAAACTGGACGCGCGCGCCGCTGCAAAGGGAGTGCGCGAATTTCTGGAACGCATTCACGCCGTGCTCAATCGGCTGGACACTTCGCCGCTCACAACGATTGCCGCCGTTCACGGCGTCTGCTTCGGCGGCGGATTCGAGCTGGCGCTGGCCTGCGACCTGATCATCGCGGACAAGATGGCGCGATTCTGCTTTCCGGAATTGCGGCTCGGACTGATTCCCGGGTTTCGGCGGAATTCCGCGCCTGAAACGCGATATCGGCAACGGCGTGGTGCGCGATCTGCTGCTCACCGGGCGCAGCATCAATGCCACCAAGGCGCTCGCGATCGGCCTCGTCAGCCAGGTTGCCGCCGAAGGCGAAGCGCTGCGCGTGGCGCGCGCGACTGCCGCACAGACCACGAAATTCGATCGCGCCACCGCGGCGGCCGCGAAACAATTCATCAAGCCGCTTCCGGCGGAGGAATTGCGCCGCGAGATCGACATTTTTTGCGATCTCTTCACGCGGCCCGCCGTCATGGAGGGCCTGCGCAAGTTTGTCGAAAATGCAGGGCCGCATCCATATCTGCCGTGAGCGGTGAGAATTCGCCGCGCGCAGGGACGCGCCGGGCGATAGGCAATGAACTCAATCTTCCTGTAAAATAAGTGCACGCATGAAAACGATTGAACAGACGACCGACGAAATTCTGAATCTCGCCGCGACGCATTTCAAAGTGCCGCGCGCGGACCTGCAGCCGGGCGACGATTTCTACAAGAAGCTGGGAATCGACAGCCTGCAGGCCCTGGAACTGCTCACGCGCCTGGAAAATCATTTCGGCGTCGAACTTCCCGACTATGAGGTGCAGGGCGTCAGCGATTTCCAGACGCTCGCCACCCGCATCCAGGCCAGGCTCTGAATTCCGCGCGGAATAAAACGTCTCGCTCGATGATTTCCTCATATAATCTTGCCGTTCCGCGAGGCGTTGCGGCTCCGCGGCCACACTGATGCTGGATTTGACGAAATACGATTCGCTGGGAGCGGCGCTGCGCGATGCGCTCGGACACTGGCCGGACGAAGTCTGCCTGATCGAGGCGGATCGCGAACGCGAAAAATCGCGGCTGACCTACCGGCAATTCGGCGAAGCCGCCGAGCCACTCGCCGCGGCGCTTGAGGAATCCGGATTCGCGGCGGGAGATCGCGCCGCGATCATCATGACCAATCAGCCGAAGTGGCTGATTTCGGCGTACGCCGTGTTTTATGCCGGCGGCGTGCTGGTGCCGCTCGACTACAAACTTTCTGCCGCCGAGCATCTGCAATTGCTGGCGCACTCCAAGGCCAGAATTCTGTTCGTGGAGTATCCGCTGTGGCGCGCGATCACCGCAGGCGCCTGCATTTCCGAACCACACGCTACGAACGAGTGCTGGTCACCGAGGCGCCGCCGAACGCGGATCTCGCCGGCGCGCAGCGCTGGGAGGAGTTTCGCGGGATCGCAGGCGCCGGAATTCCGGCCGCGCAAACGGAGTGACACCGCGTGCATCGTGTATTCGTCGGGCACCGGCGGACATCCGCAGCGGCTGCGTGCTGACGCATGACAATTATCTGGAGCAGTGCGCCGCGGTGACGCCGGTATTTCCATTCTGGCCGGGCGCGCGATACTTGAGCATCATTCCCACCAATCACGCCATCGATTTCATGGGCGGATTTATCATGCCGTTCACCGGCGGCGGCGACCGTGGTGCATCTGCGCACGCTGCGCCCGGAATTTATTCGCGAGGCGTTTACGAAATACAAGATCACCTACATGGCTGTGGTGCCGCTGATCCTGAAAAATCTGCAGCGCGGCCTGCGCGAGCGATTTGCGGCGCTGCCTCCGGTCAAGACGCAGAATGCTGAACACGCTGATCGGCATCAATCGCGCGCTCACGCGACGGCAAACCGCGCCCAGCCGTGAGCCGCAAACTGCTGAAGGATGTGCACAGCGCTTTCGGCGGGGACCTGCACGCGCTGCTCGTGGGCGGCGCGTTCACCGAACCCGCCACCATCGAATTTTTTCACGACCTCGGCATTCCCATCTACAACGGCTACGGCTGCACCGAGGCCTGCACGGCGATCACGCTGAACGATCTCACGCCCTTTCGCCCCGATACGGTGGGCGACCGGTGCCGCGGCATGGAAATTCGCATCGCCCAGCCCGGATTCGGATGGAATCGGCGAAGTGGCTGTGCGCAGCAAAACGGTGATGTCGCGCTACCTGGACGATCCGGAAATGACGGCGGAGACGCTCGTCGATGGCTGGCTGATGACCGGCGACCTGGGACGCGTGGATTCCGCCGGCCATTTGCAGCTCTTCGGCCGCAAGAAGAACATGATCGTCACAGCCGAGGGCAAAAATATTTATCCTGAGGATATCGAAAATAAATTTGAAGGCGCTGGCGGTGAAGGAATTCTGCGTGTTCGCGGCAAATTATATCTGGCCGCAACACACCATGACCGGCGAGCAGTTGGTGCTGGTCTTCCACCTCGAGCCCGGGCAATCGCTGAGCGACGCGCTGCTGCAGGAACTTTCGCGGCGCAATGCGCAGCTGCTGAATTACAAACGCATCAGCGGCTATGTTCGTGTGGGATCAGGATTTTCCGCGCAACGCCGCCATGAAAATCAAGCGCGTGATCCTGGCGGAACAGATCGGCAAACAACTCGAACGCGCAGCAATGGTTCCCCTGTGAGCGAAGCGTATTTCACCATCGTGAATCCGGCGGCGGGCGGCGGGCGCTGCGGGAAGCTGGCCGGCCCGGCACTCGATCGCCTGCGCGCCGCGGGACTTGACGCTGGAAGTGCGCGAGACGCACGCTCCCGGCGAAGCCACGGTCTCACGCCGACGGCGCGTACGCCGCGGGATTCCGCAATTTCATCGCCGTGGGCGGAGACGGCACAGGCTTCGAGATCGTCAACGGGATTTTCCCGGACGCCGCAACGGACGGCCGCGCCGCGCTCGGCTTTCTTCCGCTCGGAACGGGCAATTCTTTTCTTCGCGATTTCGCTCGACCGGGACGAACCTAGCGGAATTCGCCATCGAGGCGATTCTTGCCCGACGCGCGGCGTCGTTGCGACGTGATTCGCCTGAACCACTCGGGCGGTTCGCTTTTTTACATCAATACTCTGAACATGGGATTCGCCGCGGACGTGGCCACGTTGACCAATCGCCATTTGAAATTTCTGGGCGAGCTCGGTTATCTGGTCGGAGTGCTGGTTTCCCTGGCACGGCTGCGCCGCCGCCCGTTTCCGCTGCGCGCCGATGGCGAGCGCGACGACCGCCGCTGCCTGTTTGTGGCATTCAGCAACAGCAAATATACCGGCGGTAAAATGATGATCGCGCCGCAGGCGTCGATCGACAGCGGCACGATTGAATACGTTCACTGGGGACCGATCGGCGCCTGGGCCTGGTGCGCAATTTACCGACGCTGTTTGACGGCTCGCACATCCGGCACCCGATGGCTTCGCGCCGCACCGCGAGCGAATAGAATTTGAGCTCGGCCGATCCGGTGGATGTGGTCGTGGATGGCGAAGTGCTCACGCTGGAAGCGGAATCGCTGGAAGTGCTTCCCGGCGCGCTCGATGTGATGGTATGAACGGCGAAAGCGAACAACCGGTGTCAGTCTCCCGCCTCAGACGCAGATGCCGTCGAAGAGCGGGGCTTGCGCCGCGCCTGGGCGATCGCGCGCAGCACGTGCCATTGGCTGCTGTCCGCGGCATTTTTCTTTCCGGTTTGCCAGTTTTCTGGTGCTGCTGGGAATTTTTATCGATCCGCGCAAGAATGATGGCGCGCAGCGCATGCTCTGCCGCGTGACGATGAAACTGGCCGGCGCGCAGAGCTCGTCGTGCGTCGCTCGCCGGGCTTCGATCCGTCGCGCACCTGTTTTCTTGCTCGCCAATCACGTCAATCTTTTCGATCCCTTCGTGCTGTACGCCACGGTTCCGCAATTTTTCCGCGGCCTGGAACTGGAATCGCATTTCCGCATTCCCGTGTATGGCTGGATGATGAAGCGCTTCGGCAATGTTCCGGTGCCGGACATCAATCGCCCATCTGACCTGAAACGCATGTGGCGGCTGACGCGCGCCGCGCTCGACTCCGGCGTGAGCCTGGCCGTGTTCCCCGAGGGGCAGCGCACGCGCGACTGGCCGCGTCGGGCCGTTCAAGGATGGCGTTTTCCGCATGGCGCTGCAATTCGGCACACCGATCGTCCCGGTCAGCATCGTGGGCGCGTTCGAATTCAACAAGAAGACCAGCTGGCTGCTCCGGCCGGGCACGGTCACCGTGTATCTGCACGATGTGATCGAAACGAAGGACTTGCGCAAGGAAGATTTTCCCGCGCTGCGCGACCGCGTGCACGCGATTATCGCCGGGCCCGATCGATGAAGCGTATCGGCGCCGCGGGAAGCCAAGTTTCAGATTGCAGACGCCTGTGCCGATGAGTCGGAACTAGGGGCTAGAGCGAGAGGCGGATGCCAGGCAGCGTGCGCCCGGCCTTGGTTTCCTGCCAGGTGTAGACAATTCGGTGAATGACGGTGAGCGTCGCAACGACGGCGATCACCCACAGCGCGGGCGCCATGCGATTGAACAGTCCGCCGAGAATCAGCAGCACCATGCGCTCGGGCCGCTCCATGAAACCAACCTTGCACAGCGGAATCAGCGACTCGGCGCGCGCGCGCGAATAGCTGACCATCACCGATCCCGCCGTCGCCACCGCCGCCAGAATGACGTAGGACGTCCGCCCGGCCACGGCGTAGTAGACCAGCAGGCCCATGTACGAGCGCCATGTCCGAGTAGCGGTCCAGCGTGGAATCGAAAAATGCGCCAAACGCCGTGACGCGCTTCTCGCGCCGCGCCACCTGCCCATCCAGCATGTCCAGAAACGCGGCGAAGAAAATCACCATGGCCGCGGAGCGGAATTTTCCGATGGCGAAAAGAACGGCGGCCCAGCAATTCACCAGCAGTCCGAAAAACGTCAGCAGATTCGGATTGATGCCCGGTGGACGCGACCAGCGTCCACGATTTTTTCGAGCAGCCAGCGGCCGCCTTCGCCAATTTTGCGTGTGATCATGAGCCTCTGCGCTGCAAATCCGGAGCGGCGCAGAGAAATGATACGCTACCGGCCCAATCGCCTCAAGCGCATGCGCCATAAAACCCGCGGGCGCCGGCTTGACTCCCCCAGCAACCGCAGCGTAACCTTTCCTATATCGTTTTCAGATGCATTCAGAGCGAAAGAAAACACTTGGAGGAGGACGTTCGATGAATCGACGGATGAGGGTATTTGCGGCCGCGCTCGTAATCTTAGCTGCGGGTAGCGTGCTGCTGGCACAGAGCAATCCTTTCGTGGGCACGTGGAAATTGAATGTGGCGAAGTCAAAGTTTATTCCGGGACCGGCGCCGCAAAGCGCTACGCGCACCTGGGACGCCTCCGGAATGGTGATGGTGAATGGCGTGAATGCGGCGGGCAAGGCCACTTCCTACGGCTACACGATCAACGCCGACGGCAAGGAATATCCGACCATGGGCGCGATTCCTAACACGGCCGACAAAATCACCTCAAAGAAAATCGACGCCAATTCCTATGAGGCCACTTTCACCAAGGCCGGAAAAGAAGTGGAAGTGACTTCGTTCAAGTTGTCCGATGGCGGCAAGACTCTGACGATTCACGCCAAGGGCACTTCGCCTTCCGGACCGTTCGATAATTTGCAGGTGTGGGACAAGAAGTAACGGCAATCAACGCGCGATTTTTCGCGCATGATCTATGTGCGCAGGGCCAGCGGCACCGGTGAACAGCTCGGGGAAAATGAAGCAGGTAGCAGGACATTTTCCGTCGAGCTAGACAGCGCGGTACCGTTGGTTTCTGCCAACACGCTCCCCGTCGCTGGCGGTCATTCACTTCGGAATTTCCCCTCCGTCATCTCGCCCTCGCGGAACAAAAGTTAAGTTCGCAATCGCTCAGCGCGAGTGTTCATCCATCCATTCAATAATGTCGCACGCCGCGAATCTCGGCGCCCGGGCCCTTGATCTGCGGAAAATCGGCGCTATGCGAAGTCAGGTCCACTTTCTGCGCGACGTCCTCAGCCGACATCCCTTGCTTCCGCAGTTCTGCCGCTTTGGTCATGAAGTCGCGGAGGTAGCCCTGGTACGACGTGATCAGCGCCTTATCGTGAAATGGCACGCCGTGTCCGGGAAGATCGGTCGTGAAATCGAGTTCCTTCAGCGCGTCCAGCGTCTTCAGCCACTCGTCAAACAGCGCGTCACCCATGTAGGCAGGCTGCGTTTCCATTAAATCGCCGCTGCACACAATTTTTTCTTTCGGCAGGTAGACGACCGTGTCCCCCGGCGTGTGCCCGCGGCCGAGGAAAAGTAGCTGAATTTCCCGTGGCCCCTGATTGCTGGATTGATAGATGGACATTTTTGAGGAATACGTCAAAGTGGGCGGAGTGGGCTTGAGCATTTTGAATTCGTCCCAATCCGCCTGCTTGGCAGCCAGTTGCTTCTCCAGCGCCGAGCGCTTCGCAGGATCTTTCTCGTCGGCAATCTGCTTTTTCAGCGCCTCGACCTGCATCGGCATATTCGCCAGCGCCGTCTTGAAGGGCTCCCGATGAATGATGTCGAGGTCCGCGATGGCGTGCCGCACGAACTCGTGGCCGATGATCTGAACTTCCGGGCCGAAGATGGAGTTGGCGTTGGTGTGGTCCCAGTGAAAATGAGTGTTCACCACCCAGCGCACGGGCTTATCCGTAATTAGCTTGATGTCCTCCAGCAGCGCCCGGCCGGCGGCGGCTGTCGCGCCCGCGTCCACCAGAAAAACATCGCGATCGCCCACGATGATCGTGTGATTCCCGCCCGTAGCCATCAGGCTGCTCGGAAGTCGAGTAGTACACGCCGTCGGCAATTTTCTCAAACGAGTAGACTTTTCCATTGATGACGGCCCCGCCGGATTTCGCTCCCATCGCCCCTTGCGGTCCGGCACGCACATCGGTCGAACACACCGCCAGAAACGCAAATACCAAAACGACCGCGAACACAAAATTTCTTCGGTTCATGCTCCGCCTCCTGCGAACAATAAATGGGGCCGCACTGCCTGGAATTCCGAGCTTGGATTCTGCTGGCGGGCAATATACACCTAGCACGGTGTCTAATGAATGTGTAAATCATGCCGCAGAGGCTTGCTGATTGAAGGTCGCCAGACTGCACGGCGGAGATTTCAGGAAGCTAGTCTGGGCCTTGACCCGTTCATCACCCGACCGTTATCATGCTTGGTACTGCTTGGCAGTTGTTTTCCCGTTGGGCCTGTAGCTCAGGTGGCTAGAGCGCGCCCCTGATAAGGGCGAGGTCGGTAGTTCAAGTCTACCCAGGCCCACCATTCCTTTCAGTCCGTTAGCACAGATCATTTTTTCTCGGTCGACAACCTGCTCATTTTTGTGCCACAGGTCCTTCAGAATCGGGATTTACGATAGCGTTTACACCGCTCCCTTCGTTTCCATGTGACCGGAGTGGCGAATCGCAGAACGCCCATCGATCGTGACGTAGCGAGCGTGGTACCCACATTCCGAGAAGACGACTTATCAAGACTTGGCCACAGATCGCGGAGAAAATTTAGATCAACTCGTCCTTTGCAATCTCAAAACATGCTCTGTTTCGAGAACAGCCTCGCAAATACACCTTTTTTCTTTGGGCGTCTTTTTAGGGCGTCTACAATGCGATTCCACACCTCTATGGGGCTTCCTCGAAGGTCAACGGCCAGTTCTAGCGACTCGCAGTACGCTTGAAACGCTTCTGTGAGCGATTTAGCGGATTCGCAATTCTCAACTGCCATAACCTTCCTTCTCTTCATTTGAAGGCGAGCTCCGGCTCCGTTGGCATCCCAAAATAAATATATGCCATTCTGAATATCAATTTCTTCTAGCTCGCGCAAGACGTCCTCTTGTTTTTCGATTAGCTCCATGGAGCAACCATCTTCATCGAGCACAAAGAGTGGAAACTGAACTGCCATAACGATCCTCGTTGTAGGGTGGTCTGATTACGGCTATGCAATTGTGCATCGTAGGACAGACGGGGATTGGAAGCCAAGCGCAAACCGCAGTTGATATGGCCAAGTCCCGTGAAACGGTCTTATCGCCAACTGGAAATCAGCGGTTTCCGCATTCCGAGAAACAAACTTCCATCATTTCGTGCCAACTGAGCCGCCGGCAGGCGCAGCGTCAGGCACGCCGCGTGATGCAAGGTAAGCTGCAATCGCCAGCACGTCATCATTCGTCAGGTTGGCGACAACCGGTTTCATCAGGCTGGTCCAGCTGCCTTTGCGGTAGCCCTGCTGAATGTCATAGAGCTGGCGCGCGAGATAGCTTGGCGAGCGGCCCGCCAGGCCCGGGACCGGACCCAGGCCCTGCAAATCCGCGGCGTGGCAGATCGTGCAGGGCGTGGTCTTGCCCGCGCCGCCGCGCATGACCAGCGCTTCGCCCTTTTTGATGCTGCCTGGCGGAACGTAGGCGAGGAAGGAGGAACGCGGATCGCGCAGGCGCTCGGTGGCCTCCGCGTCCACGGGCGTTTCTATGATTCGCTGGCCGATGGGTTCCGTGGCATCGCCATCCGATTTAATAAACATTCCGCCGGCGACATGCGTTCGCGGCACGGTAGAGGTTTCGATGACTTTGATCCACGGCGTGTAGGGCATTGAGGAAAAGTATCGGGCGGCGGCGCGGGTGTCTTCGTCGGTCATCGCTCGCGAAAAATCGACCATGAAGCGCGTGTTGGCTTTTCTGCGGTCCGCGCTGGCTCGCTCGCCGTTTCTGAACTCGGCAATCTGCTCCACGATGTACTCGTAAGGCAGGCCGGCGATACCCGCGTTTTCGGGGCGCCCTTTTCCATTGGCGTAGTGGCAAAAGGAGCAGGCGCGAACTTCGGGACTTTTTCCGCGCGCCACGATTTCCGGCATCTGCGGGTGGTCGCCCGGATACCAGTCCGCCGGGCCGTAGGCGTCCCACACTTGTCGCAGCGTGAAGGACTGCGCTCCGCCCGCGAGGCTCCAGAGTTTGCCGTCATCCGGACCGGGAATGACGACGGGACCGGGAACCCCGGTTGGCGCGGACGGATCGGCAATCGTCGTAAAGCCATACGCCCAGGGAGGAGGCGCGGCTGCTTCCTTTTCTTGTTGCGGAGGTTTCGCTGATGCGGCGGGCGCCAGCGCTAGCGCAAAAATGAATCCCCAGAGCCAAGTCTTCACGAGTCCATCCTGACGAGCGTCGATTTGCTTCCCCAAAATGTGCGGCGTCGATTGGAGCACGCCGCCAAGCTGCGAATCAAGGCTGTACATGCACAGAGCGAACATAAAGCGGACGAACATGCGGCGCTGCGGGATCGCTCAACGAAAAGTGTGGGCGATCAGCTCGTCGACTTCACCTATGCCCACTTCCAAGTGATTCGCCGGGATGTGCGCCGCGACGTATCGATCCGGCCGAATCAGCAAAAGCCCCGACGGAACTTCGTTCATCCAGCGCGCAAAATCACCGGAGTCGTCCGTGAGCCGTTCCACGCCCGCCGGAACTGCCGCGGAATCATTCCCCATCCGCACCGCCACTCGTTTTGGTTGCAGTGGACCAAAACAATCGTTGGGCAACTTTTCAAACAGATCTGGCGGAGTTTGCGGTGAACACAGCAACGAAAAACCATCCCCCAGGAAATCGTCGAGCAGCGCACTCCGGGCGGCTGCGCGAACCTCGGCCTGCGGAAGAAGTTTTCCAACCATATCCGCGCGGCGATTCCGGGTGTTGCCGGCCAGAAAGCCCTTCTCGAACCGCGGCTTCGGCTTGTATCTCATTTCCGCGAAATAGGCGCGCGCCGGCGGAACAATCCCAAGCAGCCGAAAAGCGGCCTGCAATCCCAGAGCGCTCCAGTAACCGCGCGGCATCATCACTTTGCCCATGCGCAGAGCCAGCTGGATCATCTCCCAGGCGTGCCCGCGGCGCTCCTGTTCGTAGGTATCGAGCAGCAACGGGCCAAGCCTGCCCTGCAGCACGGCCGCGAGTTTCCAGGCCAGATTATGCGCGTCGCGGATTCCGCTATTCATTCCCTGCCCCGCGAAAGGAGGCGAAAGGTGCGCGGCGTCTCCCGCCAGAAAAATCCGAGAGTCGCGCCAGCGGTCCGCCATCCGGGCATGAAAAGTGTAGACGCGGCTGCGGCGAAGCGGTGTGTCCGCCTCTCCGTGCGGACTCAGCAAATTTCGGATGAACGCGGTCGAAGTAACCTCCGGCTCGTTTTCACCGTCATGCAGCATGAATTCAAAACGCCGCGTGCGGTCAGGTCCCGGCAACGAAAGGCACGGGCGCTTCGGATCGCAAATTACTTTGGTGTCCCGCGTGAGATCGCGCGTTTCTTCGAGGTCCAGGATCAGCCAGCGTTCGTGGAATGTGGAACCGCTGAGTGTAATCCCCAGTTTTTCGCGGACGAAACTGCGGCCTCCGTCGCATGCGACGAGATACTGCGTCGAGACCTCGGAAAGACTTCCCTCGGCGCGGCGCAGCGTCAGCCGAATTCCGTCTGAATCCTGCTGGAAGCCGATCAACTCCGTGCTGAACCAGGCTTCCGATCGGCACCGCGCCGGCGCGTTCGCGCAGAAATAATCCCTTAGCTGCTGCTCGAAGACTGGCTGGCGAAAAGCATTTCGGCGGGGATAGCCGTATTCCTTTGAAGTAGGCCGAACACGCAGGAAGCAGGAGCCTCCCGCGCTGAAGTACTCGGATCCGTAACCGAGGACGACGCGCGAAACGACCTTGTCCACGACGCCGATGGCCTGCATGGTGCGCAGCGATTCATCGTCGATGGATACCGCCCGCGGTTCCTGGACCGTTGATTCATTCCGCTCCACGAGCAGAACATCGACGCCGTAACGCGCCAGAAGATTCGCGGTGGTAAGACCGGTAGGTCCGGCGCCCACCACAACGACCGGCCACGCGTTTTCCATTTTCATCGTACGAAGAACCAAATTAGAGAGATCGCGTGCTCAGCCGTCAAGGACCGGTGACACAGCCCCTTACAAAAACCTGATCATTCTTGCGCTTGCGTTGCGAAGTGTATACGCGTTGGAAGGATGTGCGAAAGGGACTTTGACACTAAGAATGGGAACTTCACTTACGGTCAGCGCTACCCCCGGTGCGCATGATTGACGAATGGAAGTACTTTTGAATAGTTTGAGAAGTCAGGATCGGTCGTGAAGATGGCCCAATTGCGTTTCATCGCCACGGCGCACAGAAGTATATCCACGATCGAGACGCCGACGCCTTTGGCCCTGCAGCGGTTGCCGGCCACGGCCGCTTCTTCATAGTCAGACGTTTCCATCATTTCATCCGGAAACGCTCGGAGATAAACCCTCAGCCTTTCATACTGTTCCGCTGTTTTTATCCCGGACAGCAGTTCCCGGCGCACCAGGCCGATCACACGAACACGCCCCTCCCGAATCAATTCTGCCAATTCGGCGACCAGCACTTTTTCACTGCCCCGGAGGCTGTCGCCTTTCCTGCGGAGCGCCAGCGACCAGACCGAGGTGTCCACCAGGACATTCATGCCCGCTTCGCCCGGCGCTCGCGCTTGTAGTCGTAGCCGCGGTCGTATTCAATGCTTCCAAACAGCGCGAGAATTTCCTGCTGTTTCCGGTGCCGGATGTATTCCTGGAGCGCGGCGGTAACCGTTTCGCGCTTGGTGCGGTGCCGGCCGACTTTTTGAGCTTCCAGAAGGAGGCGGTCGTCGATGGCCAGATTGGTCGGCATGGGTGTGCTCCTATGTGTAGAAGTCTACACACATTTCTGTGTGCAGTCTAGAACAACAAAAAGCGGAGCCGCTGGAAGGGTTTGCCGGGGCCGCGCGTTCCTCGGGCGCGAGTTCTCTGGCTAGCTCAGGAAAGAAAATGCGCAATTGCCGGGATTCACGTGAAGATATGGAAAGGCGCTCCCTCAAACGCCTAGCTTGAGGGAGCGCCTTCTTACATTACTTGATGGCGATGGGATTTACCGGCGAGCCGACGGCCTTGGTGATTGGCAGGGGCGGAGCGCAGAAGAAAAATTCGTACACGTGATCCTGCGCGCAGTCCACCGCGAGATCTTTCAGGTAAAAAATTTCGCCCATGCTGATGCCGATCATGGGGATCACCACCCAGTGCCAGGGCTGGCTGGCCTTGCTGGTTTCGTTCGGACGCACTTCGCAGCCCCAGGTGTCCGCGCAGATCGCCGCCATGTCCGTGCTGCGAATCCATTCGGCAGTTTCAAAGCGCAGGCCGGGCGCATCGCCTCCGGCGTAGCCACCCCACTTGCCGTCTTTCAGGCAGCGTTCCATGTGGCCCGTGCGCACGATCACGAAATCGCCCTTGCGAACTTCCACGCCCTGATCGGCGGCGCATTTTTGCAGTTCGGCCACGCTGATGCCGTAACCGTCGTCGAGCGAGTCCACGCCCTTGTGCCGCGCCACATCCAACAGCACTCCCCGGCCGACCATTTTGTCTTTCACCTTTTCGATTCCGTTTTTCTCCGCGCCATTGGCGTCAACAAGGCGCGCATCGTAACCATTCCACATTTTCTCGCCGTTGAACACATGGCCCAGCGCGTCCCACTGCGTGCCGCACTGCAGGGGCATGGACACCATGTCGTCCGCGTAGCGAATCCCGATGGACTCCTGCCGCCCGGCTACCGCATCCGTTCCGGTTGCCAGCATGGTGTGAATTGGATTGAAACGATTGCCCCACAAGCCGTTTTGCGGGCCCTTATTGTCATAGTTCAACGCCAGCGAGAAGACCTTCCCTTTGCGGATCAGCTTGGCCGCGTTGATGATGTCCTGCGGCGAAATATTGTTGAGCGTCCCGATTTCGTCGTCCGCGCCCCAGCGCCCCCAGTTTTTCAGCCGCTGCGAAGTGGATTCGATCAGCTCGAGTGTGACTGCTTCATTCGTCTTGGTCATGGGCCTCGTTCCCGTCAGGAGAATTTAAATTGTATGCGCGAACCAATAGATTAGCACTGCGGCCAGTGCCTGGGACTACCGTAGTTTTACTGGCACCCGGACCGGCATCGTCCGGCTAGGATTCCAGGGCCTCCGCGGCACTTTCGGCCGCTGGCTGCGGCACCGGCTGCTTGGCCTTGCCGGTGGTAATCAGCACAACGCTGACCAGGACGAGCAGGGTTCCGAGCAATGTGCGCGTGCCCAGCGGCTCAGCGCCCAGATAATATCCGACCAGCACGGCTACTACGGGATTCACGTAGGCGTACGTTCCCACCTTCGTGGGCGGTTCGTGGTGAATCAACCATAGGTAAGCCGTGAACCCGATGATCGAACCTGCAACGATCAGGTACAGCAGTGAAAACCAGGCCTTTGGCGAAACCGCCGACACGTGAAATCCGCGAAATTCGCCCAGCGCAGCGGCTGCGATCGCCAGGAACACCCCTCCCGCAAACATTTGCGAACCCGAACTCATCGTCTTGGACGCGGGAAGCGGAAGCTTGCGCGTAAACACCGTGGCCACGGACCAACTGATCGACGCCACGATCAGCGCCACGGCTCCCGCACGGTCAATCGGCGCGCCACCCAGATTCAGCGAGCGGCTGACCAGCACGCCGACGCCGGCAAAGCCGATCGCCAGCGCCAGCAGCAGCCGCGCCGTCAGTTTCTGCGTGCGCAGAAAAATAATTTCAGAGACGGCGATAAACGCGGGAATCGTGGCCATCATCACCGCAGCCAGGCCGGAAGGCACGCGCTGCTCGGACCAGAAGAGGAGCCCATAGTCAAAAACAAAAAATAAAACAGAGAGTGCCGCCGCGGCCCTCCACTCGCGCCGGGTAAGCGACGGTTCGCCCCTGGCCAATCCCCATCCATACAGAAAGATTCCGGAAACCGTGAAGCGGATGGCCGCCAGCAGAAACGGCGGGACTTCGTTGACGCCCACGCGGATGGCCAGATACGTCGATCCCCATACAAAATAAATTATCGCGAACGCCGCGAGGGTTTTCCAGAGGGAGCGAGGAGTGGATTCCGGCATACAGATTCCGAGCTAACAATTTACCACTGCCTTGGCGCTTCGCTCGCGCTTTCCTGCGTGCCGAACTCCCTGCCCGCCCCGGCGGATTCTGCTAAAGTTACGGTTTCGATTCGCAGGAAACGCAATCTTGAACTCATGGAGAAATCGCGATGAAAGCAAAACCCGTTGGCATGGTCGGACTGGGCATTATGGGATCGGCCATGTCCGTAAATCTGATGCGAGCCGGTTTCCAAGTGCTGGGGTACGACGTGGCTCCGAAACAGCGCACGGTTCATCGTAAGGCCGGCGGATTACTGGCGCGGTCCGGCGGCGAAGTCGCCCGGCGATGCGACATCATCGTGACTTCACTTCCCTCCTCGCAGGCGCTGCTCGATACGGCCGCGGAACTCGCGAAATCTTCGCGCAAGGGGCTGGTCGTGGTGGAAACCAGCACTCTTCCCATTCAGGTGAAGGAAGACGCGCGGGCCGTGCTGGCGGCTCGCGGAGCGATCCTGCTGGATTGCACGCTGAGCGGAACCGGTGCGCAGGCGCGAGTGAAAGACCTGGTGGTGTATGGAAGCGGAGACCGCAAGGCGTATGCATCCGTCTCCGCGGTGCTCGATGGTTTCGCGCGCGCGCAATATTACGTGGGCGCATTCGGCGCGGGCTGCAAAGTAAAATTCGTCGCAAATCTCCTGGTGGCCATTCACAACGTGGCCGCCGCCGAAGCCATGGTCCTGGCCATGAAAGCCGGGCTGGATCCGGAGTTGGTTCTAAAAGTCGTTGCGGACGGCGCGGGCGGCTCGCGCATGCTTTCCGTGCGCGGCCCGATGATGGTGAAAGGCGACTATTCGGAAGCAACCATGAAAGTGCAGACCTGGCAGAAGGACATGACCATCATCGGCGACTATGCGCGAAAGATTGACTGCCCGACGCCGCTCTTCAACGCCAGCGCGCCCTTTTACAGCGCCGCCATGGCCATGGGCCTGGGCGCGGAAGACACAGGTGCAGTGTGCGAAGTGCTTGAGCGGATGGCGAATTATTCCCGCAAGAAGTAGCACCGCGGCTCTTCGCGGCGCGCTTTTTGCGATGGCCTGTTTGGAGAATGCCGAAGCCGAAACGCGCAATCCAGCAAGACGCGGAGAAGCTGTACTACTTCTTCGCGCCCGGAGAGTCTTCCAGCGCTTGCTCAATCGTCTCCAGAGAGCGCCCCTTCGTTTCCATCCCAATGAAAATATAAGCGAGTCCCGCAAGCGCAAACCATCCCGCCAGGTACGCGAAAGCGGGTAGCAGCGCATCCACGGAAGCTTTCGGTGTGATGATGTTGGATGATCCGACGATCAGCGCAAGCCCCAGAGGGCCAATTACTTTTCCCAGCCCGCCGAATCCATACGCCGAACCCATGCCTGTGGTCCTCAGGCCAACCGGCCATACTTCAGACGAGTAAGGCCCAACGATCGCGAAGCCGCCATCGGCAAACGCGTTGTTCACGATCAGCAGCATCCAGAAAACCGAAATGCCGCCCAGAAAAACATTGTGATACATCGCCGCCGACACGGTCAGCGCTGCAGCACCAAAACTGGCGATGGCTCCGGAAGCCTTGCGGCCAATTTTGTCCGACAGGTAAGACAATCCGAGTCGCCCAAACAGCCCGGCGAAATTCACGAAGATCAGCAGATAGGACGCGCGCGCCGGGGTGATGCCCATCAGTTGCACCAGCAGCGTGGGAACCCACAAGGTCAGCCCGTAATACCCGGTTTGCGCCCCCAGATTCGTGATCCAGGAAACTGCCAGGCTCCGCGGATAACGAAAGATGTCTGAAAGCTTCGATGCGGGCTGCTTTTGGCCCTGAATTCCCTCCGAAGCGTCCATCGATAGGGCCGTAGGGTCCATTTCCAGCGCCCAGGCGAGCGACTTTCGCGCTTCGTCCATCCGGCCCATCTGGATCAGCCAGCGCGGCGATTCCGGCACCCAGGCGCGGATAACCAGAGTCAGGAGGCCCGGAACCATGCCGATCGCGAAGAGGCCGCGCCAGCCGACGTAGGGCGTCGCAAACGCGCCCAGCGCGGCTCCCAGGAGCACGCCGATGGGAACCGCGGCCGTCACCAGGCCGCCAACCATGCCGCGCTTTGAGGCCGGAACAAACTCCTGAACCAGCGGGAGGTCCACGCAGTACAAGCCGCCCACGCCAAAGCCGATCAGAAACCGAAACACAGATAGGAAAATCCAGGCATTATCGGGCGTAAAGGTCAGAATCCCGGTGGCGATCGAAAAATTGATCACCGTCATGAGGAAAACTTTGCGGCGGCCGATTTTGTCCGCCAGCCAACCGTAAAATACGGCACCGAACATTGCGCCAAAGCCCGAGGACAGCAGGATGACCGCAGACTCGCCGAAGGTCAGCTTCCAGGGCCCGGCAATGAAGGCTACAACATAGCCGATGAGGAAATAATCGAAGAACTCGAGCATGTCGCCGAGTACGGCCGCGGTAATGATACGGCGCTGATTTCCGGTCAGCCGTGTTTGGCGCTCGAGGTATTGGAGCATGTCTTGGTTTGTTCCAAAGAATCATACACTACGGCGGGATTGATAGGACAGCCACAGTTGGCTGCCCATTTTGGAGATTGAACAAGCCGTGCACATTCCATGCCAGAAGAGCCAATCGTGACCGGCCATTCAGCAAATGACCGCGATGCTGAGCATTGAGATTTTGCATGGTGAATCGCCAGCCGCTTCGCTATCATTCGCAAGGACGCGGCCATGCAGCAAGCGGCCCCGCCACAGCGCACCATGCACCTCACGCCCAGAGAAATTGAAAAGCTTATGATCGCCACGGCGGCCGAACTGGCCCGCAAACGCCGGGCACGCGGCCTGAAACTTAATTATCCTGAAGCGGTGGCGCTCATTACGGCGGACCTGCTCGAAGGCATCCGCGACGGCCGCTCGGTTTCCGATCTCATGGAATTCGGCGCAACCATCCTGAAACGAGCCGACGTGATGGAAGGCGTACCCGAAATGGTGGACGAAGTCCAGGTGGAAGGAACTTTTCCCGACGGCACGAAACTGGTGACGGTTCACCATCCGATCCGTTAAGAAGTAGCACAGGCTTCAGCCTGTGGAATTTCAACTGTTCGTTCGAGCTGTCACTTTGAGGCGTGGGCATCGGTAAATCTTTGTAGGGCACGGCTTCAGCCGTGCCAAAAAGCGCTACGCAAGACTCCGGCTTTAGCCGCTGGCGGTTGCGCAGACGAATGCAGCAGCTGCTGTAGGCGCAAGCTAAAGCATGCGCCACTTATATCGAGGTGTTCGATGATCCCCGGTGAATACATCCTGGCCGCGGGCGACGTAATCGCCAATGAAGGCCGCCGCGAGCTCGAACTGGAAATATCCAATACCGGAGACCGCCCCATTCAGGTTGGCTCTCACTTTCATTTTTTTGAAGTCAACCGCGCGCTGCGCGTTGACCGCGCGGCGGCCTTTGGCATGCGCCTGAATATTCCCGCGGGCACCGCGGTGCGATTCGAGCCAGGCGATTCCAAAAAAGTCACTCTGGTGGAAATCGGCGGCACGAAACACGTCTATGGCCTGAACGGTTTGACCAACGGGCCTGCGGATGACTCAGCAAAAGCCGCCGCGCTGAATCGCGCGGCCGAGCAGGGCTTTTCGTAATTGTTTTACGTTTTTGTTTGTCATTCTGAGCGCAGCGAAGAATCTCTCCTGGTTTCTTTCGTTGCTGGCACTTGGATCGAAGAGAGATTCTTCGCTTCGCTCAGAATGACAGAGTTTATTTTTGAGGTTCTTTCTACTTTAAAAATGCGACCACCAAACCCATGAGCCTGAAAATCCCGCGACGCCAATACACCGACCTTTACGGCCCCACGACCGGCGACCGCGTGCGCCTGGCCGACACGGAACTGTTCATCGAAATCGAAAAGGACCTGACCACGCCGGGCGACGAGGCAAAATTCGGCGGCGGCAAGTCGATTCGCGACGGCATGGGGCAATCCTCGACCGCGACCTCCGCCGACGGCGTGCTCGACCTGGTGATTACCAATGCGGTCATCGTGGACCACGGCGGAATTTATAAAGCTGACATTGGAATCCGCGGCGGGCGCATCGCGGGCATCGGCAAGGCCGGAAATCCGGACATCATGAACGGCGTAACGCCCGGAATGGTGATCGGCGCAGGAACAGAAGTGATCGCCGGCGAAGGAAAAATCGTGACCGCCGGAGGCATCGACGCGCACGTGCATTTCATTTGCCCGCAACTGGTCGAGACCGCCCTGTCCGGCGGACTCACCACACTGATCGGCGGCGGAACGGGTCCCGCCACCGGCACCGACGCTACCACGTGCACTCCTGGCCCGTGGAACATGCATCGCATGCTGGAATCCGCCGACGGTTTTCCGATCAATTTGGGATTCCTGGGCAAAGGAAATTCCTCGGCACCGGAGCCTCTGCGCGAACAGATCGAGGCTGGCGCCATTGGTCTGAAACTGCATGAGGACTGGGGCACCACACCGGCAGCGATCGATTGCGCGCTCTCCGTGGCCGAAGAGCACGACATTCAGGTTGCCATCCATACGGATACGATCAACGAAGCCGGCTACGTACAGGACTCGATTCGCGCCTTCAAGGGCCGCACGATTCACACCTATCACACGGAAGGCGCAGGAGGCGGCCACGCGCCGGACATCATCAAGGTTTGCGGCGAAGCGAATTGCCTGCCGTCGTCGACGAATCCGACGATGCCCTTCACGGTGAATACGCTGAACGAACACCTCGACATGCTCATGGTCTGCCATCACCTGAGCCCGTCGATTCCGGAAGATGTGGCCTTTGCCGAATCGCGAATCCGGGCGGAAACCATCGCCGCCGAGGACGTACTCCACGATATCGGAGCGATCAGCATGATGTCGTCCGATTCGCAGGCCATGGGCCGCATCGGCGAAGTCATCACCCGCACGTGGCAAACGGCGGACAAAATGAAACGCCAGCGCGGCCCGCTGCCCGGAGAAAAATCCGGCAGCGACAACGTTCGCGTGCGGCGCTACGTCGCAAAATTTACGATCAACCCGGCCATCGCGCACGGCGTCTCCCACGAAATCGGCTCCGTGGAAACCGGAAAGTTTGCGGACCTCGTATTGTGGAAGCCTGCATTTTTCGGTGTGAAGCCCGAAATGATCGTCAAGGGCGGGATGATTGCGTGGTCCGTGATGGGCGATGCCAACGCCTCGATTCCCACGCCCCAACCTGTGATCTACAGGCCGATGTTCGGAAGCTTCGGCGGCGCGCTGCATTCGACTTCGCTGACGTTCCTGTCCAAAGCGGCGATGACGGCCGGCTTGCGCGAAAAGCTGGGCCTCAAGAAACGCGCGGTCGCCGTGAGCCGGTGCCGCGGCCTCACCAAGCGGGACATGGTGAATAACGATGCACTGCCGCGCATGGAAGTTGATCCGGACACCTACGAAGTGCGCGCCGACGGAGTGCTGCTGACCTGCGAACCCGCGCAAGTCCTGCCCATGGCGCAGCGGTACTTCCTCTTCTGATGTGGGGCCCGAAGCTCATCATCGATTCCGTACCTGCGTCCGTAGATCTTGATGAGTTGCGCGGGAAAGAAGAAGACAGGTTGATCCTCACCTGGGAGCAGCGCCGCTGGATGCGCGGCCGGTTTACGACCGAGCGCGGACGAAAAATCGGAATCGCTCTTCCGACCGGCACATCGCTCGCGCACGGCACGATTTTGCACGTTGCGGCGGATTGCTACCTGAAAATCGAGGCCGCCGTCGAGCCGGTACTGGAAATTCGTTCCGGCCGATTACGAAGAGGCGGTGAGAATCGCTTTTGAAGTCGGCAACCGGCACTTCCCGCTGGCGCTGCGCGAGAAATCGATTCTCGTTCCGGACGATAAAGCCATGATTCGCCTGCTGGAACGGCTGGGCGTGGCGTGGGAGCGCCGCCAGACGATTTTCGATCCGATCGGCACCACACAAGTGCATCAGCATGAAACCATTCCTTAGCCTGCTTCAATTTGCGGACGGCCTGTTTCCCGCGGGAACGTACGCGCATTCCTTCGGCCTGGAATATTGCGTTCAATCCGGCGAAGTGGCCGACGCCGCCGGCGTTGAAGCGTTCCTGCGCGCATATCTGGGAGGCTGCACCGCGCCGGCCGATGCAGTTGCGCTCGTTTGCGCAAGAAGATATGCCGAGCAAAATTCCATCGCCGCGTGTCTCGCGCTGGACGAAGTACTCGACGCCATGAAAACGCCCAGCGAATTGCGCGATGCCAGCCGCCAGATGGGCAGGCAGACTCTCCGCGTGGCCAACCACTTGCACGGTGGTCGATTGCTCTCCGACTTTTCTGACGCCGTCGCTTCCGAATCGACGCCCGGCCATCACCCGGTCGTTTTTGGAATGATCGGCGGAGTGCAGGACTGGGACGCACTGGAGATGACCAGCGCTTTCCTCTACTCGGCAAGCGCCGCGCTGGTGGGCGCAGCCCTGCGCCTGCTGCCGCTGGGCCAGCTTGCCGGGCAGCGCATTTTGTGGAACGCGCAGCCTCTCATCGCAGCGCTGGCCGAAGAGGCTCAGGATAAAAGCGAATCCGACATGTGGTCCTTCGCCCCCATGCTGGAAATCGCCAGCATGCAGCACGCTTTGCTGGACGCGAGGCTTTTCCGCTCATGATTTCCAAACCTCTCAAACTCGGCATTGGCGGTCCCGTCGGCTCAGGCAAGACCGCGCTGGTGGAATCGCTTTGCGGCCGCTTGAAATCGAGCCATCAACTCGCCGTGATCACCAATGACATCTACACGCGCGAAGATGCCGAGTTCCTGACGCGCCGCGGCGTCCTGCCCCCCGAGAGAATTGTCGGCGTAGAGACCGGCGGCTGCCCGCACACCGCGATTCGCGAAGACGCTTCCGTAAATCTCGAGGCCTCCAGCGCGCTGATGCGGCGCTTCCCGGACCTCGATATCCTGTTCATCGAAAGCGGCGGAGACAATCTGGCCGCAACCTTCAGCCCGGAACTCGTAGACGCCACGATCTATGTGATCGATGTAGCCGAAGGCGAAAAAATTCCGCGCAAGGGCGGACCGGGCATCATGACGTCCGGAATGCTGGTGATCAACAAGATCGATCTGGCGCCGTACGTCGGCGCGGACTTGTCAGTGATGGATCGCGATGCCAAGCGCATGCGCGGAGAGAGGCCTTACGTCTTCACCAATCTCAAAACCGGTTCCGGAGTGGACACGCTCATCGAGTGGATCCGCGATTCCCTTCTCTTTGAGCAGTGAGCCGGACGCCGGGCATTCCGCGAATCGCGTTGGCCGCGACGGTTTTCTGCGCCTGCGCTTCGCGCGCAGCGGCGCGAACACCATTCTCGCGCAATCCCGCTTCTCCCTGCCGCTGCAGGCGCTGACGCCGCTGGCGCTGCCGGGTGGCGCGTCGTACCTGATGCTCCTCAATCCTACGGGAGGAGTCCTGGGCGGGGATCATCTGACTACCGAAATTATTCAGGAAGCCGGCACGCACGTTTGCCTCACTACGCCGTCGGCCACGCGCATCTACCGCACCGTCGAAAAGCCTGCGATCCTGGAGACTGTGATTCGCCTGGAAGAAAATGCCACGCTCGAATATTTTCCCGATCACGTAATTCCGCACCGCGGCTCGGCGCTTCGACAATCCCTGCGCGTCGAACTGGGCAGCGGCAGCCGCGCCATCCTGATCGATTCGATGGCCGCGGGCCGCGTCGCGCATGGCGAGCGCTGGCACTTCACCGAAGTGGATTCGAGAATCGACGTCTACGCCAACGGCCTCCCCGTGTACATCAATCGCGCAAGAATCATTCCTGCGAAGCACATGCCCACGCAATTTGGCGCAATGCAGGATTTCGATTACATGTCCTGCGTCGGAATCTTTGCGGACGGGTTCACGCGCTGGACGGAACTGTGCGCCGGGGCAAACGAAGAATTAAAGTCCATTCCTGAAATTCATGGTGGCGCCACCGCGCTTTCCCGCGGCGGCTGCGTGGTGCGATTCCTCGCGCGCTCGGCTTCGGACATGACGCGGGCGAACCAGAGGCTTTGGAATGTGGCGCGCCAGCTCATCGCTGGACTTCCACCGTTTGACCACCGAAAATACTGAGCGAATCCGATGACCGCCCTTTTCGCCATCCTATTGCTGGGATTTTTTCTCGGCATGCGCCACGCCACCGATCCCGATCACGTGGTGGCCGTCACCACGATCGTCAGCCGTGAACGCACCCTGTTGCACGCCACGGTGATCGGCGCGCTGTGGGGCCTAGGCCACACGCTTACGATTCTCGCGGTCGGCTCGGCGATCATTCTTTTCAAGCTGACCATCCCGCCGCGACTCGGCCTCAGCATGGAATTATGCGTGGGACTCATGCTGATTCTTCTGGGCGTCCTGAATCTTACGGGCGCCTTGCGCCGTGCCATCGAATGGATCGCCGCAGGGCGCTTCGGTTCCGGCGCGCATTCGCATGTTATTTTGGGGCGCACGATGATTCACACGCACGACGATGACGGAGTTCTGGTTCCCATCGACCCCATGTCCGTGATGGGATGGACGCCGCAGTGGTGGAAGAAGCTGGGCCTGTTTCACATCCTGCGACCGCTGGCCGTGGGAATCGTGCACGGCCTTGCGGGATCGGCGGCGGTGGCGTTGCTGGTGCTGACCACCATCAGCCGGCCGTCCTGGGCCATCGGTTATCTTTTGATTTTTGGCCTGGGAACTGTAGCCGGCATGATGCTGATTACCATGGCCATCGCGCTGCCCTTCGCGTATTCCGTGCAGCATTTCGTGAAATTGAATCGCGGCATGGCCATGGCTTCGGGAATGGTGAGCGTCGCGTTTGGATTATTTTTGTGCTACCAGATTGGCTTTGTGAACGGACTTTTCACCGGGCATCCCAGCTGGACTCCACGGTAGTCCCGTAAGTAGCACAGACTTCAGTCTGTGGGGTTCCAAACTTCAGCCCAAATTGTGCGTGGGTGCCAAGATCAAATGGAAGGCCACAGACCGAAGTCTGTGCTACTTAGGCCGGTTGGCGGTTCCAACGCGGCAGCGGATGCCGTCGCAACCAGGATGACAGCCGCTCAAAAAATCCCTTGCGCAGCGCGAGTTCCACGAGATTGAGAATCAGCGCAAGTACCAGCCAGTAGGGCCACAGCGGCTGGCGTTCGCGCACGATCGCGCCTTTGTCATTCAGCAGTTGCTCGATCGACGGATGGACGCGCCCGCCGGTAACGCGGCTGATTTCGCCGAGCAGCGCCGTGTTAACAGCTTGCGGTTTGGTTTCCTCAGACTCACGGTAAAAGCCGGCATCGGGTAACACTAGCTCCGAATTGCCGGAGACGATGTGGTACAGGCCGCCCTGATCCGCGGGGATGCGCGCTTCGTAGTGCCCCGGCGCGGTTTCTTCCAGCGGCAGCGTGCGCGGCGCCGCTCCCTGGCTTTCGACCAGAATGTGCGGCGGGCCTGCGGTGGCGAGTGTGCCGGCCGCGGGATCGTCGGAATTTCCGAGCACATCGTAAAACACGACCGCTTCGCCTTCCTGATTTCCCGGGCGCACGCCGGCGCGAATGGTGCGATCGCGATGGGAAACATCGCGCACCATTTGCGGCCACAGAGTGCCAAACGATTCCCAGCGCACCCAGGGCGCCGCCCAGCGGCTCTTGGCGTCAGACATGAATGCGATGACGCGTGCCCAGGCCGTAGCGCCAGCGCACCAGCAGCGGTTTTTTTTCATCCACGCGCAGGATCACTTCGGAGCCGTCCTTGGCATCCGCCTGCACAAAGCCGCGCAGGCGCGGCGCCTTGGTGAAATCGATGCCGTCGGTGAACTCCACGGGCCGCACACGCACTGCGCGGACCGCGCGTTCCTGGATGGCCAGGTCCTCGGTGGATTTCACTTCCGCGTTGATGATCTGGGGAATCGTTTCCGGATTTTCCACGAAGTGAGATTTTCCCTTGGTCTTGCGGGCCAGTTCGTCCAGCAGGTCGCGATTGATGTAATCGCCTACGCCGATGGTGGAAATTGTGACGTGCTTGGCCAGCGCGTCGCGCTCCAGCTTCGGAAAATCTTCCTGCGTGCCGGGAGTCGATACCCCATCCGTAAGCAGGATGATGTGCTTGTGCGTGGCTTTCAGATCGACAATGGCCTGAAACCCGGCGTCCACGGCCTGATAAATTTTCGTTCCGCCGTTGGCCGTGATCTGGCTGATCAAATTGCTTTTGTCTTCGAGCGATCCCGCCGGGCCCATGGGAATCACCCAATTGAAAGTCTCGTCGAACGAAATGACGCCGATCATATCGATCGGGCGCAGGGTTTTGATGCTGGCCCGCGCGGCGTCGCGCGCCATTTCGATCTTGGGGCCGCTCATGCTGCCCGATTTATCCAGCACCAGCACGACGGCGGTGGGTTTCTCAGGAGGCGGCTCGGCCTTTACCGGAAGCATTTTTTCAAAAGGAGTTTTAGGCTCCTCGGGAAGCTTGGCGTTGCTGTCTCCGGCAATGAAGATCAGTCCTCCGCCCGCGTAGACGTAGCGCTCCAGCGCCAAGTCTTCGTCCGCCGCCAGCTCGTGGTCCGGATAGTTGTCGAGCAGCACAGCGTCCCAATCGCGTGCCGGATGGTTCACGGGAAAAGCCTTAACGCTTTCCACGTCCACGTCGGCCTGTTTCAAAGTGTCCAGCAACGGCGCGGAAGTTTCGTTTCCGCCGGAAACGTAAAGAACATGCGGGCGGCGCACGGTAATCGCTCGCGAAACCAGCACTTGCTCTGACGCCTTCGCTGGAGATGTGCACCTCCAATAGATTCACGCCGCTCCGCGAAATGCGCGCTTCAAGATTGACGTCATTGCTGCCCGCCGCCAAATCCGCCGTCGTGGACGCAATTTCCTGTCCCTGGCTGGACAGCCACACGCGCGTTTTCATCGCGCTGCCGCTGTCCAACCGGAGCGTGATAGGAAAACGTTCTCCGGAGAACACATCCTGGGGAGAGGCCACGCTCTCCACCTGCACAGGCAGCGGCGCGGTTCCTCCCGACGGAACGGTGAACACCGCCACGCCGCTTTCCCGCGCGCGCAGCGCTTCCGTCAACCCGTGGCCGCGATTTTCGTTGCCGTCGCTGATCAGCAGCACGCGCCGCTGGCCCTCGGAAGGAAATGTGTTGAGCGCCAATTGCAGCGCCTCTTCCAGATTAGTAGCCATTCCGTCCTTGGGATCGACACCTTGCGGGATATTCACCTGGTCGGCCTTGTTTGCGACCCCGCGCAATTTGGCGTGTTCCGCAAACGTGATGAGCCGCAAATCCGCTCCCGAGTTTTTCCGCACCAGATCGCGCAGCATGGCCTCGCCGCGCTGCAGCGATTCCCGCGGCATGCTAGCCGAAGTGTCCATCAACACCGTGACCGCCAGCTTCTCCACGCGCAGCGGCGCCCACGGCCCGGCCAGCGCGATCACCAGTGCGGTGAACGCCGCGCACTTCAGCGCCAGGCAGGACTGCGATGCTCCCGGCATCCTGCGCATCCACACCCACAGGACGGGCAGCAGGCCGATCAGCAGCAGAAAAATGGGTTGGTCAAACGTCACTCAATCACCTGCCCACCAGATTCGGATTGCGGGTTCCAGAAACATCGCGTGTGCCGGTACCCGCTCGAGGCCCCTCATTCGGCCGGTCTTCGGAAATGTCCGCGTAGTTCGAGTCGGGCGGCGGAGCCGTTCCGGCGGGCTCGCTGAATTCCGCGGCGCGCTGGCGTTCCTTCGCGGAGTAATACAGCAGCCATTCCGCCACCAATGCGAACATGGCCAGCACCACCAGCCAGCGCCAAAAGTCCCAGCTCGCAGGCGGAATCGGTTCGGCCTCGATGCCCGCGGCTTCAGACTTCGTCATCTGCACGCGCTCGGATGGCAGCGGTGGCGGATTGATTGCCGCGCTCGTTTCTCCGCCCGGGCCGGTGACGCGATACATCCCGGCTTCCGACGCGAAGAAATGGACATTCGCGCCTTTGCGCGCGAACGAAACTTCTTTGCCGGACGGCGACAGGATCTTCGTCACCGGCCCAGGCAAATCGATTTCACCAGCGGAAAGCGAGTCTGCCGCTTCATCCACCGAATGGGTCATCCACTCCACGCTTCCGGCCATCAGCAGCGGGAAGGCGGACTCCAGCGGAAAGTTGGAATCGTGAGGATTGAATCCCACGATCAGAATCCGGCGTCCGTCCTTTTCGCGCGCCACGATCAGCGGCTTGGGCGGGTCGCCCTCGGCGTAAGCCAGGACTGCGTCGCCGGGCTCAACCTTCAGATCAGCCGGATTGCGCACGCTGATGTCGCGCGTGCGCACCCAGCGCGTGGCCGGATGCTGCACATTCCATCCGGTGGCGCGCACGGATTTCGAGCCGGGCACTTGCGGGCCGCTGACGAACCAGATCGCGTTGGAGGATTGCTGGTCCGGCACGCTCGCGGCCTGATAGATCGCGATGTCCGGCGCAGCGCTGGCGCTGAGTTCCGGCGGCAGAATCTGCGCCTGCACATACGGATTGCTGGACAGCACGCCGAGCAAATCCGCGGCAAAGGGAGACGCCGCGCCCGCAAACACGGCCACGTGCACCATGCGGAAAGTCGGCAAGTTGATCAGCGCGCGATCATCATCCTGTAAGGAATCGGTCGGGCTGAGATCGACCTGCAACATTCCGCCCTGGTCCCAGGTGAATTCCTCTTCGGCGTTGGACAGCGATCCCGCGGCCATGGAAACTTTGCGCTGGCCGATGGGCTGGCCGTTCACCGAAAACGCCAGCACGACGTCCGACTTTTCCTGGTTGTAATTTTTTAGCTGCGTGAGCAGGCGCCAGCGGTCGGGCTGCGCGGCATCGCGCCGCAAGGAGAGCCGCGTGATTCCGCGATTCTGGATCGATGCGCCGGTGCCGGCGAGACGCATGAGAAATTGCGGCTGCGCGCCAGCGTCATCCGCGGATTCCACTTCCGCGCGAAACTCGTTCAGAGTGCGCTCCTGCTCCGGATCGATCAGGCCGGGGCCGACATACACGAGCAGTCCGCGGCGCGTTCCGCCCAGCGCCGCACGGCCCGTGGCCAGCGCGCGCGGCAGATCGGCGGCCGCGCTGGAAGGCTGCGCATTCAAGATTGCGCGGCGAATCGCGGCGTGATCCGAAGTGAACGGCAGAATGGGCGGTGCGTCCGCTTCGGCGCGCAGCAGCAGCACGCGATCGCCGGCTGGCAGCGCGTCAACCACAGCTAGCGCGTCGGCGCGTTCCTGATCGATCCAGGCCGGTTGGCCTGTGGGCCGCATCCGCGACCAGATCGAAGCATCGAACACAATAGCCACGCTGCGGCCCTCATACGCCGTGCCCCAGCGCGGATTCGCCAGCGCCAGAATCAGCAGCAGCAAAAAGAGAACCTGCGCGGCAAACGCCCACGGCTCGCGAAGTTTGCGGCGGCGAGGTTGTGAAACCGGCTGCACGCTGGCCCAGAAACGCAGCGTGGAAACTCGCCGGCGCTGCGGCCGCCGGTGATGCAGGTACAGCCACAGCGCGATGCCGGCCAGGCCCAGCCAGACGAGGAGAGTTTCCAGCGGGCTGAGCGCCAACCAGTTCATGCCAGCACCTGCCCGCTGCGCAGGCTGCGCAGAACGAATTCCTGGTAAGCGATGTTGGTCACCGCGCGCGCGTAACGCCCGCCGTTGCGAACCGCAAGGCCGCCGCAGCCGCGCCGAAAATTCCTGAAATCGCTGTTCGTAGAGCGCCGTGCTCTGCGGCGAGCACTCCACCGTGCGGTGCGCGCCGGTCTCGGCGTCCTCCAGGATCAGTTCGCCCGCGGCTGAGGGATGCATGTTCCTCGGCGCTGTGAACCTGCAGCAGGACGAAATCGTGGCCGGCGGAGCGCAGCAGTTCGACGGCGCGCTCGCAGCCCAGCTCGTCAAAAAAATCGGATATCAGAATCGCGATTCCGCGTGTGGAAAAATTGGCCAGAAACTCCTTCACCGATCCAAACAGGTCCGTGGTACCCGAACAGGTTTGTTCGCTGAGGAATTGCAGCACGGGCCACAGGCGCTCGCGGCCGCCGGAAACGACCAGCGGCTTTTTCAACCGGTCGGAAAACGGAATCACCGCCGTGGTGTCCAGATGCAAAAGCGCCAGATAGGCGAACGTCGCCGCGAGCCGCTGCGCGTAGAGAAACTTCGATTCGCCGCCATCGCCGAAATTCATGGACTCGCTGCGGTCCAGCAGGATGCGGACCGGAATGTGCTGTTCGGTTTCGTAAATTTTCAGAAACAGTTTTCCGAAGCGAAGATAGGCGCTCCAGTCCAGGGACCGCGGATCGTCGCCAAAGCTGTAGCGACGGTAGTCGGCGAATTCCATGCCGGGGCCGCGCGTACGCGAGCGGTGTTCCGGGCCCACCGCGCCGGACAGATTGGTGCGGCACAGCAGGGTGACCTGCTCCAGCGTCTTCAGGAATTCGCGGTCGAGCAGGAGTGGAGAGGTGGTGGCCATGGGTTACGCCTTTAGTAGCACAGGCTTCAGCCTGTCGGGGGTGAGTCTCGCAGGCACGAAACCCCACAGGCTGAAGCCTGTGCTACTAAAACCTACTTCGCGAAAACCTTGCCGGCAATTTCTTCCAGCAAGTCGTCGGGTGTGCGGCCATCCGCCTGGGCTTCAAAGTTCAGGATGATGCGGTGGCGCAACGCCGGCAACATCAGCGCGCGAATATCTTCCATGCTCACATTGAAACGTCCATCGAGCAGCGCGCGCACCTTGCCGCCAAGAATCAGCGTCTGCGCGCCACGCGGCGAACTTCCGTAGCGGATGTATTTGGTGGCCAGCAAGTTCTCGCGACTTTCCGGATGCGTGGCCAGCGTCAGCTTCACCACGTACTCCTGCACGTGCGGCGCGACGGGAACGGTGCGCACCACCTTGCGCATCTCCAGAATCTGCGGTCCATTCACCACGGGCGACACCGTTACGGAAGCGCCCTGCGTGGTGCGATCCAGAATGTCATGCAGATCCTCGCGGCCGGGATACGGCACGCGCAGCTTGAACAGGAAGCGGTCGAGCTGCGCCTCCGGCAGCGGATAGGTTCCTTCCATTTCCAGCGGGTTCTGGGTGGCCATCACGAAGAAACGGCTCTTCCAGCTGGTGCGAGGTGTGCGCGACGGTCACCTGCTTTTCCTGCATGGCCTCCAGCAGCGCCGACTGCGTTTTCGGAGTGGCGCGGTTGATTTCATCCGCCAGCAACAGATTCGTGAAAATCGGCCCGGGCTGAAATCCCAGCGATCTTTCGGCCGTCGCCGTTTTCCTGCACTACAGACGTGCCGATCACGTCGGCCGGCATCAGATCCGGAGTGAACTGGATGCGCGAATACTTCAGCGCCACGGCCTGCGCCAGCGTGCGCACCAGCATGGTCTTACCCAGGCCCGGCGCGCCCTCCAGCAGCACGTGCCCGCCGGCCAGCAGCGCGATCAGCACGCCCTCGACGACTTCCGCCTGGCCCACGATGGCCTTGGAAATTTCCGCGCGGACCTCCGCCATTTTTTCGGAAAGGAATTCCGCTTGCTGGCCCAGGGGCTGGCCTCCGGTCTGGCCTTCTGTTCCCACCGAACTGGTCATGAATCCATCCTTAATCCATAGGTCCTGGCGTGCTCGCCTTCACCGCGAAGGAAAGACACTCGCGAAACGGGCCGCTGCACTGGTTGGCAATTTCCCAGAGATTCTAACTCAATGCGCCGCATGGTCGGCGTGTTCAAAATAGCGCTGCACGTAAAAGCGGTAGCGCGCCGGAATATTTTCCTGCTCCGATCCGTTGGTCACGGCGTCCTGCCTGGGAACGGCGCCGCTCACGGCAATCTGCGAACTGCCGGTTTCGGTTGCCACCTTCATGCGCGTCTGTTCCTTGAATCCACTGGCCTCCAGCGCTACGCGGTCCGGAACGGCGTTCACGGCGCGCGCGTCCGTGGGCTTCACCAGTTCCTTCGTGCCCTGCTGGCTTCCGGCGCCCTGACTGGCGGTTTGCGAGGCTTTCTGCTTGGCGTCGGAGTTCCCGCGCGAATCGCCGCGCTTGTCGCTCTCCGTCGCTCCCGGCTGCTGAGAATTTCCGGACTGCGGCGCGCCCTGACTGTTAGGAGGCTGCTGGTTGGGGCGGCTGCTGGCCTGCTGGTTCTGCGAATTGGACATCATGTTTTTCAGCGTCTGCATCAGCGATTGGCCGAGTGACTGGCGGCCCTCCGACCCCTGCTGCTCGGACTGCTGCGCTTTTCCGTCCGGATTCTCGCCGCCGTTCTTGCCCTGCTGGGATTGCGAGTTGCTGTCCTGCGGGCGGCCTTCGCCGGATGGATTGCCTTCTTGGTTTCCAGGCGCTTGCATCTGATCCTGCTGCTGATCGGCAGCCTCCGCATACGCCGGTTCTTTTTGATCGTCCGCCGCGGCGCTCTTATCGTCGTTGGCTTTCCAGAGATCTTCGGTGTTGGAGGCGGCGTCGCTGCGCTGGGTTTCATCGCCGGCCGCATCCTGCTTCACACCAACCATGGCCATGGTCCGTTGCAGGTCTTTTTCCATGGCGTGCACGATGGGAGTAAAGATAGATTGAACCAGCTGCGAGTGCGCCGTGGACTGTAGCAGCGCCACAAGCGGCGGCCGGTGGTGCATTCGGTAAGCGAACAATCCTGCGGCGATCAGAGCGAGCACCGCGGCCCTGCGGAAATTTTCGGGCATACGCAGCGGAAACGAATTGCGAGCGTCTACGCCGGCCAGGCGCGCCAGCGCGTCTTTGCGCTGCTCGCCGACAATCCCATCGCGATCTTCGATGCCGCCGAGAAAGACGGCCGTGGAGATTCGGTCTTTGAGTCCGGCGGCCGCATCGAGACGACGGGCCGCTTCGTAACGGGAAGGCCGGTTGCGCCAGATCCCGATTGCGACGGCCGCGGCGCACGCAGCAGCGACAACCGCGATTGCCAGCAGCGCGCCCGAAATTTTGGCGCTGACCAAGGCAACAGCAATCACCCCGCCGCAGAACCAGGCAAAACATTCTGCCCAGCTTCGCAATAGCGAATTGGCCAGAATTCTTTGCCGTGCTTTTTGCAGGGAAGCGAGAGCTCCGCGCAATTCGGGTGCGGAAGCGCGCCGGTCGAAATACCGCGCCAGCGCCAGTTCCTGTTCGTGGGTGTGGTGCCTTTCAGAAGAGAAAAACTCGCGCCGGAACGCCCGCAACGCAGAGAGACGGGCCCTCCCGGAAAGCTCACCGGGCAAGAGCGATTTGATCTTCTCGCGAAGAAACAAAGGCAGCCTCCCCAACCGGTTCGGCCATGGCGCTTACTGCTACAAATCTACCCCAAGATCCACTCTTTCCATACTAAATCCGCTTGGCAATCGAATCGAACTCAGTGATGGCTGCCATCCTGAAATCCAATAGGAGGGACTGGAAAAATCGGAGCACTACGCACTTACTTAGATGCCGGTTGAAGTCGGAAGGTGGTGCAACAAAATGCCTATCGTTCGAACGCCGCGGGTCCGCCAGGATTCAGTTTTGCCGCGGGAAACCGGGGCCCGACCCGCAACTGCCGGGCAAGAGTTGAGCGCTTTAGTTCGTTTGAAACTCAGAGCAGCGCGATCAAGTCGATCTCGACGCGCGCGTTTTTCGGAAGCCTGGACACCTCAACCGTGGAGCGCGCCGGAGGGTGATTCACGAAGTAGCGCGCGTAGACTTCGTTCATCGCGCTGAAGTCGTTCATGTCCGCGAGGAAGACCGTGGTTTTCACCACGTGCTGCAGCGAAGACCCCGCCGCTTCCACCACGCCCTTCAGATTTTCCAGGACGCGCTCGGTCTGCGCGGCCACGTCGCCCTCCACCAGTTGCTGCGTTTTCGGATCGAGCGGAATCTGCCCGGAAAGAAACACCAATCCATTGGCGCGGATCGCCTGGGAATACGGGCCGATCGCCTTTGGCCCTCGGTCGGTTGCGACGGGTTCGATCACGAAATCCTCCTCTTTTCTCCGGTCAGTGCTGATACTTTGCTCGAAAATCATCCGGAATTCCAGGCTGAATCAGCCACTGCCGAAACATTTCGGCGAGGTCTTTGCCTGACGCCGTTTCCACCGCGGAGCGCAGCTCTTCATATCCGGTATCGCTGGCCGCGCGGTCATGCACGATATCGCGCAAGGCGCTTCGCAGGTTTTCATACCCGCACAAATCCTCAAGGGCTACCATAAAAAGGACGCCGCGGTATCCGGTCGAGATTCGCTCTGCGCGCGAGTAACCGACAGGCGGCTCCATCAAACGCTTATCGGGAGCCTCGGCGCGCGCCTGGTCGTAAAGGCCCATGAGCGAGGCGACCATGGCACGCCGCTGGTCCTGCCCGCGAGTTTCCGCGGCAATCACCAGCCCGAACAATCCCACGCCACGCCCCATCAGGATCTGCGCCTCGGGCCGCGGTCGCACGCGCCAGCCGAACCACGTGCGCGCCAACTCGTATTCGGCAAGCTGCAGGCTGGCTTCGCTAGGCCACCCCTGTTGAAACGCGCGGGAATCGAGCATCGCTCCTTCCGGAAACGAAAGGCCTCCCGGATCGGATTCCGCGCCGAATTCGTCCGGAAGCTCCACCGGCGATTCGGCAACGCGCAAGAGTGGGTCATGCCGCGGAATTCCCCCAAAATAATCGGCAAATGCGTTCATGGAAAACGAAAGCCGGTCGGCCGCAGCCTGTGCCTGGCTGCGATCGACCGGATGGAACAGCCAGAATTCCACGCGTCCTCGCCGCGAATCGACACTCTGAACCTGATAGCGCCCGGCCACCACATAAGGAGCCGAATCATTTCCCGGATAAATCACGAAGCGCCGCACGTTCTGAGCTCCGTCGCGTCCCGGCTTCAGCGGTTTGCCCGGTGCCAGAATGCGAAAGTCCGGCGGCGCAAACACCGTCAAAAGTTCCTTGTCCGCCGCCGTGCCGCCGCGCGCGAAGGGGCCGCTCGGGGTCTGCCACTGGGGAAAGACGGACGAGTCGGCGACGAAAAATCCCTGTGGCGACGTGGCCATCGTTACGCGCCGCGCGTCGCCAGGCACCACGTCCCACTCCGTGACGACTTTACGCGTATCGTCCATCTTCCATTCCGGAGCGAACGGCGCAACCATCATGCGAACATCCTCCGGCGAACCGCGCTCTGGGGAAACCTGGGAACCCTCGATCAGCAGACGCAGGTTTTGCGCTCCGGTCGCGGGTCCCGCAGGCAGGCGCACATCGAGCGAGTGCAGCGTACGATTGCCGTCGTTCTGCAACTGGTCGGCAATGTGAAACCGGATGCTGCCCGGCTCGCTGGGGGAAACGCGGATCTCGGACTGGCGATCGTTAAAGTGGAAGCCGGGGCCCAGCGCATGCACGCATCCGGAGGCAAGAAACGCAGCCCCGCCAAGTACAACGCTGAAAAGAATTCGCGAGCGTGATTTCGCGAGCAACGTGAGTTCGATTCTACCGGCGCGCAGCGCCCGGTTCAAAATCAGCAATAACACAGGCTTCGCAACCTGCAAGTAACCACATCGATGTGTCATTCTGAGCGAAGCGAAGAATCTCTCTTCGATCTCGACGCAAGCGAACAAGCAAAGAGGGATTCTTCGCTTCGCTCAGAATGACAACGTTTTTAGCCTCTCCGCAGACTGTCCAACCTTCAAAAGGGATTCGCCTGGCGCTATTCCCGGGCCAGCGTTTTTTTGATTTCACTGACTGGCTTGCCCTTCCAGAATTCCGTCAAATTTTCCGTCGAGGTGAAAGACCGCGAGTGCATGCGGTCAATGTAAAGCGTCGCCGTTCAGGTGATCGATCTCGTGCTGCAGGATTCGCGCGTACCATCCGAAACCCTTCGATCACTTTATGCTGGCCGCGTTCATCCAGGCAGGAAACGCGGACGCCGCGGGCTCTCGGAACGAGGGCGGAAAAGCCGGCCAGGCTGAGGCAGCCCTCATAAAATTCGGCGGTTTGGTCCGTCATTTCCTCAATCACCGGATTGATGATGGCGTGGAACGGCACCGGCGTGCGCTCGCGTTCGCGCAACAGCCCTTCGGGAACTTCCTTGTGATACTCCTCGCGGTCTTCAATCACCGCGAGCTGCAGCGCCAGCCCCAGTTGCGGCGCGGCCAGCCCGACGCCCGGCGCCTCATGCATGCTGGTGCGCATCGATTCGATCAGCTTCTGAATTTCGCGGCTGCGAATTTCCTCCATGCTCAGCGGCCGCGCGCGCTGCCGCAAGATGGGATTTCCGGCCTGCACGATTTCAAGTTTCACGGGAGTCACGGGTTCCGTTCATGAGCACGCGCACTTCGCGCGCTCTGGAATTGTAATTCAGTGAGGATATACGGGATAAGCGATGGCAGAAAAGGGAAATCCTGCGATCGGTGAATTTACCGCCATTATTTGTGGGCATGCGTTTGATACACGAATTTATGGCCCCCGGCGGCGCGTTCGCGCTGGGCGATAAAGCTCGATGCGGCCTGGTCGGAAGTGCCTTTCTGCACCATCTCCAGAAGCTCCGCATCGCTCACGCCGGTGTTCTTCAATTGCCCGAGCTTCTCGCCGGACAGCACCGGCAAGCCCTGGGAGCGGCGCTGCGCCACGGCCAGAATAATCCTGTCGGAAAGTCCTGTTAGGCGCATCGCAACGGCCTGTCCTGCCCAGATGCCCAAGTTGGTTCAGCCGCGCCAGTTCCAGCACGGTCTGCTCGGAGGAACCGACGCGCAGCAGATCGGCGATCGGCTGGCCGTCGGCAAAAGGCACTTTGCGTTCCCGCGCGTACTTGATCAGAACCACGGTGGAGGGATCGGTAAGGCCTGCTTCGTGCGCTTTGCTCAGCTCCCCGATTTCCGCGTTGGATACGCCCATGGATTTCAGCTCGGGGACGCTGTCCAGCCACATGGCCATCTGCACGGCCTGGTCATTGTCCGGCTTCGGCGCGGATTTGCAGGCGCCGCGCGGATACACAAGCGGCCAGCAGCAAAGCGAACGGCCATCGACGCGGAGAGCGCATTCTTAAATTGTAACCGAGCGGGGGAGCGCCGGAGCGGCGTGTGCCGCGAAGATAAACTCCCAGTAGTACCGCGATTGTTCGCTGTGCGGGTTTGTGAGTTGAACGTGCCGGCGCCTATGTGACTGTGATCCCAAAAATCGCACAGCGAAGAGTCGCTGTGCTACACGTTATAGAGGCGCTCCACACCGAATATTCCGGAAATTTTGCGAATGTTGGCGGTGATGCGTTCGAGCTGTTTGCGGTCGCTGATTTCCAGGGTGAGGTCGATGCGGGCGTGCAAATTGTCGGGGTGGCTGCCGAGGGTTCGGATATTCGAGCCGGTCTCGCTGATGACCGCGGTAATGTCGGCCAGCATGCCGGGCCGGTCCTGCGCGCGAATCAGCAGGGTAACGGGGTAAGTAGCGCCGGTTGGCGCCGCCCCACTCCACGTCAATGCGGCGCTCCACCTGGTAAAGCAAATTCTGGACGTTGGGACAGGAGTTGGAATGCACGGCCACTCCGCGGCCGCGCGTGACGTACCCCACGATCTCGTCGCCGGGGATCGGGTTGCAGCACTTGGCGCGGAACACCATCAGGTCGCTCTGGCCGCCGACCTGCAGCGTGGCCTCGCCGACGCGCAGCATGCGCTTGACGGTGGAGACCAGCCGCGTCGAGGGATCGTCCTTCGACTTTTCCGGCGTGTGCCGGCGCCAGCGGTTCGCGCAAGCGCGTTGGAAATAATCTGCCGCGCCGAATATTTGCCGTAGCCCAGATCGGCGAACAAATCCTCCAGCTTGGCGCAACCGTATTCGGTGGCCACGCGCAGCAGATCTTCCTCCGGAATTTTCTTCAGGCTGCGGCCCACCTGCCGCGCTTCGCGCTCCAGCAGGCGGCGTCCCACTTCCGTGGCCTGGCTGCGCTCGATGAAATTGATGTGGTGGCGAATTTTGCTGCGGGCGCGCGAGGTGCGCACGAAGTTCAGCCAGTCGCGGCTGGGCACGTGGCCCTTTTGCGTCAGTACCTCGACCACGTCGCCGTTGGACAGGCTGTGGCGCAGCGGAACGATCTGCCCGTTCACCTTCGCGCCAATGCACTGATTGCCGACTTCGGTGTGGACGGCATACGCGAAATCGACGGGCGTCGCGCCGCGCGGCAGCGCCAGCACTTTTCCCTTGGGCGTGAAGGCGTAGACTTCCTCGGGATACAGGTCCACCTTCAGCGTGGCCATGAACTCCGAGGGCTCTTGCATTTCCTTGACCCACTCGATCAGCTGGCGCATCCACAGGATGCGCTGATCGTCCGCGTCGGAAACGTCCTTGCCGTCCTTGTAGCGCCAGTGCGCGGCGACGCCCTGCTCCGCGATGCGGTGCATTTCCTGGGTGCGGATCTGCACCTCAAACGTTTGCCCCGCGTGGATCACCGTGGTGTGCAGCGACTGGTACAGGTTCGGCCGCGGCATGGCGATGTAATCCTTGAAGCGTCCGGGCACCGGCCGCCAGACCTGATGGACCACGCCCAGCGCGGCGTAGCAGTTGCGAATCGTGTCGGTGATCACGCGCACGGCCAGCAGATCGTAAATCTGATCGACGGTGCGGTGCTGGCGCAAGCTTTTCTGGTGAATGGAATACAGGCGCTTCACGCGGCCATCGACGTCCGCGGAGATCCCGTTTTCCTCCAGGCGCTTGCGGATCGAGTCCTTCAAATCCGCAAGAAACGTTTCGAACTCCTTGCGCTTGGCGACCACTGTCTTCTGCAGTTCCTGCGATACGCTTCCGGCTCCAGATAGCTGAAGGCCAGATCTTCGAGCTCGCCGCGGATCAAACCCATTCCCAGGCGGTGCGCGATCGGAGAATAAATATCCAGGGTTTCGCGCGCGATGCGCTGCTGCTTTTCCGGCGCAAGAAACCCGAGGGTGCGCATGTTGTGCAGACGGTCGGCCAGTTTCACGACCACCACGCGAACGTCGTTCACCATGGCCAGCAGCATTTTGCGAACGTTTTCCGCCTGGCGCGCTTCCGGAGCCAGCAGGTCCAGCCGGTTGATCTTGGTGACGCCTTCGACGAGCGTCGCGATCTCGGGCCCGAAGCGCTCGGCAATGCGCTGCGTCGAGACGCGCGTGTCCTCCACCACGTCGTGCAGCAGCGCGGCGCACAGCGTGGTGATGTCCAGCTTCATGTCCGCGAGGATGTGGGCGACTTCGAGGGGGTGCGAAAGGTAGGGGTCACCCGACTTGCGAAGCTGGGCGCGGTGCTGCTCGGCGGCAAAGTCAAAGGCGCGCCGCAGCAGCTCAATATCGCTCGCCGGGCGCGTCTGCCGGACTTTCTCAACCAGCTCGATGAAACGCACCTGTAGAGCCTTCGTGGTGCGCTCAGTCCTGGCGCCAACGCCGACCAGGGAAGAAAGCCCTACCGGCTTTTCCAGCGAAGACATGTTTTGTCTATTTTATGTCTATTTGATGCCCGAGGGGGAAAAGAGTTCCAGGGGGCTCGTCCAGGGTGTGCCGGGAATGTACCAGCCAAGCCATCGGAGGCACAAAACAAAAGGCGGCCCGTTTCCGGACCGCCTTTTCGCAACTCTCAGAAGATCGCAGCCTGCCAATCGCTACGGCTTGGCTGGGGCTTCCATCTTCTTCTGCTTGATTTCCTTGGCCTTGTCGACCAGTATCGTCCGCCTGCTTCAGCAAGGCCGGCGCGTTCGTCGGGCGTCGCGGCTTCGTCAGCTTTGCGGCGCAGGAGCAGGTTCAGATAGGCCATCGCGTCGTCGTATTCGGGGCGAAGCTCGAGGGCCTTCTTCAGGTTGTCGATGCCTTCGTCGATCAGCTGGCCGTTGTTCTTGATGTAATCGGCGCGAACATCGGGCGGCATCGGGTCGTCGTCCTTGAGAGGCTTGCCGGCATGCGCCAGGCGCCAGGTGCCGCGCATTTCGAGGTTGGCGCGATAGGTCAGCGTCCAGTCGATCACGCCGATCCAGTAGTACGGCTCGGGATCCTCAGGCTTCAGGGCGATGTGCTTCATGTGGTAGGTCTTGGATTCCTCGAAGCGGCACCGCGTGTAGGGAGTGCCGGCCATGTTGAAGAGGATCGAGCCGATACCGTCGATGGCGGAAATATTGTTGGCATCCGCGGAGAGCACGTCCTGGAATTCCTTTACGGCCGCCTCGCCCATGCGAATGTTTTCGTCCGAGGGCGCGCCAGGAATGTACTGCGTGGCATAGGCCGTGGCGAGATACAGGCGGGCGTTGGTCAGCGTCGGATCGTTATCCTTCGCTTCCTTGAAGTACTCGATGCCTGCATCGTACTTGCCATCGCGATAGGCGGCGACGCCCTTATTGAGCTGGTCACGCGCCTTCAGCTTGTCGCAGCCCGACGCGCCGAAGCCGACCGCGATCATGGCCACCGCGAACAGCGCCACGGAATTTTTGTTTTTGGAGTGCCGAAAATGCGCAAAAGGATTCATGGCAAACAATCCGTCCCCGCGAATATTTTGTATTCCCCCGAGAGGGCAATGAAGTTACGCGACGCTTGTTCCGGAGGTCCCACGATGCACAAAACGCGCATCGTTAGTTCCCGCGCCACCCAGAACCTTGCAGGACCGAGCCACAGCCGCACACTCTACACCAGCAAGGCCCCGGATCAAAGCAACATTATTTTGGGAAGGCAAAAAACCGGCAACACAGAGAGCAGGCCGGCCGGCGGCAGCCAGACGTGAGCTACTTTCCGGCTTCAAGATTGGCGGTAATCAATCCGACCTTGTCGATGCCGGAACCGCGCATGACGTCGATCGCCTTGGCGACATCGGCAAAGCGCACCGCGTCATCGCCCTTGACGAAGGCGACTTTTTCGGCGCGTTCCTTGAAGACGTCGGTGAGGCGCGGCCCGAGCGAATCCCAGGTGGCGTCCTCATCGTTAATCTTCAGCTTTCCGGTGTCCAGAATCTGAACGACGATCGTCTTCTGCGTGATGTCCTGCTGCTGGTTCTGGTTCGGCGGCGCGGGCTGCGGCACCAGCGCGTCCAGGCCTTTCGGCGTCAGCGGCGTGATGACCATGAAGATGATGATCAGCACCAGAAGAATATCGATCAGCGGCACGACGTTCATCGTCGCCATCGCGCCGCCCTCTTTTCCTCCAACGTCCATTCCCATTGTCGTGGCTCCTGATTCAAATTCCGCGTCCCGGCATGCCAGCACCGGGACGGATGAATAAGCGAAACGAAATCGGGAAGCGAGGTCCAGGACCGCGCTTCCCGATAAAAAGTCGCCGGCTGGCGGTGGTGGAGCGGTCCGCCGAGTCCCTGTTCGGCTTGTCGGTGATCAGGCCGACGTTATCGACGCCCGCGGAGCGAATCTCATCCACAACCTTGACCACGTCGCCATACTTGGCGCGACCGTCGCTCTTGACGAACACGGTCTTGTCCAGCTTGTTGGAAATACGGTCCCGAACCTGATCCGCAATCTGCGAAATGTCCGACTTGGCGCTGCCGAGATAGACGTCCCCGCTCGCCGAGATGCCGACGATGACCGCGTCATCCTTGTCGGCATCGGGCATGTCGGAGGGATTGTTGACCTTGGCCAACTCCACCGACAAACCCTTCGTGAGCATGGGCGTGACCACCATGAAGATGATCAGCAGCACGAGCATGATGTCGGCCATCGGAATCACGTTCGGCGCCGACATCGGTGCGCCGATGCTTGGCTTGTATGCCATGGGTTACTTCTTTCCGCCTGCCCGGCGCGTGATGAAGTAGTTGACCAATTCCATCGAGGAGTTGTCCATTTCGACGTCGAACGCCTCAACCTTGTTGGTGAAGTAGTTGTACGCCCACACGGCAGGCACGGCCACGAGCAAGCCGAGCGCGGTGGTGACGAGCGCTTCGGAAATACCGCCGGCGACGGCCGACAACCCGGTCGCTTTCGTGGTTTCAATTCCCTTAAACGCGTTGATGATGCCGACCACGGTGCCGAACAGTCCGACGAACGGCGCGGTCGAACCGATGGTGGCGAGGCCGGAAAGGCCGCGCTTCATTTCGGCGTGCACGATGGCCACGGAGCGATCCAGACCGCGCTTGGCGGCTTCGATCACTTCGGCGTCAGCAACTTGCGAGGATGCGGATTGGAATTCGGAGAGGCCGGTGGCGACGACCTTGGCGATGTGGCTCTTCTTGTTGCGCTCGGCGATGGAGATGGCTTCGTCCAGCTTGCCTTCGCGCAGGGCGCCGGCAACCTGCTGAACGAATACGCGGGACTGTTTGCGTGCCGCGCTGTACATCAGCACGCGATCGATCATGACGCCGAGTGACCATGCGGACAGAAGAAACAGAATGAACACCGACGACCTTCGCGATGATACTCATGCTGCCCCACATGGCCCGCAGATCCCACTGGCCCTGCAGGACGTACATGTTCATTGCCGAGTACGGCTAGATGACCAAGCATGTGATTCGCTCCTTTTTATTTCTGTTCGTTTCAATCTTGCGGGCTGGAACCGGCTTTGCCGGTCCCGGCCCACTCCCAGATGGCGGTCTCAATTCGCGGGCTTCCATTTGACCGGAAGACCGTCCCCCAGGCTGCCTTCCTGCTCAAACAATTCTTAACCACCCATCGTAAACGTGACTGTAATCGTCGTGTCGACTTCCACCGGATCGCCGTTCAGCTGCGTCGGTTTGTAGCGCCATTGTTTCACGGCATCCAGCGCAGCCTGCACCAGGAGCGGGTGGCCGGAGATCACTTCGAGCTGGGCTACCTTGCCGTCCTTGTCGATGATCGCGTGTAGAACCACATTACCCTGAATGCGGGCCTGCCGCGCGAGCGGAGGATACACGGGACGCGTCTGCGTAATGATCGACGCGGCTGTCACGTTACCGCCCTGCTTGACGCGGGTCGGAGCCGTCGGCTTCGGCGGTGGCGGTGCCATGGCACGCGACCATACCCTGTCCCGGAATGCCGCCAAACACGCCGCCCGTCTGCCCGACGTGGTTAATCACGTCCGGAGGAAGTTCGGCTTCCTTAAACACGGCCACTTCCTTCGGAATCGCGCGCGGCTGCATCAGTTTTCCGGATTGATCAAGCGCGCCACCGGCTTGACGACAGTCTTTACGACCGCCGGCGGAGGAGGCGGTGGCGGAGGAGGCGGTGGGGCGATCAGCAAAGTCGAGAGCATCGCCTTCGGCAGCGCCTCGGTGTAAATCAAGGGAATCAAGATCAGGACGGCAAGGATCACGGCCTGCACGATCGCCGGAAAGAACGAAACCCCAACCCTTATTTGTCTTCTTCTTTTCGTTTGTTGATTCGAGCATGTCGTCAAACATCGTGCGTTCCTCCGCCGAAAAATTCCAGGACATCTGTTAACCGGACCGCGAGGGCGCCGCAGCGCCCCTAGGTTTTCCGGAGTTTAGTACCGGCTGCGGTTCCGGATGCTACTACGGCTGCACCCTGACCACGCCAGTTGTTCCAGGCGACAACCAAAGGCGCCGCAATGCCAAAACTGGAGTACGTTCCTACCAGAATTCCAACCACCAATGCAAAGGAAAAAGCGCGCAGCACCTGACCGCCCATCAGAAACAAGACCAGCACCGTCAGAAAGGTGAGGCCGCTGGTCAGGATGGTGCGGGACAGCGTCTGATTGATCGAGCGGTTCACGATGTCCTTGAACGATTCGCGGCGCATCAGGCGCGCATTTTCGCGAATCCGGTCAAAGATCACGATCGTGTCATTCATCGAGTAACCGACGAGCGTCAAGAGCGCCGCAATGACCGTCAGCGAAATCTCAAAATGAAAGATGGAAAAAAGACCCAGCGTAATCAGAACGTCGTGAAACACGGCCAATACTGCCGCAGCACCGTACACCCACTCGAATCGAAATGCAATATAAACCAGCATTCCGAGCAGGGCGTAGAGCGTGACCACCACCGCCTGGCTGCGCAGTTCCGAGCCGACTTTCGGACCGACGATCTCCACATTGACGATCGCGAACTGACTGGTGTAGAACGAATCGCGCAGCGCCGCGATCACATCGGCATTCGCTCCGGCGGCGGAAAGCTGGCCGAGATCTGTGACAATGCCCCGGCGATCGCGATCGCGATAGTGGCCAGTCTTTCGCCAATTGCGTATAGCGATCACCCGCCGACGTGCCGAGCGTCAGGGGATCCTTGCGGGTCAGGACATCGGCGATGGAGTCCGGAGCAGCGGCATTGAAATCCTGCTTGCCGGCCTCGCCCGCGCCCAGGGTGGCGTGAAGGACATTCAGGATCGCCGTCTTGCCGGCGTCCAGCGCTTCCGCGCCCTGGCCTTTTTCCTCGAGGTTAATCAGCACTTCGTTTCCACTCGCCATTCAGGTCGCTGACCGGAACGATGGTGCTGTTGCCGATGCCCTGCTGTGACATTCCATTGCGAAGGGCGTCGATCGGCGGGGGATTCGAAAAGCGTACGTCAACGACCGTACCACCTTTAAAATCAATGCCATAGAAGAGACCGTCGTTGGCCACAATCGAAGCGATGCCGGCAAGCAATAACAGGCCGGACAGGCCGAAGAAGTACTTGGCCTTGCCCATCCAGTCCAGATCTACCTGCTTGAAAAATTCCATGCTCACTCTGACCCGTTAGAGTTGGACACCAACGTAGTTGGATTTGTTCCCAAAATCGAACTGATTCTTAGAATCTACTTGCGCCCGACGCCCCTCTATCAGGGTACCCCTTCAAAATTCTGGTTAAATCGGGTTAAACAGGTAGAACATGCTCCCAAACCCCAAAATCGTGCAATTAAATGCTCAATTCCGCCTCGCGGGGCATTTTCGCCAGGTGCCAATCAAAGATGACGCGCGATACATAGACCGAGGTAAACAGGTTGGCCAGCAAACCGACCGCAAGGCTGACCGCGAATCCGCGGATCGGCCCGGTTCCAAACACGAACAGAAACATCGCGGAAACGATGGTGGTCACGTGCGTGTCGATGATAGTCAGGAAAGCGCGCTTGAAACCCATGTCCACCGCGGAAACCGGCGCTTTCGAAGCGCGTAATTCTTCGCGAATGCGTTCGAAGATCAGCACGTTGGAATCGACGCCCATGCCGATTGTCAGGATCACGCCGGCAATTCCGGGCAGGGTGAGTACTGCGCCGAAATAGGCCAGGGCGGCCAGGAGAATCACCAGGTTCAGAATCAACGCGACCACGGCGTTGACGCCGGAGAGCGGTAGTAGAACACCATGAAGACCATCACGACCAGCAGGCTGATGATGGAGGCCTGCACGCCGTGACGAATGGAATCCGCTCCGAGCGACGGACCGACCGTGCGCTCTTCCAGGTACTTGATCGACGCGGGTAACGCGCCGGCGCTCAACACCAGCGACAGGTCCTTGGCTTCCGCTTCACCGAACTGGCCTTCGATCACCCCGTTGTCTTCAATGCGGCTGTTGATGATCGGAGCGGTGATCACGCGATTGTCCAGCACGATGGCCATGGGATGGCCGACGTTATGTTCGGTGAAATCGCCGAAACGGTTGCGCACTTCCGTGGAAAGCACGAAGTTCACATCGTAGTAGCCGATGTTTTTGGTGCTGCGCGTGGGCGTCGCGTCGCGAACGTCCTGCCCGGTAACAGCCGGTATGCGGGACACCACGTACCAGTTTTCGGAAGTGGAGCGCGGATCGGTGCTCTTTGCGGGAAGCAATTGCGAATCGGGAGGAAGCACGCCGCCGTGCGCCGCCAGAGCTGCGGACTCGGAAGGATACGTGGTCGGATCGACGACCAGCGTCAACTCCAGCCGGCCGCCTTCCTGAATCACGCTCTTGGCATGGTTGGGATCGTCTTCTCCGGGCAATTCGACGATGATTTCGTTGTCGCCTTGGCCGTAGGGCGCCACGATCGGTTCGCGCAAACCAAGCGCGTCAATACGGCGCCGGATGGCTTCGACCGATTTATCCATCGTGGATTGCTGAATCTGGCTGATGGTGGTGGGCTTCAGCGTAACCAGGTAGCCAGATTGTTCGCCGGGCGCGGAAGAAATATCCCACTCGGGAAACTGGTCGGTGATCAGGTTGCGCGCCGCGCCGGCCTGCTCGGGGGCAATGTTGTGAACCAGAATCTGGGTGTCGCTGAGCTTGCGGACGTCATCGTAACGGATGGTTTTATCGCGCAGCATGGAGGTCAGCAGGTCCAGCGTGCGGTCCGTTTCCTGGCTGATCGCTTCCTGCACCTGCACCTGAAGGATCAGGTGCGTGCCGCCCTGCAGGTCCAGTCCGAGCTTGATTTGCTTCACGAAATTGGATTTGAGCCCGGCCACGGACTTGGGCGGGAAATCCGGCAGGCCCACCAGGCCGATAAGACAAAAAACAATGACCCCGGCGATGAATAGCGCTTTCCACTTGAGATTAGAATTCATGGCTTGAACTGGCTCAGGACTCCACAGGTGCCGTCAGTCACTCTACCTCGTCAGTATTAAATGGAGCGTATCGTCTTTTTGGCGGGCCACAGAAAGCGCCCGCGCCCGATCCCGGCCCTACGACTCCTCCTTACCATCTGGTTGCAGACCGGTGACCGCGGAACGCAGGACCTTCACCTTGACCTGATCGGCGATTCGCAATTGGACCGAATCGCCCTCAATTCCCACAATCGTGCCCATCAGTCCGCCCGTGGTGACAACTTTGTCTCCATTTTTCAGGGCGTTGATCATTTCCTGGGTCTTTTTCTGACGGCGCTGCGCGGGCAGGATCAGCAGGACATAAAAAATGCCCATGATAATGACCAGGGGCGCGAACTGTTTCAACATGTCAGAGCCCGAAGCCTGGGCCATTAACGTCAGATTTGCCGGTGAAAACAACAGTAGACATTGCTGCGACCCCATCCTCTCGTTACGATTATTCCCAGCACGTTTCCGCGCGGATGACGCTTGCAATCCCGTCCCTCGAATTCCACCCGGAGGGCAGGACCACGTGACCGTTCCGGCGATTCTATCCCGAGACTCGCCGCGCATTCTGACCCTTGCAGGCCGTGCCACCAGCCTGCCTCAGGAATCACCCGCAGCAATGCGCGCTTGGAACTCCGAGGAGAATTCCGCCAGTTCCCCGAACGCGATAGCCTGTCGAATCTTGCCCATAATGTCAAGGAAAAATGCAACGTTATGATGGGAGTTCAGGATAGAGGCCAGGATTTCGTTGGCATGAAACAGGTGCCTCAGGTAGGCCCGCGAGTACGTTTGGCAGACCATGCAGGAGCAGCGATCGTCCAGCGGGCGCGGATCGTCAGCGTACCTGGCGTTGCGGATGTTCACGCGCCCGGCGCTGGTGAAGAGGCACCCGTTGCGCGCGTTGCGCGTCGGCAGCACGCAATCCATCATGTCCACGCCGCAGCGAACGTAGTCGGCGAGCTGCTCGGGCAGCCCCACGCCCATCACGTATCGCGGGCGGTCCTTGGGAAGCAGCTCCGCAGACAGCGCAGCCATCTCTATGGATAGCGCGTGCGGCTCGCCCACGGCCAAACCGCCGATCGCGTAGCCCGGAAAATCGAGATCGACAAGTTGCCCCGCGCTGTCGCGGCGCAGGTCCGCGTGCATGCCGCCCTGCACGATTCCAAATATGGATTGCCCCGGATTGGTGGAAGCTTGTGCGTTCGTCAGGCCGCCGCCGTTTTGCGAATTGCTTTCCGCTCTCCTTTGCGCCTGGGCGTAGTCCCGGCAGCGCCGCGCCCACGCGGTGGTGCGCTTCATGGCGTCGGCGGCGCGGGCATGGTCCGCGGGATACTCGATGCACTCGTCGAAGACCATGGCGATGTCCGAACCGAGGGCCTGCTGGATCTCAATCGATTTTTCGGGCGTAAGAAAATGTTCGGAACCGTCCAGGTGCGAGCGGAAGACCACGCCTTCGTCGGAAATTTTCCGCAACTCCGCCAGGCTGAAGACCTGAAAACCGCCGGAATCGGTGAGAATCGACCCCGGCCAGGACATGAAGCGATGCAGGCCGCCGAGATTGCGGATGCGTTCGTGGCCGGGACGCAGATACAAGTGATACGTGTTCCCCAGCAGAATCTGCACGCCGAGTTCCGTCAGCGCCTGCTGCGTGAGGCCCTTCACCGTGCCCGCGGTGCCCACCGGCATGAACGCCGGCGTATCGATCACGCCGTGCGGCGTGGTGAGGCGCCCCAGGCGCGCGCCGGTCGGATCGGTTTTCAAAACCTCAAAGTGAAAATTCACAGTGCGAGTTTAGCAGGACAGTGCGGAGATTGCCGAAGAGCGGCTTGAGTAGCACAGACTTCAGTCTGTGGGATTCCATCACCTCACTAAAAACCTCAGATGCGAGCAAGATCGGTTCTTACCTCGTCGATTCAACTTCAAACATGCTGCCACCCGTTGAGGGATCGCCATTTCACTCTAAGCCTGGGAGTTGTTACGGAAATCCACAGACTGAAGTCTGTGCTACTTAAATCGAGGCGGGCAAGGCAGGAATCGCGGCGATTAACGATTGCGTGTAGGGATGCTCCGGCGCACGAAGAATCTGCTCGGCGGGACCGGATTCGACGATGCGGCCGCCCTGCATGACGGCGATGCGCGTGGCAAGCTGCGCGACCACCGGCAGGCTGTGCGAAATAATCAGATAGGTCAGCGCAAAATCACGCTGCAAATTCTGCAGCAACTCCAGAATCTGCGCGCCTACGGAAACGTCCAGCGCGGAAACCGGTTCGTCGGCCACCACCAGGCGCGGGCGGAGCACTAACGCTCGCGCGATGCCGATGCGCTGGCGCTGGCCGCCCGAAAATTCGTGCGGGTAGCGGGCCAGCGCATCCTCGCCGAGACCTGCAGCGCGCAGAATTTCAATCACGCGCGAGCGCCGCTCTTCGCGGGATAACCGTGGCTCGTGAATCTCCAGCGGCTCTTCGACAATCGCGCCCACGCGCATTCGGGGGTCCAGCGAAGCGAAGGGATCCTGAAACACCATCTGCATTTCGCGGCGCAGGGCGCGCAATTCGGCGCCGCGCGCGGCCAGAAAATCGCGGCCCTCGACCAGCAGTTCGCCGGAGTCTGGTTCGATCAGGCGCAGCAGCATGCGCGCCAGCGTCGTTTTTCCGCTGCCGGACTCGCCGACAATGGCCAGCGTCTCGCCGGCGGAAAGTTCCAGCGACACGTCGTCGCAGGCGGCGATCCCGCCGGCCGAGTAGGTCTTGCGCAGGTTGCGCGCTTCGAGGAGTAGTGGTGGCGCGGTTGCCATGATCGTTTTTGTAGCGCCCGCCTTCAGGCGGACATTTCGATACCAATTACAACGCTCGCCTCAAGGCGGGCGCTACATGCTTAGTGCCAATTCTTAATGAGGCTTCTCCGCAATCAGGAGCAGCACGGTGTGCATGAACTCCAAGCCGCTTGGCACGCTGTCAGAGCGGCGCGGCCGGAATCCCGAATTATCGTTTTCCAACTTGCTCTCCATCAGGGCGCGCGTTTCCTGATAGACCGGATCGCCGGGAGCTTTTCCGGCATTGCCCATCCACACATTAAAGTCGTGCCCGTTGTCATGCAGATTTTCGGAAACTACGAGCAGGCCGAGGCCCTCGGCCATGGCGCGGAAATTCGCCACGCTCTGGGTGACTGTGTGCGACGGATCGCGCACGCGCTCCACGTGATTCTGAAACTCGCCGTCGCATCCCTCACGAACGATGATGTCTGTGATGGCCACTCGGCCTCCCGGTTGCAGCACGCGCACCATTTCAGCCAGGGCGCGCGACGGGTCCGTCATGTGGTGAAACGCGTATCCGCAGGAAACGATACCGGCGGAGCCGTCGGCAAAGGGCAGCGCGTAAATATCGGCGCAGACGAATTCAATATTGCTGATGCCGTCGCGCGCAGCCTCCGCGCGGGCTTTCTCCACCATGGCCGGAGTGAGGTCTGCGCCGATGGCGTGGCGCACGCGGGCTGCCAGCGGGCGCGTGTACGTTCCGGGGCCGCAGGCGAGATCGATGGCCACGAGGGTTTCGGGATGCGGCAGGCCGTTCGTCACGCGCCGGGCGAGTTCCTCGGCCTCTTCGCTTCGTGTACGCCGCACGGTGCGCGCGAAAACATCGGCCGTTTCCGTGAAGCGTTCGCGAATAATTTCCTTGTGGCTCGATTCGGTGCTCATCTTAGATTGCACCCCGTTCTCAACGATCAAAATCGATCATCTCGAAGTTCACGAACTGAACTGGCCGCGGAAAAAATGCCCCGCTTTGTCATTCTGAGCGAAGCGAAGAATCTCTCTTTGTTTTTTGCTTCTACTTAGATCGAAGAGAGATTCTTCGCTTCGCTCAGAATGACAACGGATTGGATTTGTCCGCGGCATCTGAAACCTGTGCTACTCAAATCACTCCGATTTTACACGGGCGCTTTCGTGAAAATTCATGGAATTAAGATGCAGCGCGCGCGGTGATCCGGGCCGGCATCGCGCAGGTCTGGCATGGCCGCGGCACATTCCGCGATTCGCAGCGGACAGCGAGGCTCAAAGGCGCAGCCAGGAGGCAGCGCGGTCAGCGAAGGCACGGCTCCCGGAATCGGTTCCAGCTTGTGCCGTACTAGTTGCGGCGAGGCCCTCAGTAATCCCGCGGTGTAGGGGTGTCGCGGACGTTCCAGCACTTCGCGCGACGGCCCTTCCTCCACAATTCGCCCCGCGTAAGTAACCGCGATGCGATCGGCCACCTGCGCCACAACACCGAGATCGTGGGTGATGAAGAGCAGCGCCAGACCCAGATCGCGCCGCAACCGCGCCAGCAGTTCGAGAATTTGTTTCTGCACCGTGACGTCCAGCGCGGTGGTCGGTTCATCGGCAATCAGCAGGCGCGGCGAGGATGGACGCCGTCCGCTCGCAGCCAGTGGCGAGTTACTGCCATTCGCGGACGCTGCTTCTCCCGCGCCGGCTGCCAGCGCCATGGCGATCATGGCCCGCTGGCGCAACCCGCCGGAAAGCTGGTGCGGATATTGGCGGGCGCGCAACTCCGGCTCCGGCACCGCGGCGCGCTCCAGCGCAGCGGCAACGCGCCGGCCGATTTCCTGGCGCGCAAGTCCGGGAGTGTGCGCCTCGATCGCTTCGGCAATCTGCGCCCCGACACGCATCACCGGATTAAGCGCGGTCATGGGCTCCTGAAAAATCATGGCCATGTCCCGCCCTCGCACGGCGATGCGTTCGCGTTCGCCGAGCGTGAGCAAGTTCACGCGCGCGGCGGCGGTGCCATCCGCGCCGGGGGCCGACGATGCGCCGGTGAACCAAGCTTCGCCGCGCACACGCGCTCCCGGCGGAAGCAGGCCCATCAGCGCCAGCGCCAGCATCGATTTCCCGCTGCCCGATTCGCCGACAATTCCCAGCGATTCACCGGGATCCAGCGATAAGGAAACGTCGTCCACCGGGCGAATCCAGCCCGCGGGCGTGGGTATCTCGACGGTAAGTCCGCGCAACTCGACCAGCGGGGTCATTTACACATCACAGTCATACATCCCAGGTCGTATTTTGCATTGAATAGCGGAATCTGAAATGAATTTCTTTGCATTCCAGTGCCTGCTTGATCTAATAAGTTCATATCCATGCGGCTACCGGACTCAGCATCCATCGCGATTGAAACGATGTCCGAAAAGGACTGGCCCGCCGTGCGGGAGATTTACGCCGACGGGATCAGCACCGGGAATGCCACATTCGAAAACACTCCGCCGGAATGGTCGGCTTGGGATGCAGGCCACCTTCAAACGGGCCGGCTTGTGGCACGATTGCAAAATCAAGTAGTGGGCTGGGCCGCACTCAGCCCGGTGTCCAGCAGGTGCGTCTACGCCGGGGTCGCCGAGGTCAGCATTTATGTAGCGCAACAAGTTCGCGGGCTGGGTATCGGCAGTAAATTGCTGGCGGCGCTGATTGAAAATTCGGAGCGCCACGGCATATGGACCCTGCAGGGCGGAATTTTTCCGGAAAATGTCGCCAGCGTGGAATTGCACAAAAACCATGGATTTCGGATCGTCGGAACCCGCGAGCGATTGGGCTCCTTGGGCGGGCGATGGCGGGACGTTCTGTTACTGGAAAGACGGAGCGCGGTGTCCGGGATTTGAAGCAGCGAGTGACTGGGCTGTTACTTTAAAAAAGGGGTGGACGGCATGAGGATACGAAATTTTGCAATTAAGGTTCTGATTGTGAGCGGGGTGTTGGCGGCGTATCCGGTGCTGGCGCAGCAAGCGGAGCCGCATCCCACCTGCGATCATTGCTCGGCCGTGTACGTTCCCAAGAGCGAGCTGGATGCGTATAACCAGCGCGCCGTCGAGCACAAGCTGGTGGACCAGCAGGTGCGCCTGGTGGACATCGGGAAAATGCAGGTCGGGATCGGCAGCATTTATCGCGGCAAGCTGGGGCACGCCGAAGGCCTGGAAAATCAGGTGGCCGAAGCCGTGGCCGAGCACGAGCAGGTGAGCGAAGTGTATTACGTCATTGACGGTTCGGCGACGCTCTTGACCGGGCCGGATCTGGTCGATCCGAAGCCGCGGCCGAATACGCTGAAAACCGTGCGCGAGCAGAATGGTCCCGGGTTCAGCGCCACTTCGATCAAGAATCCGGAAGTTCATGAACTGAAAGCGGGAGACATGATCGTGATTCCCGCGGGAACCGGGCACTGGTTCACCAAGATCGACGACCATATCCGCTATGTGATGGTGCGGCTCGATCCGGACCGTTTGCTGCCCACGAAGAATGAAGCGCAATCGCTGAAGTATCTGGCCAGCCCGTACAGCCCGAACCAGGGGAATTTCTAGCAGGTTGCGGAAAAACTCAAAACGTTGTCTTTCTGAGCGGAGCGAAGAATCCCTCTTTGTTCTTTCGCTTACACTTAGATCGAAGAGAGATTCTTCGCTCCGCTCAGAATGACAAACGCATTTTTTGATTTTTCTCTTACCGGTTACAAGCTGCTGCATATCATGCCCACCTCCGAATGTCCGCACTGCCGCATGCCCACGGCAAACGCCATGGGAAAAACTTATTGCCCGCAGTGTGGATGGAACCGGGGAGAAGCCGACAGGCAGACGCGGTTTTTCTTGCGCGTCCTGCCGGTGCTGGTGATGGTGTTTGACGCGCCGCTGATCGTGTGGGTTTTCGTGGGCCACGCCGAGATTCCGATGCTGGCGGTGCTGGGCACGATCGCCATCACTCCCGCGATTCTGGTGGTCCTGGTGGTGAAGGGAAAACTGCGGATCGGAGCGCCCAGCAAGCGGGCGTAAACTCCGCGGATGCGCGCGAACGGGAAGTTACCTCAGGCGCGCAACCAGCAGAAGCAGGGAAAAAATCACGACCGGTATCATCAGCAGCATGGTGTACGACAGAATTCTTTTGAGAAACGGCAGGCGCGGGCTCTTGCGCGCCTGGCGCGCGGAGCGATCGATTCGCTCGACACATTCCGGATGCTCGAGCGCCACCGCCAGATCCCGCGCGCTGCTGAAGCGGTCCTCAGGATCGCGCTCCATCGCGCGAAACAGAATTTCCTGCAGCTGCACGGAAATCTCGGCATTGAGTTCGCGCGCGGACGGCGGATCGTTCACCAGCCGGTCATTCATCACGGCAAACGGATTGGGGCCGTCGAAGGGCGTGCAGCCGGTCAGCATCTCGTGGAGAATGACGCCGAGGGCGTAGACGTCACTGCGCCCGTCGCAGCGTTTGCGCTTGATCTGCTCGGGTGAAATGTAGTCCGGCGTGCCCATCGCATTCGACAATTTGGAGAATGTGAGCCGGCGCATGCCTTCGCTCGCGGCAATTCCGAAGTCGATCAGCCTGATGCCGTCCCCTTCGCCGACCATGATATTTTCCGGCTTCAGGTCGCGGTGCACCACGCCCATTCCATGAATATATTCGAGGGCTTCGCACACGCCGAGGGCAATGCGTGTGGCACGCTCCACGGGCAGCTTTCGTTCGCTGGTGAGAATTTCGCGCAGGAATTTCCCGACCACCCATTCCATGACGATGCAGAGCTGGTCCATATCTCCACTGTCGAACGTCTTCACGACATTCGGATGGTTCAGCTTTTTCCCGATGGCAATTTCGCGCTGAAAGCGGCTGTAGAACGCCGGATCACATTCCAGCTCGGGGTGCGGAATTTTCAGGGCGACCAGTTGTCCGGTTCGCAGATCGGTGGCGCGATACACCGTGGTCATCGAAGTGCGAATGACGAACGCTTCGATGCGAAAGTGCTCGAATCTCCGGCCGGGTTCCAGTTGCTCGGTCAACATTATGCCGCGCCCTCTTTGCGCGCCGTGATGCGAGTCCGCCTGGGTTAAGGATAGGATTTTGTGGATAAAGGAGGCATAAACGATTCGTCGATTGCGCGTAAACGCAGAAACAAGACGTGGAATGTGAGGGTTGCAGACGAACGTGAAGGGTCAGTCTGGAGCGTTTTCGAAACCGCCACTCACCCCCGCTCCTGCGCGATCCACGCGCAACTTCGCGCCGTGTCGGCCCGGCCACCCGCCGGATTCATTTGCTTGGACCTGAATGGCCATTGCCGCTAAACTTGGCCCAGATGCCGAAGAGTGGCTCGCGCGATTCTGCAATGGACCCGGAACCTCAAGCATCATCCCCAGGCTGGAGAGCGCTGTTTCGCGTTCCCGGATTTTCTTTTTTCTTCGTCGCCATGCTCATTTCGTTGTTTGGCACCGGCATGAATTTCGCCGGAGTGACCTGGTACGTTCTGGGCGAAACACACTCCACGGTGAAAGTCAGCCTGATCGTAATTCTGGTCACCTTGCCCGGCCTGGTAGTTCCGCCATTCGGCGGGGTCCTGATTGACCGGGTGGACCGGCGCTACCTGGGGATCACGATTGACGCTGCGCGCGCCGTGATCGTGCTGGGCACGGCCGCGCTGGCCTACACGCGGCATCTGGCCATGTGGGAACTGTATTCGATGGTGTTATTGCTGGGAGTGGGGTTCGCAATTTACTGGTCCACGACCAACGCGCTGATCCAGGAACTTGTGCCGTCGGAAAAACTGATCGTGGCGAACGCGACCGTGCTGATCGCCGTGCAAGGGGGAATGGCCGCCGCGGGAGCGCTGGTCGGCTTCGTATATGAACGCGCCGGATTGGGCGGAATTCTGGGCATTGATGGAACCACGTACCTGATTTCCGCAATTTGTCTTTTGCTGCTGCGCCACGGCTATTACGCGCCGCGGGAAATTCAAAAGGCCGGGCTGGTGGCCGCTTCGCCGACCATTGAGGCGCCGCCGGAAATGTCCGAACCCACGATCATGCAATCCGATGCGCCGGAGAGAGGCATGTCCGGGGTGTTTGCGGATATCGCCGAGGGGCTCGCTTACCTGCGTCAGCAACCGCGCGTGATGGCCCTGGGATTCACATACGCCTGCATGATGGCCGGAGTGATCAGCGCGAATGTATTGGTAGTGGCATTGGCCAAGGATTTGCTCTTTTCCGGCGCCACGGGCTACGGATACATTGAAATGGGCTGGGCCGCCGGAGCCATCGTCGGCGGGCTGGCAGCGGGAACAGTGGCGCGCAGAAATCCGTACGGCGTGCTGATCCTCGCGCTGGCGACCTTGGCGGTGGGACACACACTGTTTCCGTACGTGCGGCTGTTAAGCGTGGCGATTGCGATGAACGCGCTCTTTGGCCTTTGCCGCGCGCTCGGCGGCGTACTGACTCAGTCCTCGATCCTTGCCGCGGTGCCGCGCCGCTTGATGGGACGCACGCAGTCCGCGTTCGCCGTAATCTCCACCGTTCTGCAGGTGGGTATGAGTTATTTACTTGGATCGTTTGCGGAACACTACACGCTGTCGCTGGCGTTTCTGCTGCTGGGCGCGGTGTATGGTGGAGGCGCGGTGGCGGCACTGCGCGTGCGCGCGCTTTCGAGCGGCGCGGAAAAGGCAATCACTCCGGCGCCGGGATAGCCGGCGAGCTGAGCGGTCCGGCAGGGCGATGAGGAAAGAATTCCACGCGCTGAGACCTGAACGTTTTTGACGCGACGAGGAGCAGCTCGATGAAAGTGTTCATCGCGGGAGCTTCGGGAGTGCTGGGCCGGCGGCTGGTACGGCAGTTCGTGGCGCGCGGCCACGCGGTGGTCGGCCAGGTGCGCAGCGCCAAAGCGGAAGCCGCGGTGAAAGAAGCCGGAGGCGAACCGCGCCACGCGGATCTTTTTGACGCGGAATCCCTCGCCCGGGCGGCCGACGGTTGTGACACCGTGATACACGCGGCGACAGCCATCCCTGTAAAACAGAAAACCACGCCCGCCGACTGGGCCATGAACGACCACATCCGCCGCAAGGGAACGCGTTGCCTGACCGAGGCCGCCGCCAAAATCGGCGCCAAGCATTACACGCAACAAAGCATCGCCTGGGTGGCGCGCCCGAAAAATGACGCGCCGTTCGACGAAAATTCCCCCATCGTCCCCGATCCCTCGATCCAATCGGCTATCGACGCGGAAGCGATCGCGCGCGAGGCGGAATCGGCCGAAGGCTTTACCGTGTCGATCCTTCGCGCCGGATATTTCTACGACTTCGAATCCGGGCACACCAGGATGATTGCCGACGCGTTGCGCAAACGCCAGATGCCTGTCATCGGCGGCGGCGCTGCGGTATGGTCCATGATTCATTCGAACGATGCCGCCGGCGCTTACGTGGCCGCGGCGGAGAAGCCCACGAGCGGCGTTTGGCATATCGTCGACAACGAACCGGTGCAGGTCGGCGCGTTCCTGAGGGATTTCGCGGAGCGCCTGGGCGCTCCGGCGCCGCGCAATGTGCCCAAGTGGCTGGCCAAATGGCTGGTGGATGAAAAAACGCTCGAGTATTTCACGCGGTCCACGCGTACCGGCAACGCAAAATTTCGCCGCGATTTCGGCTGGGCGCCGCGCTATCCGACGTATCGCGAAGGCCTGGAGCAAATTATTTCCGAGTGGAGCAGGTAGCGCGGCAGCTTCTGACCGCGTGTTTTTTTTGGGGGGCGGGGGCGAAACGCAAGACAACTCACGCATTGCTGCAACGTACCGGCACTACAATTTCACAAACGCTACCTGGCTGCCGGAAAGTTCGATCAGGCATTCGGGCTTGTCGATAAAAAATTCGTCGAAGGCTTTCCGCACACCCTTGGCAATGGTGTAGTCGTGCGAAATCAGAACCGCCCCGCGATTCATGCGGGGATAGAACCATTGCAATCCGCTCAGTGTGCTTTGATACAAATCCACGTCAAGATGAACGAACGAGAAACGCAGATCTTCGAGGCCCTGGGCGCTTTCCGGGAACAGACCCTTGTGGAACTGCACCCCGGGAAATCGCTGAAGATAGGCCTGCACCTGTTCCAGTGAAGAAGCAAAACCGCCTTGGCGGAACTTGGGATCCCATTCCGTGGCCGGCGGAAGTCCGTCGAAAGTGTCGAATAAGTGCAGCGCACGTCCGCCTTTTCCCTCGCAGATTAACCGGCCCGAACCGCCGCGATAGACTCCGACTTCGGCGACGTCGCCCGGAACCTTGGCCGTGGCACGCACCTGCGCGCAAATCGAGAAGGCTTCGGAATCGAGGAGAACCATGGAAGTTTCCTGACGCGTTTGGCGAATCAACTCGTAGGTTGACGCGCGCTCCGGTACATGATCGACCGCGACGATGGCCAGATCCTTGCGCGCGAGAATCTTCGTCAGAACCGACCACGCCGCCAGGCGCACAGGAGACAGCAGTGGATTCTCGATGAAGAAACCCAAGACGGAAGATGACGGCATTGGGTCCTGTTTGATGCGTTCGGCCAACGGTAGGTGCTCCAACAAAAGTGTAGCTTCGATCGCGGCGTTCCGGCCGGCAGGATTCGCCTCCGGTATCGTGTCCATTACCCTGGCGCGAAACGAAGCGTTTCATTTGGCGGGTTGTTCTGGAAGCAGGGAGATTGTTAACTTCTTTCCAGATGACAAACAATCCGGAGTGAAGGATACAGCGTCGAGCGGGGACGATTGCGACCTACAGGTAATCGCGCGAAGCGCCTTCGAGGAAGGCGCGCAGCTTGCGCGAACGCGACGGGTGGCGCAGCTTGCGCAACGCCTTGGCTTCGATCTGGCGGATGCGCTCGCGCGTGACGGCGAACGACTGGCCGACTTCCTCGAGCGTGTGTTCGGAGCCGTCGTCCAGCCCAAAGCGCATCTTGATGACTTTTTCCTCGCGCGGCGTCAGCGTTTTCAAGACCGAGGAAGTCTGTTCCTTCAAATTGAGATTGATGACCGCGTCGGACGGCGAGACGACGGCCTTGTCCTCGATGAAATCGCCCAGGTGCGAATCTTCCTCTTCGCCGATCGGCGTTTCCAGGGAAATCGGCTCCTGCGCGATTTTCAGAATCTTGCGCACCTTCGCCACGGGAATGTCCATGCGCTTGGCGATTTCTTCGGAGGTAGGTTCGCGGCCGAGTTCCTGCACCAGCTGGCGGCTGGTGCGGATCAGCTTGTTGATCGTCTCGATCATGTGCACCGGAATGCGGATGGTGCGGGCCTGATCGGCGATGGCGCGGGTGATGGCCTGGCGAATCCACCAGGTCGCGTAGGTGGAAAACTTGTAGCCGCGGCGCCACTCGAATTTGTCCACGGCCTTCATCAGGCCGATGTTGCCTTCCTGAATCAGGTCCAGAAACTGCAGGCCGCGGTTGGTATATTTCTTGGCGATGGAAACGACCAGGCGCAGGTTGGCCTCGATCAGTTCTTTTTTGGCTTGCTCGGCTTCGGCTTCTCCCCGAAGTATCACCTGGAGCATGCGCTTCAGGTCGGTGAGGCCGGTTTCGCTGGAGACTTCGATTTCGCGCAGTTCGGTGCGGCGCGAGCGAAGCTCCTTGCGCGCTTCGGCGGCGTTGTCGCCCTTGGAGGCGTCGGCGCGGCGCTCGAGCTTTCCCGCTTCGCGCTCGAGGGACTGCAGGCGCTCGACGGTGTGGCGGATCTTTTCGATCAGGCGCTTTTTCTCGAACAGGTGAAATTCGATGCGAGCGCGCCAGCTGCGACATCTCAATGCGCAGTCGCGCCACGTGATATTTCAGGCGCAGGTAGGGGCGCTTCTTCGACTTCGGCATCCGCTCGAGCTTCGCGGCTTCTTTCAAACATTCCAGGTAAAGCTTCGCAATCCTGTCGAGAACCTTGAGCGTTTTCTTGGTCTTGTTCTCGATCTTTTCTTCGGTGAGCTCTTCGTCGTCGAACTGGACGATTTCCTTGATCGAGCGCGTGCCCTTGCGCAGGTCTTCGCCGATGGTCAGCAGTTCCTTCAGGATGATCGGGGAGCGCGTGATCGTCTTGAGCACCAGCAACTGGCCGCGCTCGATGCGCTTGGCGATGGCGACTTCGCCTTCGCGCGTCAGCAGCGGAACGGTGCCCATTTCGCGCAGGTACATGCGAACCGGGTCGTTCGTCTTTTCGAGCATTCCCGGCGTCAGGTCGAGTTCGCTGGAATCCTCGGCTACGGGAAGTTCGTCCTTGGATTCGACTTCGGGGGCTTCGGCGACGGCGGGATCGGCGGTGGCGCGGGCGGCTTTGGCGGCGGCGAGGTCTTCGTAAATATCGATGCCGTAGCGCTCAAACGTGGAGAGCAGGTCGTCGATTTCTTCGGAGGAGTGCACTTCGGCGGGCAGGGTATCGTTTACTTCGTCGTAGAGCAGGTACCCGCGCTCCTTGCCCATGGCAATGAGCTGCCGTACCTGATCGTATTTCTCTTCAATGGCCAGCGCCAAGAGAGTCCTCCCCAAAACAGCCAGAAGCAGCCCTTACTGCGACGCAGAAGCAACTATCCGATACGAAAAGACAAACCGGCAATACTGACAGCCGGGAAAATCGAATTTCGCCGGGGCGTCCCTACACGTGCATTTAGATGCCATTAAAGCGCACGCGTTTCGACGCCGCCGCACGGAAACCAGATCAAGTTATTTATACGGCGGCAGGCAAAGGCGTCAACCGATTTGTTTAACGAGTATTAATCAATACAAACATTCGAGCGCTTGATGCAACCGGGGAATCACAACGAGGAACGCGGATTCCAGGACCCGGAATGTTTTCAGGCGCCGGAAAATTCCTTACCAGCGTCGCTGATTGCAGAGAGCGGTCCCGGCCGGCAATACAGGCTTCGGCAAAAAGTTAAAACGCTGGCGTTCCAAGTGAAAGCACACGGCTCGATTGATCTAACGAACCCCACAGGCTGAAGCCTGTGCTACTGGACGCCAGCGCGCGGCGGGAATTCGTAGCACAGACTTCAGTCTGTGGATTTTCATCTGTGCGTGGCGAATGCGCGTACAGCAGGAGCGAAAAATGGACTCCACACGGGCTGTAGAGCCTGTCCGGCTCAGTGTGCGAGAGGATCGAGCGGCTGGCGCAATTCCTGTTTCCGTTCCAGAACGCGCCGCAATTCCTGCTTGCGCTCCAGCAGCCGCCGCAGTTCCCCGGCTGCTGCGGCCGCCGCCTGCGATTTCGATCTGCCTCTGCACGGCGGCCAATTCTTCCTCGGCGCGGCGGCGGCGCAGGACCGCCAGGCAGCTTTCGGCTTCTTCCCAGGTCGGCGGCGCCGCGGTTTCGAACGCAATTTCGAACAGCAGGCGGCGGTCGCGGTCCTCGAGCGCCATGGCGAGCGCCGCCGCGTCCGGGCGCTGCGCCCGATTCGCAGGCTTCGACCAGCACGGCCAGAATGCGCTCGGTCTCCAGGCCGCGATGCAGTTCCTCGGCGCGAATTTCTTGCGCGAGCTGCGAGCGAAACTCTTCGGCTTCGATCAGCATCTGCACCAGGCGCCGCTCGGCCGGCTTTCCGGCGCGGCCCACCAGTTCCGGGCGGGCTTTCACTTCGCTGCGGCGCTCGTTCGCCGCCTTGCGCATCGATTCGCGCAGCACCGGCTCCTCGATGCGAAGCTGCTGCGCGATGCGCGTGGCCCATTCCGAGCGCAGGATGCGGTCCGGAATGCGCTGCACGTAGGGCATCAGGAAATTTACGGCGCGCAGTTTTCCCTCCGCCGTGGTCATGTCCATTTTGCGCGCGCGAGAGATCAGGTAATCCACGTACGGCGGCGCTTCGTTCAGCAATTTCGTGTACGCCGCGGCGCCTTCGGCACGAATGAAGCTGTCGGGGTCCTTGCCGCCGGGCAGGGCCAGCACGCGCACTTCGGCGCCCTGCTCGAGCAGAATCGTGAGCGAGCGTTCGGTGGCGGCCTGTCCGGCGGTGTCCGGATCGTAATTGACGATGATGCGGCGCGTGAAGCGGTTGAGCAGCTTTACCTGCGGCTCGGTGAGGCTGGTGCCGCAGCTGGCCACGACATTGGAAATTCCCGCGCGCGCCACGGCAATCGCGTCCATGTAGCCTTCCACCAGCACGGCGAAATCGCGCTGGCGCAGCGCTTCCTTGGCGCGATCGAGGTGATAGAGGACGATTGCTCTTCGAGTAGATGGGCGTTTCCGGCGAGTTCAGATATTTCGGCAGGTCGTCGCCCAGCGCGCGCCCGCCGAAGGCCACGATTTTTCCCGATTCGTTGGCGATGGGAAACATGACGCGGCGGCGGAAGCGGTCGTAGAGCCGGCCGTTCTGGTCGCGGCTGAACAGGCCGGAAGCTTCCAGAACTTTCTCCGGATATTTCTGCTTCATCGCGCGCAGCAGCGCTTCGCCGCCGGACGGCGCGAAACCGATGCCGAAGCGCGCCATGGCTTCGGAGTCCAGCCCGCGATCGAGCAGATACGCTTTCGCGGCGCGGCCTTCCGGCGTGCCGTTCAACTGCTGCGCGAAAAATGCCGCCGCTTCGCGATGCATTTCCACCAGCGAAGTGCGCTGCTGATTTTGCTGGCGCTCCTCGGGCGTGCGCTCCTTCGCCCGCGGCATGGCGATGCCGCATTTTTCCGCGACGACGCGCATCGCTTCCGGAAACGTAATCTTGTCCATCTCCATCACGAATTTGAAAACGTCGCCGCCTACGCCGCACCCAAAGCAGTGATAAATCTGCTTTACCGGATGCACGGCAAACGACGGCGTCTTTTCGGAATGAAACGGGCACAGACCGCTGAAATTCTGCCCGGACTTTTTCAGGCGAACGTATTCGCCCACCACGCGGACGATGTCCGCCTGCTGCTTCACGCGATCCGCAAATGAGCCTGCTTCAGCCATAGGTCTGCGTTTACGGTGCCGGAAACCCTATTGTACACGGAGGGAGCAAAGGGCCGGGAAAGCGGAAGTGCAAATGCTGTGGAATTTCGAGCGCCATGAAATCGTCTGCGTGAGGCTCCGAGGAAACGTTGGCCTTTTCCCCTCTACGCAGGGCCAGGGGGCCGGGGTAAACACGCTGCTGAAAAACCATGTGATTTCAAGCGCGAATTCGGGAGGCCGCCCGCCCGCTTTCGGCTGAACGCCAAAGCTGGTCCGCCGTCGACAGTCCCGGCCTGATTCTTACTTTTCGAACGCAGGCTTCTCAACAAAAGCCTTCAACCGGCCGAGAGAGCGGTCCCACTCCCGTAAAATGATGTTCAGATAGTTTTGCGCTTCGCCCAGGCGCCGTTGCCGCAATTGCCAGAGGCGCTCGCGCCCGCGCGGCGTGCTGCGCACAAGTCCCGCCCGCTCCAGCACGCGCAAGTGCTTGGTGATGGCCTGGCGGCTGACGCCCGCGCCTGCCGTGAGCCTCGCGATGGACATCGAACCGTGCTCGCACAGCCGCGCGACCAGCCGCAATCGCATTGGGTCGCCCAGCGCGGCGAATATGGTCGCGGAGTCTTTCGAAACGGCGTGCCGCTTTCGGTTACGATTTCCGGGCAAGATATTTCTCGATGAGCGTCGTTTGAATTTCCCAGCCGCGCTCGTTGGCCGTGAAGGCCTTGGCGCGGCGCGACAGAGGAATCTGGTCGAACCCCGACTCGGAAATCTTCAAAAGAATGCCGCCCGGGGCGTCCAGCAATTCGAATTCGATCAGCGTGGTCGGTTCTTCCGAATAGTCGACCCCGGGATCGATGGCGAAGGGATGCCAGCGGAAGGAAATGCGCGTCATCGGCTGAATGCGCTCTACGGTCCACTCGAACGGCACACCCGCGTGAGGCTCCTGCATCTTGGCCACCTCCGCGTCGACCGTGGTCGGAGTAATTTTTCCGGTCAGGCGCGAACGCTCCACAAACGGCCCGTCGAACGCGACGCCAAACCACAAGCCGAACTCGCGAGCATCGCTGATCGCGCGCCAGACCCTTTCGCGCGATGCGCGCAGCACAATCTGTTTCTCGATGCGGTCCACGCTCATAAGCAACCTCCTGGTTGCATATTAATGCTTCCTGCTCATACATGCAACCATCCGGTTGCTGTTCCAGAACCCTAGCCGAAGTGCGGCGCTAATTTCCATACCCGCGCCAGTAGCACAGGCTTCAGCCTGTGGAATTTCATCGCTGCACCCGGACGGAACGTTCCGGCAGAGATCGCCGCTCACGGCCGGATCGCACGATCAGCGCACTCGCCAAGATCAAAGGGAAATCCACAGACTGAAGTCTGTGCTACCGGCTCCCGCGTCGCACCTGCATCCGCAGCACAAGCTTCAGAAACGCCAGCGTGCTTCGAGGGAGCCGCCCCCTTTCGCGGACAAACAATGCTCTTCGCCCCAACGAAACTTGGGAGTATAAGTAGGGCCATTCAAGGTCCCCCAACTTTCAAACTTTCGCGAGGAGGATTTACGATGAGCACCCAAGAGAGCCTGCAATTGGTGAAGGAAGGCTACGCCGCGTTCGGCCGCGGAGATATCGCGGGACTGTTGACATTGATGGCTGACGACGTGGAATGGATCAGTCCGGGCACGGGCCTGCCGATGTCCGGCACCTATCGCGGTGTGGAGGGAGTGGCGAATTTCTTTCAAAAGCTGGCCGCGGAAGTAGAAATTCTGGACTTCCAGCCTCGTGAATTCGTAGCCGACGGCGACCGCGTCCTGGTGCTCGGGTCCCAGAGCGCGAAGGTGCGGGCGACCAACCGCATCGCCACCCTGGAGTGGGTGATGTCATTCACGGTTCGCAACGGAAAAATCATCAATTTCCGCGAATACGCTGACACCAAGGCGATGGCCGAGGCTTATCAAGCCGCCACCGGCGCCTCTGCTTAATCTCGAGTGCCGGTGCGTCACTTCAATTTGTCAGCGGGAACAGCAGGATAGGCGTAACAGGCTGCGGAAAAATCCAAAATGTTGTCATTCTGAGCGAAGCGAAGAACCTCTCTTTGTTCTTTTTGCTTGCACTTAGATCGAACAGAGATTCTTCGCTTCGCTCAGAATGACAGCATGAGTTGTTTTTTCTGCAACCTGGTAAGCCTGCCACACACGTTGTTCTTTAGGACTCCATCGGGATGCGGCCGCACTGAAGTAGACTTCGCGGCGCTCGGCGAAGACGCGGAAGCAACTCAGGTCTGAAGTCTGCGCTACTCCGACAGATCTACAAGCGTGATGGCCTGGCCGCCGCGGTCTTCCGCTTCAAAACGAACGGATCCGGCCAGCGGATGCGTTTTTAAAAACTCGGCAAGACCACGGCGCAGCGCGCCGGTGCCGTGCCCGTGGATGATACGTATCTGGGAGAAGCCGGCCAGCGCGGCTTGATCGAGGAATTTGTCCACGCGGCGCGTCGCTTCCTCGACCGTGCAACCGATCAGGTTGATTTCATGGCCGGCGGCCTCGTCCGAAGACTGCGTGCGAACCGTAACGCCCCGCGGAAGGCGCGGCTTTTCGGAATCGGCTCCCACGATCGAGAGGATGTCCGCAACGGCAACCTTCATTCGCAGCGGGCCGGCTTCGACTTCCGCGCTTTGGTTGTCGAGCCGGCGAATCGTTGCCGGCGTTGGCAGGCCGCGCACTCGAACACGCGCGCCCAGCACGAGGTCTCCCTGCGCGACGGGCTTCGCTGACTGCGGCGCGGCGAGGCCTAGGTCCGCCTGCGAATCCGCCAGGTGCGCCACCGTCGCCGCATTGACTTCTTCGCGCGCGTCGCCGCGGGCCTTGACGATTTTTCTGTGCGTCTGCTTTTCGAGTTGCGCGCGCAGCTCGCGCTCCTTCACAGCCTCGACCGCGCGCGCGGCTTCCTTTTCGTGCTTCTCAAGCGCCTGCGCAAACTGCTGTTCGAGTTCCTTCAGCCGCGTTCGCTGGCGGTCGGTCCACTCGGTCCGCAAACGCCGTTTCTCCTCGGCCAAATCCTGCGCGGCCTGCACGGCCTCGCGCTTTTGTGTTTCGAGTTCATCGCGGCTGCGGTGCAGGTAGGCGATAAGCGCGGCGGCCTCGTGCGCTTCGGGAGAAAGTTGTGCGCGGGCGCGATCAATCACCTGCTCCGGCAAACCGAGGCGCCGCGCGATATCGATCCCGCTCGATCCGCCCGGAACGCCAACCAGCAAACGGTACGTGGGCCGCAAATTGACTTCGTCGAATTCGACGGCGGCATTCAGCACGCCCGGCGTTGTGGAGGCGTAGGTTTTCAGCCGGTCATGGTGCGTGGTCGCCAGCGTGAGGCAGCCGCGTTCGCGGAATTCATCAAGCAGCGCGACGGCCAGCGCCGCGCCTTCTTCAGGCGCCGTGCCGGTTCCCAACTCATCAACCAGCACCAGCGAACGGGGCGTAGCCGCTTCCAGCATTGCGCGCACGTTGAGCATGTGCGCGGAAAATGTAGAGAGGTTAGCGGCGATGGACTGCTCATCGCCGATATCCACCAGCAGGCGATCCACAATCGGCAGGTGCGCCGTCTCCGCCGCGACGGGAATTCCGGACTGCGCGCACAGCACGGCCATGCCAACGGTTTTCAGCGCCACGGTTTTCCCGCCGGTGTTCGGGCCGCTGATGACCAGCACGGTTTTATCGCCGCCGAGTGCCAGCGTCATGGGAACAACCGAGCGGCCGTGCGCGCGCAGCGTGTCTGCTAGGACCGGGTGGCGCGCGTCCACGAGTTCCAGTGCCGGCAACGCTTCCGATGAATGCTCGGCCCGCAACGCGTTTGCCGCTTGGCCGGCGTCCGTGAATCGTGGCAACGTGCAGTTCCATTCACGTGCGAACCGCGCCCTCGCGAATACGGAATCCAATTCCGCAATCGTCTCCACCGCGACCTGCACCGGCCCCAGATACGCTCGCAGCCGCTCGGACAACTCGCGAAGAATCCGCGTGATTTCCGCGGCCTCCTCCTCGGAAAGCTGCACCAGCCGGTTGTTGTGCTCGACGGTCTCGAAGGGCTCTACGAAAACCGTTTGCCCGGTAGCGCTGGCGGCGTGCACCACGCCCTGCACCTGGCGCTGTTCGGCGGCCCGTACGGGAATGACGAAGCGATCGTTGCGCAGCGTGACGTAATCTTCGCCCGCGCCGCCGCCCCGCGAGCGCAGCATGCGCTCCAGGCTTTTTTGAATCGTGTCGCGCGTGCGGCCGATGCTGGTGCGGATGCGGCGCAACTCGGGCGAGGCATCGTCGCTGATTTCTCCATTGGGCAGAATTGCGCGGCGAATCTGCACGGCCAGGGGACGCAGATCGGCCAGCGACGCGGCGCGCGCCGATAGCAGCGGAAATTGCCGGGAGGCAGCTGCCGGAGCCGCCGCTCGAATTCGCGCGGAAGGCGTCACGCAGCAGCGCAACGGTGTCCGCCAATGTCACCGCGTCCAGAAGCATCGGCGGGCGTGAGCACGGCGGCGGGCGCTTCCAGCTCGGCCAGCCATTGTGCAGGATCGGCCAGCGAACCGAATCCTGTTTCGCTGCCGTCGGCGCGATACGAGATGGCTTCGGCAATCAGCGCAAAGACCGCCTCCAGGCTGGAACGATCCTGCGAAAACGAAAGCGCGTCCACCGCGCCGCGCCCGGGCGCGCAGGTCGTCTGGCGGCGCAATAATTCGCGCAGCCGGTCAAACTCAAGGATGTCTTCCGCTGTGCGTGACACTGTTTCCTACGCTTCCTTTTCCCGCGCCGCGCTTGCCGCCAGCCGCGTGGCCAGAAAAGTGGCGGCTTCCAGCGGGCCAGGCGCCTGATGCACCAGCGGATCGCTCGATTCTCCCCAGCGCGAAGCGTGGCCGCGCTCCACTTCCCGCACACGGTCCAGAATCGGCTGCCAGAAATCTCCCAGCACCACGAAGGGCCGCGCCGCCATTGCCTTCTTGTTCAGCATCTCCCACACTACCGCCAGCTCCACGAGCGTGCCGGTGCCGCCTTTGCAGGCAACGTAGCCGTCGCCGAGCCGCACCAGTTCAAACAAGCGCTCCTGCCAGGTGGCGACGCGCGTTTCTTCCTCGACCCAGCGATTTGTTTTTGCGCGGAAAAAACTGGAGGTCACGGCCAGAACGCGCCCTCCGGCTTCGCGCGCGCCGCGCGATACCGCTTCCATCACGCCGCCGTAGCCGCCGCTGCAAACGGCAAAACCGGATTCAGCGAGAGCGCGGCCGAGTTCCTGAGCTTCCGCGTAATCCGCGTGCTCTTCCTCCGGGCGCGAACTTCCGAATACAGTGATTACTTTTGGCTTGTCCATCGTGATTCTCCGCTAAACGCTAATCCCTTCGCCCAATTTCCAAAGTCCGCGGACGAAGCACCTTGAGGTGTCATTCTGACCGAAGCGAAGAATCTCTCTTCGATTTAAAGTGTTCGCAGCGGCGAAAGAAACCAAGAGAGATTCTTCGCTTCGCTCAGAATGACAGCGATTTGAATTTTCCCGCGGCCTGTTCAACTTGCGCGATTGCGCAGGCTCCAGAACGGCGGGAAAACCACCCGGCCGAAGCTCGCGCTGCTTAAACCAGCCTCATTCTATCTTTTCGGCGCCGAAGCTGTTGGTTCGAATTCCTCGACCATGGCCACGCAGATCGCGTCGATCACGCGGTTGGCGTCCTGCGCGTGCATATTATTGTTGTTCCCGAGTATGGAAAACACCAGGCGCGCTCCGTGCACGGTGGTCGCGTAGCCGGAAAGTGTGTTGCCGTGGCCGATCGTTCCGGTCTTGGCGAAAATGCGAGCCGCAGCGGGAGTATTTTTCATGCGTTCGGAAAGCGTGCCGTCTTCGCCCGCGATCGGCAGCGAGGAGCGATACAACTCCCCCCACGGTTGCATGGCCGCGTAGCGCAGCAACTGCACCATGGCGCGCGGCGTTACTAGATCCTTTCGTGACAGCCCAGACCCGTCACTCAGCACGACGTCTCCATCGGCGATTCCCGCGCTCCTGTAAAACGTGGCCGCGAACTTCATGGCGTCCTCATAGTTCGTGGCGCCGGCTTTTTCATGCGCCGCCAGCAACAGCAGCAACTCTGCGTGCAGATTTTCGCTCTTCTTGTTGGTCAGGCGAACATCGTCCGCGAGCGGCACAGAAATCCGCTCGGCAAGAATGGTTTGCGGCACGCGCGTTTTCCTGCGGCGGGCCGCCGGCATGATGCGCGCGCGAAATGCCGTCCACCTTCACGCCGTGGGCCTCGAGCAGGCGCTTCAGGATCGCCGCGGCGTATTCCGCAGGCTCCTCGACGGCAATCGTGAGCCGCCGGACCGGCGCATCGACGGGCACCGTGCCGCTCACGTGAATCAGGCGCGAACCGGGATCGCGCGCCACCGCCAAATTCTGTTCGGTGCCGCGCGCCGACGTCAGCACCATATTTTCCACCGTGTAAAAATCCCCGGCAATTCCGGCATCGTACCGGGCTGGGTCGCCATCGCGGAGACCCGGGCGAATGTCCAGCGTGAACACATTATCGTTGACGGAGATGGCGGACACCGCCGCGCCGTAGGACCACAGAATGTCGTCCACCAGCCAGCCGCTGGGAATGATCTCGTGCTGAAAAAAGCTGTCGTCGGCTACAACGTCTCCCGTGATTTCCTTCACGCCGCGCGCGGCGACTGCCGCGGCAAATTCAGCGAGGACTTTCTCCGGCGGACCGTCCCGTTCTTCCTTTTTCTCAAAGGGAAACTTTCGGCTGGATAGATTGGCGTCGCCGCGCCCGATCAGAACCAGGTCGCCGCCCAGCACGCCGTTCGCGTCGATCGCACCGCTCGACGCCACCGTGGTGCGCACGCGGTAGTCCGGCCCCAGCGAAGCCAGCGCCAGCGCCGTGGTGAACAGCTTGGCATTTGACGCAGGCATGAAAATACCCGTCAGGATTGCGGGCGTAGAGAATTTCTCCCGTGGCGGCGTCAGATACCAGAACGCCCCAGGTTCCCTTGTCCGCGCCGGAAGCGGACAGCGCGGCGTCGGCGCGCTGTTGAAAGCGCGCCACGTCCGTTCGGACTGCGGCATGGGGACGTTCAGCGCCGGCGCGTGGCTTTGGCGATGCCGGGCGCCGCGTCTGCGGCTCCGACGGAACCGCCGCGCAGACAACCAAGCCCACGGCAGCGCATCCAACCAGGAGTGCGCGCGATCTGTGCTGCCATCCCATCCAGCCGCCCCCGTCAAATCTTCGCTCTCCGCTCTCTGCGAGAAAAGCCGGCGGAGAAAAATCGATTGATTATAGTCCACACGCTCGCGGGACACGCGCAGCAAAGTGTACGACTGATTCGAGATTGCGCCGCCGCTTCCAAGGAGATTTACCGGATGCTCCGCCCACCCGCATTGCGCCGCGATGCCGAAGAACATATGATAGGTTTGGCATCCAGCCCGGTCTTACCTGGCTCCAACTCTAGGAGGAAAAAATTCATGCGAAAACTGCTCTCGATCGGGATGCTCCTCGCGCTGTCAGGAGCTCCCCTGCTCGCCGCGCGAGCCGACAATGAAAAAGAAACCGACCGCCTGGAAAATGCGGGCATGGTCATGGAAGAAATCATGAATATACCGGACGACATTCCGCAGGACTTGCTGGACAAGGCGGAATGCGTGATCGTATTTCCGTCCGTGCTGAAGGGCGCGTTCATCGTGGGCGGAAGCTACGGCCGCGGAGCGATGACCTGCCGCAGCGGCGAACACTACACCGGGCCGTGGGGCGCGCCGTCGATGATGGCGCTTGAAGCGGGCAGCGTGGGATTTCAGCTGGGCGGGCAGGCCACCGATTTCGTGCTGCTGGTGATGAATCCGCGCGGCGTGACCTCGCTGTTGAGCAGCAAGGTGAAACTCGGCGCGGATATGGCTGCCGCGGCTGGACCGAAGGGGCGGGACGCCTCGGCGAATACGGACGCCACATTGCGCGCGGAAATTCTTTCGTATAACCGTTCGCGCGGCTTGTTCGCCGGCGTCTCGTTGGAAGGCGCGAGCCTGCGGCCGGACAACGATGCCAACGAAAAACTTTACGGAAAGAAACTGACGGCTACGGAAATCGTCCGGCGAGGGGCGGCTTCCGTGCCCGCTTCGGGACAGAAGCTGGTTTCGATTCTGGAAAAGAAGTCGCCCAAGAATCATTCCGATCCGAATTCGCTGAAGTAGCTTGACGCCCGCTTCCGGCCGCTGGGTTCTTGTTGGAATCCGGCGGCCAAGCGGGCTTTTTTTGCCCCGGCGAACCTTATTCGCGGAATACCAAGACGGCTCGCTCGTGTACGCCGCATACGGAGAAAAACTCGGCAATCGTCCTGTCATGCCTGCTCGCGTCACACAAATCGATCACATTCAAATCGCCGCCCCTGAGGGATGCGAAACCGCGGCGCGAGAATTTTATGGCTCGCTATTGGGATTAACGGAGATCGAAAAACCGGCAATCCTGCGCGCGCGCGGCGGCTGCTGGTTTAGGTGCGGTTCGCAACAACTCCACATCGGAGTGGAGCGCGACTTTAAGCCGGCCCGAAAAGCGCATCCCGCATTCGCGGTGACCGATCTTGAAGGGCTTCGGCACACGCTGCTGGAGCACGGGATCTCCGTCGTCAATGATGAGAATCTGCCCGGCAGCTCGCCGCTTCTACGCACAGGATCCCTGGGGAAACCGGTTGGAATTTGTGGAAATCGGCGCGTAGCGATATCCTTCGTACTCTCTAAATTCCGAAGAAACCGAGGAACGCGGCGGACAGTGTCCCGCTGCACCCACGAGTGGCTGAAAAACAAATCTGTCCGATCTGCAACAAACGCCGCGCCGAACGCTATTGCCCGGCAAAAGGTGAAAAAATCTGCGCCATCGACTGCGGTACCGAGCGCGAAGTGACCATCGACTGCCCGAGCGATTGTTCCTATCTGATCGCCGCGCATCGCTGGGAACAGACCCATCCGAAGCCGCTGGCCGAAAGTGAAGTTCCCTTCCCGGACGTGGCTTTTCCCTCCGACTTGATTCACACGCGAGAGAGTGTTCTCTCAGGCCTGGGCTTCACCGTAAATCACTACGCTCTGGAACAACGCTCGCTCAATGACGCCGACGTTTTCGCCGCGCTCCAGGCCCTGGCCGAAGCGCGCCGCACGCTTCTCTCCGGCATCTATTATGAAAAGCCGCCCGAAATTCCGGTGACACTGGGACTGTACGCCGCGCTCGCCAAGTTCATTGAAGAGGAGAAGAAACATCTGGCGGAGCATCCGCAGCTCCCGCCGCTAAAAGATCTCGAAATCTTTCATTTGCTGGTGTTCCTGGTGAGATTTGGCCGCCTGCGTTCCAACGGCCGGCCGAGAACGCGCGCCTTTCTGGAATTTTTGCGATTGCAGTTTCCGGCCGAAGCCGAGGTCGCGAAGGATGAACCGAGAATTATCCTTCCGTAGGCACGGCTTCCATTTTTCGCCTCGGGAGCAAGTCGCCGCCAGGCGCAACGTTGCCCGGCGGTAACGCTCCTTAGGCAACTTCCAGCCCAAGACTCATTTGCCGCTGCGCTTCCGCCGGACGCCCCGGATCGAGCGGGCGCACGCCCAATCCATATTTCTTGCGCAGCGCACGCACGCGATCGGAAATCTCCCTGCGATAGACCTCCGGCGCGTACGCGTCGCGCGAAAACCATTCCCGGTAGCGCTTCGCAAGCTTCGGAAATTTTGCATCCAGAAACGGCAGGAATTGTTTCTGCGCCGAGGGCATCAGGAACAGGACGCTGGCCGCGAACCATTGCGCCCCGGCATCGCGCGCCGCCGCGAGCCAGTGCGTCCAGATCCTCCTCGCGATCGGTGATTCCCGGCAAGCACCGGCATCGCGAAGACCCCGGCGGCGATGCCCGCGCGGCGCAATTCGCGAACGGCGCGCACGCGCAGATCGGGCCGCGGCGCACGCGGTTCGAGCATGTCGCGCCAGGCGCGTGCGCAGCGTGGTGATGCTCAGGTTCACGGAAATGTTGGAGTGTTCGGCGATGCGGCGCAGTAAATCCACGTCGCGCAACACCTGATCGGATTTAGTGGTGATCGAAACGCTCAGTCCCCTGCGCGCGGCCATCTGTTCGAGAATCGCGCGCGTCGCGCCGAATTCGCGCTCTGCCGGCTGGTAAGGATCGGTTGCCGTTCCGATGGCGATGTGCTCGCCCTGCACCCGTTCCTTTCCCAGGTCCCGACCGGCCAGCGGGCCGCTGTCCTGCTTCACATAAATCTTTTCTTTCGAAGTCCTGGCCGTCCAGCTCCATGAACTCATGCGTGTAGCGGGCGTAGCAATACTGGCAGCCGAATTCACAGCCGCGATAGGGATTCACCGTCCACGAAAACGGAACGCGCGTCGAATCGCAATGATTCAGGATGGATTTCACCGGCAACAGAAAATACTCCGTGCCCCGCTTGGCGTCAGCCAGCGGCGAGGAGAGAGGCGAGACGGGCAATGCCGACGCGTTCGGGCACGGACCCTGGTGGCAGCAGGGTTTCCGGCCCGCTGTCCCGTTGGGGCGGGACGTCGGGGAACAAGGTGGGCGTGGTATCGACTCCTGCGGACGCGCGGATTCTTCCTTCGCGAAGGAAGGTTTCCAGGGGCCGTCGGAATCGAGTGGTTGCAGTCGCCATCACCCGTCTCGGTAAGCACGGGTGCAGTATTTCGCTTTTTGTTCGCCTTGTCAAGAATTTTATTCGCTTTTTATTCGCCTCCAAGAATGCCAAAAACCCCGCGTTTCCGGGGATTTCTTCTGGAACTGCGAACAGGTGACGCTTGCGTCCACGCCCTGCGACTCGGCAGGAATACGCGCTGCGCGCGGAGCCTATACTCGTTAGGTCCGCTAGGGAGCCGCGCTTGGCGAAAGATCGGCATTCTTATTATTGAAGACGATGAAGCCAACCAGTCGGCGCTGCGCCAGGTGCTGGATTCCGAGGGCTGGCACGTGCGCGTTGTGCCCGCCGTCAGCTCAAGCGCTGTCGGAATTGTCCAGCGGGGAATGGTCGCTGGTCATCGTGAACGTCGCGATGATCGGACTGACCAGCCCGGTTTACCTGACGCTGCGCGAACTGGCGCTGGCGCCCGCCGTCGAAGATGGCCATGTGCGCGCGCGAGTTCTGTTCGTGGTGCCCGAATCCGCCGCCGCGCAGGCGCTTCCGGTATTCGAACGCGACCGTCTGCCCTACGTCGTAAAACCATTTCAATTTCACGACCTGCTGGAAAAAGTGAGCGACCTGCTGATGGAAACCGCGGCGCTGGCCAATCCGATTCGCCGCGTGCGCCACGATTCCACGCTGTCCGAACGCAAGCGTAAAGGAAGGCGCGCGAAGGCCGCGAGATCGGGCAACGCATTCGCGCAGCGCAATACCAACATGTTCGCCAAGCGCGATGAGTACGTGATGACCGAGGAAGAAATCGCGGAGTACGAGAAACTGAAAAAGAACAGCGCGAACTAAAAAAGAAGAAAAACCCCGAAACCGACCGCTTTTGAATATCCCCGCCCGGCCAGATAAATTCCAGAAACCCAAATCAATGAACCCGAGGCGCTGCCCTCCGGCGGCCAGGGTCGCACCGACGCTGCTGATCCTTCGTAGCGACCAGCAATTCGGCGGCCGTGCGCCCTAAAATCGGGATGGCGCAGCTCAGGCGCAAGTTCGGCGAGCGGCACCAGCACAAACCGGCGATCCGCCATGCCGCGGATGGGGAATTTCCATCCCGCTTTCGTGAATCACTTCATCGCCGTAAAACAGAATATCGAGATCGATGAGGCGCGGCCCGCGCGAGATAAGTTTCTTGCTGCCCAGATTGCGTTCAATCCCTTGTAAGGCGTGCAAGCAGCTGCGCGCGGCGCAAGCGAGGTTTCGGCCTCCACGACGCAATTCAAAAACCACGGCTGCGTCCAGAAAATCCACTGGCTCGGTTTCATACAAGAAGAGACTCGACGAAGGACTCGCACGCCGGCGTCCGCTAATAGCGGCAATGGCGCGCTCCAGATTCGCGGCGCGATCGCCCAGATTCGAGCCGAGGGAGAGGTAGATAAGTTGAGTGTCCGTCACACTCAGAATGGAACCACAGATGAACACCGATAAACACTGATAAAAGCAAGGCTCAACGGAGAGAGCAGGAAGAAAACTAAAGAACACAAAAGAGAAATATCACCAGCCTGAGAATTCTGTTTGCAACACCGAACGCTTCCCCGCTTCGCCGCTGTCCCTGTGCTTTAGGTTTTTTATATCTTTCGGTTTTATCCATGTCAATTCGTGTGCATCCGTGGTTTCAAATCCCGCGACTTCAGAACAGTCCCGTGCTGCCGCCGGGGCGCTTCCAGGCCGAAATGTTTGTACGCCAGAGCGGTGGCCACGCGGCCGCGCTGGGTGCGGTCGAGCAGGCCGAGCTGCATCAGGTATGGCTCGTAAATTTCCTCGATGGCGTCTTCTTCTTCGCTGATGCGAAGCCGCGATCGTGCTGAGTCCGACCGGTCCGCCGGAATATTTCTGCAAGGATGGTGAGCATCAGCGTTGCGGTCGACTTCGTCCAGGCCGTGCTCGTCGACGCCCAGCATTTGCAGCGCTTCGTTGGCCACGGCCAGCGTGATGTGTCCCTGCGCGCGCACCTGGGCGAAGTCGCGGGCGCGGCGCAGCAGGCGGTTGGCAACGCGCGGCGTGCCGCGGCTGCGGCGCGCAATCTCGAACGCGCCGTCGTCGTCCACGGCGATTCCCAGGATGGACGCCGAACGGCGCACGATGATCACCAGATCTTCCGGCGTGTAAAATTCCAGCCGATGAACGATGCCGAAACGCGAGCGCAGCGGCGCGGTGACCAGGCCCGCGCGCGTGGTCGCTCCGATCAGCGTGAAGCGATTCAGAATAAACGGATGAATCCTGGCGCCCGCTCCCTGCCCGATCACCAGATCGATTCGGTAGTCCTCCATCGCCGGGTATAGAACTTCTTCGATCGCCGGAACCAGGCGATGAATTTCGTCGAGAAAAAATACTTCGTGCTGTTCGAGCGAAGTCAGAATCGCGGTCAGGTCGCCTTTGCGCTCCAGCAGCGGTCCGGAACTGGTCTTGATCACCACGCCCAGTTCGCTGGCGATAATCTGCGCAAGCGTCGTCTTGCCCAGACCCGGCGGCCCGTAGAGCAGCACGTGATCGAGCGCTTCGCCGCGGCTGCGCGCCGCCTGGATGGCGATCTCGATGTTTTCCTTCACGCGCGACTGGCCGATGTAATCGGCGAAGCGTTTCGGGCGCACGCTGGCGTCAATGCGCGCGTCTTCGTCCAGCGCCGCGCCGGTTACGATGCGTTGTCCGGGCTTTTCCATATTTGGCTCGCGTCCGGTTCCTGAACTCATCTACGCTCGCTTAATTCTCTGGTCTTTTCGCTGTCCTGAATTTCCCGTATCCCACTGTGGAAATAATCCGTCGCCTCGCGGAAGTGCTCGCCCGCCCTACCGCGCCGCCCGCGCACTCGTTTGCGCCGGCGCAGCTCAACTGCTGCAGCGCGCCGCGCAGCAAGTCTTCAAACGATTCCGGCACGCCGTCCTTGGCTCCCGCGCGCTCGACGGCTTGCTCGGCGGCGTGCTGATCGTAGCCAAGATTGAGCAGCGCGGATACAACATCTCGCCGCTGTTCCGGCCGGTGGCACGGCAGGCCTGCGCGCATCTTCCGGAGATCTCCATCGCGGCCAGTTTATCGCGCAGTTCCACGACCATGCGCTCCGCCGTCTTGCGGCCCACGCCGGGAATGCGCGTCAGCCGGGCCAGATCTCCCGAGCGAACTGCCGGCACCAGATCGTCCACGCTCATGCCGGAAAGAATTTTCAGCGCCAGCACCGGGCCCACGCCCGAAGCGGAAATCAGCAGCTCAAACAAATGTTTTTCGCGCGCGCTGAGAAAACCGTAGAGCGAAATCGCGTCCTCGCGCACCTGCGTGTGAATCAGCAGCGTCACGTTGGAATGCAATTCGCCCAGCGCGTAAAACGTGGAAAGCGGAATGTGCACCAGGTAGCCGACACCGCCCACATCCACCAGCACCTGGTTGGGCCGTTTGTCGGCAAGCGTGCCGCGAAGCTGAGCAATCATGTCGTCGCCATCCGTGTCGTGCCGTCCGCTGGCGATTATGGCGGCGCGCCCACAGGGTGTCAACGCGAGGGCCGGAGGCCGCATCGAGCCGCAAGCTTATGCTCTGATGTCCGACTATGGCCGCGATTCATGCAGGTCCACAGCGTCGATGATTCCGATCACCGCGGCGTCTATGGGAGAGTTCGGACGGCCCACGGCCGTCATCGCCGAGAAGCCATCCGTAGTCAGCAAAACGCGTTCGCCGATTCCCGCGCCCACGGCGTCCAGCGCCAGCACCGGATCGCCTCGATCCGTTCCATCCAACTGGAGCGGCTGCACGACCAGAATCTTTCGCCCTTCGTGCGATGGGACTTTTTGGGTTGCAACGACGTCACCGATGACGCGGGCGATCAGCATGCGAGAAGTGTAGTGGCGAAGGGTGAAAGCGGAAAGAGGAAAGTGCGCGGCGTTCGTTCGCGGGAGATCGCGGGGAAACTCCTCTTTAAATTCCGGGACTGCTTTTCAAGCGGAGGTGCTTCAATATTGCCGGAAAGAAATTCCACCGCTTCGCAGATCGCGAAAAAACTCGAAACGCTGAGCGAAGCGAAGAATCTCTCCGGGTTTCTTTGCGCGCACTCGGATCGAAGAGAGATTCTTCGCGTCGCCTCGGCGCGAGTCCTCAGTGCGAGCGCTCAGAATGACACACCGCGGCATCCATTACGCGTCCGGTCAGGGCTGTAAAGGTTAGTGCTTGCCCCGACGAAATTCCACAGGCTAAAGCCTGTGCTATTTGGGATGTGCTACTTAGGAAGGAATATTGACCGAGTCCACGATGCCCACGATGGTGGCTTCGGTCGGCAAATCTTTGGCAGGAAGGGGAATCTGGCTTCCTTGCCGCGGCACCAGTAGATGGTTTCGCCGGTGCCCGCTCCGACGGCGTCCAGCGCGATCACCGGACGGCCTTTGTCGCGGCCCTTGCGGTCCAGCGGCTGGACGATCAGCAGCTTGTGGCCAAACAGTGCCGGGTCCTTCATGGTGCAGACCACGTTGCCGATGATGCGTCCGAGCAGCATCTTATTTTTTCCTCGCGGCGGCGAGTTCGGCTTCGTGCAGCGAGTCCACCATTCACTTCATCGACGATGCCGATGATGGCGGCATCCACGGGCCGGTCCTTGCATTCCGCCGCGTTGCGCGCGGAGCTTCCGGTTACGACCAGTACGGTTTCGCGAAATCCCGAATCAACGGTGTCGACGGCGATCAGGTAGCCCGGTTCATCGTCGCCTTGCGGTGAAATCGGTTTCACGATCAGCAGCTTCTTGCCTTCCAGGCGCGCGTCTTTGCGCGTGGAAACTACGGTGCCGACGATGCGGGCGAGAATCATGCAGGGAACAATATCCTCGAAATCCTCGAACTAAAACTTTCTCCCTGGTCCCTTGGTTGAATCCAAACCAACTTCAGCGGCTGAAGCCGAGTTTCTAGCGGCCCTTACGGCCGGGCTGAAGCCCGGCCCTCCGGATCCGCAGAGCCAGACCCGCCGGGCTAGACTTCTACCGCCGACTTTCCGATGGGCAGCACTTCCTCCAGCGACTGGTGCGGGCGCGGGATGACGTGCACGGCCACCAGTTCGCCCACGCGGCGCGCCGCAGCGGCGCCCGCGTCGGTGGCGGCCTTGACGGCCGCAACGTCGCCGCGAACCATCGCAGTCACATAGCCTGAGCCGATTTTTTCCCAGCCTACGAGCGTGACCTTGGCCGCCTTAACCATCGCGTCCGAGGCCTCAATCATCGCAACCAGTCCGCGGGTCTCGATCATGCCGAGTGCTTCGCCCATTCTTTTTTCCTCCGGGGCCTGCCGGGAAACAACCGGCGGGCGCTGCCTTCAGAAATTCCAGGGCCTGACGACGGAACACAAGAACTGTCGCGCTCACTACTGCGCAGAATCAACGCAGCGCGCGGTCTTTGCGCACCGCTTCTTCGATCAGCGCTTCCAGTTCCTCGCGCGTGATTGAGATGCGGTCCGGCTTCGCTTCGCTCGTCCTCCGGGTGGTCGCTGGTGATCGGACATCCCGGCATTCATGGTGGACGCCGTGGTGGTGCCGTAGCGCGCGCGGGCCGACGAGCAATTTTTCCACATCGCGCCCAGAAAGCAAGACTTGTTTGCCCAGCATCTCCGTCATCAGCGAAACCTGCGCGAAATGTTCCACCGTTTCCATGCGGAAAAACGCGGTCAGCAGATCCGGCCCGCAGGTCACCACGCCATGATTGGCCAGCAGGATCGCGTCGTAGTGCTGCACCATGCGGCTCCAGCGCGTCGGAAAGTTCCTGGCGTGCCCGGCGTGCCGTACTGCGCCACCGGGATGCAGCCCAGAGCGATAATCAATTCGCTGAGCATCGCTTTGTTGAGCGGAATTCCCGCAGCGGCGTGCGCCGTGGCCGTCGGCGGATGCGCGTGGCACCACGGCGTTGACCTCGGGCCGGCGATTGTAGATCAGCAGGTGCATCGCCAGCTCCGAGGAAGGCCTCGCGGCGGCCGGCCAGTTTCCGTCCGCGCAGATCGGTAATCACCAGGTCGTCGGGCGACATCATGCCCTTGCTGATGCCGGTGGGTGAGGTGAGCACGCGGCGCGAATCGAGGCGCACGGAAATGTTGCCGTCGGTGGCGGCGACGAACGCGCGGGAGTGAGTCCAGCGGCCGGCCGTGCAGATGTCGCGCCGGTGCTCGTCTTCGGATCTTCAGATGCCCGGAGAAATGGAATCGACATTCATCGGTCAGGGACGCTTGCCGGCAACCTCTTTGGAATCTCCATGCCCCGAGTCGCGAAAAATCCCATCACGCTCGCTCGGGCAGGCCGCGATATAGTACATCCGTCAGGCGTAAATTCCACGCTCCTTCAGCGCAAAAGCGACGCGATCGATCGCCAGCATGTAGGCGGCGACGCGGTTGTTCACCTGATGGGTCTCCGCGTAGCGCACCACTTCTTCGAAGCTTTTCTCCAGCACGTCCTTCAGGCGGTCATTCACTTCCTTCTCCGTCCAGAAAAATCCCTGGCGGTCCTGCACCCACTCAAAGTAGCTGACCGTGACGCCGCCGGCATTGGCCAGAATGTCGGGAATCACGAAAATGCCCTTGCGATCGACGATCTCATCGGCCGAGCGCCGTGCACGGGCCGTTCGCGCCTTCGCACAGGATGCGGGCCTGCAGGCGGTGCGCATTTTCAGACGTGATCTGATTTTCCACCGCCGCCGGAATCACGATGCTCCGCCGGCTGGAACAGAATTTCGCTCGCGCTCATGCGCGCGCCGCCGTCCGGGAAAATCCGGCAGCGGTTTGCGCTGCGTAACCACCCACTCCATTACTTTCGGCATGTCGAAACCGTTTTCGTTGTAAAGCCGCCATGAATGTCAGCCACGCCGACGATCTTATAGCCGGCTTCGTGCAGGAGCTTCGCGGCCATCGAGCCCACATTGCCGAATCCCTGAATCGATCACGCGGGTATTCACGCGCAACATCCGGAATTTGGCCAGCGCCCGGTCGCAGTTGATCAGCACGCCGCGCCCGGTGGCTTCGTGCCGGCCGCGCGAGCCGCCCAGATCGATGGGCTTGCCGGTGACCACGGCGGTTTCGGTGTGCCGCACGTGCATGGAGTAGGTGTCCATGATCCAGGCCATGGTCTGCTCGTTGGTGCCCAGGTCGGGCGCGGGCACATCGCGCTCCGGCCCGAACCATTCGATCAGCTCCGCCGTGTAGCGGCGCGTAATTCGCTCCAGTTCGCCGTGCGACAATTTGGTGGGATCGCAGATGATGCCGCCCTTGGCCCCGCCAAACGGAATGTTGACCACCGCACATTTCCAGGTCATCCAGCTGGCCAGCGCGCGAACTTCGTCCAGCGTGACGGTCGGGAGCGAAGCGGATGCCGCCCTTGCCCGGCCCGCGCACAATGGAATGGTGCACGCGATATCCGATGAACACCTCCAGGTGGCCGTTATCGAGCATCACCGGAATGTAGACGGTGATTTCCTTGTTCGGATATTTCAGGAAGCGGTACAGGCCGTCTTCGAGGCCCAATTTTCGCGCGGCGGCTTCAAAGCGCGCGTCCGCGGATTCGTATACGTTGAATTCGTCTGGTACGGCAAGCGTGGCCATGGAAGCGCTCCTCAATCGTCTGCGACCGGCGGTTGCCAACCGCGGGAACACCCCACGCGTCAACGGCAGCTTCCTGTGCATCAAAAGGATTTCAGCTGCGAAGACCAGCCGTCGGCCAGTATACGAATCAAACCGCGCGCCGCGCAAGGAACTGCAGGCAGGAGTTCCGTGGCGATGCTCAAGCTTGCGCCGTGGTATAGTGCAGAGTTTCAGTTACACGGCGCAAGCTAAAGCATGCGCCACGGGACGCGAGCGATTCACTTGACGGCGGCTGGCGCTCCACGAATTCCTCGATCAGCAGCTGCGCCAGGCGCGCCGAGTTATGCCGCACCACGCCGTGCTCCTCGAGCAAATTATCGAGCAGGCAGCGCACGCCCACGCGTTGCAGATCCGTCAGATGTCCACGCGCACCGGCTCCGCGCCTGCGGGCTGTAGCGCCGCGCCACCTCCGGCGAAATCGGCTGGTTGCTGGCCACGACCCAGTCGATGAGTTTGCGCCGCGTGTGCCTGTAGATCACGCGCACGTGATCGGCCAGCGAATATCCCTGCGTTTCGCCCGGCTGCGTCATCAGATTGGCGATGTACACCCGCGTGGCGGAGGACTTTTCGATCGCTTCGGCAACACCCGAAACCAGAAGATTCGGGAAGAATGCTGGTGTACAGCGAACCCGGACCGATCAGGATCAGTTCCGCCTGCCGCGATCGCTTCGAGCACTTCGGGAAGCGGACGGACGCGGCGCGGCCGCAGGCGCAGGCGGCGAATTTTCTTGCCGCTTTTGTGCGATGCGCGTTTCGCCCGAGCACGATTTTCCCGTTCGTCATCACGCGCTTCCAGCGAAACATTCTCCAGCGTGGTCGGGAAAATTCGTCCGCGAATCGCCAGCACTTCGCCGCTCACGCGCACGGCCTCGGCAAAATCTCCGGTCACATGGCTGAGCGCGGTAAGAAACAGATTCCCGAAGCTGTGTCCTCGCAATCCGCGGCCCGCATGAAAACGGTACTGAAACAGCCGCCCCAGCAGCGCCTCGTCCTGCGAAAGCGCAACCATGCAGTTGCGAATATCGCCCGGGCGGAAGAACGCGGTATTCGCGCCGCAGCCGCCCCGAACTTCCGCCATCGTCGGTGACCGTAACGATCGCGGCCAGATCGCTGATCGGATGGCGGTCCGATTCCTGCCGGCGCCGCGCGACGTAATGCTTCAGCCCGCGCAGCAGCGTGGAAAGTCCGGTGCCGCCGCCGATCGCGACAACGCGCACACCGCCGCCGATCGCGGCGGAGATGAGCGTGTTTCGTTCTGTTTCATCGGGATGGCATCGCTGTGTGGCAGGCTCGCGGCACGCAGCGTGCTCAGGCGCCGGACGCTTCGCGCTCGGGGTAGAGCAATTCGGTGAAGCGGGGATCTTCCTGCAGAAACGCAAAATCTTCGTCGTTGCGCGCGTGGTAGCGGTTTTCCGGACGCAGTTGAATCGCGATTTTCAGATTTTCCATCGCCGATTCGGCTTCGCCGGTCAGGCAATCCAGCGCCGCCATCGCGTAGAAAACGTAATCGGCCTTGGGCGCCAGCTTTCGCGCGCGCAGCAGATGATCGCGCGCTTCGTCCCAGCGTCCCAGATTCATCATGGCCACGCCCGCCTGATAATGTTCTTCCGGCGTGCGCAGCGGACGGTGCGGCCTGCTTGGCCATGCGCTGTTCGGTAATGCGCAGATGAATGCTGCGCGCGATCGCCAAGTTCCTTGCTCGGGCCAGCGATTCGACTTTTTCAAGCAATTCCTTGGCCTTGGCAAGTTTTTGTTGATGGAAATGCTGGACAGCCTGTTCGTAGAGCTTCAGTTGTTGCTCGAATTGGGGATCAACCATCTGACGAACCGCTTCCGCATGTGCCGCAATTTTACTATCTTCTTTATTTTTCAATGACTTAGACTTCTGGAAGGAGCGCTCGATCCCCGGCCCTGCTGCGCTTTGTCGTCTTTCCAGTGCGTGCCATTTGCGCGGAGTCTAACAGAGGTCTCGATACATCGTCAACGCGAGCAGCTGGCGAGCGCGGAGACAGGCGGCTGCCCGCATCGCGGCGCCACCTGCCGGATCCTGGTTATTTCTTTCGTAGACTGGCGGCTTCGCCGGTACGGGCGTCGGATGGCATTGCCGGCAGCGCAGGTTCCGGCACCAAAACCTTTTTCGCGGAGTCCGGAATTTTGTCCGCGTTGGCAACCAGCAGCGCCACTTGCCACATCTGCGTATCGTTCAGAGCATCCTTGAAGCTCGGCATACCGGTCAGGCGGATTCCATTCTTGGCCTTCCAATAGCTTTCCTGCGGAGGATCGTCGGTCACGCCTTTGCCTTTGAACAGCAGCGGCGCGTGCGGGATACATGTTGTCGGCGATCGCGGGCGGCGTCTGATCCGGCAGATCCGTGGCAACCGGCGCATTGATCCTTGTAGACTTTCGCGCCGGCCAGTAGATTCTCCTCATTGGCTGGAATCGGAGGCGCCGGAACATTGGCCTTTTCGATGTGCGCATCCAGAGAACTTGCTCGCCATTTTTTTTTCACATGGCATCGGCGGATCGGCAGCCGCGGCGGGCGCCATCCCGGAAGCAAAATAGTAATAGACCCCGCCGCCAACAGCAGAACACCGACCAACACGCCCAATCACAAAGCCTTTCATCTGCGTATTCTCCTCAGTTACGATTGATGCAGGCCGGAAGTATAGACCACGTCAAAGTTTTCAGCAGCCAAAATAGCAGCCGCGCGAAGTCTACGGCCAGCCTCCGATACTCCGGCAAAGATGCTGTCACGCCGCGTGCGAGTTGGACGTCCCTGCCTGGCTGCGCTGCATTGGCGAGCGTGGCCAGGGCTATCGCTCGCCGGACCTGCTGCATGGCGAGCAACACATGCTGGTTTGAGGATTGGCCTGTTTTCAGGCCTATGTTATAAAATGAAGTCCCGGTCCAGTCCGGACAACTGTGCCCTTTATCAATTTTCCTGCTCGCGAAATTAACTGCAAGCTGGTCTACTACGGCCCAGGTCTGGGCGGAAAAACCGCCAATCTGCAGTGGATCTATGACCATACGGGAACCGCTCAAAAGGGCAAGATGATTTCCCTGGCGACGGAGACCGACCGCACGCTGTTTTTCGATTTTCTGCCCATCGATCTCGGAACGGTGCGCGGATTCAAGACTCGAATTCATCTCTATACCGTTCCCGGGCAGGTGTTTTACGAAGCCAGCCGCAAGCTGATTTTGAAAGGCGCCGACGGCGTCGTGTTTGTCGCCGATTCGCAGGAAGAGCGGCTCGACGCGAATCTGGAAACGCTCGACAACCTGCGCGAGCACCTCAAGGAACACAAGCTCGACTTCAACACGATTCCCTACGTCCTGCAACTCAACAAGCGCGATCTTCCCGGCGTTCTTCCCGTCGAGGAACTAGCCAAGCAACTCCAGGTCAAAGGCGAGCCCATCACCGAGGCCGTCGCCATCACCGGCCAGGGCGTGTTCGAGACGTTGCGCGAAGTCGCCAAGCTGGTTCTGGCCGAACTGAAAAAGGGCGGCTAGCCGAATCGCCAGCTACTCGAGAATCTTGCAGCTACGGCACGCTACATATGAGGTGCACCGTACGATGGCCTAGTGCACGATTACGGTACGCCTGCCTATCTTTTTCCGGTCGTCCCGCTTCGCCAGACCTTATAATTGGTAGTCCTGATTCGTGTGTTCGACGTGAACGGCGCCAGTCATGAACACATCGACCCCACCGCCCGATGTCGCAAGCCCCGACCCTTCCGCCGGAAGCAACGACTCGCCGAAGTTGCAGGAACAACTTCGAAAACTGGAGCGGCGCGACTGGTGGCTCTGGAGCATGGCCGTCATCGTGATGCTGTTGCTCACGTTCGCGGTTTTCTCCATGAGCTTTCCCGGACTGGTCAAGGTGGACGATCCCTTCTTCCAGTCCAGTCTGAATCGCGCCGTGCGCGGCCTGATCGGACTGGTCTTGATCTTCAATGCCTACACGATCTACCAGCAGATGACGGTGAAGACGATTGCGCCGGCAGTTCTCCAGGAAAATCGACGAAATGCGGGTCCTGCAGGTCCGGGCGGAGGAATTTGAAACGACTGGCGCTGGTCGATCCGCTCACCGGACTTTACAACCGGCGCGTCGCCGAGGAGCGTCTGGCGTCGGAGGCTTCCCGCTCGCGAACGCTACGGCCATCCTCTGACGGTGGTTTCTTTCGATCTGGACAAGTTCAAGCAGATCAATGACACGTACGGCCATCCCGCGGGAGACCAGGTCCTGAAGGAATTTGCCGCGCGCCTCAGTTCGGCGATCCGTTTGTCGGACTTCGCCGCGCGCATGGGCGGCGATGAGTTTCTGATTCTGCTTCCGGAGTGCACCACCAGCCAGGTGCCGATACTTCTCGACCGCTTGCGGCCCATGGAAATTGAATACGCCGGCAGAAAATTCCCATCCGTTTCTCGGCGGGGTGGGTCGGATACGAACACGGCGAAACCACGGAACATTTTCTGGAGCGCGCCGACCGCACGCTGTATGCGGAAAAGCGGTTAAGCAAGAACACGCGAGAGGGAATCAGGCAGCAGAGATCCGATCGAACCCCAGCCGGAAGAAGCGCATGCCGTAGGGTCTACACGACGTAAACTGTAGCGTGCGTTATTGCGGTTCAAAGCACAGCTACTATCCGCACCGTCCAGTTCCATTTACAACATGTTATAACAGCTTGATGTCTTACCAGGGGCGTATCGCGCCCGTCTGGCGGGCCCGGAAATACATGGACACCACGACGACTCGACGACGCAGTCCGCGCTTGTTTCTTCAGGTGCGCGTGCTGCTGGAAGGCAAGCAGGCGGCGCAGGAGCTGTTCCGCGTGGAAGCGCAAACGGTGGTGGTGAACGCCCACGGGGCGTTGATCGAGGTTAGCACGCCGCTGAAACAGGGCCAGGTGGTCAGCATGAAAAACGTTAGGACCGGCGAAGCCGTGGAATGTACGGTGAAACTGGTTTCGCCCGCTCCGGGCGGGAAGTTCAGCACCGCGTTTGAATTCGCCAAACCCAACCCCAATTTTTGGCGAATCAGCTTTCCGCCGGAGGAATACATTTCCAAAGGCCCCGATCCGAAAAAGGTTGAGTAGTTTCCGCGGATTTCCCCCAAGATCCCTAACCGCAAGTCTTTGTAGCGCTCGCCTTTGCGCGGGCACTCTGAAGCCAAGCAAATTCCTGCCTGAAGGCGGGTGCGATGGAATCCCACGCTAGAACACCCACACTCTGTTTCAAGGTCTGCGGGTGATCTGGCAAGAATCCAGCTAAAAGTAGGGGGAGAAATAAAAAAGGGAGGTGATAACCAGGTTGGTTATCACCTCCCGGGGTGGGGTGGGGTGTTGCTGGGTAAACTCAATACTTCAAATCCTATAATGGCCGCCAAGCTCTATAAATCACAACTGGTACAAAAATCAACCAGCCACCGTAACTGAGGAAATAGCATAGGTCCCAATTCGTGTCAACTAATTAATTCGCCATTTCATTTTTCACGGAATTTCTCACCGCAACGCCAGGGGCGCGGGAGCGCCGTCCAGCAGTTCGCGCACCCGGCGGCACAGGACGGACGGGCTATAGGGTTTCTGCAATATGGTCACGCCGCGCTCGGCGAGGTCGGCCAGAGTGGCCAGTTCGTTGCTGTACCCCGTCGCGAACATGATAGGCACGACAGAGTTTAGCTCCCGGATCGCCACAAAGACTTCCGACCCGCTTTTCCCCGGCATGATCACATCGAGCAGCACCAGCCCGATCCGATCGCGATTGGCGGTAAATACACGCACGGCTTCCTCACCGTCGTTTGCCAGCAGAACATGGTAGCCCTTGGCCTCCAGAACGGACTGCGCCATCTCCCGCAGCCCTTCGTGGTCATCGGCCAGCAGGATGGTTTCATTGCCGCCGCGAACCGGCACATCGCGTAAGACGGTAGAACGGGCCGCGCTCGGTGCGGCGTCCGCGCTGGCTGGAATAAAGATCCTGAACGTGCTCCCGCTGCCGGGCTCGCTTCCCACCAGGATAAATCCGCTGTGCTGTTTGACGATCCCATAGACCGTCGCCAGGCCCAGCCCGGTCCCTTTGCCCGTAGCCTTGGTGGTGAAAAACGGTTCGAAGATTCGCTCCCGGGTCACGGCGTCCATACCGGCTCCGGTGTCGATCACGCCGAGCTCGGCGAAATGTCCCGGCTGGAGTCCTGGGGTGCGCCGGCAGTCTTCCTCGGAAAAGCAGGCGTTGCGCGTTTCGATGGTAATGCACCCGCCTTTGGGCATGGCATCGCGCGAATTGATGCACAGGTTCATCAGGACCTGCTCGATTTGTGTCGGATCGGCGCGCACCGCCGCCAAGTCCGCAGCGAGCGAGGTTTTGATTTCAATATCCTTGCCAATCACTTTGTCCAGGAGGCTCATCATATCTTGTACAGATTGATTCAGAGTCAGGTTGCGGGGCTCCAGAATTTGCCGGCGTGCGAAGGCCAGCAGTTGCCGGATGAGAGACGTGACCCGGTCGCATTGCAGATGAATCTTTTTGAAATAATTCTCCACCGTGGCGTCTTTATTTTGCGCGGACTGCTCCTCGCCGAGTTCCGCCCATCCCTGAATTGCGCCGATCACGTTATTGAAATCGTGCGCGATGCCTCCGGCCAGCTGTCCAAAGGCCTCAAATTTCTGGGCCTGCTGCAGCTGCCGCTCCAGCAGCCGCCGCTCGCTCATGTCCCGGGAAACGGTGGCCACGAAGCGCGGCTTGCCGCTGAGGAGATCCTTCACCTGAAATCCGATGAAATCCATGGGCACGGATTTTCCCGTCTGCCAGTGGCGGAATCGCAATTCTCCTTCCCAATGTCCGCCCGCGTACAATGCCGGCAGAATGGTCTGATGCACCAGGGGCAAGTCCTCCGCGGCGATGTAATCCATTGAGGAAGTTCCCTGGACCGCTTCGGCGTTGCCCATGCCGAGCATTTCACGCCCCGCGGGGTTGACGTACTCCACGTGGTCCTGGAGGTCGGCGACGGCGATGAAATCGCGGCTGTTTTCCACCAGCGTAAAAAACTTCTGTTTCTCCGCTTCCGCACGTTTCCTCAAGGTGATGTTCTTGGCCACCACCAGCGCCGCCGGCTGACCCGCGTAGTCCATCCGGCTCACGTACATTTCCACGTCAATCGTCGACCCATCTTTTTTCACATGGCGCCACTCTCCTTCGGGCTGGACCTGAGCATCAGGCGCGTCGAATGTAGTCCGCAACGCGGCCATTTCCTCCGAAGGATGCAGATCGCCGGCGGTCATGCGCAGGAACTCGACGCGTTCGTAGCCGTAGTGTTGCACCGCGGCATCGTTCACAGCCTGGAACTGCAGAGAATCCGCCTGCACCACCCACATGGGCAGGGGATTACGCGCGAAAAGGAGCAGCGAGTTGGCCTCGCTCTGGCGCAGCGCGTCCACCATCAGCTTGCGAGCGTCGCGCAACGCCCGTTCCTCGAGCGCGCGCGCGACCACCAAGGGCAGCCGCGCCAGATTTCCCTTCAGAACGTAATCGGTCACGCCCTGCTTGATACATTCCACGGCAATCTCTTCGCCCAGAATTCCGGTGACCAGGATGAACGGCACATCGCGGCCGGCGTGGCGCATCGCGGAAAATGCGTCCATGCCCGTCCAACCCGGCAGCCTGTAGTCCGCCAGCACGATATCAAAAGGAAACCGCCCGAACTGCGCCACGAACTCGGCATGCGTGGAGACCACTCGCGGCTGGCACTGAAATCCCGCTTGCCCGAGTTCGTGCAGATTCAACTCGGCGTCTTCGGCGGAGTTCTCGACCAGGATGACGTGCAGCGGCGCGGACATGTTCCAGAAAGTCGTTAACGCGCCGCTGGCCGCTGTGAAGCTCATCGAGGCGTCTCCGGACCGCGCCCCAGCGCCTGCCGCGGCGCCGGCTGGTTTACGCTCACCCAGTACAGCGCGAGGGTGGCGACGGTTTCGCGAAATTTATCGAAGTCCACGGGCTTCTGAATGTAGCTGTTCACTCCCAGTTCGTAGCTGGCGGTAAGGTCGCGATCCTCCCGCGACGCGGTCAGCGCGATCACGGGAATCCCGCGCGTGCGCGCATCGGCCTTGATGGCGCGCAGCACGGAGAGGCCATCGACCTTGGGCAGCTTCAGATCGAGAAGAATCAGCTCCGGCAAAGGTTGCATGTCGCGCTCGCCGTAACATTCGCGGCAAAAAAGGAAGTTCAACGCTTCTTCGCCATCGCGCGCCACGTGCACCCGCCGCACCAGCGGGCTGGCTCGCAGCGCGTGCAGGGTTAAGGCCACGTCCGCGGAAGAATCATCCACCAGCAGGATCTCGATATCGCGGGAGATCAAGCCACACCTCCGGTGAGTTCCAGCGCTGCCGCGGATGCCGGCAAGGGTTGGGCGATGCTGAACAGAAACGTCGCACCCTTCTGCGGACTGGACTCCGCGCGGATCGCGCCGTGGTGAATTTGCAGGATGCGGTGAACAATGGCCAGGCCCACGCCCGTTCCTTCGAATTCTTCCTGGCTGTGCATGCGCTGAAAGGCCTGAAACAGCTTGTCGGCAAATTTCAGGTCAAAGCCTACGCCGTTATCGCGGACGAAGAGAACCGTCGTCCCATTAACCTTGAACTCACCAATTTCGATGACCGCCCTTTCCCGGCGGCGTGTGAACTTCAGCGCGTTGGCCAGCAGGTTGAAAAACACCTGGCGCATCAGCCCGGAATCACACGGCGCGGGGGACAGCCGCCCAACTTTCCAGTCCACGATCCTGCCGCGCGTCTCGGCTTCGAGGCTGAGGAGAACATCGGCGACCAGCTCATTGAGATCGGTTGGCACAATCCGCAGCGCGACACGACCCACGCGCGCGAGATTCAGCAGGTCGTCCACCAGCTGGCCCATGTGCCGGGTGGCGCCGCGAACGCGGTCCAGATGCTGCTGCGCTCCGGCCGGAAGTTGCGGGCCGTATTCTTCAACCAGGATTCTGGAAAAACCGTCAATGTGGCGGAGCGGGGCGCGCAGGTCATGGGACACGGAATAGGTGAAGGATTCCAGGTCGCGGTTGGCAGCCTCGAGTTGCGCTGTCCGCTCTTCCACGCGATGCTCAAGCTCCGCGTTGAGCGTCCGGATCTCGGCTTCCGCGCGCTTGCGCTCGGAAATGTCCACGATGCTGCCGCGGACCAGATTTCGACCGGCATACGGCAACCGCACTAGCGAAATTTCGCAGGGAATGTCGGTGCCGCTGGCGTTGCGGTGGATCCACTCAAACCGGGGAGACTGCTGATGCAGGGCACGGTCCAACTCCTCGGACGCGGCCTGTTTTGAGGGCCGTCCGTCCGGCTGAAACGGAGGGCTCAACTCGACCGGCCCGACGCTCAGCAATTCCGCGCGAGCCATTCCAAATAATTTTTCGGCGTTGAGATTGGCGTCCTCGAACCGCCCGAGGTCCAGGTTCAGCACTACAATCGCTTCGGGAGCGTGCTCCACCAGCGTGCGATAGCGAAGTTCGCTTTCGCGCAGCAGGAGATTGGCCGATGCAATTTCCGCAGTACGCTCGGCGACGCGAGTCTCAAGATCCTCGCTGAGGCGGCGCAAGCTGGAACCGGTCTCCGCCCATTGCCGCAATTCTCCCGTGAGTTCGCGATTTATTTCCAGGAGCCCCTGCGTCCCGGGCAAGACCAGTGCCCGGGGCACAATACGAATCAGCAGGAAAGCCGTGGCCAGCGAAAAACACGCGGTTACCGCCTTCAACGATCCCGCGATCCAATAGGAGGGAAACCACACGGTCCAAACTTCCATCAGGTGCGTGGCGCCACAGGCCACGATGAACGCTCCGAAGCACAGAAAAATCCAGCTGAACGGGATGTCATTCCTCTTGCGGGTGAAATACACCAGCGTCACGGGAATCGACAGGTAGGACAGCGCGATCAATAGATCCGAAGCCACGTGCAGCGAGATCAGTTGGGGAGACCACAGGTAACATGTTCCGTGCGGCATGAAGCCGCTCGGAAAATCGAGAGCGATCAGCAACTTCATTCTTCCCCCCGTGCCGCGCAGCTTGCGGTGGAGCGTAGAAGACGTGCGCGTCCAGGCGCACGACCCCGAACATTCCATGAGTTCCCTATCGGCAGGATGGGAGCAGGGCTTCAGCAGCCAGGGCCAAAAAGAGCGGGGCGGATCCGCTCGGTTCAAGGATCAGGACACGCCGGCAGTTTGCTTCGGGGCTGGAGACACCGTGCCGCGCATCGGTTTCTCGCGCTTCTCCCGGTACATTTCCAGGTCGGCGACTCGCAAGAGTTGCTCCAGCGACGGTTGCTGGACCGCCGGGACGTCCGCGAATCCGACGCTCAGAGACAGCCGGAAGCCCCAGGAAGTAAGCGCATTGACGAAGTCCAGCCGCTCCTGCAGGCGCTTGCGAACCTGCGGCGCGGAATCCTGCGCCGCATCGGTCATCAAGACGCAGAATTCATCGCCGCCCAGCCGGGCCAGAATGTCGGATTGCCGGAAGCAGGCGCGCAGCACATTCGCCGCCACGATCAGGGCGCGATTGCCCTCCGGGTGGCCGCAGGAATCATTGATGATTTTCAGATCGTCGAGATCGACGTAGATCAGGAGCGCCGCGCCCTTGCGCTGGATCATGCGCAGGTGCTGCTCGGCCAGCGCCATGAATCCGCGGCGGTTGTGCAGCCCGGTAAGATCGTCAATCAGGGAAAGTTTCTGCAGACTTTTCTGCAGCTTGTGGCGCTCGATCGCGAAGCGCATGGCGCGCACCAGTTCTTCCGGACGTATGCGGTCCCTGATCATAAAGTCCTGCGCTCCGAGCCGCAGGGATTCCAGAGCCAGCGGCTGATCGTCATCCTCGGACAGCACCACCAGGGGCGTGTCCGGCGCCGCCAGGCGCGCGGATTGCACGAACTCGCGGCGCTCCGGATGCTGCGCGCCCACGTCCAGAAGCAGGATGTCCGCCGACTCATCGGAAAGGCGTTCCGCCGCCAGATCCAGCTGCGGAACGTGCGCGATTTGAAACTGGCGGGAATTTTCCGCGTCCAGCAGGAACCGGATGCGGCAGGCATCCTTCGCCTGCCCTACGAAAAGAATACGAATTGACGCGTCGTCAGCCGCCATCGGGGCATCCTCGTGATTCCCAATCTGAAACGGCCACTGGGGATGCGGAACTGCGCGCAGGTGAGCCAATTTCCACCTTCATCGCGCACGGATCAAGTAGCCGGTCGTCTCCGGGAATCTGCTTTCTGGAAGGGGGCTGAAGTCTCAAGCACTGCGGGAAAGTTGTCAAGATGGTTTAATGTTTGCTATCGGGTTTACTTAACTGAATAGATATCTACGCGACTTGTTTCCTAACTTGCCCCGCGGCGCGACTGGCTCAGCAGATTCACAAACAAGCGGAACGCGCCGGCGTTCCCCGCAGGCAACTGGCGCGAGAAGGATAGTCCGGTGTAGATATAGGTGCCCTTTTTCGTCCGTGCCCACACCAGGCTGCCCAGCAAATCTTTCTCGCCGGGATCGTGCATGGAGAGAACGGTGTAGTACTGCGGGTCCCACTTTTCCAGGAAATAAAGCCCGCGCTCCTGCACCCAGCCATCGAAGTCATGCGCGCCGATCTTGTTCGGAAAATTCAGCAGCGGGCTGGCCGCATCGGTGAACTTCACTTCCGCGCTTTCATCCGTGACGCGCGGACCGGGCCCCATGGTCGCCGGGAATGGAGCGGGCTTCAGCGGATCCCACACCGCCGGGCGCTGGTCAAGCACCACCAGCGTGCCTCCATCCGCGGCGTATTCGAGCAGGCGCGCATTGGAAGCCACCACATCCGGGCGCAACTCGTAAGCGCGCATGCCGACCACCAGCGAATCGAAGCGGCTGAGGTCGCCGAACGCCAGCGCGTTGGCGTCCAGCATCTCCACATCCACACCCATGCGGCGCAACGAATCGGGAATGGCCGTGTCATTGTCGGCGGAAACGTATCCCACGCGCAAATGGTCGGGAACGTCGATGGAAAATACGTGCACCGGGATTGTAGCCGGCGCACTCCACAAATAGGTTGGCAGCGATGGCAGCGGCTCGATGGAAGTTTCGTAAGTGGCGTCGCCGCGGCGGGCGTAGGCTTTCAAAACGTAGTCTCCCGCCGCAATTCTTGCAGGAGGCGTGACGGTGAGATGAACCAGATTGTCGCCGGCGCCGGAAAAATCAATCGATACCGGCGGCGATTCCTGCCAGCCCGGCGGAGCATCGACTCCCACCCTGACCTTTGATGCCGATTGTGAAAAGGAATGAATGCGAGCGTAGATATCGAACTGCCGCGGCTGGTGCGAATCCACCACCACATATTGCTCCGGCTGCGGCGTCAGCTCAATCGGCGGCACCAGGCGCAGCGGAAAACTGAGCACGCTGACCGTTGTAGCGTGCAGGCTTTCGACCGGAGCGTTGAAATCAAACGCGTAGCCCTCCGCCTCCACATGCGTGCGCGCCTGCGACCAAAGGCGGCGGAAACGGCAGCAGAAAATCCCCGGGGTGCCGCGGAGTTTTTGCTCCGGCGGGAACCGCCACGCTGAAATTGATCGAGCCTTCTTTTTCTTCCTGCTTCGTGATATTCCAGCCCGCCGGCAGCATCAATTCCGGCTTTGAAAATGTGGCCGCCAGGCCATCGCGATGCGCCACCTGAGCGCGCACCGTGAATCCTTCGCCGGCCACCAGTTCGCTGCGGTCGGAATTCGAGACGATCTTTACGGCCGCCGCGTCGGCCAGCGCGTGATTGATTCGTTCGCGAACTTGCGCCAGTTCCCATTCCGCGTTGGCCGCTTCGGGCGACTTCGCGCGCTTCACCTGGTCCTCCAGCGCGGCGATCAACTTTCCTGCGGCGGCGATGGAACGCACCGTTCCAGCCCAGTCCAGCTTTTCCGCGGCCATTCGGGCCTGATCCAGATCGCGGTCGGCGGATGCGAGCGACTCTTCGGAGGGCACGGGAATCAAGCGCGCCAAGCTGGTGATCGGTTGCGCGAAATCGGACGGCGAAGGCGCGCCGCCGGCCGGGCGTTTCAATCCGTAGGGCCGCCGCACAAAAGGGGAATTCAGAAATGGTGTGACGCCTTGCGAGCGGTGATGCAAGTAACCCTGGTAGGCGATGTCGCGATAGCTCAGTCCCCAGATCGGCGAGATTTCCTCAGCCGGCACGACCCACGAGCCGGTGTAGTCCACTTTTTCATCCTGCGCGGTGGCGCGCACGGGATTGAGAATCATCTCTGCGCGCCAGGGCTTGAGTCCCTCGGCAATTTGGTCGGGATACTTGGTGGGATCGGCCGCGGCCTCCACGGCGAGCGGTGTTTGATACCCGGAGTCCTGGTGATTGCCGTGGCCGGTTTTCTGGCCGCCCCAACCATTAATTACTACCTGCGGGCGCAGCGTGCGGATCGCGCGCACCATGTCTTCCAGCTCCGCGCCGTTCCACTTTTCCCGCGTTTCATCAAGCGTTTTAGAAAATCCGAAATCCACTACGCGCGTGAAGTACAGGCGCGGCCCCTCGACATTCATGGCGGCGGAAAGTTCAGAGCTGCGCAGGATGCCGAGCTGCGCGCCCTGTTCCGGGCCGATGGCGTTCTGTCCGCCCTCGCCGCGATTGAGCGTAAGCAGCGTGGTGTCCGTGCCGAGCGCGTGCGGAAGATACGTGAGCAGCGTCGAAGCTTCGTCATCCGGATGCGCCACGGTGAACAGGACGCGGGTGACCACGCGCGCCTTCTGAATGGCTTCCAGCGTGTCCGCAACACTTTCACCGCGGCCCGGCGCCGGCTGCTCTTGCTGCGCGGACACTCGGCGCTCAAAAAGTGCCGACGCGGACAGCAGCGACGCGAGGGACAGCGCGCACCACCATTTGCGCAGGCTCATCGTGGCGCCTCAGCAACCGCGAACGGCCAGACGCGCCGGTAGCGCGCCTGAATCATGTACGTCACAATGCCCAATGCGATGACCCCAAGCCCACCGAGGGCAAATTTCCATCCCGTGGAATAAAACAGCGCGACCCATCCCAAAATTGCCAGAATCGCCGGCCACGGATAGAGCCACATCTTAAAGGGAAGCCGCTCCGGAGGCCAGCGCCGCCGCAGGATCATCACGCCCACGCCCTGGCTGATGAACTGCACGATGAGCCGCACGGCAATGATGGCCTTGATCACGCTGGACAATCGAAAGAGCACGCTGAACAGCAGCGACGCGGCACCGAGACACAGCAGCGAGACGTGCGGAAAATGTTTTTTGGGATGCACGCGGGCGAACACCGAAAAGAAATTGCCGTCCTCGGCCGCGGCGAACGGCACGCGCGAATAGCTGAGCAGCGTCGTAAAGAGCGACGCGAAGGCAATCCACAAAATCATGATGGTGGCAAACGCCGCCGCGCGCGGGCCGTACAGCCGCTCGACGAACGTGCTCACGATGTATTGCGAATTCTGCGCCTCGCGCCACGGGATCACGCCCAGGATGCTTGTCTGCATCGCGAGATAAAGCGCGGCGATCCCCGCGATGGAAATCAGGATCGCGCGCGGAATATTTTTTTCCGGCTCGCGAATTTCCGCGCCCAGATTGCAGATGTGGTAGTAGCCGAGGTAGGTGTAAATCGTATTGACGGTCGCCGAGCCCAGCCCCATGAAAAACAGCCAGGACCAGTTCCAGGCGCCGGGAGGAAAATCAAACGCCATCTTCGCGGAAAAGTGCGTTAAGCCTCCCCAGATCATCCACAGCATGGTACCTACGACGCCAATCCACAAAAACTTCGAGATCAGCCCGACCGCGGCAATCCTGCGGTAGAGGAGAAAAAGCAGCACCAGCACCAGCAGGGCCGAAATCAGCTTCTGTTCATAGGCGCCCAGCGGGACGAGATAGGTAAGGTATTGCGAGAACCCGATCGCGCCGGACGCCACCACCAGCGGCGCCTGAATCAGCGTCTGCCAGATATAGAGAAATGACATGAGCCGCCCGCCGCGCCCCGGCCCATAAATTTCGCGCAGAAAAGCATACGTGCCGCCGGCACGCGGCATGGCCGCGCCCAGCTCGGCCCACACCAGACCGTCAAAGATGGAAAGCACCGCGCCAGCCAACCAGGCCAGTAGGCACTGCGGCCCGCCCATGGCCTGAATCACCAGCGGAATCACGATGAACGGCCCGATCCCGACCATCGCATTCATATTGAGCGCGACGGCCTCGGACAAGCCGAGCCCGCGTTCCAGTTGGTCTTCCGGCAGAGGTGTGGCCATAGGCAGCGCGAAGCGGGCAAAGCATATCAGATGCGCGGAGGGGCCTAAAGCTTCCGGAGAATCTACAGTGCAGCACTTTCCCTTTGGTGGAAATGTGCCTGATTGCAAGACGCCTTTCCAGGTCCCCACCTGGAGGAGGGGATATACAACTTCGAATTCCAGTGCTCGAATGGAGTGACGCCAATCACCGCGAGGAATCCAGTCGGTGCGTTATCATGAGAACGGTGGCCGGCAAAACGTGAATCTACGATATGAATTCTAGCGCCAGCCCTCAAGAGGAATACCATGATCCCGATCGACAATGAGAAGAGGCCAATGATCTACTGGCACCGCGATTTGCCTCCCTACGGTGCGGAACCGATTGGCAAACATACGATCGAAGCCCGAAGCAGGAGTGTTATGGGAAACCTCGCTCATCGGAACGAACTTTGGGATCGTTGCTATCAGAATTTGACGACGCAAGTTCAAGCTCTCCTAATGCACGAAGTACCTCGACTCGGCGGCAGCTACGCGCACGTGCTCAACGAATCAGTCGAAAGCCGGCATAATGACGCTGCCGGAGAGGCATATTTGTACGGCCAGTTCACGTATATGCTTTACCGGCGGACTGCAGATCTACGACCGACGGGCTGATTCCGAGGACTGGCTTTTACTCTCCGATCGTCTCATAATGCAATTTCTTCGACGCCACAGGAGGGCTTCCATGAAATTCCATTTGTTCATCGTCGTAAGCCTGCTTTCCGGCGCGTGGCTGATGGCCTTGCCGGCTCGCGCGCAGGAAGTCACACAGGAAAATGTGGACGGCGTGAAAAATTTCCATCGCCTGGAAACCACGGTCGCCTGCGCCGGAGCGATTAAGGCAGACGCCATTCCCGAAATTAAAAGATTTGGCTTTGCATCCATCATTAATCTGCGCGAAGCCACGGAAGACGGGGCGAACCTGGAAGCGGAAGCCGCCGCCGCGAAAGCCGCCGATCTCCACTACTATTCGATTCCCTTCAATTCCGCCGCGCCCGATCCGGCTGTGGCTGACAAATTCATCGAAGCCATCACCACCAAGGGCAGCGACCCGGCCTTCATCCATTGCGCCGGCGGTGGCCGCGCTGCCACCATGTGGTTTATCAAGCGGCTGGTCGTGGATCACTGGGACGTGGATCGCGCCGCGAAAGAAGCTACCGACCTGGGCATGACCAGTCCCAAGCTCAAGCAGTTCGCCATCGACTACGCGCAAACACACAAGCGCTAGTCCTTCTCACGCACTTTGAAACAGGGTATCCTGCACCGTCTTTTCCCCGGCATAGATTCATTCCGGGACTAGATGGCTGGTAAGCGCAGGGCTGCGTCCAAAGACGCCTCCTGCAGCGATCCGAAGCTGCCGCGGAATCGCTCCGCGGCGACTGGGGCCAATGCTAAAGCTGGGCATTATGCTGACCGCTGCGACGGTCACGATTCTGCTGCTGGAATTTTTTCGCGCGCGCCGCAGGCCATTTCCGGCGCACGGCTGGCTCGGCCTTTTCGCCCTGGTCACTTGCGGAATACCTGATGTTTCACGGCATCGAGCCGGCGGCCACTTACTTCAGTCCGCTGGCCTGGACCTCCTACATCTTGATCTGTCGACGCCGCGATTTTCGCGATCTCCGGCGAGTTCCCGTCTGCGCGAGAGAACCGCGCGGCCTGCTGAAAATGGCGGCGCTCTCCATTCCGCTGTGGCTGATTTTCGAAGCCTACAATTTGCGCCTGGCGAACTGGACCTACGTGGGCCTGCCGCAAGGGCATCTCGAGCGATGGATCGGTTACGCGTGGGCATTTGCCACGATCACGCCCGGCATTTTCATGACGGCCGCGCTGATCGAATCCTTCGGCTGGTTTTCAGGCGGAATCGACGCGCCGCTGCGTTTCGGCCGCGCCGGCAGAAACAGGCAGCATAGTTCTTGGCGCGGCGCTGTTGCTGATCTGCCGCTGCTGGTCCCGGCAAGCAGCGTCCGCCTATTTGTTCGGCCTGGTGTGGCTCGGCTTTCTGTTTCTGCTGGAGCCGATCAATTATCGCCTGCACTTGCCGTCGTTCGAGGGCGATCTCGCGCGGGGATCGCGCGCGCGGCTGTATTCGTTTCTCGCCGCCGGCTGGGTCTGCGGATGGCTGTGGGAATTCTGGAATTACTGGGCGCGCGCCGGATGGATTTACACTTTCCCGATCGGCCAGCAATGGAAGATCTTCCAGATGCCCGCGCCCGGATATCTTGCGTTTCCGGTGTATGCGCTAGAATGTTTCGCGATGTATGTGAACGGCGCGTGGCTGTTCAGCCCTAAATATGTTGCCGAGAAAAAATATCAGGAATAGCCCGGTGACCCCCAGCCACCGCATCCTTCTACGGGCGCTCCCGTGCATGCTGTTGCGCTTTGCGACTTGTCTATTTTCCGCGCGCCAGCGCGCGCCTCTGAACTGGACATTCCGGCCGAGGCAAAGCAAGCCATTCGACCTGATGTATTCCGGCAAAACCGATCAGGCCATCGCGCTGGCGCGCAAGTTGGAAGCCGAGCGGCCCGATCATCCGCTCGGCTACCTGATCGAGGCCGACGTGCTGTGGTGGAATATTTATTGCAAATGGTCGGAGCGAAAATACAACACGATTGACGCCTGGAGCCACACGCGCCCGCGCCGATGCGCGATGACGACGCGGAACTCGCGCTGGCCGACAAAGTCTCGCAGCCTGGCCGAGGCCGGCATCGCGAAATCCGACACCGCCGAGATGGAGCTGTACGCCGGATTGGGCTACGCGTCGCGCGCGCGGCTGCTCGGCCTGCGCTATCGAGAAAATGCCCGTGGCGCGCGCCGGAGTCGACGCCCGCAAGCACCTGCTGCGCTGCCTGGAGCTCGATCCCAACATGGCTGACGCCTACCTGGGCCTGGGCCTCTACAACTATTACGTGGACACGCTTTCCGCCATGGCCAAAGTGCTGCGCTTTTTCATGGGCATCCCCGGCGGAGACAAGCGCGAGGGCCTGCGCCAGTTGGAAATCGCCTCCACCAAGGGCCAATTGACGCAGCTGGAGGCGCGCTTCAATATGGCCAAAAACCTGCGCAACTACGATTTCGACTACGCGCGCGCCCAGCAGGCCGCGGCGCCGCTGCTCACCGCCTATCCCGAACAACTGCATCTTCCTGCTGCTGGCCGGGGATATCGACCAGAAGCTCGGCCATAGCGAAGCCGCCGCGGCGAAATTTCACGCGGCCGAGAGCGCGGGCTGGGAGCAACCGGCATGTGCGGAACGCGCCCACAAACTGGCGAATGAGGCCCTCGGAATTTCCGCCGCGAAGCGCTAGGAATCAAGTAGCACATCAGCGACTCTTCGCTGTGCGGTTTTGTAGACCTCCAGAATTTCGCCATTCAAAGGGGAAGGCACCAAGCCACACTCCCAAGAGTCGCAGCCGCAAGCTTCCCGGGCAACGGCCCGCTCCACCGTGTGCATCTCACCAGCGCTAAGGTAAGCTGTGTGGGGGCAGTGCCGGGTTGACTTGAGCATCCCGCAAGTGGTATCAGAAACGGGCCGGTTTGGTGGGGGTTCTGCCTATTCCAGAGCGCAGGTTCTTTGTTTCTGCTGCGAATTCCAGCCGCAAGGGTGGGATTCGGGCTCGAGACCGTTCGAAAACTGGATCACCGCTGACTTTCTTCAGTACCCGGATGGATCTGACATTGAGCTAGCGGGCAGCAAGTTCCGCCCGTGGGCCGCCATTGTCTGCCCGGATTCGCGGCAGGATGGCTCTTGAGGAGCGTGTTCGGATGGGTTCGCGCAAGTGGCTTATCATCGCGTTGGTGGTGTGCGGGCTGGCTTCGGCCTGTTCGGACTACAACACCAACCTCTCCATCCAGACGTCTTCCTCGGTCCTGACCTTCGTCAGCCCCAGCTCGGCAACCGTCGGTGGGCAGGGCTTCACGATTACCGCGAATGGATCGGGATTCACCACCGGCGCCTTGATTTTATGGAATGGAAAACCGCTGACCACAACGCTGGTAAGCTTCGGCCAACTGACGGCTCCGGTCCCTGCGGCGAATCTGGCCACCGCCGGCACGGTTCAAGTGGCCGTGCAGATTCCGGGCTCGGCTTCATCCGCCACTTCGAATGTCAATAACACCACGACGACCGAAATTTCGAACGTGGTGCTCTTCACGGTCTCCGCCGCCCCGGGCGCGTCACCGTCGATTTCATCGCTGTCGGCTTCGACGACCTCCGCGGCCTCAACTCCCTATTGCAGCCCGACCGGTTTCACGCTGACCGTGAACGGCACGAACTTTACGAATGACGCGGTGGTGAACTGGAATGGAACCGCGCAGCCGACCACGTTCGTAAGCGCCACGCAACTGACGGCCGCGATCCCAGCCACGCTGGTCTCCTTCACCGCGCCGGTAGCGATCACGGTGACGAATTCGAATGGAACTTCCGGAAGCTTGCCCTTCACGATTTCCACGCCCACCACGGCCTTGCCGTCTCCCACGGTCAGCGCCGTGTCTCAATCGTCCGCGCCGGCCGGAAGCTCCGCCGTAACCGTGACCGTGACCGGGGCGAACCTGTTGCCCTGCTCTGTAGTGCAATGGACCAGCCCTGCGAACGTAAAGTCCACACTGACCACAACGTTCAATAGCGCCACGCAAGTGACGGCAATAATCCCCGCTTCCGATTTCCTCGCGGCCGGCAGCGCCTCGATCGCGGTCGTTACTCAGGGACCCGGCGGCGGAACATCCGGCGGAATTCCCTTCGCGATTCTGGCGCCGGCAATCACTTCGCTGTCTTCGTCAACTACTTCGACCAATAACACGCCTTCGTGCAGCCCGTCGGGCTTCACTCTGACCGTAACCGGAACGAATTTTGTGAATGGTTCGGTGGTCAACTGGAATGGAGCCGCGCGCTCTACCGCGTTTGTGAGCGCCACGCAATTGACCGCCACGATTCCGGCTGCGGATATCGCTAGCGCCGGAACAGCGTCAATTACCGTGTCCAATGCCGGAGTGAATTCAGCCGCGGCTTCCTTCACGGTTTCTACGGCGACGCTATCCGTTCCGACGATCACCGCGGTTTCGCCCGCCGGCGCCACCGCCGGTACCCCGGGATTCTCCGTGGTCGTAACGGGCACGAATTTCCTGCCTTGCTCGAGCGTGCAGATCACGGATGCCGGAAGCAGCGTCACGCAATTGCCGACCACTTTCGTCAGCCCCACGCAACTCAGCGCCACGCTCAGCACCGCGAATCTTTCCGCCGTGCAGACGCTGCAGGTGGCCGTGGCCAATCCTGCGTCCAGCGCCAATACATCGAATGCCATAGCCTTCGCCGTTGCGCTGCCGACGATTACTTCGCTCGCTGCATCCACTTCATCTTCAAACACCACGCCGGCGTGCAGCGCTTCGGGAATTACGCTGACCGTGAACGGCACGAATTTCGTGGCCAGCGGATTGACCGTAAATTGGAATGGTTCGCCGCGGCCCACGACGTTTGTGAGCGCAACGCAACTGACGGCCGTGATTTCGGCCGTGGATACCGCGTTTCCCGGCCCTGCAACCGTTACGGTTTCCAGCGTGGCCAATCCGGCGCTGGCTTCGACCTCGGCCGCGTTCACCGTCGCGCCGTCCACCACGCCTCTGCCGGTTCCGGCGATTACGACGCTGGTGCCGTCTAATGCGCCGGCGGGATCCGCGGCGTTTTTGCTGGGAGTGGATTCTTCGGGCGCGGGCAACGGAACCTTGGCGCCATGCTCGGTAGTGAAGTGGAATGGCAGCGCGCGAGCCACGACCTTTGCCAGCACTTCGGGACTCAACGCCGCCATTTCCACGGCGGACGTTGCCTCACCGGCCACGATTCCGGTTACGGTCTCCACACTGACGGACGGAGGCGGAGGCGGCACATCCAACGCGCTGACCTTCACCGTGTTCACTCCGGTGCCCGCGGCTCGTATCACGCCACTGGTCTCGGCCGCGTCCAGCATTTCGGTGATCCCCGCGGGTCCGATTTCGTTCCCAGCGCCGACGCAATCCTCGGACCGGCGCTACTCCGTGGTGGTGCTGGCGTCCACCGATGGCGTGACGGAAATTTCCGGAACTCCGAACAATGTTTTTGTGCGCGATACCTGCGCCGGTGCGCCGTCGGGTTGCGTTCCTTCCGTGACGCTGGCTTCGATCGGTTTGAACTCCAGCCTGCCCGATGGCGACAGCGTTTCGCCGTCGATCAGCGCGGACGGCCGCTACGTGGCATTTGTCTCCACGGCGCGGAATCTGGTGGATAGCGATACGAACGGTGTAGCCGACGTTTTTGTGCGCGATACTTGCGCGGGCGCGCCATCCGGCTGCACTGCTTCCACGCAGCGCGTGTCCGTTCGACCGCGGGCATACAAGCCAGCGCAGCCAGCACCTCAGCCGCGATCAGCGCCACCGGCCGCTTCGTCAGCTTCGCCACCGCGGCAACGAATTCCGCCGCCGCAGGTTCGTTCGAAGGAATTGTTCCTGCGCGACACCTGCGCCGGAGCAGATTCCGTCTGCTACCTCGACTACAGCACAGATCCAGTAGCACAGGCTTCAGCCTGTGGCCTTTTCTCTGCGTGGCGAACGCGTGGGATAAGCGAAATATTCAACCGTTCCTAGTCCGGCAAGAGAAACAACCGGTCCGCGGCCAGCTCAACCGATCCAGGGTTGCGGCAATTCTCGAAACGATTCCCATTCCGCCTTGAAAATTTCCGCCTGCACATGAAAATCCGCGGCGTTTTTCGGCGGCGCTCCGATGCGCAAGTCGAGCGTCACGCGGAACGGCGTCTCGGTCATCGCCGCCATCCAACAGGGAAATTCGTTCTCGGAATTTTCCGGCGGCACTTTTGTGTGGCGGGCGAATCCGAATGTGATGCGCCCGAATCGCGACGTGCGCGGGAGGTTTTGAGAGTCTCCTGCTCGACGCGCACCGCGCAACCCCAGTCCATCGCTTCGACGCGTCCATCCGGCAGGCGTCGCGCCGCTGAAAAATTCTTGCATCCTGTCACTCGTGCAACTTCCAGCGTCGGGTGGATGCCGGAAAATTTCTTCCTTCGGGCCCGTACGCCGCGACGCTCCCGCTTGACAGCACCGCCAGATTTTCGCAAACGCGATACGCTTCCTCCAGGTTGTGGCTGACGAACAAGCGTCGCGCCGCGATACTGCGGCAGGGTTTCGCGCAACTGACGCTCCAGAGCGCCGCGCAAGTGCGTGTCCAGCGCGGAAAACGGTTCGTCGAGCAGCAGCGCCGCCGGCTCAATCGCCAGCGCCCGCGCCAGGGCCACGCGTTGCTGTTCGCCTCCGGAGAGCGTGGCCGGATAGCGGTCGGAGGACCCAGAGAGATGCGCAGCCGCAAGCTGTTCCGTGACGCGCCGCTTTCTTTCCGCTTCCGCCAAGTGCCGCAATCCGAACGCAATATTTTCGGCCACGGTCAGATGGGGGAAAAGCGCGTAGTTTTGAAACAGTAGCCCGACACGCCGTTCACGCGCGGGCAGATTGATGCCGCGCTCGGAGTCAAACAGCACCCGCCCCTGCAGCACGATGCGTCCGCGGTCCGGAGTCTCCAGGCCGGCGATCGCGCGCAACGCCATCGTCTTGCCCGAGCCGGATGGGCCGAGCAGGCCCAGGGGCGCGCCCTCCGCCACGAATGCGACGGACAGCTGAAATCCGGCGACGTTTTTTTCAATCGAAACTTCCAGAGACATGTAAGTAGGACCGGCTCTTTATCCTGGGCGTTTATGAAGGGCAGCCCGTCGTATTTGAATTTCGTTCAACTCAGGGAGCCCACAAGTTCAACAACTTGCGAACAAATACAAAACGCTGTCATTCTGAGCGAAGCGAAGAATCTCTCTTTGTTTGGTCGCCTCCGCCGAGATCGCGAAGGGCTTTCTCGCTCTGCCTCGGCCGCAGTTCCTCAGTGCGAGCGCCCCGCATGGCACAAAGAGATGTCTCATTCGCACCTCGCGAAGCTCACACAGCCTAAGTCTTCCGCCACACCGTGAGCGCCCGGCGATTCGTTCCGTAAACCACGCTGAGAACGATAAACGAAAACACCAGCAGGACCAGCGCAGTCGCGTTCGCCGCATCGTAGTTTCCGGCCTGCACCTGATCGTAAATGTCGATGGAAACCGTGCGCGTCACGCCCGGAATATTTCCGCCCACCATCAAGCACCACGCCGAATTCGCCGATGGTGTGCGCGAAACTCAGCACCATCCCGGTCACGGCGCCGGCCGCGGAAAGCGGCAGGATCACGCGAAAGAATGCCGCCAGTCGGCGAAGCGCCCAGCGTCCACGACGCTTCGATCACTCGCCGGTCCACCGCCTCAAATCCGGCCGCGAATGGCTGCACCGCGAACGGCAGGCTGTAGAGCACCGAGGCCACCAGCAATCCCCCGAACGTGAACGGCAGCGCATGACCGAAAATCGACTGCCAAAACTGCCCCGCGAAATGGCGCGGGCCAAGCCCCACAAGAATGTAGTAGCCCAGGACGGTGGGAGGCAAAACGAGAGGCAGCGCGACGATAGCCTCCACCACGAAATTTCCAACGCCAGCGCGAGAACGTGATCCAGTACGCGATTGGCAGTCCGGCGGCCAGCAAAATTCCCGCCACGCACACCGCCAGCTTCAGAGACAGCGCGATGGCCTGCCAGTTCACGGTTTTTCCTTCGCGGGGGATTTATCCGGCAGCACGAAGCCGTATCGTTCCAGCAGCGCGGCCGTCGCGGGCCTCTGGATGAATTCCAGAAGCTGCCGCGCCCCTTGCGGATTTGCCGCGGCGCGAACGATGACGGCGCCCTGCTCGATTGGCGCGTGCAGATTTTCGGGAACGATCCAGTATCGCCCCTTGTCTTTCATCTCAGGAGAAACAGCCAATGACAGCGCCACGATTCCGACCTGCGCGTTGCCGGACTCCACGAATTGCGCCGCCTGTGAAATATTTTCTCCCAGCACCAGGCGGTCTTTCACCGCGTCATAAATTCCGATCTTGCGCAGCGCTTCTTCCGCGGCGCGCCCGTAAGGTGCGTGCGCGGGATTGGCGATGGCGATCTTTTTCACCGCCGGATCGCGCAGCACGTCGAACTCGCGGGAAACGTCCAGATGGGAATCGTTGCGCGTCCAGAGCACTATTTTCCCCACCGCGTACAAATAGGTGCTGCCCGGAGCGGCCAGTCCCTCGGATTCCAGTTTTTTCGGATACGCAATGTCCGCGGAAAAAAACACGTCAAACGGCGCGCCGTTTTCAATCTGCGTCAGAAAATTTCCGGACGAGCCCAGGCTGAGCCGGATCGTGCAGCCGGTAGCTTTCTGAAATTTCGCGGCGATTTCATTCATCGCAAAAGTCAGGTCCGAAGCCGCCGCCACGTTCACAGCGCCGCAGGATTTTGCCGCTGCCTGCGCACCCGACGGCGACAACGATACGAACCTCGACTCGAACGCCGGCGCGCCGGCCACACGAACCGGCGTGGCAATCGCCAGGAAAAACGCCAGTGCGGCGGCCGCGGCACAAACGGGAATGGGCGGTTTTTTCATTTGTGCCGTCCGCGAACTCACACGCGCACGATCATCACTTCCGTGGCCTTGATCAGCGCCGCCGCGGTCTGTCCCTTTTCCAGCCGCATTTCGCGCGCGGCATCCGCGGTGATAATGGAGGAAATGCGCTGCCCGCCAATCGATAGTTTTACCTGGGCCAGCAAGCCGCTATACCGGACTTCCACGATCCTGCCGACCAGTTGGTTGCGCCCGCTGATACGCCGAAAGTTGCGGCGGCCGGCCAGAAGATCTTTTTCTTCCCGGCGCGGCAGAAATCGTTCAATTTCAGAAGCGGGAATGCGGTGGTGCCCGCCCGCGGTGCGGATGCTGTGCAGTTTCTTTTTGTAGATCCACTGCTTCAGCGTGGGATAGCTGATGCCCAGCGAGCGCGCGGCGTCACGGGGACTGAGCAATTCTTCGGATTGCACGGACACCTCCAGAATATCCACTTATAAGCGATTAAAACAGAGATGTAAATGCGAATTAATACGATTCTAATTCCCGTTCGGCGGGCTTCAGAGAAACTTAAAAAGTCCCAATACCGTTGTCATTCCCAATTACGTTGTCATTCTGAGCGAAGCGAAGAATCTCTCCTGATTTCTTTTCTTACGCGCGAATCGAAGAGAGATTCTTCGCTTCGCTAGAATGACAAACTTTCTTGGCGAACTGTTCAGCCGGCGGCTTTTTGCGCTGCACTTTTGCGAAATAGTCCAGCCCGCCGAGTTTCTAAACCAAACAAGCAGACGCTTGTTCTACTCCGGACCAAATGCAAGCAGAACATTGCCCGGCATCCCGCCGTTGCGCGGATATCCGGAGTTCACGAATACCATGCCGCCCGCAACGACCGGTCCCGCTCCGTCAATCGAGCCGCCCTTGGCCGGCACTCCATTCACCGTGGAATATTCGCGCGGCCGTATCGAAGTCCCACACCATCTAACCGTCTTCGGTGGAAAACGCGCGCAGGTGCCCATCCAGCGCCGGGAGAAAAAACCACGCCGGGAATCAGCGTCAGCGCGGCAGACTGCCCGGGGCTGCAACCCGGACGCGGCGGCTCGCACGGATGGCTCGGAGCGAACCAGGCCTTCGCGCCGTCCTCCAGATGCAGGGCCGTCAGGCCGCCGCCCTGCACCGGATCAAACGTCGCGCCGCCCACGGGACCGGTGGTATTCATCACGGCGTGCACATCGGAAACCGCCGCGTAAACTTTCTGTCCGTCGGTGGCCATGCCCCACTGCACGCCGCCGTTCAGGCCGCCGACCCCGACGCGCGTCTGCCACAGAATTTTTCCCTTGGCGTCCGGATCGAAGGCGGATACCACACCGGATTTTTGCCCGGCCACCAGAATCTCCTTTCCGTTCGGCGCGCGCACCAGAATGGCCGATGATCCGAAATCGAAATCGGGGCCATCGGGAGGCGGGCAGTTCACGCCCTTGCTGCGGCACGCGGACGTGTAGGCATCGTTGGCGGTCACCTGTGTGGTCCAGGCAATACGCCCGGTTTTCAGTTCGAGGGCCATCACCGCGTCGCTGGTGCCGGTGGCCGGCACGGAATAATTGTCGCCGGTGGACACGTAGAACATTCCTCGCTTCGTATCCACGGTCGGCGTGGACCACACCGGAGCGCCGGACGGTCCCCATTGCGCGGCGCCAACACTGATTCACGCCCGTTTTTTCTGCGGGCCGATCAATCATGTACGTCTTCCACACCACGGAGCCGTCGCGCACGCGAACCGCCGTCACGCTGCCGCGAAATGTGCAGCATGGGTATTCCGGATCGAGCGAACGCGTTTCTTCCCACGAAGCGGCCGGAATGTACGCCACGCCGTCCAGCGCCACCGCCGAGCCGGTTAGCCGCGCGGCCTCGTGTTCATCAAGCCGCTTTTTCCAGAGCAGCTTTCCGGATTTGGCTTCCAGCGCATATCCCCAGCCGATCAGATCGGTAAAAACCAGCGTTGTCGAGTTGCCGCTGGAAACCGGAAGAATCGCCGCGCGCACCGGTCCGTTGGCTTGAAACACCCAATGCGTGCATCCCGTTTTTCCATCGATGGCTTCGACAGCGCCGCTGGCGCTGCCAACAAAAAGCGTGCCATTGACAACGCTCGGCGCAGCGAACGCCGTGACGTCGCCCGGAAATCCGAGCGCCCACTTCAATTTCAGATGGGAAACCTGACCCGGCGCGAGACCCGCGGCCTCTGCCGTTTGGTACCGCGCATTGGAAACCGACGGGCTCCAGCCCGCCCAGGTGTTCTTCGCGGGGCCCGATAGAATAGCAACGTTGGCGGCGCAGAAGGCGCTGGCGGGCAGCGGCGGCTTCTTCCGTTTTCGTTCCCAGATAATTCGCCACGGCCTCGCGCTCGTCGCGATTGATCGGATAGGCCACAGCCATCATCAATCCAAAATCGAGAGTGCGCAGAATTCGCGCCGCCGAAAGTTTCTGCAGCGCGTCGCGCGAAGGAGCGCGCGAACCGGCCTGTTCGTGGCAGGTTGCGCAGCGTTTCTGATAGACCTCAGCACCCGATGGCGCGGCAGAGGAAGGTGGCGAAGCGTTAGACGGATTCTGCCCGGCTGAGACGGGGATCGACGCCGCGAGGAATGCCAGCATCGAGATTGAAACGCAAAGCTCTGCGAAGGCCATCGCACGTCTCATCGAGGTTTCCTCTGCTGTAAGAAATTAGGTGGAAATGTGGCGCATGCTTTAGCTTGCGCATGCGAATCTTGGAGTGCGGCTGCGAGCCTCCATGGAAGCCCGCAAGCTAAAGCATGCGCCACCTACGGTATGGCGCGGCGGCTTCCTGCTCAAACGCATGATACGAGGAACGCACCAGCGGGCCGGACTCGACGTGCGCGAAGCCCATCTGCTCGCCCAGTGTTTTGTATTCCGCGAATTCATCGGGATGAACGTAGCGCACGATGGGCAAATGTTCGCGCGTCGGCTGCAGGTATTGGCCCAGCGTCAGAATGTCGGTGCCCTGCGCCGCCAGGTCGCTGCATCGCGGCCAGCACTTCCTCGCGCTCTTCGCCCAGGCCCAGCATCAGGCCCGTTTTCGTGGGCATGTCCGGAGCCAGCGCTTTCGCGCGCCGCGAGCAGTTCCAGCGACCGCCCGTATACCGCGCCCTTGCGCACCTCGTGATAAAGCCGCGGCACGGTTTCCGTGTTGTGATTTAGAACGTCCGGCCGCGCGGCAATCACGGTTTCCAGCGCGTTCCAGTCGCCGCGAAAATCCGGAATCAGCACTTCGACCTTGCAGCTCGGCACGCGCCCGCGAATTTCGGCGATGGTGCGCGCAAAGATTGCCGCGCCCCCATCGGGCTGGTCGTCGCGATTCACCGAGGTCACCACGGCGTAGCGCAGGCCCATGCGCTCCACGGCCTCGGCCACGCGCTCGGGCTCCATCTCATCCGGCGGCCCGGCCGGCTTGCCGGAAGGAACCGCGCAAAAGCCGCAGGCGCGCGTGCAGATGTTGCCCAAAATCATGAACGTCGCCGTGCGGTGCTCCCAGCACTCGCCCATGTTCGGGCAGCGCGCGCTTTCGCACACGGTGTTCAGCCCAAGCGTGCGCATGATGCGCTTCAGGTCCTGATAATTCGGCCCGTTGAAAAACTTGACGCGCAGCCATTCCGGCCGCGGATGCGCCGTGGGGTCCAGGGCACTTGCCGGCCCCGGCGAGGCATTCGAATTGGGGATAATGTTAAAAGGAGAAGCCATCGACGCGTTTTCCAACTTCTTATTCTAAGCGCGGGCCCAGCCGGACACAAGTGCAGCCGTCTTTCTTGAGTCGGCATCTATAACGGTGTGTCAGAAAGCGTGCGCGAAAGTAACAAGAAAATTTGTCGGTTCGCACGCGCCAAAAGCGATCTTCGTGAAGCGAATGAGAGGCACGATTTACATTCATAGGCCGTCTTCGCACCGGCTTAACGAGGCTCGGGTAGCTGGGGTGAGCGAAAATATCGACGCAATTCAACCACGCGAACGGTCGGTTTTGTGGCTATTTTACCACGCCGCGATCCGGATACCAAGCCAATCCATTGATTCTAATAGCCTAATCAGCGTCATGTACGGACTTCAAAGTGCTCTAGAATGAACCTTGATGAGCTTTCAGACCACAATTGAGCGGCCAGTCGAAACCCAGGGCATCGGGCTGCACACCGCGGTAAAGTCCCACCTGCGGTTGGTTCCGGCGGCGGCAAATACCGGGATTGTGTTCCGGCGCGTGGATCTCGACAATTTTGAGATCGAAGCGCACGTGCGGAACGTCGCGCGCGTCAGCTACGCCACCAGCCTGATGAAAAAAGGCGTGCTGCTTTCCACGACCGAGCACCTGCTCGCCGCGCTTTATTCCTGCGGCGTCGACAACGTCTGCATTGAAATTGACGCACTGGAGCTTCCGATTCTGGACGGTTCTTCCCAGCCATTCATCGAGATGCTGGCACAGGCCGGAATTCGCCGGCTGCGCAAAAGGCGGCGCTACTTGAAGGTCATAAAACCGCTGGAATTTACCGACGGCGGCAGGCGCATCGGCATTTATCCGGCCCGGGATTTCGAGGTGCGCTGTTTTGTGGAGTACGCGCATCCGGCCGTGGGCGCGCAGGAAGTGGAAATGCGCGTGGGCCGCGAATCCTTCAGCCGCATGCTGGCGCCGGCCAGGACTTTCGGCTTTGTGCAGGATTTCGAAGGGCTGCGCCGCATGGGGCTGATTCGCGGGGGCTCGCTGGACAACGCCATCGTGCTGAATGAAAACGGCGTCATGAACGGCCCACTGCGCTTTCCGGACGAATTCGGCCGGCACAAGGCTTTGGACCTGATCGGCGATCTGGCCCTGGTCGGCCGCCCTTTGCTGGCGCGGGTCGAGGCCTATAAGGCGGGCCATGCCCTGCACACACAATTAGTTACGCGCCTGCTTGCTGACACTTCGCTGTGGGTCGAAACCTACGACGAGGTTCCCGCCGAGCCCACGCCGCTGCTGACGGAACCTTCTTCCGCCTCCGCCGCCGACTGATTTTTCCAACCGCCCGAAGCCGTAAAACACCAATCGACTCGCGGTGTGTTCCTTGGATAAAGTGTCGAATTGGCATCGCTACAGTTCGCGCCGCATTGTCAATCCAGGATGAAACGCTGAGAATACAGCCATGGCAAACCCTGAATTTGTGATCGTGATCCTGGCGGCGGGCAAAGGCACGCGTCTGAAATCAGCGCTGGCGAAAGTGCTGCATCGCGCAGGTGGCCGGCCGCTCGTCGAGCACGTGGTACGCGCCTGCCAACCGTTGAAGCCGCGCGAAATCGTGGCCGTCGTTGGCCACCAGGCGGAGGACGTGACCGCCGCGGTCACGCCGCTTAACGTCAAAACGATTTTGCAGGAACCGCAACGCGGCACCGGCCATGCCATGCTGGTCGCCAAGCGCGCGATTTCCTCGCGCGCGAAATACGTGATTCTGCTTCCGGGCGACGCGCCGCTCATCCGAACGGAAACGCTGGCCGCGCTGGCTGCGGCGCACCGCGAAAGCGGCGCTGCTGCCACCATTCTCTCCGCGGAAATTGACAATCCTGCCGGTTACGGCCGCATCGTGCGCCAGGATGACGGCTCGGTGTCCGCGATTGTGGAAGACTCGGCGCTCACCGCCGAGCAGCGCCCGATCCGCGAAATTAATTCGAGCATGTACTGCTTCACGCTCGGTAAATTGTGGCCGGCGCTTTCCACCCTGAAGCCGCAGAACGCGCATAAGGAACTTTATCTGACTGATGCCATCGCCTCGCTTCGCCAGAAGGGCGAAAAAGTGCAGGCCGTAGTCGCCGCGGATCCGGACGAAGTGCTCGGCTGCAACACGCGCGCGGACCTGGCCGCGGTAGACGCCGTATTTCGCCGGCGCAAGCGCCTGGCGATCATGGAAGCGGGAGTAACCATCGAGTTGCCGGAGACGGTGCTGATCGATCCGGAAGTCGTAGTGGGCGCGGATACGCGCATCGAGCCGGGCGTGCAGCTTCTGGGAAAAACGCGCATCGGCTCCGCGTGCACGATTCGCACCGGCAGCGTGCTTTCAGACGCCGTGCTGGAAGACAATGTTCTGGTCAAGCCCTACACAATCGTTTCCTCAAGTCATCTCTCCCGCGGCACACAAGCCGGCCCGTTCGCCCATTTGCGCGACGGCGCACGCATGGAGGACAACGCCCGCGTAGGAAATTTCGTGGAAGTGAAGAAGAGCATTCTGGGCGAAGGCGTGAAGTCGATGCACCTCACCTACCTGGGTGATGCGCGCGTCGGCAGCGGCACGAATATCGGCGCCGGCACGATTACCTGCAACTACGACGGCGTGAACAAGAATCCCACCACGATCGGCAAGCGCGTTTTTATCGGCAGTGATACGGCGCTCGTTGCGCCCGTGAAAGTGGGCGACGGAGCCTACGTGGGAGCCGGCTCGGTCATCACCAAAAACGTGCCCCCCGACGCCCTCGGAGTAGCCCGTGGCCAGCAGGTCAATAAGCTCGGATGGGCTGCGGGACGCCGGCGGCAACTAGCCGCCGCAGGAAAGCCTGTAAAACCGAAGCGTAAAAAGTCGCGGAAGCGGGGGTAGCGCGCCAACCTCCGTACGATTTGCGTGTAGCAAACGATCCTCCCGGAACCAGCCGTCACGCCCAAAACTACCCGCGCCCGCATCGTCCAATGCCCCACTACCGCACGTCCGAAGTGGCATAAATCTCACCCGAAACGCAAAAATTGAAATATTGCTCCATTTTGAAACTGGTGATAGTCTGGGCCCAACTTACCTCTTTGGAGGACCAGAATATGGGCGTGTGGGTGAACTGGGGCCTCGTTGTGGCTGCAATCGGTTTTATCTTCGGTGATCTCGTTCTGGAAGTTTACGAATCCATGAATCTTGCCGTTCTAGGTATGTGCCTCCTGGCGGCCGGGATTCTGGGATTGGCCATTGATTCAGCCGCAGTCGGGCTGGGCTCGGCCATCGTGTTGGCGCTGGTGTACCTGGTGATTCACCGCCGCCCGGGGCACATGCTGCCCAAACAAGTTTCGGGACACTAGACGTTCCCGAACTAGCGTCCGCGCGTGATTGGCGGAAATCTTTCTCTAGATTCTTACCTGCTGGGGTTGTGTTCGCCGACATCAGATTCCACTTCGCCATTTAAATTCCTCCACGTGACGCCTGTGAATTTCACGCGCCGATTGGTCACTGTCTCTTTTTCGACTCTGCTCCGGTCGCCGCCCCCGGCGTTCCAGTGCGAAACTCAAAATCATCCCCCGCTGTGATAAAATGCGCGCGAGGGGAGACTCCGAGCGATGAAATTCGGCGTAGTCGTGTTTCCGGGCTCGAACTGCGATCATGACGCCTGGTATGCACTGGGCAACGTACTCCACCAGCCGGTCGAATTCCTGTGGCATCAATCCAAGGAAGTAAAGGGCTTTGACGCCATCGTGTTGCCAGGCGGATTTTCCTATGGCGACTACCTGCGCACCGGCGCGATCGCGCGATTTTCTCCCGTCATGCGCGCCGTGGAGCAATTCGCGCGATCCGGCGGCCTCGTCCTGGGCATCTGCAACGGCTTTCAGATTCTTTGCGAAGCGGGATTGCTGCCCGGCGCGCTGCAGCGCAACGCCGGCATGAGATTCGTGTGCAAGCAGGTCCACATCCGCGTGGAGAGCACGGATACGCCTTTCACGGCGATGGCCACGCAGGGCCAGGTGCTGGAGATTCCCATCGCGCACGGCGACGGAAATTATTTTTGCGATCAAGAAACGCTCGCGGAACTCGAGCGCAATCGCCAGCTCGTATTTCGCTACGCCACACCCGCTGGACAAGAAGATGCCGCCGCGAATCCCAACGGTTCGCTCGCGAATATCGCCGGCGTGTGCAACCGCGAACGCAATGTTGTGGGCCTGATGCCGCATCCGGAGCGCGCGGTCGAACAGCCGCTCGGTTCGGCGGACGGTCTGGTGATTTTTCATTCGCTGATCGAATCGCTGACGCGGCGCGCGGCAGTTTCAGGGTAGGAACCGCTTCGTTGCCCACGACTCGCTTGCAATTCGCTTTGTCGTGAACGAACTCGTGTGAGGCAGAGCGAGATGGGGCACGTTTTCTAAATCGACTGTGCCGAGCGTCGGATTTTAGAGCACATCCCGGCACGCCGGCCCCTCAGGGGCGCAGATTTGCAGGATACGGCTTCACAGGTTGCGGAAAAACTCAAAACGTTGTCATTCTGAGCGGAGCGAAGAATCCCTCTTTGTTCTTTTGCTCACACTTAGATCGAAGAGAGATTATTCGCTTCGCTCAGAATGACAAAAAGGTGTAGTTTTTCCGCAACCTGTTCAGCCGTGCCGTTCCGTCTGCGAATGCTTTGCGGCTTTAGCCGCCGGCCTTTTCGCTCGAGTGCCGCACGCGCTTCGCCAAGATAAAATTGAAGGCCACAGACTGAAGTCTGTGTTACTTAAATCGGTGCTACTGGAGTTTCCATCAACTTGTCTTCTCCGAAATCGACGTTGGAAACTGAATTCAAGGTTACTCCCGAACTCGCCGCCGAGCACGGCCTGACGGCCGAGGAATACGCGCGCATCCAGAAGATTCTGGGTCGCGATCCGAATTTCACGGAACTCGGAATCTTCAGCGTGATGTGGAGCGAGCACTGCTCCTACAAATCGAGCAAGGTTCATCTGCGCCGCCTCCCCACGCGCGGCAAGCAGGTGCTGCAAGGGCCCGGTGAAAACGCGGGTGTAGTGGACATCGGCGACGGCTTGGCAGCAGCGTTTAAGATGGAGTCGCACAATCATCCGAGCTACGTCGAGCCGTTTCAGGGCGCGGCCACGGGCGTCGGCGGAATTCTGCGCGACATTTTCACGATGGGCGCGCGCCCCATCGCGGTCCTCGATTCGCTGCGCTTCGGCCCAATTTCCACGAACGCTTCAGGGGCTAAAGCCCTTCAAGGCACATCGCAAATGGCCGGGCTGAAGTCCAGCCCTCCGAACCCTCTCGAAAACCCCGGCCCCCCGAGCCCTTCCGGAAACATGGAAGGAACTCTCAGAGATTCTGGCGGAACTTCTGAAAACTCATCAGAAACTCCCGGAGGCTTCGGCGGAGCGCGCGGAAACTCGGGAGGGAATTTCGAAGGTTTCGGGAGAGAGAGAAAAAACTCGAGAGGGAGTTCTGAAGGTTTCGGAGGGACGGGCTTTAGCCCGTCCGAACAAGCTGCGAATCAAGGGGCTTTAGCCCCTGAAGTCGACGACGAAACCATCGCGCGCAACCGGCGCATCCTCGACGGTGTAGTGCGCGGCATCGCTCATTACGGCAATTGTTTCGGCGTTCCGACCGTCGGCGGCGAAGTGCAATTCGAGCCTGGTTACTCCGCGAACCCGCTGGTGAACGTCCTGGCGCTGGGCATTGCCAAAAAAGAAGATTTATTTTTCGCCAAGGCGCGCGGCGTCGGCAATCCCGTGATCTATGTCGGCGCGAAAACGGGACGCGACGGAATTCACGGCGCCTCCCTTCTCGCCTCCGCGGAATTCACGGAAGAGTCCCAGCAAAAACGCCCTAACGTCCAGGTCGGCGATCCATTCATGGAAAAGCTGCTGCTGGAAGCCTGCCTCGAAGCGATGCAAACGGGCGCGGTCGTCGCCATTCAAGACATGGGCGCGGCCGGACTGACCAGCACCTCCTGCGAAATGGCTTCGCGCGGCGGCCTGGGCATCGAAATCGAACTGGCCCGCGTGCCGCAGCGCGAGCCGGGCATGACGCCCTACGAAATGATGCTCAGCGAATCGCAGGAGCGCATGCTGCTGGTCGCCGAGCGCGGGCGCGAGCAGGAAGTTTTAAGCGTATTCGCGAAATGGGGACTCGACGCCGTGGAAATCGGGCGCGTCACCGCCGATGGTCTGGTGCGACTCCTTCACCATGAAAAGAAAGTCGCGGAAATTCCCGCGCACGCGCTGGCTGAAGAAGGTCCGGTCTACCAGCGTCCGCTGGCCGAGCCGACCTCGCCCGCAAAACGTTTGCCGCTCGCCGAATTCGGCGTCCCGGGAAAAAACTTTACAGAAGAATTCCGCGCGCTGCTGAGTTCTCCGGCGATTGCTTCCAAGCGCTGGATTTGGGAACAGTACGATTTCATGGTTCGCACCAACACGCTGGAAGGCCCTGGTTCGGGCGATGCGGCGGTAGTGCGCATCAAGGGCACCAAGCGCGCCCTTGCTCTTTCGTCCGATGGCAACGGCCGCTGGTGCCGCCTCGATCCTTTTATAGGCGCGCAAATGGCCGTGGCCGAAGCCGCGCGTAACGTAGCATGTTCCGGCGCCAAGCCCATGGCCGCCACCAATTGCCTGAATTTTGGCAGCCCGGAAAAACCGGAAGTGATGTGGCAATTCAGCCGCGCCATTGACGGCATCGCCGAAGCGTGCACTTCGCTGGAAATCCCCATCACCGGCGGCAACGTAAGTTTTTACAATGAGACGCTGGGACGCTCCATCGATCCCACTCCGGTGCTCGGCGTTCTCGGCATGATCGAAGACGCTTCCCGCGCGCTGGGCATGGCCTTCCGCACGGAAGGCGACATCCTCCTGCTGCTGGATGGAGCTGAGAACGCGAACACCACGCCGGAACAAACGGCGAGGCCGCGTGAGTTTTCTTCCTCAGAATATTCGCGCACAATTTTAGGGATCGAATCCGGCGCGCCTCCCGCCGTGGCTCTGGCCGCGGAAAAGCGTTTGATCGCCGCGCTCGTCGCACTGGCCGCGGAAGGCAAACTCCAATCCGCGCATGACGTCAGCGACGGCGGCCTGGCCACCACCATCGCGGAATGCTGCTTTGCAAGCGAAGGACTTTCGGCGAGGGTCACGCTCACGAGCAAAGAGCCTGACGAGTCCGCGCTGTTCGGCGAACGCGGCGCCCGCGCCGTCGTCTCCGTCTCTGCCGAAAATGTTGCCGCTGTGCGCCAGCTTGCGGCACAATACCAGGTGGCAGTCGGGGAAGTTGGCCGAGTCTCCCGCGGCGAATTCCGCATCGAACTAAATGGGCATCCAGCCATCAGCGCCGAAGTCCCTTCCCTCGCTGACGTCTGGGGCGGAGCCTTCGAACGGCTCCTGAGCGTGACTGAAATCCGAAAGGCAGAATGAGCGGCCTGATCGAAATCGAGAACGACCGGTTTCACGACCACTGCGGCGTGTGCGGTGTCTTCGGCCATTCCGAAGCCGCCAAGCTGGCCTACCTGGGTCTCTACGCGTTGCAGCATCGCGGGCAGGAATCCGCCGGCATCGTTTCGAGCGATGGCCGCGAACTGCATCTCGAAAAAAGCATGGGCCTGGTGGCCGATATTTTTCAGCCTGAGGTGCTGGCGCGGCTTCCCGGCGATTCCGCTCTGGGGCACACGCGCTACTCGACCGCCGGCGACACTTCCCTGATGAATGCGCAGCCGATCGTCATCGACTGCAACAAAGGGAAGCTGGCGCTGGGCCACAACGGCAATCTTCCCAGCGCGGCGAAATGGCGCCGCACGCTCGAGCATCGCGGCTCCATCTTCCAGACCACCAGTGACACCGAAGTGATCGTGCACCTGATCGCGCGCAGCCAGGCGCGCAATATGTCCGGAGCGCTGGCCGACGCTCTCAACCAAGTGGAGGGCGCCTACTCCCTGCTGGTGCTTACGCGGGACGAAATGTACGCGCTGCGCGATCCGCGCGGTTTCCGGCCGCTGGCACTCGGGCAACTGGAGGGAAGCTGGGTCGTCGCTTCGGAAACCTGCGCGTTCGACCTGATTGGCGCGACCTACGTCCGCGACATCGAGCCCGGAGAAATGCTGCGCATCTCGCGCTCCGGCATCGAGTCCCTGCGCTTCGCGGCCGAACAGCCACGGCAACAATGCATCTTCGAACATGTTTACTTCGCGCGGCCGGACAGCCTGGTTTTCGGCCGCGTCGTCGAGCAGAGCCGCGAAATGCTCGGCCGCATGCTGGCGCGCGAGCACGGAGTTCCCGCGGATATCGTGGTGCCCGTGCCCGATTCGGGCGTGCCGGCCGCGGTGGGCTATTCGCAGGAATCCGGCGTGCCGTTCCGCATGGGCCTGATCCGCAATCACTATGTGGGCCGCACATTTATCGAGCCGTCGCAGTCCATCCGTGATTTTGGCGTGAAGCTGAAGCTCAATCCCGTTCCCGAAATTCTTCGCGGCAAGCGGGTGATTCTGGTAGACGATTCCATTGTGCGCGGCACCACCAGCCGCAAAATCGTGCGCATGGTGCGCGAAGCCGGCGCGGCCGAAGTGCACATGCGCATCAGCTGTCCGCCAACCATTTCGCCCTGTTTTTATGGAGTAGACACGCCGACGCGAGAGGAACTGATCGCGTCCGACGATTCGCGCGTGCGTCCGCGCCTGAGCGCGGAAGAGCTGGCAGCCTTTGAGGCGCTGCGGGAAGCGCGCATGGTTTCGAGCGGGGCCGGCGCGGCGACAGAGCCGCAGGATCCGCGCGCCGCCCGCGCGGAACGCTCGATCGAGGAAATCCGGCAATATCTCGGCGCGGACACGCTGGGCTACGTCTCGCTGCCCAATCTTCGCCGTGCCGTCGATGATTCGCGCGGCTCGTTCTGCACCTCCTGCTACACGGGCATCTATCCCGTGGATGGAGCGCAGGGCGAACTGGATGCGCGCGCCGCCGAGCCCGAGGAACCGCCGGCCGTGGAAATTCAGGTGACACCGAATGAACGCTGAAGACGCGCTGCCCATAATCAGAAAGCCGAAATCGGACACCAGCAACCTCATTCTTCGGGAGGCGCTGTCTTGGTTATGGGTGATCCTTGCTTTTCTTTTCATCACCGGCACGATTGTGCAGGCGCGCGTGATTCCCTCCGGCTCGATGGAACGAACGCTGCTGGTCGGCGATCACCTTCTGATGAGCCGCCTGGGATACGAAGCGGAATTGCCGTTGACGCAATATCACATGCGGCTGTGGCGCAATCCCCGCCGCCAGCAGATCATCGTGTTCCGCGCGCCGCTGCCGGGCACTCCGGATTACATCAAGCGATTAATCGGCCTGCCGGGAGATCAGATAGAAATTCGCGAGGGCGTGGTGTCCGTGAACGGCAAGCCACTCAGCGAACCCTACCGCGCCGACCCGCCGAATCCCACCGACAATTACGGCCCGGTCACCGTTCCCGCCAACGAGTACTTCATGATGGGTGACAACCGTGATGATTCTTACGACAGCCGCTACTGGGGCTTTGTGCCGCGACAGAATATAATCGGTACGCCGGTGATGATCTACATGTCGATCGACGCGTCCGAGGATACCTGGAACCCGGGCCACATTCGCGAACGCATGACGACCTATGCCAGCATTTTTATTCATCCGAGCATCGTGCGCTGGCGCCGCATCTTCAAGCTGTTTTGATTTTCGTTTACTCGGTCAAGCTGGTCATCTCTGGTCATGAATTGAACGGGAACCTGGCGCCCGGCTCCTCTCGCCCACGGCAGAAAGAGCAGAAAGCGTACAAACGATATGGACTACGCCGAAGCTGGTGTGGATATTTCGCTTGCGGATCAGGCCAAGCAGCGCATCCGGCGCCTGGCCTCGCGCACTTTTACGCGCGGCGTGATTGGCGGAATCGGTTCGTTCGGCGGGCTGTTCGCGCTGGACAAAAAATGGAAAGAGCCGGTGCTGGTCTCCAGCGCGGATGGCGTGGGCACCAAGCTGAAAATCGCCATGGCCATGAACATCCACTCCACGGTCGGAGCGGACCTGGTGAATCACTGCGTCAATGACATCCTCACGCTGGGCGCCGAGCCGCTGTTCTTCCTCGATTATCTGGCCATGTCCAAAATGGACCCCAACGTGGTCGAGCAGCTGGTCGAAGGAATGTCCCGCGCCTGCCACACCGCGGGCTGCGCGCTGATCGGCGGCGAGACCGCGGAGATGCCGGGCTTTTACGCTCCCGGCGAATACGATTTGGCGGGATTCATCGTGGGCGTGATGGAGCGCGCCAGCGTGAAAAAAACCAACGCCGTGAAAGCCGGAGATCTGCTGTTCGCGCTGCCCTCCACGGGACTTCACACCAACGGGTACTCGCTGGCGCGCAAGCTGGTTTTCGATCACGCCGGGCTGCAGCCGGAATCCTACGTCGCGGAAGTCAGCAACAAGATCGGCGCGGAATTGCTGCGCCCGCACCGCTGCTACTGGCCCATGCTGAAAACGACGGTCTCCAAGGGCTGGCTCTCGGCCATGGCGCATATCACCGGCGGCGGCATTCCCGAGAATCTGCCGCGTGTCCTGCCCCGCGGCGTGCAGGCGGAAATCGAACTGGGTTCCTGGCCCGTGCCTCCGATTTTTTCCTACCTCGCCGGCCTCGGCAAACTGGAGCGCGACGACCTCTTGCGCACCTTCAACATGGGCGTGGGAATGATACTCGTCGTGCCGCTGGAAAATCATCGCGCGGTGGAATCCGAGCTCAAGCGCCGCCGCGAGAAGTATTACCGTATCGGCCAGATCCGCCGCGGCGATCCGCGCAAGCCGCAGGTCGTGTTTACGGGAAGACTGCCGCTGTAAGTAGCACAGGCTTCAGCCTGTGGCTTTCCGCAAGTCCTTGCTAGTTTGTCCGGCATCGCGCGGCTTGGGATTTTGGTAAAAGGGTTAAATTGTGATCCATCCTGCAGCAGAAACTCCGCCGGCATATAACCCCATGGTACATTGGTTGACTCTGCTTTGTGTTGCAGTTCTCGAGCGCTTGACGCAATCGACGTTCGAGCTTTTGCTAACGATCTCTATCATGGATACAACTGTCGACGCTCTGATCGTTGACCTTCTCCTCTGGCTCTCCGCTCGCGAGCGCACCTACGAGGAAGTCCTCTCCGCCTGGCGCACCTCCTGCCCGAAACTTCCGGTCTGGGAAGACGCCAATGATCGCGGCCTGGTGACGCGAGTCACAGCCGGCGGCGGCGAATTCATTAGAATCACTCCCGCGGGGATTCAATTTCTTCACGAGCATCGTCGCGCTGCGACGCCTGGAACACCGCAGTCGGAGTGATTCAGCCCGAACATGTCGGTGACGGTTTTCAACCGTTGACCTGATTGCCCGCCGCGCCCTGCCGTGCTAGCATCCGCGAAATGGGGAACCGTTTCGGGCCACCCCGGAACGCAAACCTTCATCCTTCCAGATCACACGCCGCACAGGGAACCGTGATGCGGCCGCGGCACTCCGCGACCCACACGACAACGGCGCCCAGGGGGTTGCACGATGAAAGCCTATGCAACGCAATCCATACGCAATGTGGGCATTGCCGGTCACGGCGACACGGGGAAAACCCAGCTGGTGTCGTCGTTATTGTTTACCGCGGGGATGACCACCCGGCTGGGAAAGGTCGCCGAAGGAAATACGGTTACCGACTGGGACGAAGAGGAAATCGCGCGCAAGATCACGATTCACACCGGGCTGGCGTACGCCGAATGGGCGCCCGCCGGGCAGTCGCCACGGCAGGCGGAAAAAATAAAAATCAATTTTCTGGATACGCCGGGCTACAGCACGTTTCTGAACGACACGCGCGCGTCGCTGGTGGCGGCCGACGCGGTGCTGATCGTGGTGGACGCGCGTGGCCGGCGTGCAGGTGGTGACCGAAAAAGTGTGGGACTACGCGATCGAGTATGACCTGCCGCGCGCGTTCGCCATCAACTGGATGGACCGCGAGCTGGCGAGCTACGACCGCGCCATGGAATCGCTCACGCGCGTGTTCGGCCGCAACGTCGTGCCGCTGCAGTTGCCGATCGGCTCGGAGAACGGATTTCGCGGCGTGGTCGATCTGATCACGATGAAGGCGCACGTCTACACTCCGGACGGCGACGGCAAGCCCGAAGATCGAGGAAATTCCCGACGATCTGGCCGAGGCCGCCAAGAGGCGCCACGAAACGCTGGTGGAAATGGTGGCCGAGGGCGACGACGCGCTGATGGAGGAATTTTTCGAGAAGGGCACGCTGCCGATCGAAGACCTGACTGAAGGGCCTGCGCGACGCCTTTCAGGCCAAGCGCATTTATCCCGTGGTGCTGACCTCGCGCGCTGCACAATATCGGCAGCGCCACGCTGCTCGATCTGCTGGCGGATGTGTTTCCCGACCCGTCGCAGCGCGGCGTGGCCGTCGGCCACAGCGAAACCGCCGGCAAAGGGAAACGAAATGCAGCGGAAGATCAGCGACACCGAGCCGGTTTCCATTTTTGTGTACAAGACGCTGGCCGATCCCTTCGCCGGGCGCATCACGTTATTTCAAGGTGATGTCCGGCGTGCTGAAAAATGACGCCACGCTGCAGAATTTCACGCGCGGCACGAGCGAGCGCCTGCAGCACATCCAGGTGATGCAGGGCAAGACGGCAACGGCCGTCCCCGAAATTGCACGCCGGAGATCTGGGCACGATCGCCAAGCTGAAAGACACGCTAACCGGCGACTACGCTGGGCGACAAAGCCGCGCCGATCCACTACCCGCTGCCGCATCTTCCGGAGCCTTCCATTACGTTCGCCGTCGAACCGAAGACGCGCGCCGATGAAGACCGCATCGGCCCCGCCATTCACAGAATTCTGGAGGAGGATCCCTCGCTGCGCTTTTCGCGCGACCCGCAGACCAAGGAATTTCTGCTGGCAGGCTCCGGCCAGCAGCATATCGAGGTGGTGGTCGCCAAGCTGCACAAGCGCTACCACGTGGACCTCGACGCTGAAGCCGCCCAAGGTGCCCTACCGCGAAACGATTCGCGGCAAGGCCGACGCCGAGGGCAAGCACAAAAAGCAGACCGGCGGCCACGGGCAGTTCGGCGTGTGCCGCATTCGCATGGAACCGGCGGCGCGCGGCACGGGCGTCGAGTTCGTGGACGATATTTTCGGCGGCGCGATTCCCAAGAACTGGATTCCCTCGGTCGAAAAAGGAATTCGCGCTTCGGCTGAGCGCGGCTACCTCGCCGGATTCCCGGTCGTGGATTTCCGGGCGATGCTCTACGACGGCAAGTATCACGACGTGGACAGCTCGGACATGGCCTTCAAGATCGCCGGCTCGCTCGCGTTCAAGGAGGCATGAAGCAGGCCAAGCCCGGCGCTTCTGGAGCCGGTGATGCACGTCGAGGTCAACGCGCCCGACCAGTATTCGGGCGACATCATGGGCGACCTGAGTTCGCGGCGCGGCAGGATCAGCGGCAGCGAGGCGCGCGGCTCGAGCGTGGTGATCAAGGCGCAGGTGCCGTTCGCCGAAATGCTGAACTACGCGACCGACGCTGACCTCCATGACGCAGGGTCGCGCCAGCTACTCGCATGGAATTCTCACACTACGACTACGTGCCCAATGAAATCGCGGAAAAAGTGATCGCCGCAGCCAAGGCCGCACGGGGAGTCGCCGGTGGAGGAAGAAGAGCACGTGTAAAGGATCGGTTCCTGTAGCGCCGTTCAGGCGGACATGATGTTGCTCCCCAGTGCCCGTCTGAAGGCGGCATCTATAAGATCGCGGTCCAATTTGGCTGCCTGCCAATTTGGAAGTTGTCCGCGCTTCCGATGTGAAACGCTGCCCGCGGCGCGGCGTTTCTGCGACCGTTCGAAACTCTTCCTGTTGGCCGCCAGCCTGGGAGGCGTTGAATCTCTCATTGTGCTCCCAATCTACACATCACACCACCGGATGAACCAGGCCGAGCTTTCGGCAGCCGGAGTGAAACCCGGCACCGTGCGCATGTCCGTGGGCCTCGAAGCCCCCCGGGACCTGCGTGCCGACCTCCTGCAGGCACTCGCCTAAAATGTTCTTTCTGCATAGGGTTAATGAGAATATTAACAGGGCGTAGCAATCCTACTTGACCCCGTTGGGGTGATGTGAATTAGAATTGGGCAAGCAGGCTTCCGTGGTAGGGAAGCTGCTCCAAAGTTTGGCAGGCATTTTGCTCTTCTCCCAGTGGAGGAAATGCCGATTGCCGTTTTAAATTGGCTCAAACTTTCTCATGGTAAAGTCGCGCTCAAAAATCGGTTGTCTTTGCTTGTTCTGGCGGCCGCTGCTTCTCTTGGGCATCGCCGGATGTGAAGATACGGCGAAGACTCCCGTACAGGTGCGCCCCACCCAGATTGCGCTACCCGTGCAGGCGCCGCCGCCCGTGCCTCAACATCCGGTCGTTCGCCCAGCAGAAACCAGCCGCGGCGTTGACGACGAAAGCTCCCGAAGGAGTCGATCAACTGGTCGCCTCCAAGCCAGGCCGCATTCGATGCCGGTGAGCAGGATTTCAAAGCGGGACATCTCGGTCAAAGCCCGCGAAGAATTCGACCAGGCGCTCGACCAGCTTGCTGGCCAGCGGATACGATCTGGACGCCGACCCGCGCCTGGGAGATCTGTACCACCACATTATCGACACCGTGAGCCTCGATGAACTGGACGCGTTCCGCGCCGGCGACGGTTTCAGCGAACAGAAATCCACGCCCGCGCCGATCGATGAGATCGCCGAAGAGCCGATTCCGCAGCCCGAAAAATTCGATCCCAACCTGCGCGGACGCGCCGAGGCCGAAGCCAGCGCCATCGACCATGACCTTCCGCTGACGGTGAACGATCAGGTGCTGGCCTACGTGAATTATTTCAAGACGCCGCGCGGCAGCGCGATCGTCGAAACCGGACTGCGCCGCGCCGGGCGTTACCGCGAGATGGTGCAGCGGGTGCTGAAGGAAGAGGGGCTGCCGCAGGATTTGATCTACCTGGCGCAGGCCGAGAGCGCTTTCCAGCCGCAGGCGGTATCCAAGGCCGGCGCCCGCGGCATGTGGCAGTTCATGTCCTTCGCCGGTCACAAATACGGATTGCAGAAGATCCTGGTGGGTGGATGAGCGCCAGGATCCGGAAAAGGCCACGCGCGCCGCCGCGCGCGACCTGCGCGATCTGTACGAGCCAGTTCGGCGACTGGTACCTGGCCATGGCGGCCTACAACTCCGGCGCCGGCACGGTGCAGCACGCCATCGAGCGCACCGGCTACGCCGATTTCTGGGAACTCTACCGCCGCAACGTGCTGCCCAAGGAAACCCAGAACTACGTGCCCATCATTCTGGCGTTGGACCTGATCTCCAAGGATCCCGCGCGCTACGGCATCGAGTTTGAGCCGGAGCCCGCGCTGAAGGCCGACTCGGTAAAGCCGGGGCAGGCCATCGATCTGCGCCTGGTCGCCGAGACGATCGACACGGACCTGGAATCGCTTCGCAGCATGAATCCCGAGCTGCTGCGCCTGGTCACGCCTCCCGATCCGGATTTTGTCCTGCACCTGCCGGAAGGTACGGCCGAACGTTTCTTCGGCGAGATCGCCGCGATTCCCCCCGAAAAGTGGGTGAGCTGGCGCCGCCACAAGGTGGAGCAGGGCGAGACGCTTTCCTCCATCGCCAAGCAGTACCGCGTTTCCCCGGCGGAAGTCGCGGACGCCAATGAGCTTTCCGCCAGCGCTTCGCTGGAAGAGGGCCAGAAGCTGATCATTCCGGCCGCTGCGCGATCGGAGGGCTCCGCCGGAAAAGCTGATTCGCTACCGCGTGCGCCGCACCGATACGATCGCCACGATTGCCGATGAATTTGACGTCACGGCCGCCGAGCTGCGCAAGTGGAATCACCTGCGTGCCGATCCGCGTGGTGCGCGGCACTTCCCTGCGCATTTATCCCGGCGGGATGTCCCCCGCCCCGCAGTCCGGCAGCTCGCTGCAGGCCAAGTCCAAAACCGGCGCTCCCGCTCCGTCCGCAACAGCTTCCGCTTCCTCTTCTGCGGCTGCACCTTCCGCCTCCCGTGGGACGACGGTTACCCGGCACAGTGGACCGGTCATGGAAGCCCGCACGGCCAGCAGCGTCGTGCATCGCGTGAAGCAGGGCGAGACCCTGTGGTCCATCGCCCGCGCCTACCAGACCACGGTGGAGGCCATCCAGGCCGGCAATCGCTACCTGTTCAGCCGCCCGCTGCAGGTAGGCGATACGCTGACCATTCTGCCTCCCCGGTAAGTTTCCGCTCCGGACGCCATGACGTCAGGCTCGGTTCGCGGCGCCTGCGCGGGACCTTTTGCTCAACAGAAAGTCCCGCACCGGGTGCATCCCTGCCTTGCTTTTTATTCGAACTTGTCCCTATAGTGTGAGCGGATTCGCGGCCATTTCCCCCGGGGTGCCGTGCCCCGGTTTCTCGCGGCGGTCGGATTCGGCGGGGGCAGCGTCCCCGCGATCGGCGGCACCTCAGGAGTGCAGCGCGCTCACTCTTGACAAAGATGCCGGATTCCGTTTATAAGCGCGCGATGGTTTTTCTCGCCATCGAATTCCTCAAAACGGCGGCGAATCGAAGGGAGAACGTGGATGGCTTACGAAAAAGAAGACCCCAGCGAAGAGAACGAGTTCGTGCATTTTGAGGAAGAAGAACTCGGTGGCGATCCGGAAGAAACCATCGAGGAGGAAACCGAGGAAGAACTGGTGATCACCGAGCGCCCTGGCGCGCCGGCCGCTCCTCCCGCGGCTTCCAAGCCCGCAGCCAAGAAAAAGGCCGCGGCCAAAAAACCGGCGCCCAAGAAGAAGGCCAAGAAAAAGGCCAAGCCGGCTGCCAAGAAGAAAGCTGCGAAGAAGCCCGCCAAGAAGGCCGTTAAGAAAAAACCGGCCAAGCGCGGCAAGAAGCGCTAGCTCTTTTTTCCAAGCGGGCACGCCGGGCGGTTCGGTTCCGGCCGGAAACCGCTTCGAATTTTCGCAACCCGGGCGGCATTGCCCCGGCGCAGGAAAAATATTTTGTAGGACGAAGGCTCGGGAATTTTCCCCGGGCCTTCGCTCTTTTTGAACCCGTTTCGGAAGGAAGGCCCGCCGCGTTAGTTGCGTGGCAATCGGCGAGTTGGCGTGGCGCCGTATTCCCAGTTTCACTTCGGATCATTATCCCGATTCTTTCCTCAGTTCATGGTTGCCAACAATTCCCGTTTGGTAATTCCCTATTCTCGGAACGAAACAATTTTTGTTGCGGGACGAACGCTCCGTGGCTAGCATGGCGGCCATGAAGGTGGCTGTCGAGCAGGTGCGGCGCATGCGGGGTGGAGCACAGTCCCATCTGATGCGCTGCGACGACGGGGCTTACTACATCGTCAAATTCCAGAACAACCCTCAACATTTGCGGATTCTGGCGAACGAAATGCTCGCTACACGCCTGGCGGCGCGCCTGGGCCTGTGCGTGCCGCAGGTCGAGGTGGTCGAGGTGCGCCCGGAGATCATCGCTTACACGCAGGACCTTGTCATCCAGTTGGGCCTTGGGCGAACACCCTGCGCGGCGGGAAAACAGTTCGGATCGCAGTTTCCCGGGCATCCGGCGCGCACTGCGGTGCACGATTTTCTGCCGGACGAGCAGTTCGGACGGGTGCGCAATCTCTCCGATTTTCTGGGCATCCTGGTCCTCGACAAATGGACCTGCAACACCAACGGGCGGCAGGCCATTTTTTTTCGGGAGCCCGGTACGGCAGACCTGGGCGCGCCGGCGGCAGATGCCGCCAGTTTCACTTCCGCCCCTGCGGGCGCCGCAACCGGCGGAACGGAAAGCGCCGCCTCCAGCTACGCGAAGGGGAACGCGACCGATGAGAAGGCCGCCGGCATGGCAGATTACGCGACGGGCTATGCAACGGGTTACGTAGCAATGATGATTGACTTCGGATTCTGCTTCAACGCCGGCGAATGGGACTTTCCCGACGCGCCGCTGCGCGGCCTCTACGCCCGCCAGCGCGTGTATGAAACGGTTCGCGGCCTGGAAGCGTTTGAGCCCTGGCTGGAACGCCTGGAAACGCAGCTGACGCCCCGCGTGCTGGGCGAGGAAGCCGCGCAGATTCCGCCCGAGTGGTATGGCGGGGACTGGGCCGCGCTGGAACGCTTATTGGAACGGCTCGACCGGCGGCGCGAACGCGTGCGCGAGTTGCTGGTATCGGCCCGCAATTCCGGAAGAGATCCTTTTCCCAACTGGAAGGTGCAACATGCCTGAGGAAACACTCAAAACCTGCGCCTATCACGTCGTGCGCTACCAGCCCAACCTCGTTCGCGACGAATGGGTGAATATCGGCGTGCTGCTCTTTATCCCGGAGGACGCCGGGCCGTATAGCATGCGGCCGGAAGGCGCGGCGCCTGCCCCAGGGCGGGTGCGCCAGCGCTGGCTCGAGGAACCCTCGGACCTCGCGCGCCTGCGCCGTCTGCACCCCGCGGTGGACGAGGACCTGCTCCTCGGGCTGCCCGCGGAATTCGAACGCCAGTTCGCCGGGCGCGAAATGGACGCGCAAAGCATCCTCGACAAATTCGACGACACCCTGTCCAACGCCGTGCAGCTGGCCCCGCGCAAAGGGCTGCTTTCGCCCGATCCGGACGCCGAACTCGACCGCCTGTTCCGCGAGCAGGTGGAACCCCTGCGCGAGGGCCGGCGCGGCGTCGTGGAAATCCGCACGCGCGGCGATGTCCGCGCCCGCGCCGCCGATTATTTCCGCACCGAGAAAATCCTGCGGCTGATGCAGCGCGGCGTGCGCGTCGAGGAGTTCACCGCTCCGGGCGATCCCATGCGCCTGGACTTTTCTTACCGCAGGAACGGCACGCGCGGCTTCGTGCATTCCGTGGCCCTCGGCCGCGATCCCGGTCAGGCCAAGCTGCTGGCTTATACGGCGGAAGCGATCCGCGGACACGTGGACCACGCGGAATTTCTGGCCGTCACCGAGCGCGAGCCGGCGCGCGGCAATGTGCGCGATGAGTTTGTTTCCGGAATTTTCAGGGAAAATAATATTCGCGTGCTGCCGCTCAGCGGGCTGCGCCAGTGGGCGCATGAGGTGGCGCCGGTGCTGCGGGCGGAGGGGGCGTGAGGGGAGGACGGCGTGACCCGTGACCCGTGACCCGTGACCCGTGACCTCGTGACCCGTGACCCGTGCCCGTGACCCGTGACCCGTGACCCGTGAGGCTGGTCTTGCGGAGTCGCTACGTCAAGCGGAAAATCGCGAAGTAAAATATTCCGACCACGATTTCCAATTCACGAATCACGATTCACAAATCACGAACCAGATTGAGTTACAGAATCTCCTCGTTCCAGCCTTCCAGGAACGATTTCACTTTGCCTACAAACTGGTGAGCGACGGCGCCGTCCACCACGCGATGGTCGTAGGACAGCGTCAGGTAGACCATGGAGCGCACGGCGATGGCGTCCTCGATGACCATGGGCCGCTTCTGAATCGCGCCGATACCCAGGATGGCCACGTTCGGCTGGTTGATGACCGGAAGGCCCATCAGACCGCCATAGACGCCCGGGTTGGTGATGGAAAAGGTGCTCTCCTGCACTTCCTCGGGTTTCAGTTTCTTGGCGCGGGCGCGCTCGGCCAGGTCATTCATGCCGCGGGCCAGGCCCAGGAAATTTTTCTCCTCGGAATTTTTCAGCACCGGAACGATCAGGCCCCAGTCCAGAGCCACGGCGATGCCTACGTTGATTTCGCGGTGCAGCACTACGTTCGAACCGTCGGCCGACGCGTTGACCGTGGGATAGGCGCGCAGGGCCTCGACGCAGGCCCGCACGAAGAACGGCATGAAAGTCAGCTTGGTGCCGTACTTGGCTTCGAAGGCGCCCTTGGAGCGCTCGCGGATTTTAGCGATCTTGGTCATGTCCGCTTCGTCGATCGAGTACACGTGCGGGGCCACGCGCTTGGAAGCCACCATGTGCTCGGCGATGCGCTGCCGCATGTTGCTCATGGGCTGGGCTTCGTAGTTGCCGAAATAAATGCGCTCGCGCGGCACGGCGTTTTCGAGCGCCGGATGGGCCACGGCTCCCCCTCCGGCTGGTGGCGGAGCGGAAGGCGTGGAAGCCGAGGGCGCAGCGGCAGGAGGCGCGGAAGGAGAAGCGGCGGCCGCCGGCGCGGCGGGACGCGGCGCTCCCGTGCCGACTGCCTCGAGAATATCCTTCTTGCTGACGCGGCCGCCGGCGCCGCTGCCTTCGACGGCGGTGAGGTCCAGGTTGTGTTCCTTGGCCAGTTTGCGAACCAGGGGCGAGCTGCGAACCTTCTGGCCGTTGGCGCGCACAGCAGAGGCCGCAGCGGGGGAGCTGGCAGGCGCAGGTGCGGCGGATGTCGGCGCAGCAGGAGCAGCGGCCGGGGCAGAAGGCGCGGCCGGGGCCGCGGCCTTGGCCGGAGCGGGCGGCGCCGCTGCCGGAGCAGAAGCCGGGGCGGCTTCTGCGGCGCCGGCGGCGTCGATCACGGCCACCACGGTCTGGATGGGCACGGTCTGCCCTTCGTTAACTTTGATTTCCTTCAGGACGCCAGCCGACGGCGCGGGAATTTCCGCGTCCACTTTGTCGGTGGAGATTTCGAACAGCGGCTCATCGCGATCGACATGATCGCCCGGCTTTTTCAGCCAGCGCGTAATTGTTCCTTCGAAGATGCTTTCCCCCATCTGGGGCATGATGACGTCTACGGCCATTGGTCTCCTCTTTCTTCGAACTAAATTCTATGGTCTGCGGCCCGGTTGGGCAAGTGAGAGGTGCGGCGGGGAGTAGGTGACTGGTGACTGGTGAAGAATCAAATCCCGCTTCCACCACGCTGGCCGTAGGAGTGCTTGCTGCAGATCGCCGATGGAACTCCATCCATCACGATTTACGAATCACAACTCACGAACCACGGTTCACCAACCACGAGTCACCCAGCACCAGTCGCTAGTCACCAGCCACCAAGCACTAGTCACCAGTCACGATTCACCGCTCCTCAATACCTCGCCAACTCCCTGGCTGCTGCCGCCACTTTCGCCGCGCTGGGCATGAAAAACGCCTCCAGCGACGGCGCATACGGCACCGGGGTGTCCAGCGACGTCACGCGGCGAACCGGGGCGTCCAGATCGTCAAAGGCGCGCTCCATGACGATAGCCGCGATTTCTCCGGCCATGCCGCCGGTGCGGGTATCTTCGTGCACCACCAGCAGCCGATTGGTTTTTTTTACGGACGCAAGGATCGCATCGCTGTCCAGCGGCATAAGCGTGCGCAGGTCGATGACTTCGGCCTCGACGCCTTCGCGGGCCAGTTCCGCCGCGGCTTCCAGCGACACGTGCACCATCGCTCCATAGGTGACGATGGTCAGGTGGCGGCCCTCGCGCCGCACGGCCGCTCGGCCGAGGGGCACCGTGAAATCACCGGCGGGAAGATCTTCCTTGATGCGCCGGTAAAGATATTTGTGCTCGAAAAACAGCACCGGGTTGTTGTCGCGGATCGACGATTTCAGCAGGCCCTTGGCATCATAGGCCGTCGCGGGGCAAACCACTTTTAATCCGGGAGTGTGCACGAAATACATTTCCGGATTCGCGGAATGAAACGGGCCGCCGTGCACGCCTCCGCCGGACGGCCCGCGCAGCACCATGGGCACCGGCGCTCCCCAGCGGTAATGTGATTTGGCCACGTAGCTGGTGATCATGTTGAACGCGCAGCCGATGAAATCCATGAACTGCATTTCGGCGATGGGCCGCAGCCCGGCGTAGCTCATGCCCACGGCCGCGCCCACGATGGCCGACTCGCTGATGGGAGTGTCGATCACGCGCTCCCAGCCGAAGCGCGCCAGCAAACCCTCGGAGGATTTAAACCCGCCTCCGTACACGCCCACATCCTCGCCCAGCAGCACCACGGCCGGGTCGCGATCCATTTCCTCGGACATGGCCTGGCGGATGGCTTCGACGTAGGTTGTTTCCGGCATGATCAGCGCCCCGCCTTGACGCGCTCGCGAGCCGAAGAAACTCGCGCCGGCTTTTTTCCCGGCTTGGATTTGGGAGCGCTTGCTGCGCGATCCACCTCGGGCAACGCGGGACGTGCGCCGTTCTTCGAAGCCGCCGCTTTCACCGGCCACTCGGCCTTCACACTGGAGCGCGGCGGCATCACCTCTTCCCGGGACCGCTGCCAGACGGCTTCGATCGTGTGGCATCCCTCGCAGTAGACGCCCTCGGCCGCGGTTTCCGGCGGAGGCTCGGGAGAATTCTCCGCGAACTCCACGTCGGCGCGAATCTCCCGGGCGATGCGGTCGTCGATTTCCTTCTTGATCTGGGGACTCCACATCTTTTTTTGGCTGAGCAATTTTTCAAACTGCTCGATGGGGTCGCGCCGCTTCCAGGCCTCGCGAGCCGCCCGGGGTACGTAGTCCGCGGAATCGTGCTGCGCGTGGCCCAGCATGCGCATGGTTTTGGCTTCGAGCAGCACGGGGCCGTTTCCGGCACGGGCGTACTCCACGGCTTCGCGCGTCGCGCGCACCACGGCCAGAATGTCATTGCCGTCCATCACGGCGCTCTTCATGCCGTAGGCTTTGGCGCGGTCGGCCAGGTCGCGCAGCGCCGATTGCTTTTCGACGGGCGTTGAGTAGGCCCACTGGTTGTTTTCGACGATCAGGACAAACGGCGCGCGCTGCACCGCGGCAAAATTCAAGCCTTCGTGGAACACGCCGGTGGAGGTGCCGCCGTCGCCGATCCAGGTCATGGTCACGATCTTTTGCCCGAGGTAGCGTCCAGCCATCGCTACGCCGGTCATCACCGGAATCAGATCGCCCAGCATGGAGGTGGGCGCGACCACGTGCCGCGATTTCAGATCGCCGAAATGGCTGGTGGTGTCCTTGCCCTGCGTAGGCGAATCGTAGCGGGCCATGTGCTGGGTCATCACGTCGCGCGGTTTGAATCCGCGCACCAGAAGCGCGCCGATGTTGCGGATCATCGGGGCAATCCAGTCGCCGGGACCGAGCGCGTAGGCGGCGCCGACGGAAATCGCTTCCTGCCCCAGGCTGGGATACAGGCCGCCGACGATTTTATTCTGGCGGAACAGGCGCACCATCTGCTCCTCAACCTCGCGGTTGAGGCGCATGAAGTAGTAAAGCTCCAGGTGCTGTTCGCGGGTGAGTGTCGGCGATGAGGCTGAGGGCATTCCTGCTCCAGACAAATTTCGTGCGGCGGCGCTTATGCGGTGGCAGCCGCCGGATGGTTCTCCCGCGGCCTCAGAAGCTCTTCGAGTTCGTTCCGATCCGAAACCCGCGGCACAAGCCCGAACACATCCGCGAAGCGCGGCCACCACGCGCGGCGCGGCTTCCGCGATTTCGACGCGCCGCCCCAGCAATTTTTCCAGCGACGTGGCGCGTTTCCCGGCGATGCCGCAGGGCACGATCAGATCAAAATAGCGCAGATCGGTGGACACGTTGTACGCAAAACCATGCGAGGTGACCCATCGGCTAAGGTGCACGCCGATGGCGCCGATTTTCTCCTCGTCCGCGGCGCATTGCTTTTCTTCGGAGATCTTCCCTGTGGCGACCGTTTTCGTGGCGCTTCCCTGTTCCGCCGCCGCGGCCGCCGGCACGTCCACCCACACGCCGGTGCATCCGGGGACGCGCCGGGAAGCCACACCGAACTCGGTGGTCGCGCGAATCATCGATTCTTCCAGGCTGCGCACATACCAGGCCACGTCCCGCCGGATTTCCGAGAGATTCAGAATCGGGTAGCCCACCAGCTGTCCCGGCCCGTGGTAGGTGATGTCCCCGCCGCGGTTGGTCTCAAAAAACGAAACGCCCATCTGGCGGAGCATTTCGTCGGGAACGCGCAGGTTGGAAATTTTCCCGCTGCGGCCCAGCGTGATCACGTGCGGATGCTCGCACAGGAGGAGCACATCGGAAATCGCGCCGGCCTTGCGCGCATCCGCCACGCGCCGCTGCAGTTCCCACGCCGCGCCGTATTCCATCCGCCCGAGATCAACGACCAGCAGTTCTTTCATAATTGGAACACTCTCAACCCGGAATCCCCGATGCGATTCCACAGGCTCACGACTTTTTTGCAGACATAAGCCGCTCCACCTGGCCCAGGTGGTTGAGGTCGTGCCCGGCCATCATCACGGTGATGTGCTCGATGGTCTCGACGCCGCGCTCGGCGTGCATGCCGTGCTGCTTCCACTGCTCCGGCTGGAGCGATTTGAGGAGCGCCAGGTTGGCTTCGCGCACCGCGCGGAAGTGTTCGAGTGACCGGCGCGCGTCGCGCTTCGCATAGTGGCCGGCCGCGGCCCACACATCCTGGTCGTAGGCCTGAATCGGCGTTCCCGGCGCGCCCAGGATTTGCCGCATGCGCCAGGCGGTGACAATTTCGGCATCGGCGAGGTGCGCCAGAATTTCCGCGACCGACCACTTTCCCGGTGCGGGACTCTTGCGCAGCTTCGCGGCCGACGCGCGGGCGATGGCGCGGGCCAGTTTTTGGGGTGTGGAAGCCTGAATAGCCAGAGGCTTCTGGCCTTTCAGCATGCCGGTCATGCGCTGGATGTATTGCTGCGGGGTTTCCTGCATGTGCGCCGCTCCTTCCTGAGGCTGAAGAGTTGATTCGCGGCCCTGCTTCCCGTGGGGCCCTGCGTCCGCTTGCTTTTCGGTGCGACAACAGAATCCCCACAGGCTGAAGCCTGTGCTACTGGCGCTACGCGTTGATCGACAAGCCGCGTACCGCGGCTACGGCATCGGACATGGCCTCCCACACCGTGGGATGCGCGTGCACGGTGCACATCAGATCGTCGACCGTGGCCTCCAGTTGCAGCGCCGCGACGGACTCCGCGATGATTTCGGTGGCGAACGGGCCGATGATATGCACGCCGAGAATTTCCGATGTCTTCTCGTCAGTCACCACTTTAACGAAGCCTTCGTGGTGGCCGAGAATGGTGGCTTTGCTGTTTCCGAGGAACGGAAATTTCCCGGTCTTCACCGCGTAGCCGGCATCGCGCGCGGCCTTTTCCGTCAAACCAATGGAGGCCACCTGCGGTTCGCAGTATGTGGCGTTCGGGATGCGGGTTTTCTCGATCGGCGGCATGTGCTCCTTGCCGGAAATTTTCGCCACGCAGGTGATGCCCTCCATCGAAGCGGCGTGCGCCAGTTGCGGCATGCCGGCAACGATATCGCCGATGGCATAAAGGTTCGGCTCCGCCGTTTCCATGTAGGGGCCGACGTGTACGAAGCCGCGCTCGAGCTTGGCCTTGGATTTATCGAGGCCCAGGTTATCGGTCTTGGGCACGCGTCCCACGGCCATCAGCACTTTTTCGGCGGCGATGGTCTGCGATTTTCCATCCTTGCCTGTGAAGACCACGGTGGCACCCGACACATCCTTTTTAATGGACTCGACCTTGGACTCGGTGAAAATCTGAATCCCCTTCTTCGTAAGCGCCTTTTGCAGCTCGGCGGAGATTTCCTCATCTTCCAGGGGCGTCACGCGCGGCAGCATTTCCAGAACGGTGACCTTGGTCCCAAACGAATTGAAGATCGAGGCAAACTCCACGCCCACGGCGCCGGCGCCGACGATCACCAGTGTTTTCGGCACGGCCGGAAGTTTCAGGATTTCGATATTGCTGAGAATCGTCTGCCCGTCGATCTCAATCCCCGGCAGCGAACGCGCCGCCGACCCGGTGGCAAACATGATGTGCGTGGCTTCAATTTCCGTGGTTTTGCCGTCCTTCTCGACACTCACCTTGCCCGGTCCCGCCCAGCGTCCCCAGCCCTGCACCTTTTCCACTTTGTTCTTGCGGAACAGGAACTCGATGCCCTTGGCGTGCTTATTCACCACCATTTCCTTGCGCGCCAGAGCCGCCGCCCAGTTCAGCGAGAACTCCTTCACGTCGATGCCGAAGTCCTTGGAAACCTTCAACGTATCGAAAATTTCGGCGGTATGCAGCAGCACCTTGGTGGGAATGCAGCCGACATGCAGGCAGGTGCCCCCGAGAAAACCGTCCTTTTCGACCACCACGGTTTTCAGACCCCACTGCTGGGCGCGAATCGCGGTGTTGTAGCCTCCCGGACCGCTGCCGATGATTGCCAGATCGTATTTAGCCAAGTGTCCTCCGCGGCCGCTGGAAACACGCGCCGCTCCGGTCGCATGAATTTCAGGTGGGGTTCGCTTGCGCGACTCCAACCGATTAGATGAAGTGGAAGTGCCGCCGGGTTCCGCCATCCGCCCGGTTTCCCGTAAGGGAATCGGAAGGGCCCACGATGAAACTGTGGGGCTTGCGCGAATATTCGGCGTGACGATTCTAACAGCCCGCCTGACAGGGGGCAACGGCGGGCAAACTTCATTCTCTCGCAAAGACGTGTGGAACTGCATCCCTGGGCTTGTAGTCTTGACCGCTCTCCGAACCATCTGCTAGCGTAAGTGTTTCCACCAGCGTTCAGGCGCACATGTAGAAGGCCGCACTCGCCGGTTGAAAGCCGACTCACACTTATGGATATGATTCACATCACGATGCCGGACGGCGCAATCCGCGAAGTTCCGCTGGGAACGACCGCCGCGGAGATCGCACAGCAGATTTCGCCGCGCCTGGCGAAGGAAGCGCTGGTGGCGCGGATCGCACCGATTCATGCGGCCGCCGCCGAAGCCGCCGCGGCCGGAGCCGGGGTCGAAAAATCTCCGGACGCCGCGCCTGAAGCGCGGCTCACCACTGGCGCGGACGGTGAAGGTTTTCTGGTCGATCTGCGCGCGCCCATCGATCAGGACGTAAAACTCTCGATCCTTACTCCCAAAGATCCGGAAGCGATTCAGGTGCTGCGGCACTCGGCCGCGCATTTGCTGGCCGCCGCGGTGATGGAGCTTTTCCCGGATGTGAAGCTGGGCATCGGCCCGCCGATTGACACCGGCTTTTTCTACGATTTCGTGCGCGTAGAGCCCTTCACGCCCGATGATCTCGCGCGCATTGAAAAGAAAATGCGCGAGCTCGCGCAGCAGGACATCCCCAACGAGCGCAAAGTAATTCCGAAGCCTGAAGCGCTCGAGCTGTATCGCAAGATGGACCAGGGCTTTAAGTGCGAACTGGTGGAGGAGCGCGCCATCGAGCCAATGGTGTCCTTCTACACCACCGGAAAATTCATCGATTTCTGCCGCGGGCCGCACATCCCATCCACGGGCCGCATCCGCGCGTTCAAACTGATGAGCGTCGCGGGCGCCTACTGGAAGGGACAGGAAGGCAATCCGCAGATGCAGCGCATCTATGCCGCGTGTTTTTACACGCAGCAGGAGCTGGACGATCATCTGCATCGCCTGGAAGAGGCCAAGCGCCGCGACCATCGCCGCCTGGGGCAGGAACTCGACTTATTTTCCGTGCAGGAAGAGGCCGGGCCGGGACTGATTTTCTGGCATCCCAAGGGCGGCCTCGTCCGCAAGGTCATGGAAGACTGGCTGCGGGACGAACTGTTGCGACGCGGCTATGACCTGGTGGTGACCCCGCACATCATGCGGCTGGAGCTGTGGAAGACCAGCGGGCACGCCGGATTTTACCGGGAAAACATGTTTGGCCCGATCGAAGTCGAGAAAGACGACTACCAGTTAAAGCCCATGAACTGCCCGGGCCACATTCTGATTTTCAAATCGCACCTGCGAAGTTACCGCGAACTCCCCGTGCGCTTCGCCGAACTGGGAACCGTCTACCGCTACGAGCGCTCGGGCGTGCTGCACGGCTTGCTGCGCGTGCGCGGCTTTACGCAGGACGATGCGCATATCTTCTGCATGCCGGAACAGATTGAAAGCGAAATCGAGGCTTGCATCGACTTCGCTTTCGCGGTGATGAAAACTTTTGGTTTTGACAAATACGTCGTCGAGCTGTCCGACTGGGACGCCAAGCATCCGGAAAATTACGCCGGTTCGGCCGAAGACTGGGCGCGTTCGACCGGCGCGCTGCAAACCACGCTGACCCGGCTGAACATTCCCTTCAAGAAGATGGAAGGCGAAGCGGCGTTCTATGGCCCAAAGATCGACGTAAAGTTGATCGACGCGATCGGCCGGCCTTGGCAGCTGACTACCGTGCAATTCGATTTCAATCTGCCGGGCCGCTTCGGACTGGAATATGTTGGCGAAGACGGCAACCGCCACCAGCCGCTGATGGTTCATCGCGCATTGTGGGGATCGGTGGAGCGCTTCTTCGGCATTTTAATTGAGCACTATGCGGGGGCGTTTCCCGCGTGGCTCGCGCCGGTACAAGCGGAAGTATTGCCGCTCAGCGAGAAATTCGCGGAGTACGCCAAGAAGGTTACCGCCGCATTGAAGGACGCCGGATTCCGAGCCCATCTGGACGACCGCAACGAAAAGCTGCAGGCGAAAATTCGCGACGCGCAGATGCAGAAAATTCCCTATATGCTGATCGTCGGTGGCAAGGAAGCCGAGGCCGGCACCGTCTCCGTGCGGCATCAGAGCAAGGGCGATCTTGGCCCGCGTCCGCTGGCGGACTTTTTGAGCGATCTGCGTAAACAAGTGGACGACCGCGCGATTTGAATTACCGCGGCCCGGCCGCTCCTCGCTGGATGATTTTGCTGAACTGTTTCGGCCAGTGATACGGCCGCGATTGCAAAAACCGCACAGCGAAGAGTCGTTGTGCTACTCCGAAATTTCCTCCGAGCCCACGGAGACGCCCATTTGACCGCCAATCCGACCAGTCCCTCAGCCGCACTAAATCCCCGCGACCTCAAGCGCATCTTGAAAATTCTGGAAAGCAACTGGCAGGCCGAGATGCGCGGATACTTCACGTATGAGGCGCTGGCCAAGCGCGAGCCCGACCCGGGACGCCGCGCTGCGTTCCACACTTTGGCGCACGCGGAAGATCACCATGCAAAACTGTGGGCCGCACGTATCCGGGAGCTCGGCGGACCCGAACCAAAATACAGCGGCCCGCAAACCGGCGACATCGATACCCTGGCCAACCGCGCCGGCGGCGTCGCTCTGGCACTGCGCCGCCTTGAGTTGGAAGAAAGCCGCGACATCGCCAAGTATGCGCGGCAGATCAAGGAGCTGGGCGACGCGCCGAGCGTCCAAATCCTGGAGCAGGCGATCGCCGACGAACGCGAGCACTATCAAACTCTCGGCGCGCTGATCCGCAACCGGCAACCTCTCCGGCACGCTTCGCCGGAGGACGCGAAAAAAGCTCTCGATGAGCTGCTGGCCTCCCGCGATGAGGGACATCCGAAAACGGCGGGCTGGATCGGCGACGCCATCTACGGAATCAACGACGGCCTCGGTTCAATTTTCGGCATCGTTTCCGGCGTATCGGGCGCCACGCTGGGCAACAGCAAATTTGTAATCATCGCGGGCATGGTGGGAATGCTGGCCAGCGCGCTCTCCATGGGTTCAGGCGCGTACCTGGCGGCGAAAAGCGAGCGCGAAATTTACGAAGCGGAATATTCCCGCGAGCGCGAAGCCGTGGAGCACAACGAAGCCGAAGCACGCGAAGTGCTTTCGCTCAGCTACCAGATTCGCGGCCTCCCTCCGGAAGAGGCGGATCGCTTCGTCGAGCACTTGGCCAGGAATAAGGAGCAGTTCGTCCGCACGCTGGCTCAGGAACGCCTGCCGACCACGGAAGAAGGTCTGCGGCAACCGCTGACATCGGCCATTTCCGGAGCGCTCTCCACCGCGATCGGCGCAACGATTCCCGTGATTCCTTTTTTCTTCCTTACCGGCTACCCGGCAGTCATCGCCGCCGCGCTGGTGTCTCTCGTGGCGCATTTCGCTGTGGGCGCCGCCAAATCCCTGATCACGATTCGTTCCTGGTGGGCCAGCGGACTGGAAATGACGATTGTCGGAGCGGTCGAAGGTCTGGTGACCTACGTAATCGGAATCGGCATCGGAAGAATTACCGGCGTGGGACTGTAGAGTGGTTTGTCATTCTGAGCGAAGCGAAGAATCTCTCTTCGATCTAAGTGTGAGCAAAAAGAACCAAGAGAGATTCTTCGCTTCGCTCAGAATGACAATTTTCTGAGTTTTTCTACGGTCTGTGAAGCCGTACCGGACAAAGACTTATCGGCGCCACGCGTGCTCGGCAGCAATTAGTCCCGAAGGGAATCGCGCCCTGGCAATTTTGAGACACTCGCAGTGTCGTGTGGCCCGCCGAAACGCTTATGCTCGCCGCAACTTTTGCCTCTTCCCCGCCGCTAATTTCGTCCCGGAGCATAACCTTTATAAAACTTGACTATCTCTCTCGAAATGGGATAAGTGGGAGGCATAGAAGGGCTGGTTTTCATACCTAACGTCCCAGGTCAGCCCGGTCTGATTCATACTGATTTGAAAAAACGTCTGGTGGATTAGTTTGCTCGCTTCCTCATAAGAGTAAGAAATGAGGCTTTATGAACCGTCCTTTTACCCGGCAAGGAACCGCCGTTCCTGCGCCGCCGTCAGCACCGTTCCCGCTGCGTCCCGCAGCACCCGCTCAAACGCAGGCGGAGTTTGGAAACTGGTGGGACCACCTGATGGTGCGGCTGATTTTCGCCATCGCCTGCGTTGCGGCCGGCTATCACTTTCATCCGTTCGGCCTGTCCAATCTGGTGGCGGCCGGAGTTGGACTGGCGTTTTCCATTTCCGTTTTCCTGTTTGAAATTCGCATCCAGCGCGCCAGCCTGCGGCGCCTGATCGGCGCGGCCATCGGATCGATTCTCGGAATCCTTGGCGCCTACCTGATGGGACTGGTGCTGGCTCGGACGACGATTCCAGAGGGTTCGCGTTCGTTCCTGGATGTCGGGCTGCTTCTGGTAATGACCTATATCGGCCTGGTGGTCGGCGCGAACAAGGGAGACATGCTGAATCTCGCCGCGCTCGGCGGCCTGTTCGGCAGCGAGCGCAGCATGCGCAAGATGCCAAAAGTGCTGGACACCAGCGTGATCATCGACGGCCGCATCGCCGACATTTGCGAGGCCCATTTCCTGGACGGCGTGATGCTGATTCCGCAGTTTGTGCTGCGCGAACTGCAGTTCGTGGCCGATTCCGCCGATTCGCTGAAGCGCCAGCGGGGGCGCCGCGGCCTGGAGGTACTGCAGCGAATCCAGAAAATGCCGCACCTGGAAGTCGAAATTGCCGACGATGATTTTCCCAACATCGCCGACGTGGATCTGAAGCTGATCGAACTGGCCAAGCGCTACGACGGAAAGATCATCACCAACGATTACAACCTGAACAAAGTGGCGCAGCTTCAGGGCATCGAAATCCTGAACGTAAACCAGCTGGCCAACGCCTTGAAACCCGTGGTGCTCCCTGGCGAAATCATGCGCGTTTTTATTCTGCGCGAAGGCAAGGAATACAATCAGGGCGTCGCTTACCTGGACGATGGAACGATGGTGGTGGTGGACGGCGCGCGCCGCATGATCAACAAGACCATCGACATCACGGTGACTTCGGTGCACCAGACGACCGCCGGAAAAATGATTTTCGGGCGGCTGGACGAGCGCTCGGACATGCCCGGCGCGCGAGCCTCGCAGCCGCACGCGGTAAACGATTTGCCGCGCCACGTTGAAAACGTTGGGCGCCATCACGAAAATGGCGGCGCGCGCCACGCCGAAAATATTCCGAGCAGCGAGCGCATGCCGCGTCCCGTGGTTCCGGACCCGGCGCGCGAGCCGGAGTAGTTGCCGGACAGCAACTCCCGGCTGTTCGCTTCTACTGATGGGAAATATAAACCGGACAGCCATGGCTGTCCCACATAGCTTGCCTACCGCATCGGTCTGCGCTAACCTCGCTTTGTTCAAAACTTCATCTGCAACCGAGCCGGAAAGGAACGCCGAGCTGTGATTCCTCCCAAGAAATTGTCCGATCGCCGCGCATTTCTGAGTTTTCTCGCCGCCAGCCCCGTCCTGGCCTATGCCGGACTGAATGCGAAATGGATCGAGGAAGTCCTGGCGGCTCCGCTGCCTCAGCAGAATGAAGTGGTCATCAAATCCGTGAAGGAAGCGCTAAACGTTTTTGATTTTGACGCCGCCGCGCGCGTCAAACTCAATCCCGCGCACTACGAGTTCATTACCGACGGCTCTTTCAACAACGAAACCCTGCGCGCCAATCGCGAAGGCTTTTCCAAATACGAAGTTCGCCTCCGGCGGCTCACCGGAATCACCAAGGTCGATCAATCCGTCAAGATTTTCGGCAAGCAGTGGGAATCGCCCATTTTCTTTTCCCCCGTCGGCAGGATGAACGCCTACTACCCGGATGGCGCGGTGACCGTGGCGAAGGCGGCGAAGGCCACGCGCACGCTTCAGGTGCTGGCCGGATCTGCGGCAGTCATCGTCGACCCGCGCGGCGTGGAGAGAGTGGTGGAAGCGCGCGGCGAGCCGCTATGGATCGCCGGCCTCGGAAGCAGCATGGACGATAAACTTCTGCGCCGCTTCGAGGCCACAGGGTGCCCGGTCCTGGTGTGGACCATCGATGACGGCGGCGCCAACACGATCGGCGCGAAATCCGTTCAGCGCGTCGGCGTGCGCGATCTGGATCGCGAAGCGGACGACCGCTGCGTCGGCTGCCATTCCAATCTGCCGCAGATTACGCGCATCACCGCCAGCACCCCGATGGACATCCTGGGCGCGGTTGGCGCCCTGCAGGGCGAAACCAGCGTGAAGCTCAACTGGGAAGACGTGAAGCGCGTTCGCGACATGACCAAAATGAAAATCGTTCTGAAAGGAATCGTGGCCGGAGAAGATGCCGCCCTCGCCGTGAAACATGGCGTCGACGGAATCATCGTTTCCAATCACGGCGGCCACGAAGACGCCAGCGGCCGCGGCACGATTGAATCACTGCCCGAAGTATTGTCCAGTGCGGCCGGAAAAATTCCGGTTCTCATCGACAGCGGATTCCGCGGCGGCGCGGACGCTTACAAGGCCCTGGCCCTCGGCGCCACGGCGGTCGGCATCGGGCGCCCGCACATCTGGGCTCTCTCCGCATTCGGCCAGGAAGGCGTGGAAACGGTCGTCGCGATCCTGCGCCGCGAATTGCAAGCCATCATGGCCGAGACCGGAGCGGGCAGCGTCGCGCAGATTCGCAAAGACTCGCTAGTTCCGCGCGCCTAGGTAGCACAGCCACTCCTGGTTGTGCGGTTTTTGCAAAATGATGCGCAACCGGAAAACATGCTCTCGGAGAAATCCGCACGGGCGCTACAGATCGAAGCGCAATGGCGCTTCACCAAACCGCACAGCCAGGAGTGGCTGCGCTACCAAGGAGCAACTCCATGAGCGCAATCGATCCTAAAGACACAGCGCTCCCCCGCCGAGGCTTCCTCCAAAAAGCCGCCGCCGGATTGGGTGCCGCCGCTCTTGGTGCAATGGCCGCGCCGGAAACCGAAGCCGCGAAACTCGATCGCCACTGGGACCTCTCCGCCGACGTCGTCATCGTCGGCTCCGGTGCTGCCGGAATGCCCGCGGCGATTTCCGCGGCCGAAGCCGGAGCTTCGGTCATCATCGTGGAACAGAATTACGATATCGGCGGGCACGGAATTCAGAGCGGCGGAAATATCGCCCTCGGCGGCGGCACCAGCCTGCAGAAGAAATACGGCGTCGAAGATTCCCCGGACAAAATGTTCGAAGCCCTGACCAGCTGGCGTGACTACCGCTTCAGCGATCGCGAGATTGTGCGGGCGTTCTGCAATGAAAGTCCGGCCACGTTCGAATTTCTGGTGGCCCACGGCGTGAAATTCCCGGACAAACATCCGCTGGGAGCCGATGGCGGTCCGCATGACGTAACGCGAGCGCAGATCGCGGAGTGGTCCGGCGAAGTAAGCGCGTACGCTCCGAATGGCGGGAACGGCGCGGCGCTGATGCGGCCGCTGGAAGCAGCCGCCAGAAAACTCGGCGTGCAAATCCTGCTGCAGCACAGCATGACGGGCGTGGTCCGCGAGCAGCAATTTACCGGCAGGGTCGTGGGCATCACGGCGATGCACGCCGGGAAGACGCTGAACATTCAAGGAAAGAAAGGCGTAATCCTCAGCACCGGCGGTCACACCAGCAACGTCACCTTCCGCCGCATGTTCGATTCGCGCCTCACCGAGGAATATCAGGTGGTTGGCGAGCCGTATTCGAAGCAATCCGGCGACGGCGAAATTGCCGCCATGCAAGTCGGCGCTTCGCTTTGGGGAGCGGCAAGCCAGACGGTCGAAACAAAAGCGCGCTCGCACATTTTCGAAAAACCCTACGTGATCGGCAACCGCTATGGCTATCCCCACGGCGGCGGCGAGCGTCCCGACGAGTTGAAGAACAGCCCGATTCAGGAGCTGGCGCGAGCGATCGGCTTGCAGGTGGGCGATTATCAGAATCTGATTCACGTCAATCAGTTTGGCAAGCGATTCGTCAATGAATTCGCCACCGGCTTTGACTGGTGGAATCCGTGCCTGGAGCAGAGCAACACGACGGGCGAGGGCGGCGGGCCCATCTGGGCAATTTTCGATTCCGAAGGCGCGAAGCGCGAAGGCTGGACGGTGGCACCGCCGTATGTGGATCCTGACGGCTGGTTTTTCAGCGCCGGCACGCTGCGTGAACTGGCGGGCAAAATTGTCAGCAAATATCAAAAGGAACCGATGCCGGGAGCGGCGCTGGAAGAAACTGTCGCGCGCTACAACTCTTTCGTGGAGCGCGGCACCGACGAAGATTTCAAGAAGCCCGCGCCGAAATTCAAGATTCAAACAGCGCCGTTCTATGCCGGCTGGTCAACGCCCTGCGTGCACGATTGCCTTTCGGGTTTGCGGATCAACGGCAAAGCGCAGGTGATCGATTTGTGGGGAAAGGCCATTCCAGGGTTGTACTGCGCGGGAGAATCCGCCGGCGGCTTCAATCAGCACGGATTGGCGCGCTCCTTAACGTTTGGCCGCATCGCAGGCCGCGAAGCAGCGAAGGGTTAAGTAGAACAGGCTTCAGCCTGTTTGCTTTTGAATTCCGTCGCAATCATTAAACGATTGCCTGCCAGGCAGAAAAGCAACGGGCTGAAGCCTGTTCTACTTGGAATCCCAACTACTAATCGGCAATTCCGGAATGGCCGCGCCGTCTTTTCGCGGGTCTGACGCGCCGTAATTTACGCCGGCCGCATAATCGCGCATCACGGCCTGGCCCCCGCCGAAAGCGTCTGAATAGCCGTTGTGCATCGTGAGTTTGTGGCCCTTGGCTTCCAACTCCGATTTCACGTTCCCGGGCACGCGATTTTCGAGCAGCACATCGCATCCGTTAAATGTCGGCTTGGTGAAGCGCGCTGTCTCCAGTGCCGCCTGAATATTCTGTCCGAAATCGACCACGTGCGAAACGAATTGCGCGTGTGCCTGGGCCTGGTTCCAGCCGCCCATAATCCCGAAGGCGATGCGCACCTGATCCTTTTCCATGAACGCCGGAATGATCGTATGCAGCGGACGCTTGTGCCCGGCAATCGCGTTCGGAGAAGCGGGATCGAGATTGAAAAGCGCCCCGCGATTGTGCAGCACAAATCCGGTGCCTTCGGCCACCAGCCCCGAACCCCACTCGGAGTAATTCGATTCGATGAAGGACACCATGTTTCCGTCGCGATCCACGACGCTCAGGTAGGTGGTGTCTCCCCCCGAGGGGACCGGCATGCCCGACCCTACATCGCAGTTGGCGTGATTCATGTCGATCAATTTGGCGCGCTCCGCGGCGTAGGATTTGGAAAGCATGCCGCTCACCGGCATTTTCGCTGTGCGCGGATCGGCGATGTACCGCAGCACATCGGCATAGGCTAATTTCTTGGCTTCGATCTGGACATGCAGGGCGCGCGGAGAGTTGAGTCCGAACGAATGAAGATCGAATTGCTCCATCAGATTCAGCATTTCCAGCGCGCCGATGCCCTGCACGTTCGGCGGCATCTCGTACACGGTCCAGCCGCGATAGGTCGTAGAGATGGGCTCGGCCCATTCGCTGGAATATTCGGAAAAATCTTTCGCCGTGAGAGCTCCGCCACGCTGCGCAGAGAGCGCCAGGATGCGCTTGGAGATTTCCCCACGATAAAACGCGTCGCGCCCGCCCTGCGCGATTTGCCGCAGGGACCAGGCCAGGTCGGGATTATGCATGACCTCGCCGAGCCGCGGCGCGCGATCCGAAATCAAAAACGTCTTTGCAGCGGCCGCATTGTCCCGCAGCAGATCCACGTTCGATGAAAAATGCCCCGCAATCCACTCCGTAACCGGGTAGCCGTTCTCGGCAATTTGAATGGCCGGCGCCAGCACTTCGTTCATTTTCTTTTTGCCAAAACGGTCGAGAAGTTTCTGCCAGCCATCGACCGCTCCGGGAACCGTGACCGGCTCGATGCCACGCGCCGGCATTTCCCGCATTCCCATCTTGTGCAGCCGCTCGACGGATTGCGCGGCCGGCGCCCACCCGCTGGCGTTCAGCCCATAATATTTTCCGCTCTTCGCGTCGTATACGATGGCAAACAGGTCTCCGCCAATCCCGTTCCAGACCGGCGCGACCACCGTCATTACTGCATGCGCGGCGATCGCTGCGTCCACCGCGTTGCCACCGCGTTCCAGAATCGCCGCTCCGGCTTTGGAAGCCAGCGGGGACTCCGTAGCCACGATGCCGGTCTGCGAGATGACCATCGAGCGCCCCTGGCCGCGATCCTGCGCCAAGGCGTCCACGCGCGCGAGACCAGCGATTGCCAGCCAATCAGGAGAAGTGACAAGCGCAATTTTTGTTTGTTCATGGTGTGGGTGCCGCCGATGTCGAGACGCGCGGATTATACTTCCACTCTGGATGCCATTGCTAACAGTCCCTGACGCTCTGATAGTTCGAATTCAAATCCGTCGGCGGAAAGGCCGCAAGGCATAAATCCGTAATGGAAATTCGCCATTGGGACAAACGCTACCGCTTGCGCGAGCACGCCGCTTCGGATTTTGACGCCGGGCCCTCGCCGTTGGTGGTAGAAACAGCCGCACGATTGTCTCCGGGCAGGGCGCTGGATCTGGCCTCCGGGCCGGGCCGCAACGCGTTGTGGCTCGCGGAGCACGGCTGGGAAGTTACCGCTGTCGACGGCGCGCCAACTGCGGCCGCAACGATTCGAAGCCGCGCCGCCGAGCTCCGCGGAAAAATTACGACCGTTACCGCGGACCTGGAAAAAGGTGAATTCGAAATCGAGCCGTCGAGCTGGGACCTGATCGCCATCACGTACTATCTGCAGCGAAATCTTTTTGAGCCGGCCAAACGCGGCGTCGTGCCTGGAGGCGTTTTGATTTCGATCGTTCACATGAACGAGCCGGGAGAAGCCGACGGCCCGTTCCGGCTGAAGCCTGGAGAACACCAGAAGTATTTCAGCGGCTGGGAAATTCTGCATCTTCGCGAAGGCAAGGCCATCGACCCTGCGCATCGGCGGGCCGTTTCGGAAATTGTCGCGCGCTGTCCAATCGTTCGCACCTAGGCGCCGGAGTACATTTCTGGCATCCGCAACAGCAGCATCTCCGCGATTGCCCGGAAAAAGAAAAACGGGAGCCCGAAACTTCAGGCTCCCTTTGGAATTTACACAAGTGCGGAACGAACCGCAGTCCTATCCCAGGCTGCTCGCGATGGCCTTGCCCACCACTTCCGTAGAGGCTTTGCCGCCAACGTCCGGCGTCAGGAATTCGGGCTTGGTCAGAACTTCTTCGATGGCCCGCTCAATCGCCGCCGCAGCGGTAGCTTCGCCGAAGTGATCGAGCATCATCGCGGCCGACCAGATTTGCCCGATGGGATTGGCGATGCCTTTTCCGGCAATGTCCGGCGCGGAGCCATGCACCGGCTCAAACATCGACGGATATTTTTTCTCCGGATTCAAGTTGGCAGAGGGAGCGATACCGATCGAGCCGACTACGGCCGGCCCGAGATCGGACAGGATATCGCCGAACAGGTTCGAGCCGACCACAACGTCAAACATTTGCGGGCGCCGCACGAAATGCGCGGTCAGAATGTCGATGTGGTATTGATCGACGCGGACGTCCGGATACAACTTGGACATGGCTTCAAAGCGCTCATCCCAGTACGGCATGGTGTGGATGATGCCGTTGGACTTGGTGGCGGAGGTCACGTGCGATTTGCGCTTGCGGGCAAGCTCAAAGGCGAAGCGCATGATGCGGTCCACGCCTCTGCGGGTAAAAATGGTCTGCTGCATGGCCATTTCTTCATCCGTGCCGTTGTAAATGCGCCCGCCGATGTTGCTATACTCGCCCTCCACGTTTTCGCGCACCACGCAGAAATCGATTTCGCCGGGCTTGGCGTTTTTCAGCGGTGAATCCACGCCCTTCAGCAGGCGCACCGGCCGCAGATTGGCGTACTGTTCGAACGTGCGGCGAATCGGGATCAGCAATCCCCACAGCGAAATGTGATCGGGAACGCCCGGATAGCCCACCGCCCCCAAGAAAATCGCGTCGAACGGGCGCAACTGATCGAGCCCGTCTTCGGGCATCATTTTTCCAGTCTTGGCGTAGGTTTCGCAGCTCCAGTCAAAATGCGTGAAGGCATACTGAATTCCGAATCGCTTCCCCGCGGCTTCCAACACCCGCAATCCTTCGGGTACCACTTCCTTTCCAATGCCATCTCCCGGAATCACCGCAATTTTGTAGGTTTTCATCTTTAAAATGCCTGCTCTCCGTTTTTAATTTTTATGGCTTACTGGATTTTTCCCACCTGCGACTTCCATAATTCCCACGGCCGCCCGACCGTCCCTTCGGTGATCGCCTGCGCCTTGACGGCTTCGCCGGGCGTCAAGTATTTAATCGTGCCTAGCTTCATGCCCTCGGCCTGCACGCGCGCGTTCAGCTGCGTGTAGATCGAGCGGTACACGGCCACCTGCGTGGACTCCGCCACGGCCACAAATCCGTGGCCCCGAATCAATGCGATGCCGCTGTTGCCCAGCACTTTGGCGAGGCCGTCGCCCAGCTTGTTGTCGCGGATCAACATATCGGTATCGCCAAAACCTTCCTGCGTGTCAAAGATCGGCGCGCCCAGGCGCAAAAACGCACTGACGTGATACACCGGCCGCAGAATCGTGCCGGTCACGCTGTACGGAATAATGTCCGGCGAGTGGCTGTGGACGATGGACTTCACGTCGGGCCGCACGCGGTAAATCGCGGCGTGAATGTAGCGCTCCACATAACTGTTGCGCCCGCGCGCGTCGACCGGCTCGCCATTCTTGTCATATTCCATGATGTCTGCAGAAGTGACCAGCGCGGGCGCCATGCTGCGCGACATCAGAAAATGGCTGGGATCCTTGTCGCTGCGCACGCTCACGTGGCCAAAACCATCCAGCACTTCCTGCTGGTACAAAATGTGGTTGGCGTAAACCAGATCTTCGATCAGTTTTGGATCGTTAGCGAGAGCTGCCGCCGAGGCCTGCGGCGCCGGGCGCGCGGCGGGAAGAACGATCGCTGCGCACAACACTGCGCAAACCACGGCCAGAATGCCTTTTCGCGAGGCTGACATATCGATTCCTCCACGATCCTATGAGCTGCTTTGATTCCCGGTGGATACAAGATGGTATACGGTTTCGCCGATTGTACCAAGCGCGAGCTGGAGGACCGGGCTTCCATAAAATGGTGCAACGGGCCTCACGAGCCGCGGAAAACCAAATACCTTGTCATTCTGAGCGGAGCGAAGAATCTCTCTTCGATTTAAGTGTGAGCAAAAACCAAGAGGGATTCTTCGCTTCGCTCAGAATGACAAAGGGAAACACTTTTCGGCAACGTGTTCAGCCGTTCGCTTTCTTCTGCGCCGCACGCAATCTAAACCAAACAGGCTGAAGCCTGTCCTACTGGAGTTGTAAAGCCCGGTTCGCGCTATACTTTCACTGCACCACAAATTTCCCGGAGGGTTGTACATGTTCACGCGGCGCGAAGTGCTGATTGGAACGGTTACCGCAGGTACGGCGGCTCTGGCCTGGAGGCCCAACATGCTTGCTGCCAGCGCTTCACAGCCGTCCACACCTGTAAATTTCGCCGTGCCCGAGGGCGCCTGCGATTGCCACGTGCACACGTTTGACCCGCAGCATTTTCCGTATTCCCCTGCGCGCCCGTACACGCCGGAACCGGTTTCGGTCGGCGAGCTGCGCTCTCTGCACAAGTCGCTACACATGAGCCGCGTGATCGTCGTGCAGACCACCGTCTACGCCGCGGACAATGCCGGAGCGCTGGACGCCATGAAGCAACTAGGCGCTCGCGCCCGCGGCGTCTGCGTGATCGATGACAAGACGCCGGACTCCGCGCTGGATGAAATGGATCGCGCCGGAATGCGCGGGATTCGCCTGAACCTGGAAACCGCTGGAGAGACGGATCCGGAACTTGCCCGCAAGCGTTTCCAGGCCGCCGTCGAGCGCATCAAGAACAGCAAATGGCACATTCAGATTTATGCGCGGCTGTCGGTGATCGAAGGAATCAAGGATCTGGTTGCGGCCGCGCCCATGCCGGTGGTCTTCGATCACTTTGCGGGAACGCAGGCGGCGCCCGGCGTCGATCAACCGGGATTCGCCGATTTGCTGGGGCTGCTGCGCAGCGGCAAAGCGTACGTGAAAATTTCCGCGCCGTACCGCAGCTCGACCAACGCGCCGGATTTTCCGGACGTCGCGCCGATCGCCAAAGCGATGCTCGCCGCGAACCCGCAGCGAATCCTGTGGGGCAGCGACTGGCCGCATCCGGGCACTCCGGTTCCGGGGCGCAGCACCGCTGAAATCACTCCCTTTTTCAAAATCGACGACGGCCACATTTTGAATTTCCTACCGCAGTGGGTTCCGGAAGCGAGCGCGCGGAAGACAATTCTGGTGGATAATCCCGCCAGACTCTACGGATTTTAGATTTTCAATTGGACAGATGGACCCCCACAGGCTGAAGCCTGTGCTACTGGACTCCGGTACTTCGTGGGAATTCGTAGCACAGACTTCAGTCTGTGGATTTTTATTTGAGCTTGGCAAACACCCACAACGTGAGCCAGCGAGGGGCTCCCCGCTGGCCGTAAAAACTGTGCCCTGCAGTGCGAATTTCCGCTAATTCTGCGGAGGCGGCGGATCATTTCCTGGGTTCGCCCCACCCGGACCATCTGGCCCACCAGGTCCGCCCGGCCCGCCGCCGCGGCGGCCCTGCATGCGGTCTTCGCGCTGCTGTTCCTGCTTGTCAAACTTCTCCTTCTGCTTGTCATCGAGCACGGCGCGCAGTTGATCCCTATGGTCCTGGCGAATCTGCATCATCTTCTGGCGCATCGCCTGCCGGTCCCCGCCGGAATCATTCCGCAGATCTTCCATCTTCTTCTGTTCGTCGACCAGAATCGGCTTGATCTTGGCTTGCTCATCGGACGTCAGATCCAGGTCCTTGGCCATCCGTTTTAGTTGTTCATCGGGAGACATTGGACCGCGACGGCCGCCTCCGCCCTGCCCGCCTCCCTGGGGCGTGGCTGCGGGGGCGCCCGCGGCCAACAGCGGTATAGCCAGTAGTGCCAGTAACATGCAAAGAACTCTGCGATTGGTTTTCATCCTGAATTCCTCTCCTACCCATGAAATCGTTCGGCTCGCCAACCACCGGAACGCCCCGTGATGGTATTCCGTCGAGTCATCGCTAGGGTTCCACTATCCGTGACGTTTCCGGGCTCGGCGCCGGCAGACACTTCAGCATGAAGTTGATAAGATGGCGCAACCCATGATCTCCGTACGACGCGCAACAGAGAGCGACGTGCCGTCCATCGTTCGCCTGGTGAACATCGCCTTTCTCACCGAGCAGTTTTTCATCGAGCGCGACCGCACCGATGCCGAGACGGTTCGCCAGCTTTTACGAGACGGTCATTTTCTTCTGGCGGAAGATGGCGCGGAGTTAGTCGGGTGCGTTCACGTGGAGTTGCATGGAGACCGCGGCTACTTTGGAATGTTGTCCATCGAGCCGGAGCGGCAGAAGCAGGGGATCGGTCGGTGGCTCATCGGGTGGCTGGAAAATTATTTCCGGGAATCCGGCTGCAAATTCTGCGATTTGAAAATAGTGAATGTGCGCGATGACCTACACAGCATTTACCTGAAGCTAGGATACGCCGATAGCGGTACATCGGAGTATGACGATCCGCACCCCACGAAAATCCCCGTGCACTTTATCCACATGACCAAGCCGTTGCTATAGTTTGCCCCCGGACGTCGCTCCGACTTCGCTTAACGCTGCCTTCCCGTTTTTCGCCGAGCCAGCCTTGCTGAGAACGAAATCGTAGTTCACCACGAGAAAAGGCTCGGAAAGAACTTCACCCGTGGGGGCCGGGCCCGCGGGATGCTTCGTGAATTCCACGATCAATTTTTCCTTCACGCCAAAAACCACATCGGAATCGATATACTTCGCGCCCTTTTTGAACAAGTGCGTGATCAGCGGCTCATATCCCGGCGCGGAAATATAAAAATGGATGTGCGCCGGCCGGAAATGGGAAATATCCGTCCCACGAAGCAGGTCGCCCACCGTGCCGTCCATGGGAATGGAATATCCCGGCGGCGCGATCGTGCGGATTGCGTACTTGCCGTCCGCACCGGAGTAGAACACGGCTCGCAGCACCGGCTCCTCGGAGCCCAGCTGGGATTCGTAAAGTCCGTCGGCGTCAGCTTGCCAGATGTCTAACTTGGCCCCTTCGATCGGCTTGCCGTCCAGATCGCGGATCGTGCCCACCAGGAAGCAGGTTTCACCCGCCAGGCCTTCGGCGACGTTTGCGCCCATCGGCATTTCCGGCGAATCATCAATATGAAACGGGCCAATGACGGTCGATGGCGTCGCGCCCTCCGGGAATCGATGGTTGATGGCATCGACCAGCATGCTGACGCCGAGCACGTCGGAAATCAGGATGAACTCCTGGCGCTTTTCCGATGACATTTGTCCGGTCTTGGCGAGCCAGTCTACGGCCGCGAGCCATTCGTCCTGCTTCAGGTCGACTTCGCGCACAAAGCCGTGCAGGTGTTTTACGAGCGACTGCATGATCTGCCGAAGCCTCGGCGAATGGCAGGCTTCCCATTGCTTCAGGGCGAGCGCGGTCAGGTTTTCTTCGGTGGCGTACGGCATGGAACTTCCCTCCTGATATGTGTCGGTGGGGGCGATCTTCTCGCCGAAAAGGGCTCCCTGTCCATTGGTTTCTGGCATCCCCCGCCTGTTTTGGTTTTCTCTGCCCGCTCGCCGCGACGATCCGAAAAAGCGGCAGAAAAAACGGGCCGGATGGTCGATACGGTTGAGGTAGACTGAAAAATCGACGCGGAGAGGACACTCATGGCGATTCTGGTCACGGGCGGCACGGGATACATCGGGAGCGTCACGGTCGAGCGTCTACTGGCGCAAGGCGAACAAGTGGTGGTGCTGGACGATCTGGTGCACGGCCACCGGGCCGCGCTGCCTGCGAATGTCCCGTTCTACCAGGGAAATATTGGCGATCGGGATCTGGTGGCGCGGATCGCCCGGGAACACGCGTTGGAATCGTGCATCCATTTTGCCGCGATGATTGAAGTCGGCGAATCCGTCGTGCATCCCGCGCGCTATTTTGAGAACAACGTCGGCCAGGGAATGATTTTAGTCGGCCAGCTTGTCCAGGCCGGCGTTTTGCGGATCGTATTTTCGTCCACGGCAGCCGTCTACGGCGATCCAGAGCACGTTCCGCTGGCGGAAGACAGCCGGAAATGGCCGAAAAACCCCTACGGCTGGTCCAAGCTGCTAATGGAACAGCTTCTGGATGCCTATTCCAAGGCCTACCAGCTGAATTTTGTGGCGCTGCGTTACTTCAATGCCTCCGGCGCCACCGAGGAACGCGGGGAAGATCACCACCCGGAGTCGCATCTGATCCCCAATGTCCTGGCGGCAGCCCTTGGACAACAGCAAGCCATCCGTGTGTTCGGCAACAATTATCCGACGCCGGACGGAACTCCGATTCGAGACTACATACACGTCGTCGATCTTGCGGACGCGCATATTCGCGCCCTGGCGCATCTGCGTGCCGGAGGAGCTTCTGATTTTTTCAATCTGGGCACCGGTCGCGGCTACTCGGTATTGGAAGTGATCGAGTGCGCGCGCCAGATTACTGGACGGGAAATTCCGGTGAAAATGGAACCGCCGCGCGCCGGCGATCCCGCGCGTCTAGTCGCGGATCCGTCGCTGGCCAAAGCGGCGCTGGGATGGGAACCCGTGGTGTCTGACCTGAACTCCATCATGCGAACGGCGTGGAATTGGAGACTGCGCCATCCAAATGGCTATCGGGAATAGTAATTCTTGAAAGGCGTCCGGTTCGACCCCACCTGATCCAGCTTTCGTGTACCGCGTCGGAACATCGTAGCGCGGAGCAACTTTGCGATTCGCGAAAACAATCCTCGAAAAATTTTAATTTGTTGCCACCACGCGATTTCGATTTCAAAGAAATAATTTTCACCCATTGTAGACACTTCTCCTGATCTCTTTGCTTGACTCCAATTCTCCATATCGGCAAGTTCCGTCACATTTTGGAGACTAACCGTCGAGAAAATGAGCCAGCTCTCGAGGAAAGACAATGGCAAAAGGTAGCAATAGTTTTCACAATGCTGTAGCCGATTGGGGACGGCTGGTGGAACGGATGGGTGACAACAGGTCACAACCGATACTAACCGATTTGCTTTCAGCACCTTAGATTATGGAAACCGCGCGAAAGTAATCCGGCGGCAAAACCCATTCTGGCAGGTTGATTGCGGATTAGCTCTCGCAGCCTTCTTGCTTCGTGGCTATTGAAATGCTCGTTATACGAGGCGGTCACGGGTAGTTGTTTGCGACGTGCAAGCCCTGATTAAGCAGTTCGGAGCCATGGGCTTGCGGAAGATTCGAGGCCGAAAAAAGCCGCCTCGCCGGGCTCCCAAGTGTCACCGATTTTGCGATCTGGCTCGAGATGCCAGGGTCCGAGGAGGAGTCCCCTCCCGGCTGTGCGGTTCGTGCAGGAGTAAACATGGGTAATAGTTATTCAAGGATTTCGCCTCCAACTCAGCGGGAAGCTCAGCCCAGTCTAACCACGACGAGCGCAGCGCGCCCGGGATTCGATTCGCGCTCCCAGCAGGAAGAAGTGCTGGTGGAGAGCGTGTTTCATTCCATGCTGACGCTGGAACGGCGCCGGGCAGAGCGGTCGCGAAAACCGTTCGTCCTGATGCTGCTCGATGCCAATCTGGAAAATGGCTCAGCGGAAAGCATTCTGCTGCAGGCGGTAGACATTCTGGTGGCCACCAAGCGGGAAACGGATTTGGTGGGCTGGTACAAAAACGGTGCGATTGTGGGCGTGATTTTCACCGAAGTAAACCTCGAGGGTGAGGTGCCCGTCGGCGACACGCTGCGCATGAAAATAGAGACCGCCTTCATCAAGCATCTGGGCCGGGAGCGCGCCGCGCGCGTGGCCATTTCAATGCACGTCTTTCCGGAGAGCTGGGACAAGGACAGCACCGGATGGGTTGCCGATTCCAAGCTGTACCCGGATTTGAAGCGCCGCGGCGCCCGCAAGCGCCTGCCGCTGGTCATCAAGCGCGCCATCGACATCGTCGGCAGCGGAGCGCTGCTGCTGATGCTCTCGCCGTTTCTCGCCGCGATCGTGGCGTTGATCAAGCTCACGTCCAAGGGGCCCGTGATTTACAAGCAGCAGCGCCTGGGACAGTTTGGCGCGCGGTTCAACTGCCTGAAGTTCCGGACGATGTACACCAACAACGATCCCAAGATTCACCAGGAATACGTCCAGCAATTTATTGCCGGCAAAGACGGCCTGGACAAGTCGGGCGGCACAGGCGCGCCCGTCTACAAGCTGGTGAAAGATCCCCGCATCACGTTCATCGGAAGTATTCTGCGGAAAACCAGCCTGGATGAACTGCCGCAATTCTGGAATGTATTGCGCGGCGATATGTCGCTGGTTGGGCCGCGGCCGCCGGTTCCCTACGAATTCGAAGTGTATGACATCTGGCACCGACGCCGCGTTCTGGAAGTGCGCCCGGGCGTGACCGGCTTGTGGCAGGTCAGCGGCCGCAACCGAACGCGCTTTGACGAAATGGTGCGACTGGATTTGCGCTACACGCAGAACTGGTCGATCTGGCTGGACTTGAAAATCCTCATGGCGACTCCGCGAGCCGTATTTAACGGCGGCGGGGCCTGCTAAAACGTTTAACTGCATACTCCGGCCCGCCCGCCGAACTGGCGCCCGCCGCTGCTACCCACAGCTTTTAAAGCCATTTCATTCAATAAGATGCCCGTGCTCCTCAACAGCAGATGTCCAATCATTTTCCAAATAGTGGAAATCCCCAGTACTGGGCGCTGCCTTTAACGCCACAATGACTCGCAAATTTCACTCACATCCTCTTAAAAAGAAATACACTTAAGAGAGGTTTCTGCCCCGGCCATTGAATTGCACTATCGTCTTCGGAATCGTTTCGGTAATGCGATATCCTCGCGCGCCGGGTACTTCGAAAGTGGCGATGGCAATCAGCGGCAGTTTCGCGAGGAATGACAGCGGTTCGTCATAGGGAGTGCTTCAGAATGGTGCCTCAGGAACTTGGTCCCAAGGACATCGTCGCAATTCTCAAGCGGCGAGCTGTGCTCATCCTGGTGCTGGCGATTGTCGGCGGCGGGTTGGGCTTCGCGGCCGCGCGCCTCCTACCGAAGCGATATACCTCGAAAACCCTGGTGCTCGTTCAGCAGCCGGAATCGCAGCCGGTCACCCCGATCAGCACGGACAACGTGAACCAGCGCCTGGCGACGATGCAGCAGCAGATTTTGAGCACGGCGCGTCTTGAGCCGGTGATTCACGAACTGAATCTCTACCAAAAAGACATTAACAGCAAGTCGATGGAAGAGCTGGTGGACCGACTGCGCCAGTCGATCACCATCACGGCCGTCGCGCCCATGACCGAGACGCGCGCCCAGAACCTTCCCGGATTTACGATCAACGTGGTGTTTTCCGACGCCGCCACGGCGCAGCGGATTTGCGCGATGATCACCTCGATGTTCATTCAGGAGGACATCAAGGTCAGCGGCGCGATCAACACCAGCACCACGGAATTTTTGAACCAGCAGCTCGATCAGGCCAAGGCGAAGCTCGATGAGGGAGACGCCAAGTTGGCCGCGTTTCAGCGGCGCAACGTCGGCTCGCTGCCGGACGACAGCCAGACCAACCTGAATCTGCTGAACGGGCAGACCTCGCAACTGGAAGCGGCGACGCAAGCGGTGAATCGCGCGCAGCAGGATAAAAGCTTCGCGGAATCAATTCTTTCCCAGCAACTTTCCGCCTGGCAGGCCACGCAATCCGGGCAGAATCCCGAAACGCTCGATCAGCAGCTGGATGCCCTGCAGGCGAATTTGGTCACGCTGCAGTCAAAGTACACGAACAACCATCCGGATGTGATCAAGGCCAAAAACGATATTGCCCTGCTGAAAAAGAAAATCGCCGAAAGCGAACAGGCGCGCAATTCCGCTCCGGACAAAAGCGCGCTTCCGGCCGGAGAGCCCACGCAGATTCTGCAACTGCGCGCGCAGATTCATCAGTACGACCAGGTGATCAAGGAACGCACCGCGCAGCAGGAAGACATCAAAAGGCAGATCGCCCTGTACCAGGCGCGCGTGGCCGCCAGCCCGGCCGTGGAGCAGGAATACAAGCTTCTGACCCGCGATCACCAGACGGTGCTGGATTCCTACAACGAGCTTTTGAAGAAGCGCGACGCTTCGGCCATGACCACGCAGTACGATCAGAGCAAACAGAATGATCGTTTCCACGTGCTCGATCCGGCCAGCCTTCCCAACGAACCGTCCTTCCCGAAGCTGCCGATTTTTGCCGGCGGAGGATTCGCCACGGGCTTCGGCCTGGCACTGGGCCTCGCGTTCTTTCTGGAAATGCAGGACACTTCGCTGCGCACCGAGCACGATGTGGAAGTCGCACTCCGCCTGCCGGTGCTGGCCATGATTCCGGAAATTGCGCCCAAGACGGGCCGCACCAAGCCGCTGCCGGCAGGCGCGGCGTCGTATAAAACCAAAACCCCCGCAAAAGCCTGAGCGGGGCTTTACCGAGTTCGTCGTCGCAAATTTGAAAGGGAACCATGAGCAGGATTCACGAAGCACTCAAGCGGGCGGAGCAAGAAAAGGCGGCGGGAAATCCCACTCCTCTGGTGGAGCGGCGAGCCGACGTACGCGCCAAGGCCGGCGCGGTGGAAACCGCGATGCCTCCTGCCACGGTCGTTCCTGGGGCGGTAACCTCGACGTCCGCCGCGGTGCAGGCTCCTGCCGAAACCGCTGCCGGCCCGATGAAATTTGAAGAATTGTGGGCCCAGTGTTCGCGCCGGGATTGGACTCCGGATCCGAACCTGATTGTTTTTGGTGCGGGCATGCCGTTTGTTCCGGGCGCCGAGCAATTCCGAACGCTGCGTTCGCGGCTGTACCGCATGCGCGAAACACAGCCGCTGCAAACCATCCTGATTTCGAGCGCGATTCCGGCCGAAGGAAAAACCGTGGTTTCGTCGAACCTGGCCTATGCCCTGGTGCGCCAGCAAGGCTGCCGCGTCCTGCTGGTCGATGCGGATCTGCGGTCGCCGCGCGTTCACACGCTGCTCGGCACACCCGCGGCTCCCGGGCTGGCGGACTACCTGCAGGACACGGCCACGGAATTCCAGATCACGCAGCGCAGCAGCGAGGAAGGTTTCTGCTTCATTCCTGCGGGCAATCACGTTACGCATCCGTCCGAACTGATTTCCAGCGACCGCATGAAGCAATTCCTCGATCGTGTGAAGCCGGCGTTTGACTGGATTATTATCGACTCGCCTCCGGCGCTACCAGTGGCCGATGCCAGCGTGCTTGGTGGCCTGGTGGATGGAGTACTGCTGGTGGTTCGCGCCGGATCGACGCCTTCCGAGGCCTCCGTACGGGCCTGCAAGGAGCTGCGCGACTCGCACATTCTCGGCGTTGTGCTCAATTCCGCGGAAGAGTCCGCCGGATACAATTCCTATTACGCCAGCGGGTACGGCAGCGGCACGTACGGCGGCAAGAAGTAACTCCACTCGGATCGAATCGCGACTTGCACCCGGTCAATTGGCGCATCTCTAGCTTCGAATCTTCGAATACCTGCATGGAAGACATTGCCCACGGATGCGGGAGCGGTTCTCGCGGCCACAGGACCTGGACCGGCCCAGCCTTCCCAAATTGAACCCTGCAGGTGTTTTTCCAGCTGAGAGCTTTCAAAGTTCGCCGGATGATGAGTGGGGCTCGGACGGGCTAAATAGGGCTCTTATGCGCCTCTGGAAGCCAATTAGAACAATAGAGCATTACTTTTCTCTTCTTTCCGGAATTGCGGGCGCTTGGGGCCCAAACAGTAACTCCGGGGGCGTCTCATGGAGCACCACAACTATAGCCTTTGCAATAACTTATAGGAGATCAAACAATCTACTGTTGGCACCTAGAGCGCAGCCATGCTGGCAGGTGAATTGCCTTATTTTGATTGTGGTAAGCTGCGTCTTGGGACTGGAATGGCGGTAGCTTGCCTGGCCCCCAAGAACGGCGTTCCGCGCATTTAACCAAAAGCCCGCTATTTGCTTGAAGGGTTGTTTGCCGGGCAGTGCGTTGACTTGCCGCGAAGTGCGGTCTAGACTCATGCCGGTTACTGCGTGGATCGGCCATCCCAGCCAACCGTTCGCGACCGCCCGCAATACCGCAACCTACATGACCTCTGATTTAGGACCAATCGCAAGGCGTTTGCGCGCGGTGACGTCTTTCGAGTGGCGTTGTGATTGAGCCTGACCTGGATTCCCCGGTCCCGGAGGTTCTGCAAGCGGCAGCCAATACCCGGTCCCGCCGGCCGGAATGGAAGCCGCAAGGTTGCTTGGATGCAGGAATGCGATGGCATCATTGCCCCGTGCCGTCGACTGAAAGTGTGCAGCGCGCCGGATTTCGCGTGACCTCATGAAACGAATTCGAGAAGTCGAGCATCTCAGATCGGAAGCTATTTCGGATCAGGAGGATGCTTCTGCGCCGGTCGCTTCAACGATGGCGGGCCCAAGCCTATTGAAAGACCAAGGCGTATCGGTGACGCAAAAGAAAATCTGGATCGACATCGATAATTCTCCACACGTACCCTTTTTCATTCCCATTATTGAAATACTGCGAAAGCGGGGCCATCAGGTTCTGCTGACGGCGCGAGATTCGTACCAGGTTTGCGAATTGCTGGAATTTCATCACCTGGATTGCAAAGTAGTCGGCACGCACTGGGGAAAGAATCGCTTCCTGAAAACGATGGGAACGCTGGGCCGCGCGGCACGGCTGCTGCCCTTCGCGTTTCGTGAAAAGCCGGACCTGGCGGTATCGCTGGTATCGCGGGCGCAGCTTCTGGCTTGCCGGACCCTGGGCATTCCCATGGCGGTGCTGTTCGATTACGAGTTCGTGGTGCGCCTGCAATTTCTGCAGCCGGATTGGTTCCTGGTGCCGGACGTCATGCCGGAAGCGGCGGCGGGAAGCGGCAGGAAAGGCGTGTTCCGCTTTCCGGGATTGAAGGAAAATGTATACGTTCCAAGCTTTCAGCCGGACCCCAGCCTGCGAAATCAGATGGGCCTGGCCGAAAGCGAACTGCTGGTGACCGTGCGGCCTCCCGCGACGGAAGCGCATTATCACAATCCGGAAAGCGACCGCCTGCTGGAAGCGGCGCTCACGTTCCTAACCGGGCAGGACGGCGTGCGAGTCGCGCTTCTGCCGCGCAATGCTCGGCAGTTGTCCACCGTACAACAGCGGTGGGCTCCCGCCATACAGAGCGGCAAGATCATCATTCCCGCCGAAGTTATGGACGGCCTGAATCTGATCTGGAACTCCGATTTTGTGATCAGCGGCGGCGGGACCATGAATCGCGAGGCCGCGGCGCTGGGCGTTCCGGTGTATAGCATCTTTCGCGGCAAGATCGGCGCTGTGGATCGCTACCTGGAAAACAATGGCCGGCTGGTGCTGCTCACGGACGCCGCAGACGTGAACACTAAAATTGCCGTACAACGAAGAGACCGCAACCGCCGGGAATTCTCAACCAACAACAGCACGCTTTGCAGCATTTCGGAAGCAATCATTTCAATCGCGGAGCACCAATGCCTGCCACCTCGACCGTAAACTCGAATACCGCCATGCCGTCCAATTCTTCCGGAGCCAGCGTCATCAAAACGCCAGACATTTGCGAACTGAATCGTCTCGCGGTCCAGGGCCTGGTGCCGATGTTCCTGCCGGAGAAGCAGGTGTTCTCTTTTCGGATTGTAAAAACCGCACAGGGAATGGTGAACGAAGGCGTTTCGCCGCGTTACACGATCATGACGCTGCTCGGGCTGCGCGAACTTGAACGCAGCGGCGCGCGCACTCCTTTCGACGTCAACGGCATCTATGCTTCCTTCATGAAGGACACCAGCTGGATCGAGGGCGCGGGCGATCTGGGCCTGCTGATCTGGATGGTGGCGGCGTTCGCGCCGGAGCAACTGGATAGCGTGTTTCAGAAATACAATCTGGAAACGGTTCTGGACCGCTACACGGACGCGCGGGAAGCGCGCACGATGGAACTGGCCTGGTTCCTGACGGGACTCGCGCATGCCGGCCTGGCCGTGCCCGAAAAACTGGCGAGCCTGCGCGGCCTTGCGGAAAAAACCTATGCGCTGCTGAAACAGAATCGCGGGCAGAGCGGATATTTCGGCCACCTGAGCACGTCCAAATCGCTGGCCGGATTTTTGCGCGGCCACGTGGGCAGTTTCGCCGACCAGGTTTATCCGATCTACGGGATGTCCAAATACGCCATGGCCTACCAGTTGGAAGAGCCGGCCAAGCTGGCCTTGGATTGCGCGAACGCGATTTGCCGCGCACAAGGCGAACTCGGCCAGTGGTGGTGGCTTTACAATTCGCGCTCCGGCCAGTTGGCCAGCAAATACAACGTCTACTCCGTGCACCAGCAGGGCATGGCGCCGATGGCGCTGATTGCCGCCGAAGAGGCCACCGGCCAGAGTTTTCAGGAAGCCATCTACAAGGGCTTGCGCTGGCTGCCCGGCGCCAATGAACTGGGCGTCGATATGCGCGACTTGTCCCAGGGATTCATCTGGCGCTGCATTTATTCGCAACAAAAATCCAGCAAATATCTGAACGTGCTGCGCAGCATTCTCGGCTTGCCCGCCGGCACGCCTCCGGCGTCGGATCTCAAAGTTCTGTACGAAGACCGCTGCTACGAACTGGGCTGGCTGCTGTATGCCTTCGGACGGTTTGGAATCTAGCGCCTCGGCCACAACGCGATACGGAAATTCATTTCCCTCTTAGTTTTTTATCGGGACAGGTCAGACACCTGTACTGAAACTGACTGGATTGCCAGTAGGCTCCCTTTCACAGCGATTGTTACGGTCGCCACGGGAAAAATCACGCAATTTAATCAACCCTGGGGTTGCCGTTGCCCACGAACAATGCCTGGGAAAGGGCGTCGGAATGATCACGAGTGAAAAAATGCCGGAACTGGTCCGGCTGGCAAGAATTTGCGGAAAAATGCTGCGGTCCGCATCCGGCGTGTGCGCGCTGGCGTTACTCCTAGCCCCTGGCATATTCGCCGCACAGAGAGAGGTTGGCTCCGGCCAGACCTATACTTCCATTCAGGCCTGCATGAACGCGGCTTCCTCGGGCGACATTTGCAACGTGCACGCGGGCACATATTCAGAAAGTGTTTTGTTCAAGACCACGGGCGTGACGCTGCAGGCAAATAGCGGCGACACGGTGGTGGTCAAGGGAACGATCGACATTCAGTCCTTTGCAAGTTCGATCGTGGACGGCTTTCAGGTCACCGGGTTCTCTGTCAGCAGCTATGGCGGCATTCACGCCACCGGCACGACGGGCGGAATCATTCGCAACAACGTGGTGCATGACGCGACCGGGTCCGGCATTTACGTGCGCCAGTCCACCAACTTTCAGGTGTACGGAAACACGGTGCATGACATGGCCGGGCCGTGCTGCATCTCCGACGGCGATGGAATCGTGATCTATTCCGCGAGCTCGACGGACGGAACCTACGCTCACGGAGTGCGAGTCTACAACAACGAGATCTACCAGAATCACCAGGACGGAATGGAAATCAACGGCTCGTTCGAGTCGGTCTACGGAAACTACGTCCACGACAATATTTACTCAAACTATGCCTCCACGCATCCGGACGGGATTGAGTGCAACAGCGACGCCGACGGCATCACCGAATGCCCGCATACGCTGATTTACAACAACGTGGTCAAGAATCAGAACCAGAATATTTACATCGACGGCCTGGGAACGGCCGCGGCGGACAGCGACATCTGGATTTTCAACAACGTGGTGTTCAACGATCCGACGTCGTCCACCGGCGTCAGCATGGCCACCGGAACCAGCAGCCAGATTATTCTGGAAACGGGGACGAAGGCCTACATCCTGAACAACACGATCGGCGGAACGGTCGCTTACTTTGATATCCTGATCGGCGATGGCAGCGGCGCGGACAATGCTTCGCAGGCGTTCACGAACGTGACCGTCGAGAACAACATCATCATGAACAGCCTGTACGTCGGCTTCTGGACGTATCCCGCGGGCAACGTCGTAGCCGCGAACAACAACATCTACTACAATAATTCATCCGCGCTGGTGCACTGGGGATCTTCGGGAAACTTGACCAGCATCGCGGCGGTACGCTCCACGACCGGCATGGAATCAAATGGCCAGGCCGCCAATCCGCTGGTCAACGCCTTTCCGTCTCCCACGTTGCAGTCGGGATCGCCGGCGATCGGCACGGGCGCGAACCTGACCTCGCTGGCGCAAACATTTTTGAACGCGGACCGCAACGGCACCGCGCGGCCATCGACTGGCGCGTGGGACGTGGGCGCTTATGTTTCCGGCTCGGCGCCGGTGCGCCCCAATCCGCCGACGAACGTCAAGGCTGTCGCGCAGTGAGCCGGAACGCCTGCAGTTCACGCGCGCCGCTGCACGGAGCACAAATCAATTTTTCTTGGGAATGCGGTACAAGGAAGGGTCGCTGTCCTCTTACTGTCCTATCGGCCAGTCGCAGCCAATCCGCGTGGGGCCATACATTCATCCATGATGATGACAATGCGAGGGACATGTTCATGCGGAAGCTGAGTGTACTGCTGATTTTTCTGGCCTTTTTCATCTGCGCGGCAAGCGCTTCGGCCACTACCTACTACGTCGACTACTCCAGCGGCAGCGACGGCAACAACGGCACATCCAAAACCACTCCCTGGAAAAACGCGCCCGGCATGGCGGGCTGCTCCGGGTCTTGCGCTTCCGCTTCACCGGGCGCGGGCGACAGTATCATTCTAAAAGGCGGCGTGACCTGGCCCAACAGCGCGTTCCAGTGGAACTGGAACTGGTCCGGCTCCAGCGGCAATCCCGTCTACATCGGTGTGGATCAAACCTGGTTCACCGGCGGCGCCTGGGCGCGGCCGATCATGAACGCGCAGTCCGCCACGATCAGCGGCAACAACAATTTTATCCAGTTCGGCAGCGGGCTGTCCTACGTGGTGATCGACAACCTGGAATTCACGGGCATGTTCTGGTCGGGCTCGTCAGGATACGGCCACACGGTCATCATCAACATGCAGGACGGCACGCACATCACGATTGAGAACAGCTACTTCCACAATTGGACGCACGGCGGAAGCGGCACGACGGACGATCTGAACGCCATTCAAGGCTCGACGAATCCTCCGTACAACGTCGGCAGCATCATCACCCACTGCATTTTTACGGGTTTGCCGAACGGCGGCGACAGCGGCTCGGCCACCTACGCGGTTCCCGAAGCCGATCACAACATCGTGCACGACCTGACCAACGGCTTCCTGGTGAACAACAACATCAGCGTGCATGACAACACGATCTACAACATTCGCCAATCGTTTGATTCGTCCGTGCACGAGAACGCCATCGAATCGACGGCCGGCGGAACGAACTACATCTATAACAACGTCATTCACGATACGATCGCGATCACGATCTTTGTCGGCGGCGGAACGGGCTCCTCGGCGGAAACGGATTACATTTTCAATAACGTGATCTACAACTCGCCGCCAATTCCAGTGCAGATTGACACGCAGCCGGTAGCTTCGGGTTCGGCGTACATTTATAACAACACGCTGGATGCGGGAAGCTCGGGCGGAACGGCCATCCGCATCGTAGATCGCGGGCAGGGTCCCATGTCCGTCCTGGACATTCGCAACAACCAGTACATCAGCGGCCTGAGCGGTAATCCGGCGTGCTACGGGAGCAGCTCAAGCGGCGGATGCGCTTCGGCGAACTCGGTCACCGACAGCTCGAACTTGAACATGAGTTCCGCCACGGCTTCCAGCCAGGGCTTTACCGCCAGCGGAGCGAATCCCTACGCGCCGCTTTCGGCATCCGCCGGCACGGTGAAGGCGGGCGTGAACCTCACCAGCCGTGGGATCACGGCGCTGGACTCGGACATACTGAACGCGGCCCGTCCGGCCAGCGGAGCGTGGGATATCGGAGCGTATTTCTTCGGCGGAGCGACCGCCACGCGCCCTGCGCCTCCGACCGGCATCAACGCGGTTGCGCACTAGAAACTCTTGCAGGGCCCGCGCCGCTGCGAACCGGCGGCGCGGATTCTTTACCGATCTAGATTAGTTACAGGTAATCGTAAGATTCTTGCATCGAACGCCTGCTTCCCTTCCGCCGGAAAGAAATTTACCGGCCTATACACAATCCAAACGGCAGCTCGGTACGGCAGCGCGAGGCCCCGTTTCCTCCACGGACGGAGAAACGCTGGGCGCGGGCTCGCGGACCGAGGAGGTCCAAACTCCGTGAAATCCAGTGATACTCTAGCAGCGACCATGGTCGAGCAATCCTCCGCGCCTCCCGCAGAGGCAAACGTCGTGGCGTCCGTTGCCGGCGCCGGCGTGCGCATCTGCCGGACCATGGCCGAGATCGAGGAAATTCGCCCCTATTGGGATTCCTGGAAAGGCCATCGGGACAGCGATATCGATTTTTTCCTGGAATTTATTCAGGGCCGCCCTGACGTTCTGCGCCCGCATATCGTAGTGCTGTCGAGCGGATCGCAGCCCGAAGCGATTCTGGTGGGGCGCCTGGAACGCACCAAATTCCAGTCGCGCATCGCCTATTTCCGGTTTCCTGGAATTCCGGTGAACGTTCTGAGCTTTTCCTACGGCGGCTTCCGCGGAAATACCGCGCCGGAGAACTCGGCGCGCATGGTTCAGTCCGTTCTGCAATCGCTGCGCGGCGGAGAGGCCGATCTGGCCTTCTTCCACCAGACACAGGTGGATTCGCCAATGTACCGGAACATTCTGGCGCTGCCGGAATTCCGCGGCCGCGATCATCTGATCACCCCGTCGGCACATCACTTCATGCACGTCGCCGACGCCCCGGAGCAGCTGTTCGCGGGACTTTCCAGCAAGCACCGCAAGCACTTGCGCAGCGAAGCCAAGAAAATTCACGCCGACTTTGAAGGGCGCGTGGAAATCCGCCAGTTCCATGACGCCGAACACCTCGATGAAGCGCTGGAACACATCGAAACCGTCGCGAAAACCACTTATCAGCGCGGATTGGGCGTGGGATTTGCAAACTCCGCCGAGGAGCGCCGCCTGTATCATTTTTTCGCCCGCATGGGCTGGCTGCGCATTTACGTTCTCTATTTGAAGGACGCGCCGTGCGCCTTCTCGATCGGCACCGTCTCCGACAGGGTTTATTGCTGCGATCACCTGGGCTTCAATCCGCAATTCGGCGGATATTCGCCGGGGACGTTCCTGCTGACCAATATGCTGGAAGATTTCTGCCGTGCCGGCGTTACGGAAGTGGACTTTGGCCAGGGCGAAGGCTTGTACAAAGAACGCTTCAGCAGCCTGGAATTGAAAGAAGCCTCGTGCTTCATCTTCGCGCCCAGCGCCAAGGGCTTACTGGTCAACTCTGTGCGCACCGCGACCGTACTGGCCGACAGCAGCCTGAAAAAGGCGTTGAAGCGCACCAATTTACTGCCCAAAATCAAGCGGATGTGGCGGGATCGCGCCGCTCAGAAGAAAACCGCGAGCTAGACTTCCGCGGCGGCCATACAGACTGCGGAAACACTACGTGAATCCGTCATTCTGAGCGCAGCGAAGAATCGCTCTTCGATCGGTGCAAGCAAGCAAACCAAGAGAGATTCTTCGCTGCGCTCAGAATGACATCGTTTTGGGTTTTTTCGAGGCCTGTAGAGCCGAACCGCTGTACAAGAGCTCCCGCGACAGCAGACTCCGAACGAATCGATATTGTTCTGGGCCCTTCGGGACCCAAGGTGAAAACGAATGTCAGAAACTAAAACCGTGACCGCACCCGCGCCTCCATCCGCACCCGCGCCCGTGCGGGCGTCCGATCGCGATCTGGCGGCAACGATCGGGAAAAACACGATTTTCGGCATTGTAGCCAGCGGCGTGCAGATCATTACGCGCCTGGTTTCGGTTCCCGTGGTGATCCACTACATGGGGCTTGGGGGTTATGGAATCTGGTCGATCATCATGGTCACCGCGGCGTACATGCGCTTCGGGACCGCCGGAATCAAATCCGCGTTCCAGAAATATGTGGCCGAAGCGACCGGAAGCGGAGATTTTGACAAGGCCAACAAGCTGGTAAGCACCGGAAGCTTTTCGATGCTGCTGCTTTCCCTGGTGGGACTGGTTCCGGTGGCGATGTTCTCTACCCACCTGGCCAAAGCGAGTGGCGTGCCGCCTGAATTTCTGAAATCCGCCGCCTGGTCCATCACCGTTCTGGCGGCGATCTACGTGGTGTCCAACTTTGGCGCGGCGTACGAAGCCATCGTGATGGGCGGCCACCGCATCGATCTGGCGCGCAAGTACATCACCGTGCTGTGCGTGCTGGAGGCGGTTGCCGTCATTGGGCTGCTGCATGCCGGCTACGGATTGTTCGCCATGGCCCTGGTCATGGGGGCTTCCGAGTTGATCTACATTTTCCTTTGCTACCGGATGTCCCGAAAAATCGTGCCGCAGATGCACATCAGCCTGGCGCATTTCACGCCCAGCCTGTTTCCGGAATTGATTCGCTTCGCCGGCAGCTACCAGATGGTGAACGTTCTGGAGCTATTTTACCGCGCGATCGTGCCCATCGCGCTGCTGAAATATTTTGGAGCGGAAGCGGCCGGAATTTTCGCGCTGGCCGGCCGCCTCACGACCTCCGCGCTGATCGCCCAGGACGCCCTGGCCCTGCCGATTCTTTCGGGGGGAACCATGATGTTCACCGCAGGATCGGCGGAAAGTCTGAAAAAGTTCTTTTCCAAGTCCTTCAAGGTCACCATCGCGGCCACGCTGCCGCCGCTGGCGTTTGTCTGCGCGTTCGGCACCACAATGGTGTACGCCTGGACAGGCGAAACCAATCCGCAGTTCCGCATGGCAATTCTGCTGGTCTCGCTGGCCGCGCTGCCCAAGGCCGTCTCGCTGTTGCAGCTGGTTTTGTACCGGGCTTCGGGCCGCGCGCTGCATGACAACATCAGCCAGGCCATCCGCATCGTGATCATTCTGATCATCGCGTTTTTCTCGAGGCAGCTGGGATTCTACGGAGTGCTGGGAGGCCTGGCGTTTTCCGAATTTGTAGGCGTGATCTTCATGGTTGTGGCCATGTCCATGACGTTTCATGTGTTCAACCTGAAGGATCTGGTGCGCGATACGCTGCGCATTTCGGCGGCCACCGTTCTGGTGATTGGCGCGGGAGCGGCCGCCACGCTGCTGCCCATGCCCTGGGCGATGCCTGAGCGCGTCAGCGCGCTGGTCAAGTTGGTGGAGATCAGCCTTGGCTGCCTGCTGATGGCCTGGCCGGCGCTGATTGTGACACAATCGATCTCCAGCGCCGAACGGCGCTCGATTCTGGACGCCATGGTGCCAGGCAGGCGGCGCGAGTTGCAGGTGAACCACTAAAAACCGCCGCTTCCAGGCAAGGAATCGAACGTGCAACCAGAAAATCTAAAACTCGGCGGCGGGCTCTCGGAAACCTCCGTGCACCCGCTGGTGCTGGCCGCGCTGGTAATCGCGGTTCTGCTGATCCTTTTTCTATCCAGAAAAAACGTCATCGTCACAGTTTTGACGATGACGTTTCTCGTGCCGCTGGGCCAGCAGTTCCTGATCGGCGGCGTGCACGTGCTGGTTCTGCGCGTGGTGATCCTGGCGGCGCTGGTTCGCGCCATCGCCTCGATGACGTCCTCCAAGTCGCGCGCATTCCCGGGAGGATTTGGTACCGTCGACTGGGTGTACATGCTGTGGATTTTCGTCCACGTGGTGGCGTTTCTCTTTTTGTTCAATTTTGTTTCGGGAGCCATCGTCAACCAGTTCGGCTTCTTGTGGGACATGGTCGGCGGATTCCTGGTGATGCGCTTCCTGATTCAGGATGAAGACGACATTGATCGGGTAATCCGCACGTTTGCCTTTCTCGCGGCGATCCTGGCAATTTGCATGCTCAACGAGCGCTACCGCATGCAGAATATTTTCGCCATCCTGAACGGAGTGACTACGCCGCCGGAAATCCGCGACGGCCACGTTCGCGCGCAGGCCGCGTTCTCCCACCCGCTGCTCGCGGGAACCTTTGGAGCCACGCTGCTGCCGCTCTTTTTTTTGTACTGGCACCGGGGAAAATCCAGGGGAGTGGCTGTGCTGGGCATGCTGGGCGCAACTGTGATGGCCATCTGCGCCTCCTCCAGCACGCCGTTTCTGGCCTGGGGCGCGGGCATCGGCGCCACGTTCTGCTTCCCTTTTCGCCGGTACACGCGCATGTTCCGCTACGGGCTGCTAATTGCTCTCATCGCTTTGAATACTGTAATGCAGGCGCCGGTGTGGTTTCTGATCGGGCATATCGCGCTGTTTGGTTCCTCATCCAGCGACCATCGCGCGTATCTCGTCGACACCTTCATCCGGCACTTCAGCGACTGGTGGCTGTTCGGCACGAACGCCGCGGGAACTTGGGGTTGGGACATGTGGGACACCTCCAACCAATACGTGGCGGAGGGCGAGAGTGGCGGGCTGGCTGCGTTCGTTCTTTTCATTCTGCTGATTTCGTATTCCTTCGGAAAGCTGGGGCGGGCCCGCAAGGCAGTCGAGGGAGACCGCAACCGGGAATGGTATTTCTGGCTGATCGGCTGCGCGCTGTTTTCACACGTGGTCGGCTTTTTCGGAATCAGTTACTTTGACCAGACGCGCATGTCCTGGTTCGCCCTGCTGGTGATCATCCTGGCGGCTACCGCGCCGGTGCTGGCCGCGGACGCCAAGCCCGCGGAGTTGCAGCCGGACGGCTCGCCGATGAACGCCGCGCCCGAGGAAGCGCCACATCCCTGGCTGTCCGGGCCGCGAACCGCGCCCGCGAAAAAGAGCATGCTGGGTCCAGCCACGCAGGAATTCAAGCCGCGGCGCTCCTGACGCCGCGCTGATTTTATCCGGCCTCTCTGAGGAATCGACTGTGATGGAACTATCGATCATCTTCGTGAATTGGAATTCGGTGGACTACCTGCGCGAATGCCTCACCAGCATTTACGCGCACACGCAGGGATTCGCCTACGAAATCATCGTGGTGGACAATGCCTCGCCGCAGGGCGGCGTGGACGCCCTCCAGGAGGAATTCCCGGAGATCGTGCTGATCAAGAGCGAGGACAACCTGGGCTTCGCGGGCGCCAACAACGTGGGCTTTCGCGCATCCAAAGGCAACTATGTTCTGTTCCTGAATCCGGACACCAAACTCGTAAACTCGGCGATCAACCTGATGTTGCAGAGCCTGCAGTCGCTGCCCGGCGCCGGCCTTTTGGGCTGCAAGCTGCTGAATGCCGACGGCTCGGTTCAAACCAGCAGCATCATGAAATTTCCCGGAATACTGAATCAGGTATTTCAGTTTGAAGGTTTCCGGCTGCGCTGGCCGTCATTCCCGCTGTGGGATATCGGGCCGCTCTTCTCGAACAATCGGGCGCCCGTGAAAGTGGAAGTGGTCACCGGCGCGTGCATGATGATGCGCCGCGAAGTTTTCCAGCAGGTGGGAATGTTCAGCGAGGAATATTTCATGTACGCGGAGGACGTCGATCTCTGCTGGAAGATTCAGCGCGCCGGATTTTCGAACTACTACGCGGGCGAAGGCAACATCATTCACTACGGCGGCGTAAGCAGCCCGCGCGCCTGGCAAACGGTGGCCAAAACTCGCGCCGAGCAGCGCCTGGTCGAAAACTTTCGCGGGCCTTTTTACGGCGCCATGTTCCGCGCCGCGCTGGCCATGAATGCGGCGGGCCGCCTGGGCATCGCTGCCACCGCTACCTTCTTCCAGAATGCCGGAAAGGGAAAAGAAGACGCCAAGGCCGCGCGCACCAAGTATCTTGCGATTCTGAAGACGCTGGTCACGCCCGGCGGCACGAATCTTCGGCCTCCCGTTCCGCAGGCAAAACCGCCTGTACCGGTCGCCAATCCGGAAGAGGTCGCGCATTAGAATAATTGGCTAACCTGCTCATCCGGAGGGTGCTTCAGGGGCCAAAGCCCTCTTGAAGTCCACCACGGAATGTCGCGGCTGGGAAGCCGCGACCCACAAGTCTTAATAATGAGATGACTCGCAGGCATCCGCAAAACCATGATCGACGCCACTGAAAAGCAGACTGACAAAGCCGCGGTGTCCACGCCGTCCGGCGCGGAAAACACACGCGCGCACCGGCCCGCTTCCTATGTGCTGATGACCGCCGCGCACAACGAAGAAGCCGACATCGAGCGGACCATTCAGAGCATCGTCGCGCAAACCGTGCGCCCGGACCGCTGGTTGATCGCCAGCGACAATTCCACCGACCGCACCGACGAAATTATCCAGAAGCACGCCGCCCAGCACAGCTTCATTCGCTTTCATCGCGTGGTCCGGCAGCCGGGCCGCGATTTCGCTTCCAAAGTCCTGGCGCTGCGCAGCGGGCAGCACTTGCTCGAAGGCGCCACGTATGATTTCATCGGCAATTTCGACGCCGATCTGTCGGTCGCGCCTACTTATTTTGAAGATCTGCTGCGGCAATTCGAACGGAACCCGCGCCTGGGCCTCACGGGCGGCTTCGTGTACGAAAAAATGAATGGCGAGTTTGCCAGCCGCAAGGTCAACCAGGTCTACTCGGTGGCCCATGCCGCGCAGCTGGTCCGCCGCGAGTGCTACGAAGCCATCGGCGGCTACGCCGTGCTGAAGTACGGAGGAGAAGACTGGCACGCGCAGACCTCCGCGCGCATGAAGGGGTGGGAAGTGTATGCCACGCCCGAACTCCCCATCTACCACTACCGCCCCACCGGCGGCGCCACAAATTTTGTCCGTAGCAGTTTCCGGCTCGGAAAACTGGACTACAGCTTCGGCACCTATCCCAGTTTTCAGCTGATCAAGTGCGCCAGCCGGCTCCATAAGAAGCCTTTCGTGATCGGCGCGGTCATTCGCATGGCGGGATTTCTGGATTCCTATATCCGCCGCGAGCCGTTCCTGCTTTCGCCCGACCTGGTCGCGCACCTGCGCCAGGAACAAGCGGAGCGAATGCGCGCGCTCTTCGGGCGCTCCGGCGCAGCCTCCAAGTCCGACTCCTCCAGTTCCCGGAACGACGTACCGTAATTCCGCCGCCGTTTATCCAGCGATTGCGCTCGTTGCCAGCGCAGTTTCATCGAATAGCGATACCGTTTCGACGCAGTTTTGAACAACCATCTTGATTGCTCGACATACCAGGGACCACAATAGAATTGGCCCGGGCCTGACCACAGGAGGAAATGTATGAAGGGTGTTGTGCTGGCAGGAGGAACCGGCAGCCGGTTGAATCCGCTGACGCGCGTTACGAACAAGCATCTGCTTCCCATCTACGACAAGCCGATGGTGTATTACCCCATCCAGACGCTGGTCAACGCGGGTATCGACGAAATTCTGCTGGTGACCGGCGGAAAGAACGCCGGAGACTTCCTGCGCCTGCTCGGAAACGGCCGCGATTTCGGCTTGAAGCACATCAACTACACCTACCAGGAAGGCGAGGGCGGCATCGCGCAGGCGCTGGGCCTGGCGGAATTCTTTGCCGGCAACGAGTCGATCTGCGTGATTCTGGGCGACAACATCATCGAGAACAACATTTGCCAGGCCGTGGAAAATTTCAAGAAGCAGGGCGAGGGCGCCAAGATCCTGCTGAAGGAAGTGACCGACGCGCAGCGTTTCGGCGTCGCGGAAATTCGCGGCAATCACGTGCTGGGCATCGAGGAGAAGCCCAAGAATCCCAAATCGAACTACGCCGTGATCGGAATCTATCTGTACGACAAGACGGTGTTCGAGAAGATTCGCCGGCTGAAGCCCTCCGGACGCGGAGAACTGGAAATCACCGACGTAAACAATTTCTACATCGAGGAAGAGCAAGCTGACGTACGAAGTCCTGGACGGCTGGTGGACCGATGCCGGCACGTTCGAGTCCCTGCTGCGCGCCAACAACCTGGTGGCGGAAACGGGCGCGAACAAAATGTCGCACGATCGCGAGCCACAACTGGCGGCGCCAAAGGAAATGGGCCGATGAAAATCTTTGTCACGGGCGGCGCCGGATTTATCGGCTCCAATTTTATCCGGCACGTGCTCTCCCTGAACAAGGGCTACCAGATCGTCAACTACGACAAGCTGACCTACGCCGGAAACCTGGCCAATCTCGAATCCGTCGCGGACGATCCAAATTATTCGTTCGTACGCGGCAGACATCTGCGACGCCACCGCGGTGGAAGAAGCCATGCGCGGCTGCGATGCCGTGGTGCACTTCGCCGCCGAATCGCACGTGGACCGCAGCATTTACGAACCCGCGCCGGTCATCGAGACCAACGTGACCGGTACGTTTGTCATGCTGCAAGTCGCGCGCAAGCTGCACATCGAGCGCTTCGTGCACATCTCCACCGACGAAGTGTATGGCGATATGCAGCCCGGGCAGTTTGCCGACGAAGAATTCGCCGATCGCGCCCAGCAGCCCCTATTCGGCGTCCAAGGCCAGCTCCGATCTTCTGGTCCTGTTCCTACGTGCGCACCTACGGTTTTCCCGGACTGATCACGCGCTCGTCCAACAACTACGGCCCGTACCAGTTTCCGGAAAAATTTCTGCCGCTGATGATCACCAATATCTTTGACGACAAGCCGCTGCCCGATTTACGGCGACGGCAAGCAGCAGCGCGACTGGCTGCACGTGGAAGACAACTGCCGCGGCGTGCTGGCGGTTCTTGAGAAGGGCCGCATCGGCGAGGTCTACAACATCGGCGGACTGGACGTGGAAGAAAATCTGACCATCGCGCGCACGCCTGCTGCGCCTGATTGGCAAGCCGGAAACGCTGCTCTCCTACGTGAAGGATCGCCCGGGCCACGACCGGCGCTACGCGCTGCTCTGCGACAAGATGGAGAAGGATCTGGGCTGGAAACCGCTGATGCCCCTCGAAGAAGGCTTGCGGCAGACCATCGACTGGTACAAATCCAACGCCAAATGGATGGCGGGCGTGCGCGACGGAGATTATCTCTCGTATTACGACAAGTATTACGAGAATCGCGATTCTCCCTGCACGCGCTGTCCTCCAGCGGACCGAAACATGCTCCGTTGAAACCAAACTCCGATAATCCTGACGCGACCCGGCCAACTGCACGGGCGACGAATCTGGCGCTATGCAGGACGATCCTGAACACTCATCGACTTCCGGGAGTCTTGGAACTCCAGCCGAAAGTCTTTCGCGACGCGCGGGGCTTTTTTCTGGAGACCTACCACCAGCAGAAATTCGCCGACCTGGGAATTCCCGATACGTTCGTGCAGGACAACCATTCGCGTCTCCGCGAAGGGCACGCTGCGCGGCCTGCATTACCAAGTGCAGCACGCGCAGGCCAAGCTCTGCCGCGTGATCGAGGGCGAGGCGCTGGACGTGGCCGTGGACATTCGGCTCGGCTCGCCCACTTTCGGAAAATGGACCAGCGTGCTGCTCTCCGCGGAACACCAGAATCAGATTTTCATTCCGCAGGGATTCGCGCACGGCTTCGTGGCCCTGACCGACAGCGTCCAGTTTCTTTACAAGTGCAGCGACTTCTACGATCCCTCGAGCGAACACGGCATTATCTGGAACGATCCCGACCTGGCCATCGACTGGGGCATTGCGCAATCCGCTGATTTCCGAAAAAGACGCGCAGAATCCAACGCTGGCGGCGATGCCCCGCGAATTTCTGCCGCAATATTCCCGCAAATGAAGCCGGCCATTCTGCTGATCGGCACGAACGGGCAGGTCGGCCGCGAATTGAACAAGATGCTGCCGCGCGTTGGCGAGGTAACCGCGCTTGACCGGCAGCGGCTCGATCTCACGCAAGCCTGACGACATTCGCAGCGCCATCCGCGCCGTCCGTCCCGCAATTTATCGTGAACGCCGCGGCCTACACGGCCGTGGACAAAGCGGAATCGGACGAGTCCGTGGCGCGCGCGATCAATGCCGACGCTCCCGCCGTGATGGCCGAGGAAGCCACGAAAATCGGCGCCACGCTGATCCACTACTCAACCGACTACGTTTTTGACGGAACGAAAACCGACCCCGTACATCGAAGACGATTCGCCGAATCCGCAGAACGTGTACGGAAGAACGAAGCTGGAAGGCGAACGCGCGATCCAGCGCCTCGGGCGCTGCGCACCTGATTTTTCGCACCACGTGGGTGTATGCCGCCGAGGGACAAAATTTTCTTCTCACCATCCTGCGCCTGGCCACGCAGCGCGAGGAATTGAAAATTGTCCGCGACCAGATCGGCGCGCCGACGCTGAACGTCGAAATCGCGAAAGTCACGTCCGATATTCTGGCGCAACTCTCCGGCGCCGCACCGGCTGCCGCGACCGAAGCCAGCGGCGTCTACAATCTGACCGCCGGCGGCCAGACGACCTGGTACGACTTCACCAATGCAATTCTCGAAAGAGCCGCGAGGATCCCGCCGGATACTCCGTGGTTCGCGGCCGCGACGAATCATTTGCCACTCATCGCCCGCCGCATAATTCCCATCGCGGCCAGCGAATATCCCTTGCCGGCGAAGCGCCCCGCCTATTCCCTACTCTCCAACGCCCGCCTGAACCGCACGTTTTCCCTCCGCATGCCCGACTGGCAGGATCAGTTGGACTCGGTCTTCACGCTGCAACCTGCCAAAGCACGTTAGCAAAAGTCTTACAATCGCCGCTCCACCATCCTTGAAAGAGGTTCAGGAGCTTCAGACTTTGTGTGTGAATTGGGGTATGACCGAAGCGGCGCACGACTTCAGACGGGAACCAGCTCGATGGAAAAGTCCCGTAGGGAACGCGAGACCGTAGCCCACCACGGAAGTGTTGGGAGCATCGGCCGAATGACGAGACGAGCCCCGGAACGGGGCGGCACACAGATCTCAGGTGCCACCGCGAACCGCGGGGTAAATTCATCTTCGATACTGCGAAGGATCTGCGTATGGGTTGGCCATTGTGTCGCCCCTACGGGGCTCTTGCGCTCCTAGGCAATGCCCACCACTTCCGTGGTGGGCTACGGTGTTTCGTCACTCCGGGACTTTACGACAACACTTCCTCCCGATAACTCCACAGACCGACTGGAGGCGGGTGTCACTTCAGCAGCTTATTACCGTTGGCAAACGGGTGGAGGGAAAAACGTGGAGATCGCTTCAGGAAACATTGCGGAGACCCGAGGAAGAATTGTGTGAAGAGATCTGCCCGCGTAGTTCGATTTTCATGGGCGGACTTCAGGGAAGGCCATGCGGAAAAAAACGCGGCGCTACGTGAGGACGGATAGATCCAAGCGGGTTTCTAGGCGATCGACTCGCGGCACGACATGCGGCTCACATGGTAGGTAATGCGGCCGTCTTCAATCTGCGCGAAGGCCACGCGCGCGCGTTCCGAACCCGGGCCAGTGACTTTCCAGGATCCGTTGGACTGCTCAACGCGCATGCGGCTCCGTTCATTCCACCATCGCGCCACGTCCCTCGGCAGCGGTTGCCAGATTTTTTTGCGGCTGCAGTGGTCGGAGAGATATTCCAGCAATTGTTCGTAGACCCGCCGCGCGCCGCTTTCAATGACGTAGTCCGGATGCACGATGAACGTCGCGAGTCCGTGGCTTTCCGCGATGTAGTCCAGCTGCTGCTTCCAGGTGTCAATGCTGTGCTGCCCCAGAATGTGGAAGAGCGAGTAGTCCTGGGTGGTTGTCAGCGGCAACTCCACGAGCCCGCCCAGGAAATAAGGCATCACCGTGCAGCACCCGCCGCGCTGCGGCTCAAGGTGCGAGGCGCTCGGAAAGGACATGTCGTAGACGAACTGCAGGGCCGAACTCCACTCGGAGTTGCGGTACATTCCTCCGGCGCGGAACCCGTCGCTGCGCCACTTGCGCGCGTACTCGTTGATGCTCCGGACACGCTTCTGAAACTGGTCGCGGCTGGCGAATAGCTGGCCGTCGTGGTTCAGATCATGGACATTCAATTCGAAGCCGCGCCCGCGAATCGTCTCCAGAAAATCCTCTGAAACCGTGTAGCGCTCCTCCGGCACCACCTGGAACGAAGCGTGGATGCCGTACTTGGCGTCGAGGTCCATCAGGCTGCCGCAGAACGCGCGGCCTTCCTCATGCTCCACGTCATGGGTCATCAACGCGCAACCGGTAAACTCGTCCGGCCAGAACCACACGAACGGCACACGCTGGTTGCCGTTTCCCTGGATGGCCAGGCCCATCAACTCGGAGCACAGCAGGTCCACGGTTTTATCGATCGGCCAGCGCGGGAACTCGATGTTTTTCCGCTCGCGAAGATGAAACCGCTGGAAGTGTTTCCGCACCGCGACCGAAAGAAACGGGCGCGCTCCGTAGTAGGTTTTGCGGATCAGGTCTTTTGCGAAGGACGACGCTTTTCCCGAGGCGATATATTTTTCGCGGCGAAGGTTATCCACAACTTCGTCCGGGTCGAACGGCAGAATGACTCCATCGCCCCGCGTCTGCATCAGCGACAGCGAGTCGGGAATCGCGCCGTCCGAGGCAGCCGCTACCGGCCCGGCGCTGCGCCCGAAGCAGGTGATTTCCTTTCCCAGCCGGAAAAAGCCCGGCGCCTGCCCCAGGCTCGGGGCCGCGCCGAATTTCACGAATTCTTCCGGACAGCGGAAGTAGTCAAGAAATGCTGAGTTCATAAATTCGGGTCTTGCCAGGCATCACAGATTTGCCAGTTTACTGGCCCACGATTACTTTAGCAATTCGCTCCGCGGCGTGCCCGTCCCACAGCGGAGGCACGCTGCTTTTCTTGCGGTCCCGACCCAGGCTGCGGGTCAATTCCCTGGCCAGTACAGCGGTGTCCCGGCCCACCAGAACGTTCGTGCCCATGGTGATGGTCACCGGGCGCTCGGTATTTTCCCGCACCGTGAGGCACGGCACGCCGAGGTAGGTGGTCTCTTCCTGAATCCCGCCCGAATCGGTGATGACCACCGCGGCGTTTTTCTGCATCCCCAGAAAATTCAGGTACGGCTGCGGCTCAAGAAAACGGATATGCCCGTTACTCGCTGCGCTCTCGCCCAGGCTGGCGATTTTCTGGCGCGTACGCGGGTGCACCGGGAAAATCACTTCCAGATCGTGCCCCACGCGCTCCAGGCTGGAGAGAAGCGAGGCGAGCCAGTCGAGATCATCCACGTTGGACGGCCGGTGCAGCGTAACCAGCGCGTAATGCGACGGCAGGCCTGCGGGCATGCTGCGTTCGGCTTCGGGCAGCATGCGGATCAGCGTGTCGATCATCACGTTGCCGGCGAAAAAGATTTTTTCAGGAGCGATTCCTTCGCGCTCCAGGTTGCGGTTGCCGTCTTCGGACGGCGTGAAGAGCTGGTCGGAAAGCTGGTCGGTGACCAGCCGGTTGATTTCCTCGGGCATGCCGCGGTCGCCCGAGCGCAGGCCCGCTTCCACGTGCACCACCTTGACCATCAGTTTTGAGCACACCAGCGCGGCGGCCACGGTGGAATTTACGTCGCCATAGACCACCACGACGTCCGGTTTCCTTTCGAGCACCACGGGCTCAAAGCGGCACATGATGTGCGCCGTCTGCTGCGCGTGCGAGCCGGAGCCGACTTGCAGGTTCACGTCCGGCGCGGGCATTCCGAGTTGCTGAAAAAACACGTCGGACATATTGACGTCGTAGTGCTGCCCGGTATGCACCACGATCTGTTCCACAGGGTAAGCGGAAAGCGCGCGAATGACGGGCGCCGCTTTCATGAAATTTGGCCTGGCTCCGATAACATGGCAGATTCGCATTTGGTCTCGATCCCTTTTTGGTTCGTAAGCTCGATTTTCTAAACGATCGCCGGCGTGCTAGCCGATATGCCGGTACAAAAGATTTCCCGCCGCGGAAAGCACGCCGTCGGGAAGTATGGAAAACATCCTGCGCGCCAGCCCGGAATCTCCCCAGGAACTGTGCGCAGCCTGCCGGGCGACCTTCGGAAAACGGTAGTAGGTGAGCGTTCGCTTGGTGGTTCCGAACTTGTCCTTGAACGTAACCAGGCCTTCGTTGTCGATTTCCGAGCGGCCGAAATCGAGGCACTCCGCGCCGGTGCTTTTGCCTTCCTCGATCACTTTCCAGAAAAGAAACGGCATCCCACCCAGCTGGTGAAACGCGCCGTCCGAGCATCCGTATTTGTAAATAATATTCGAGCCGTGCCGCAGCGTGATCATGGAGGCGACCGCGTGGCCGTCCTTGCGGGCCACGCGAACCTGAATGCTTTCGCCCATGTATTTGGCCAGGTTGCGGAACCAATCTTTCGGCTGTGGCGGCAACTGGTGGCGGCGCCGTGTGATCAGCAGCAGGTTGTAGAACGTGTCAATCAACTCATCGCTGCGTCCGGACTCGTAAACGAGCTGTTCCTTGTCGGCGCGCTTTATTTTTCGCTGAATGGAATCCTTGGAAAGTGCCTTGAAAAGCTGTTCGGACGAAGGGCGCAAGTCGAGCTCGTGGAAATAAAACGATTCGCTTTCCTGGCACTCGTCGCGCAGTTCCGCGGCATCGTGCAATGGCCGGAACTCCACGTATTTGCAATGCTGTCGGGCGGATTCTTCCACCACACCGTGGAGCAGCGCGGCTCTTTCGGATGCGTCGTTGACCAGCAGCTCGCAATGATCCGCGAACGGCAGAGATACCAGGCGGTTCCCAGTCAGCCAGCTGTCAATCCGGCACACCAGGATTCCGTTCGAAAGGGATTCGCCCGGCGAATTCAACGTGGCCACAAACGGCTTGTAACCGTAGGTCTGCTGCAATGCCTGCAGCCAGCCTCGCGTGTGGAACGCGGAAGCGTTCGGATGGCGCGCCACCAGTTCGTCCCAGCGCGAGTCCTTCAATGGATCGATGATATTCAATGGGTTTTACTGCCCTTCCCTTGGTTCGTCCGAACTGCATTGCAACCGAACTGGACGTGGAAATTTCCCGCCGAACCGGGCGCGGAAAGCGATCGTTCAACCGGGGTAGCTTATTTGCCCGGCGCGGAGACTCCCGTCGCGGAGGGTGAAGCGGTAATGGCCTGCTCCACGGCATCGCACAGCGCGTGCCCGATCAGAATGTGGCATTCCTGGATGCGCGGCGTTTCATTGGACGGCGCGGAAATCAGCACATCGACCAGATCGCGCATGCGGCCTCCGGTGGCTCCGGTGAGTCCGATGGTAATGAGTCCCATCTTGCGCGCGGCCACCAGCGCCTCGTTCACACTGTTCGAATTGCCGGACGTGCTGATGCCCACGGCCACGTCTCCCGCGGCGCCAAATGCCTGCAACTGCCTCGCGAATACGTGGTCGTAGCCGTAATCGTTGGCGATGGCGGTGACGGCGGAAGTATTGGCGTGCAGGGCCAGAGCAGGAAGGGGTCGTCGTTCGCGGAGATACCGCCCGAGAAATTCGGCGGCGAAGTGCTGCGCGTCCGCCGCGCTGCCGCCATTTCCAAAGAAGATCGCCTTGCCGCCCGCGCGATACGCAGTGACCAGCGCGGCGGCGGCCGCGGTCATCGCGGGAAGGCAGGCTTCCAGGACACGCCTGTGAACTTCGATGCTGCTTTCGATGTTCTGGCGAAGAATGTTGTCCGTCATGACCGCATGTCCGTGGCGGACCTGCCCGCCGGTTCCAGCGAACTCCTCACTGGCCTCTTAGCTTAGATGCGTGTTGCGCGTCGGTGATATTCGAAACGTGCTTCAAAATGGCTTCGAGCGCCGGGCTTTTCTGGTCGTTAATGGTTACGGCCTCTTTGTTGCGCCGCACGGCTTGAATCTGGGTGCGTACCTGATCCACGGTCTCCAGCATGACCAGCCTGCCGGACGCCGCAAGGAACTTGTCCACTGCTCCGGTCGGGCCGCGGAAAATGCTGTATACCGGGATGCCCATGGCCGCCGCTTCGCGGTTCATGGTGCCGCCGCCGCTGACCACCAGGTCGGAATTCCAGATGATGTTCATGCCGTCTTCCACGCGGGCAGGAATCACGATTTTTCCGGAAGCGATTTCCGCCGGCCAGGCGGCGCGCAGGTCGCCTTCCTGGTTTTTGTTCCGCGGCAGGAGCAGCACGCGCGCTCCCTCCATGTCGCAGAATTTTTTCAGGGTCGCAGTCAGCAGACCTTCCGCTTGGGCATTGTGGTAATGCGCCTCGGTCGCCGGTGGCCGAACCGTGACCAACAACTCGTCATCCTTGATTCCCAGCCGCGCGCGCATCTTCGGATCCGGCCGGAAACTCGGCAGATAAACGTCTTCCTTGATGCCGGGATAGGTCAGGAACGTGGCGCGGTGCTCCGCCGTCAGCATGGGAATTACTTCGGGGTGAATCACAAATACTTTTCCCACCGGCATCTTGGAGGAATGTTCGTAATCGATGATGGCGATGGTCGGGATCTTCATCAGCGCGGAAGCCAGCATGAGGCTGCGCGACCCGTGAGCCAAAGTGACATCCGGCTTTTCCCGATTCATCAGGTAGGCTAGCGAAAGCGCGCGCCAGGCGGTGCCCATCACCTTCATCAGTTTATTTTTTCCGTGATGCCGGCCGATCACCCGCGCCTGGATTCCATAAAATTGCAGCAGTTCCACCACCTGATAGGAATTGCGCGCCGTAAGAAACAGCTCGAAGCCCTGAGCCTTCAGTTCCGGCAGGATGGGAACAAAAAACGGAACGTGCGGGGAATTGTCCAGATCAATCCAGATTTTTCCGCGCGCCGCCACGGGCTTCGCCGCGGCCGCCGGGGCCGGCGCCATTTCTTCGGTCAGTTCGATGGTCGATTTCATGAGGCTCGGAATCCAGTGACCGCCCGTCCGGCCAGGCCCGCGAAGCAGGCGCGCGGCGCGGGCGGCCCGCCGGTTCTAACGCACCATCTCGACGCGTAGGCTGCGCAGGATTTCACAAGCCACGCGCGATTGCTGTTCGGTTTGAAGCGTCGGGAACATTGGCAGCGAAACAATTTCCGCCGAAACTTTTTCCGACACCGGGAAATCTCCCTGGCGGTAGTTCAGGTAGTCGTAGGCCTTCTGCATGTGCAGCGGAATCGGGTAGTGAATGCCGGTGCCGATACCCGCTTCCTTCAGGTGCTTCATCATCCCGTCGCGATCATGCGTGCGGACCACGTACAGGTGATATACCGCCTCGGACCAGGACGGCTCGAAGGGACGGATCACGCTGCCCTCCGCGCTGGCCAGCAGCTGGTTGTATTCGGCCGCGCGTTCGCGGCGTGCGGCGTTCCACTCGGCCAGATGACGCCAGCTTCACGTGCAGCATGCCGGCCTGAATGGCGTCCAGCCGGCCGTTGTAGCCTTCCATGTCGTGGTAATACTTCTTGGCCTGGCCGTGATCGCGCAGCATTTTGCACTTTGTCGGCCAGCTTGGCGTCGTTCGTGGTGACCGCGCCGCCTTCGCCGCACGCGCCCAGATTCTTGCCGGGATAGAAGCTGAACGCCGCGGCGCGCCCCATCGATCCGGCCTTCATCCAGCGATTGTTCTTCTTGGAGAAATATTCCGCGCCGTGCGCCTGGCAGGCGTCTTCGATCACGATCAGGTTGTATCGTTCGCGCCAGCTCGAGGATCGCGTCCATGTCGGCCATCTGCCCGTACAGGTGCACGGGAATGATGCCGCCGACACGGCGGCCGCTTCGCCGGCTGATCAGCTTTCCGGCCGGGATCGGTCGTGCACTGCTTCTCCAGATATTCGCGCAGCCTCTCCGGGTCCATGTTGTAGGTGCGCTCGTCGACGTCCACAAATTCCGGATGCGCGCCGGCCTGCGAAATGGCTTCGGTGGTGGCGATGAAGGTGTGCGGCACGGTGACGACGACGTCGCCGGGCTGCACGCCCGCGCGCCATCAGGGCGAAGCGCAGCGCGTCGGTGCCGCTGCTGACGGCCACGCAGTGCCTGGCGTCGCAGAATTCCGCGAAAGCCTTTTCAAATTCTTCCACCATCGGCCCGCCGATGAAGCCGGCGGTGCGCAGCGTCTGCTGAACGACCTGGATCAGTTCCGGCTTCCAGTTCGACGTGCGGAGTAACCAGATCAAGAAAAGGAATATCGTTGGCGTTGCCGCTTCATTCGGTGCGCTCACTTAATGGCCTCCACGGTGGATTCGATCTTGCGCAAAACTTTCGCCGGATTTCCGGCCACGATGCTGTTGGCCGGAACGTCTCTTGGTGACCACGCTGCCCGCGCCGACAATGGCGTTTTCACCGATCGTGACATTGGCCAGGATGGTCGCGCCGGAGCCGATCGACGCGCCCTTCTTGACCACCGTGCGCTCGACCTTCCAGTCCGCTTCGGTCTGCAGCTGCCCGTCTGGCCGTGGCGCCGGGGATAGCTGTCGTTGATGAACATCACGCCGTGGCCGATGAAGACGTTGTCCTCGATGGTCACGCCTTCGCAGACGAAGGTGTGGCTGGAGATCTTGCAGCGCCGGCCGACCGTCGCGTTCTTCTGAATCTCGACGAACGCGCCGATCTTGGTTTCGTCGCCGATTTCGCAGCCGTACAGGTTGATGAACTTGGAGAGCTTGACGTCCTTTCCGAGCTTCACGTCCGGGGCAATGCGAGCAGATATTCGTTCACAGGCGCACCAGTTCTCCTCTCTTCTTGATGGAGCGGTCGGCGGCTTCCAGCATGCGCACCACGCGCAGGCCGGCCTGGCCGTCATTGAAAGGCGTCTTGTTCTGCAGGATGCAGTCGGCGAAGTAGTCCAGCTCCACGCGCAGCGCTTCGAGCTGTTCGATCTGCGGCGCCCACATGTCGCCGGAGCGGTAGTTGACCAGCAATTCGCGGACCTTGTCGCCGGAAGTGATGTTCACGCCCTTGTCGTAGACGCGGATTTTTTCATCGGCCACCAGATCGTTCCAGACCAGCATTTTCTTCTGGCCGCCGATCAGCGTCGTGCGGATCTTTACCGGCGAAAGCCAGTTCACGTTGATGTGCGCGATGACGTTGTTCGGGAAAGTAGATGGTGATGAAGGCGACGTCTTCGACGCCGTTCAGATGGCTTTCGCCGGTGGCCACGATCGCTTCCGGCTCGCCCTTGATCAGGTGATCCATGATCGAGAGATCGTGCGGCGCCAGGTCCCAGATCACGTTGACGTCGTGCTGGAACAGTCCCAGATTGACGCGCAGCGAATCGTAGTAGTACAGATCGCCCAGCGCGCCGCTCTCGGTCAGCTCGCGGATCTTGCGCACCGCGCCGGTGAACAGGAAGGTGTGGTCCACCATGATCTTCAGGTTCTTGCGCGCGGCCAGCTCGATCAGTTCCTCGGCCTGCTCGGACGATGGAGGTGAACGGCTTCTCGACGAACACGTGCTTGCCGTTTTCGAGCGCCGCCTTGGCCAGCTCGTAGTGCGTCCACACCGGCGTGATCGATCGGCGACGGCGTCGATGCTCGGCGGACTTCAAAATGTCATCCGGGATCGGTGGTCACCTGCGAGGCTGGGATAGTTCTTCTTGGCGCGAGCCAGCGCGCTGGGATTCATGTCGCACAGCATTTCGACGCGGTGTGATCCACGCCGAAGAAGTTGCGAACGATGTTCGGACCCCAGTACCCGTAGCCGATTACTCCGACTCTGATCATGGCTGGTTTTGCCCCATTGGAATTCCCGTTCGAGTTACCGTTGGAATTCCCGTTCAGCTTGCCGTTCATGTTTCCGTTCGAATGCCCGTTGGAATTGCCGTTATCGTTCATGAATTCTCCCGACCGTATTTCCGCAGGCCGGTGTCCGGCCATGCGGTGAAAGGGCGCTGCGCCTACGATCCAGTCCCGTTCTGCGGTTCGGGGGATCCAGGAATTTCTTTACCGCCTTGCAAAAGCTTCAGGGCCCGTTGCCGTCCGGTAAGCGTGCCAGCCGGGAATACAGCTGGCCTTTCCCTTACCGGGCAGCTTCACTGCTTTGTCTCAAACCTTGTAGCTTCCTCGCAACTTCGGCCGGCTTCAGACCGAAGCGACCTCGAGCTCCGCGACTTCCTCGGCGACTGCCGCCGGAGCGATCCGCGCTGGCCCCAGGGGAGAGATCCTCGATCGGTCAATTTCCAGCGCCACTGATCGGCGCAGCAACGTCACCGAAATCACCACGCGGTGGCTGCCTTTAAAGCTCGTCAGGATGCCCTGCATGCCGTCCAGCACGTCGTCCTTGATCCGCACACGCTCGCCGATTTCCACGTAGGGCCAGGGCTCCACCGGTACGCCGGACTGAATGGCGGCCTGTATGGATAGAATCTCGAATTCGTCGATCGCCACGGGAGTCTTGCCGCGGCCGACTACGGAGATGACGCCGGGCGTAATCAGCACAGGCAGGCGGTTATGGACGTCAAAGCGGCAAAAGACGTAGCCGGGGAACAGGGGCGATTCGACCACCTTATTGCGGTCAGACCACTTGCGCTTCGTCGTATAGGTCGGCAGGAGCGTTTCCAGGCCCTTGGCGCGCAACAGCCCCGATGCAGTGCTCTCCCAGCGCGAGCGTGTCTGCAGGGCGAACCAGCTAAGGCCGGCGCTGAAGGTCGTCTGGATAGGTTCTGAACGGTTCACTGGTCCTCTACCGGGTTGGTATGGGAGCCTTTGCGCAAGCTACCACCATAAATTCCCATAGAAACCGTCAATTCTTCACCGTGGCAATCGCAATCGGGCTTCCAAAGGGAAACCCCTTCGGTTTGCACGTTCCTGGATGGAACATGCGATAACTTGTCTTTAATGAATAACATACGAAAGCAAAATCGCTGTCGTCCACGGTGTGTCCCGCATCACAATCCCAGGAAAGGAAAAATCGAAGAAAAGTCTTTCCACAATGTACCCATCGGCTTCCAAGGAGCCTTGGTCTGTTTCCTGACCACACCCCACAGGCCTCGTTCCAGCCTGTCCTGGCAATCCGCAAAACCACCCATCCCCAAGGTGACGGCATTACCGAAGAAACCGCATCTTTAAGAGAAAAACGAATGTTGGCGTCCAAACCAACGGTTTGGGCGGCCCTCCTCACGGAGGGCCGTGGTTCTCGCCTATGGACAGCGGTGGAAGGCGCGAGGTGCCAGAGAGCTTGCCTAAGCAATCCAACTATTCCCGCACCTGGGGCTAAGGATTTGACTTACGGTGTAGGAACAGTAGCCGATGCCTGGGCGGAATCCGCGCTCTCTACGCCCGCGGAGGAGACTGCGGCGACAACGTAGTAGTACGTCTTGCCCGACTGCACATTGGCGTCGATGAAGGAAGTGGACGTCACCACGCTCGAATCCAGCTTCGCGTATGGTCCGCCGGATACCTCCGAGCGAAACACGTCATATCCTTCCACCGTGGAGGTGCTGGCAGTCCAAGCCAGATCAATCGAATGGGCAACCGAGGCCGATCCGCTTCCCGATGCTGAAATCGTCGCCGGCGAGTTCGTCGCGTTGCTAACCACCGTCACCGTGCCGGAAAAGCCGCCGGACGAAACGGGAAGAAACGTTTCATCCAGGGTAGCCGATTGCCCAGGCGTCAGGATGAGTCCCGCGGAAACTCCGCTGGTGGAATATCCCGTGCCGGAAACTCCAACCTTCGAAATGGTGACGTTTGAATTTCCGGCGTTGGTCAGCGTCACGCCAAGCATGCTGCTCTTTCCGATCGCTACCGAGCCAAAGTTCAAGGTTGAGCTCGACATCGTCAGCAGCGCGCTCGCCGCCATTCCCGTTCCACTCACCGTAACCATGTCCGGCGTCGCCGAGGCGTCACTCACGATCGAAACTCCGCCGGAGAGCGCGCCCGCCGACTTGGGCGCAAATATCACATCGAGGGAGGCGCGGCTGCCCGGAGCGATTGTGAGCGGAAATGAAACACCGGTCACGGTAACGCCGGCCGCTGTCGCGCTGGCCTTGCTGATCGTGATGCTAGTCGATCCATCATTCGTAATGGTCACCGATTGGGATGCGGTGGAACCAAGCGGCACGGAGCCAAACTTAATCGCCGTGGGCGCCACGGATATTGAGGCAGCACTGGTGGTGCCCTGCTGGCTGCTGGAGGAAACCTTCGGCGCGCCCGTCACGCCGATGCAACCGGAGACGGCGGTAAGCGAACAAATCAAAAGGATGAGGGCGGCCAGAGACATTACATTCCGGCCAGCGGAAGTCCTGGAATTGGCGCAATTTCGCGCGCTGAAATTGTGGTCGAACGTTGTTTTGTTATTCATCGCGGGGAATTGTGCGGTGGGGCGCTTCGGAGGAACTACTGTCCCTGCGTACATATATGGAACAGTCCAAAACCTGTCCCGGCGTTCGGGTGCGTAAGGTTGCGGCGGACCGCCTTTTTGGAACTGCTGGCAGCCCGCCGACTCAGCTTCGATCGGTGAAAGTTCCTGGTTCTAGGGCACGCTCACCGAGACTTCCGTTGAGAAGGCGCTTTCCAGGTTGCTGGCGTCCACCGAGGTAACCACGTAGAAGTACGTGGTGCTCGCTTGGACCGTGCTATCCACGTACGTTGTGGATGAGATCAGCGAGGAATTCACCTTGGTGTACGGGCCGCCGCTCACCAGCGAGCGGTAAACGTTGTAGCCGGAAACCGCCGACGTACTCGGAGTCCAGGTGAGGGTAACCGAGTGCGATACCGGCTGAACGCCTGTCCCGGAGAGCGATATGGTCGACGAAGAATTGGTGGCGTTGCTGTTCACCATCACGCTGCCGGACAACGAACCGGCGGAGGACGGAGTGAACGTGACGTTCAGCGTCGCGGTCTTGCCCGCAGCGATGATCTGGCCGGACGAAACACCGCTGGCCGTGAAACCTGCGCCGGAGATCGAAACGCTGGAGATCGTGACGCTGCCGGTTCCGGCATTGGTGAAGATCACGGGCAGAACGCTGTTGCTGCCAATGTTGATGCTCGAGAAATTGAGGCTGGTCTGGCTGGCGTTGAGCACCAGCGTGGCGGCAGCATTCACCGTCAGCGTGGCGGCGGCGCTTGTCGCGGAACCGGTGCTGTTGGTAACAGTCACAGTGAACTGCGCGCCGTTGTCAGCCGCGGTCGTCGCCGGCGTCGTGTAGGAAGAGGAAGTCGCGCCGCTGATGGCCGCGCCGCCCTTCTTCCATTGATACGTCAGAGTAGCTGTTCCCGTCGCGACCACGCTAAAGGTTGCGGTTTGCCCGGCAGTTACCGACTTGCTCGCGGGCTGCGTGGTGATGGACGGTGCGACCGCTGCGATCGTGACGGTCAATGTGGCCGCGTTGCTGGTCGTGTTGCCCACGCTGTTCGTCACCGTTACGGTGAACTTCGAGCCGTTGTCCGCAGCCGCCGTGGCCGGAGTCGTATACGAGGAAGAAGTCGCGCCGCTGATGGCCGCGCCAGCCTTTTTCCACTGATAGGTCAGAGTGCCGGTTCCCGTGGCCGCCACGGTGAAGGTGGCCGTCTGTCCGGACGTAACCGACACACTGGCCGGTTGCGATGTAATGGATGGCGCAACGGACGCAGCCGCAACGCTGAGCGTTGCCGCGCTGCTGTTGGCGCTGCCGGCGCTGTTGGTCACGGTGACGCTGAACTGCGCGCCGTTATCCGAAACCGCCGTGGCCGGAGTCGTGTAGGAGGATGACGTCGCGCCGCTGACGGCCGCGCCGTTCTTCTTCCATTGATAGGTCAACGTGCCGGTTCCGGTGGCGACCACCGTAAACGTCGCCGTTTGCCCGGCCGTAACCGACTTGCTGGCCGGCTGCGAAGTGATGGAGGGCGCGACCGCGGCTGCCGCGACCGTCAGGGTCGCCGAGGTGCTGGCCGCGCTGCCCACGCTGTTGGTGACCGTCACTGCGAACTTGGCGTTGTTATCCGCAACGGTGGTGGCCGGTGTCGTGTAAGACGCGGACGTTGCGCCGCTAATGGCCCCGCCATTCTTGGTCCATTGATAGGTGAAGGGCGAAGTGCCGGACGCGGTGACGCTGAACGTCGCGGTCTGCCCCGAAGTAACCGATTTGCTCGCCGGTGCGGCGGTGATGGACGGCGCGACGGCGGAGGCCGTGACGCTGAGAACCGCGGTGCTGCTGGTCACGCTCTGGGTGCCTTCGGTGACGACGACGGTAAACTGGGCGCCGTTATCCGCGCTGGTCGTGGCCGGAGTTGCGTAGCTGGCCGAAGTCGCGCCGCTGATGGCCGCGCCGTTCTTTTTCCACTGGTAGGTAAGCGTTCCCGCTCCCGCTGCCGCTACCAAGAAATTAGCGGACTGCCCGGTCTTCACACTCTGGCTTTGCGGCTGCGTGGTGATCGAGAGTCCCGTCGTGCCGGTGCCGATCAGCGAGATGGCCAGCGGCGAATTCGCCGCATCGCTCACGATGGAAATCGCGCCCGACGCGCTGCCGGAGCTCTTCGGAGCAAAATCAACTTGGAAAGACTGCGACTGCCCTGCGGCAATTGAAGCCGAGGACATCGACCCGGTAACCGTGAAGCCGCTGCCCGTGACGGTGGCCTGCGAGATTGTGACCGCTGCAGTGCCCGCGTTGCTCAGGGTCAAGGTCTGGGGACTGCTCGATCCGGTGGCCACGCTGCCGAAGCTCAACGTCGTGGAGCTGGCCGCGAGCGTGCCGCCGGCACTGCCTGAACCCGAAGTCGTCTTCGAAGCCGGTGTTGCGGCGCCCGTCAGGCCGACGCAGCCGGAGAGAGAAAGCAGCGCGCCAAGTGCCAGAATGAGGGCCAGTAGGCCGAGCGGAGCCCGGCGGTTGAGGGTTGCGGGAGCGTGAAAACCAATGTTTGTGTGTGCGATCATGACCTAACGAGATTAGGTTTGGCATTCGAAAGCTCTCTACTGGTCCGCGGAACAAACGTGGGACAGGCGCAGGGACTGTACGCAGGAACAAAAGGGCAATTTTTGGGCAAGCGGAAGTACAGTTGCGCGAAGTTGCACCCGCGTTGCAGCCATCGCGCGTGAACGCCGGAAAAACCATGCTGCTGGAATGGAATCAGAGTGCTTCGGATTGCGCAGGCGTGCTACGCCGCTGTGCTAGACTCAGCCATGCCGGGCAAAAAGTTCGCCGCTTGAATCATGACCACTCAGGATCTTTCACTCCAACAGGACTGCCGGCGCTGGGCCAATCGACTCCTGATTCTTTCCGTGCTGGGAATTGTGTACCTCACGCTTTTTCCGTTTGAAATTCACTTTTCTTCGCCGCATCCGTTTCACGGATCTCCCTTTCTTCTGGGAGACTCGGCCAAGACGCTGCGGCATATGGATTTTTTTCTGAATGTTCTGCTGTTCGTTCCATTTGGATTTGGAATTTCCGCGCAGGTGGGAAAGCGCGGCGGCCCGCGGTGGAAGGCTTTTCTATGGTCGCTGTTCGTCGGCGCGTGTACCACGTATCTGGTGGAACTGCTGCAGCTCTACGTTCCGGGACGCGATTCGGGATGGGAAGACACGATCTCCAATACCGCGGGTTCAGTCGGGGGATTTATTCTATTCGCGATTCTGGGCGGTGAATTTCTGCGGGCCATGTCGCAGGCCGCCGATTTCCTGAATTCCTGGATGTCTCCGCGCCGCCTGACCGTGCTGTTGGCGCTCTACTTTGCGGCGTGGGTGGGCCCCACGTGGCTGCTGCAAATGGAAACGCGGCTCAGCAACTGGGATCCGCAATGCCAACTGGTGCTGGGCAATGACGCTGTGGGAGCCAATCCGTGGAACGGGCAAGTGACGCAGGTCCAGATCTGGTCACGCGCCTTGCCCGAACAAGCGATTCGATCCCTGACCGGGCCGGCTTCAGTGAATTTGCCGAGCGATGGACTTGAGGCCGCGTACGATTTCAAAAGTGCCGCGCCATTTCGCGACCAGCAACAGCATCTGCCGCCACTCGTGTGGAGTTCCGCGCAGCCAGGGACATTGAGCGACGCGATCCCGCAACTGAGTTCTGCCGCGTGGCTGCGGACCGGCGCTCCCGCGACGGACCTGACGCAAAAGATTCAGAAAACGAATCAGTTCACGGTACATGTGGTTGCCACGCCGGCAGCCATCGACGGCGCCAGCGGCCGAATTTTTTCTCTTTCGCAATCGCTCGAGAATATTAATCTTCACCTGCGCCAGGACGGAAAGAATCTGGTGCTCTTTCTACGCGAACCGCTGTCGGAAACGCACTCCATGCTGGCCTGGACGGTGCGCGGCGTTTTCGAAGCTGGAAAGGCGCGCGACATCGTCGCGGTGTATGACGGTTCCTATGCGTACCTTTATCTGGACGGAACCCGCGCCCCGCGGGTGTATCGCCTCAATCCCGGCGCGGCACTTGTCCATCACTTTCTGCTGATCAAGACGGCGGATCTCGGCGGATTCGTGCTGATGTTTGAAACCCTGGTGTTTCTGCCGGCGGGCATCCTGGCCGGATGGAACGCCAAAGACTGGGCGGAGCGGAAATTCGCAGCCGCCGCGATTCTGACGTTTGGGCTGCTCCTGCCTGCCATTGCTCTCGAGCTATTGCAGGTGATGGTCAGCGGCCGAAGGATATGGCCCGGGAACATCGCCATGTCCGTGGTATTCGGCTTGGCGGGCGTGCTGTTTATGAACGTGGATGGAAATTGGTATGGGAAGCGGCGGGAGCATGGGGCCTTCTGTCAAAATTCCGCAAGCTGAAGCTTGCGCCACTTTGGCTAGCTCGAAGCCGCTGTCGCCATTCCCCACTTCTGGCGAACCGATGTGTCCAGCCTGCGGAACAAAACTCCGTCGACAATGTATCCGAGCAGTGCAATCAGGAACATGATGGCCACAACCTGATTGATATCGTTCAAGTCGCGGCCTTCATTCAAAAGCTGGCCGAGCCCTAGAGCCCCGTAGAGCATTTCGCCCTGCACCAGCGAGCGCCAGGCGAAGGCCCAGCCCTGCCTTAATCCGTCCAGCAGGTAGGGCAGGCTGGCCGGAAGCAGCACGTGCCAGAACATCTGCGGACCCTTCGCGCCGAGATTGCGCCCGGCCATGGAGAGAATTCGCGGGACATTGTCAAAACCCGCTTTGGTCGCCTGCGTGACCGCCAGCATGGAGCCCATGACCGTCACGAAAATAATCGCGGTCTCATGCAGTCCGAACCACAGGATGGCAATCGGCAGCCAGCAGACGCTGGGCAGGCTTTGCAAGCTCAGCACCAGGTGGCCCACCGTGTCTTCCAGGAATTTGCTCCAGGCGAGCAGCATCCCCAGGAAAACTCCGAGCACCACCGAGATCGCATACCCGATCAAAACCCGGCGGAAGCTGATTCCAATGCCGATCAAAAACGATTGATCCTTGAATCCGGCATAGAGCGATTCGGCGACGCCGTGAGGGCTGGGAAAGGAATACACCGGCCAGACCTTCGCCAGGGCCAGCGCTTCCCACAGCGCTAGAACGCCCGCCGCGAAAATCAGTTGATTAACGCTTTTCTTCACGGGAATACTCCGCGTTGAAGGAACGGTCAATCTCTTCGCGCAACTGTCCAAGAATCTCCTTGGACAGATAAGCCACGTCGGAATCCTCCACGTGCCTGGGGCGCTGGAGATTGATTTGAAACTGGCTCTTGATGCGGCCCGGGCGAAAACTCATGAGCAGGACGCGATCGCCGAGGCGCACGGCTTCGCGCACGTTGTGCGTGACGAAGACGATAGTCGGCGCAGTTTCTTTCCAAATGCGTTCCAACTCATCATGCAGCATGTCGCGCGTCTGCGCGTCCAGCGCGGCAAACGGCTCATCCATAAGCAGAATTTTGGGACGCAGCGCGAGCGATCGCGCCAGCGCCACGCGTTGCCGCATGCCGCCGGAAAGCTGGTGAATGTAATGCTCCTCGAAGTGCGACAGGTGCACCATGCGCAGAAACACGCGGGCGCGGTCGCGCCGCTCGAGTTTCGATACGCCGGCCATTTTCAGGCCGAACTCCACGTTTTCGCGCACCGTCAGCCAGGGGAACAGGCCCAACTCCTGAAACAGCAGGATGCGATCCGTGCCCGGGCCCGTCACCAGGCTGCCATCCACTTCCACTTGGCCGGTAGTCGGCTTATCCAGCCCGGCGATCAAATGCAGTAGCGTGGATTTTCCGCATCCGGAAGGCCCGACGATGCACACGAACTCACCCTGCTCAATTTCCAGATCGATGTTTTGCAACGCCGGGGTGAATGAACCGCGGGAATTGGCGTAGCTGCGAAAGACGCCGCTCAGCGCGATGCTTTCCTTGCGCGCCGGCTCGGGCGCGGGTCGAATGGAAGCGTCCATCAAAAGGTCTTTGCCAGTCTCCGGTGGATCGGGCAGCACATCGGTTGCAGACTGCGCGCGGCCCCCGCTCCTGGAACGATTGAATAAGTCGATGACGTAGTTGGTCATTGTACTGGTCTGTCCTTCTTTTCGCGAAGTACTTCATTCAACAGGCTGAGGTCGAAAAGTCCCGACAAATCGGGCGGCGTCCTGCCCAGGAAACCTTCGTCATAGGCTTGTTGAGAGGCTTTCTGCAGCGCGGAACGAATGGGATCGTAGGTCACGGACATGCGGGAAAACGCTTCATCGAGCACTTCCACGGGCAGCGCCTTTCCGGTTTCCTTTTGCAGCTGCTGATTCAGGATCTGCTTGGCCTGCGCCGAATTCTTATTGATCCAGTCGGTGAGGTCGACGTGGGCGCGCAGAAAATTCTTTACCACGTCGGGATGCGCCTTCAGGAACTTCGGGCTGACGATCAGGTCGGTGGTCACAAACTGGCGGTTCGGCCAGAGGTCGCGCTCGTCGATAAAAATCCGTCCGCCGGCTTCATGAACGAGGCGTGCGGCCCACGGTTCGGGAGCCCATGCCGCGTCGAGCTGGCCCTTCAGAAAAAGGGTGAACTGGTCTGCGTTAGAGATGGGCAGGACCTGAACATCGCCGCCCTTTTCGCGCGGCTTCATTCCGTTGGCGCGCAGCCAGGCGCGCAGCGCTACGTCCTGCGTGTTGCCCTGCTGCGGGGAAGCGACTTTCCTGCCGTGAAAATCCGCAGCCTTCTGAATTCCGGAGCCCTGCCGCACCACGAGCGACGCGCCGCCGCTGGCCGCCCCGGCGATCACGCGAACCGCTTCACCCTGCGAACGCACGTAACCGGTCACGGTTGGGTTGGGGCCGACATAAGTGAGGTCGACGGCGTCGGCAAACAGCGCCTCGATCGCTGACGGACCAGCGTTGAACGCTTTCCATTCGATCTGCACGCCCGGACCGAGCGTCTTTTCGAACTGCCCGCCGGCGCGCCCGACAAGCGCCTGCGCGTGAGTCAGGTTCGCGAAATAGCCCACGCGAATGACCACCGGTTTCTGCTGGGCAGAAATGCCCGGCGCGACGAGCAGCAGCAATGCGGCGAGGACGCCGAAGCTGGCCCTGAATAATTTTCCGTGCAGTTCTGCAAAATTCACGTTGGCCACCTAGAATTTGTAAATCACGTCGAATTGCAATCGCTCCCAGAGCGGCTGCACCGGCGCCGGGCTTCCGGCGGTCACCAGCGGCCGGCCCAGCAATCCGTTGAGCTGCAAGGTGACATTGTCAAACAGCTGATAAAGAATCTCCGGCCGGTGCATTTCCACATTGCTCGCCGGGAAAATTTCGCTGTAGTTGAACGCGCCGATCACGGCTTCGCGCTGGATCACGAATCGCGTGTAGCCAAATTGCCAGTCGCCTCTTTTCAAGGTGCGGCCGACGCTAGCCTCCAGCCAATAACCGTGGCGGGCATGCGGATCGCACGGCGCGGTAAGCATCGCTCCGGCAACGAAATTTTTCACGTTTTCGCAGGCCCGCGTATTTTCGGCGAAGTCGCCGATGAACGTCAGAGGCCAACGCTGCGACGGCGTGGCGAATGTCCAGTTGCGCGAGCGCGTCCACGATTCCGAACTTGGACGCGTACTGTGCGGAGGTGATGCTCTTCGCGCCGGTCAAGGGATTGGTGACCGTGACGACGCCGATCGAATTCTGCTGGCCGTTGTTGTTCAGCGCCAGCAGGGCGTCTGCCGGGCTGGAGCTATTGGCCGTGAGGATGGACAGCGCGACGGAATCCGCGAATTTCCAATCGTAAAAACTTCCGTACGCGGCGAGGCGCACGCGATTTCCCAGTTGCCAGAAAGTCTGCACCTGCTCGCCGTAGACCATGGTGTTGTAAAAACTCTTATCGTTCGCGCCGGTGCGCTTGTTTTCCGCGAATGGCAGCTGGAAGCCGACGAAACTGATTTTCTTCAGCAGCGGCGCGCGGAGATCGAAGGCCAGCGTTTCGCCGGCGCCTTCGGGATTCAGGTCCTTATCCCAGACCAGCTCGGTGTTGAACCAGGGGTAAGCGAATTTGCCTCCCGTAAGCGTGAGCGGCTTGAACCAGCTGGGCGTGTAGGTGGCATACATCTTATCGATGGCGATGGGTTTGCGCGTATCGTACTGATTGAGCGTCTGGTTGGTGGAGATTGGATTGTTGAGGTCGCCCGACGCCAGCGAAAAACCGCCGCGAAGCTGGTCATTCAATTTCGCCTCGGCATTGAATCGCAGGCGAATGCGTTCGCGGAAGCGGTCCTGCGAACCGTCCGCCGGCCCGCCGAAGGTCGGTTCGGCGCGCAAGCGAATATCTCCGCTGAAAGAGAAGGGACCAAAATTCTTTATCCGCTCTTCCATGTTTCGCAGGGAGGCCCCCGCAACGCCATCCGCTTGCGCACTGCGCCCGGTAAGCTCCGCATGGTCCGAAGGGTCTGCGCCGATGGCCACAACTGCTTCCGCGGGCGCAGCAACTGGAGCCGCAACGGGTTGAGGCTCCGCTGCGTTCAGCTTGGCGGACAGGCGCAACGTCAGCTCCCGCTGCTCGCGAAGGGCCGCCCGCAACTCGGCAATTTCCTGGCCTTGCGCGCGCAGCAGTTCGACCACCTCGGCCAGCGAAGAAACCGTCGGCGGCTCAGCCGGGGTTGAGATGGCCTCCGCGGGAACTGCCCGTCCGGTTGGAACAGCGGGAATTGCCGCCGCGGTTTCCAATTCGGAAGCCTTGGGACTTGCGAGTGAAGCGCGAGGAGCGTCATCGGCGGCGCGCGCGGAGATCGATACCGTCGCGATCAAAGCCGCCGCCAGCACAGTCGCGATCCCCGATCCCCGAACCGCAGGTCCGCCGGCGAAAATCCTGCCCCAATTTCCAGACATCGTGATGTTGCTCATCGTTTGTTCTATATGCTTCAAATTCATTTGGCTTGGGGCTCGAGCACCCAGTTGTCTGGAAGCCGGCCGCGCTCCGTTCTGCCCGGTCGATGCACCAGCGGCGGCGCCCGATTTTCTGCCGCAAAAAGAAAAATCCCACCGCCAGTGTCGTTCCGGCGGTGGGATTCTAGAATTACTCAGTTATGATTCTAGAGTATTAAGGTTCCCGCGCCAGAAGACGCACACATACAGCAGGTACAACAGAGACAAGCCTGCTTGGTCTTCTGGACGTAGGAAATCACGCCTCAAAGGTACTGAAACGGGGCAGCGAAGTCAACGTGTGATTGCCGGAGTCTGATTGCCGGAGCCGATCGCACAGACTTCCGTCGCGAATGTCGGTAAGTTGCAGCGAATAACTAAAGACGGAGGGCGAATCAGCGGCTGAACCGGAGCAAAACATTTCCAGCGAAAATGCTGGAGGCGCGGGGCGGGATCGAACCGCCGATAAAGGTTTTGCAGACCTTTGCCTTACCACTTGGCGACCGCGCCTCGGTCTGACGCCTATTCTACCAGACAGTGGCCCTGCCGAATCACTCTTGCTGCGAGAACTGGAGATCCCGTATCCGCCTGGCAGCTTGCCAGGGCCAGGACTCACGGTTGTATAGCGCTGGCTTTCAGGCGGGCATCTGGATCGCGCCCGGATGCCGACCAAGAGGTTGGAACTTCAACTTCACCATAGCAATTTTAATCCAAACTGCACCTGCCGCGAACTGGTGGAGGTCGAAGTAATGACTCCCGCCGAGGCAGAGGGCAGCACAGTAGTGGCAGAAGTAAAGACCACCGGATTGGGATTGTTAAAATTCGTGCGATTGAAAATATTAAACAGCTCGGCTTTGAATTGCAGGTTGACGCGCTCCGTGAACAGGAATTTCTTGGCCACGGAAATGTCGGTGGTCGCAAGTCCCGGACCCTGTAGGAAGTTCCGCGGCGCGTTGCCGTAGGTGTTGGCCAGCGGCTGTATAAAAGCGTTGGGGTTGAAGTATTGTCCCGGGCCGCCCTGAATGATGGAGCCGGTAAACGCCGGATTCAGCGATGGGCGAACGGGATTGCGCGAATCGCCGTCATTCGACGGGTTATAGGAAAGCTGTGGGGTGAACGGCAGGCCTGAAACCAGCGTCTCGATTCCGCTCAGCTGCCAGTTTCCGAAAGCCGTATTCCACAAGCGATTTTCACCGGCGGCGCCTTTGCGGCCAAACGGAAGATCGTAGGTCGCATTGATCACGGCGGCGTGGCGCACGTCAAACGAAGCGCGACCGTAGTCCGCCTGCAACGGGTTCAGCGGATTGGAAACGAACGCGGGGGAGTTTGTAGCCACGCTGGTGTTGAGGCTGTCTCCGTCATCGAGGGCTTTGGAGTACGTGTAAACGCCGCGAAATTGCAAACCGTGGCTGAACTGGTGATTCACATCCACCTCGAGGCCGTTGTAGGAGCTCACGCCCTGCGAGAACCAGTGCGTGGTGTTGGCCACCGCTGGATTCGCCAGCGCCGGCGTCCCGGCAAGCGGAGTGGCTTGGCTGGAAAAGTAAAAATAAGCGCCGGATGGATAATTCGACGGGCACGGCGCCGCGGGGCAAATCACGACGTTGGAGGGCACGTTGGCATCGATGGAAAGAATTTCGTGATAGCCGTGCGAACCGATGTAGCCGACGCTCACTGTCGTCTTAGGTGAAATCTGCTGTTCGATTTTCAGGTCGTAGGAAATCACGGTGGGGGTTTTCAGATCGGGCTGCACCCCGCTGGGGATAACCAGCGCCGTCGGCAGCGCGCCGCTGCCTTCGATTTCCGCGACCGTGGCTTTCTTGGACGCCGCCACGGTGTTGAACGGCCCATTCTGATCGAGGCGGTAACTGAGATTATCGATCAACGCATAGTAGAGGCCGGCGCCGGCGCGGATCACGGTCTTCTTTGAGCCGAAGGGCGACCACGCTATTCCCACGCGCGGCGCCGGCAGGAATTTGGCGTTGTTTACGCTAAGGGCGGATTTGCCGACGGTGGGATTGGAGTCAATCACCCCGTTGGTGAACAGAAAGTTCGACGCACGTCCGTAAGCTTCGTTCCATCCGTTGGTGAACTCGCCGCGGAATCCGAGGCGCAGTTCCAGGCTGGGTGTGAGCTTGATCGAGTCCTCCGCGAAGAATGCGCCCTCCAGCGAACGCCAGGACATCGGAGTGGCGGAGGATGCGAACGTGTAAGTGCTGATCGCGCCCTGCAGAAAAGTTTGCAGGTTGCTGAAGGATGCCTGCCCGTACTGATCCTGAATCAGATTGTCATTGGCCTGCAAACGTTCAAACCACACGCCGAAGTTCAGCAGGTGGCGGCCCTTCGTGATGCTGACCTGATCGTTCCAGGTAAACAGATTGCGCACGGCCGTCAGATTGCTTCCGGCGTTGGTGCCGCCGTTGGTCAGAGCCGACGCGCCGTTGAGCGTAGTGCCTCCGCCGATCACCACGGCTCCTGGAACATTCGCGCCGACGGTGTTGACCCACGCGCCGTTTACGGACGATGCCGTGCCGGTTACGCCGCTATTGAAGTAAAAAGCTCCACGGGAAAATCCGAAGGTGGCCTTGTTGAGAACATTTGGCGAGAACACGTGCGTTTCGCTGAGGCTGGCCACCTGTTCGCGCAGGAAAATGTCCACGGTGCTGAGGGGGTTCGTGGTCGGCGAAAATGACTGGCTGTCATCCGCGGTATATACGGCTGCGAAAAAATCCTTGTCTGAAAAATTATTGTCGAACCGCACCGTTCCAAAATCCTCGCGGATGTGCTGCTGGGGGCTGCTGAACGATTCCGCAACTCCGCTATCGAGGCCATTGATCTTCAGCTCCGGTCCATTCGCCACGGGCCAGAGGTTCAGCAGATTAGCGACTCCCGCGCCCAGAGTCACGTTGGTCAACGGCGTCGACGCCGAGCACGAAGACGTGACGGTGGTCAATGCGGCGCAAGGCAGCAGGCCGGCGCGCGCGTTGCTGTCCGGGACCAGCGTAACGTCGCTCAGTCCGAGCGATTGGCGGAATCCCTCGTAGTTGGCGAAGAGAAATGTCTTGTCCTTTCTGAATCGGCCCACCCAGTGAGCCGCCGAAAACGTTGCGTTCGAAATGTGGAATTTGCGGGAGGTCGAAGGAATTTCGCGCGTCCAGCGCGCTGTTGCGCAGAAATTCATAAGCGTCGCCATGGAACTGGTTCGTTCCAGATGAAGTGACGATGTTGATCTGCGCTCCGGGGCGTTTGCCGTATTCAGCGCCGTACGCATCCGTGACCACGGAAAATTCGCGCACCGCGTCCACTCCCAGCAACTGGCCGCTGGTCCCGCCCGGAGTGTTATTCACTTCCGACGCGCTGGTGAACTCCACACCATTGAGGATGTAGAGATTTTCCTGCGGCCTGCGTCCCGAGGCCGAGAACATGTTTCCGACCACGGAATTCGATGTGCCGATTCCTCCGGCGCGCTGCGAAGTGTAGTTGACGACGCCGGGATTCAGAGTGAGCAGCTGATCGTAGCTTCGTCCGTTGAGCGGCAAATCCTTCACTTGTGATTCGCCGACGAGTCCGGAAAAATCAGCGGTGGTTACGGCCAGTTGCATCGCCGTTTCCTCGACGCTGATCGATTGCTGCGTGCTGCCGACGTCAAGAAGCAGGTTTACCTCGACGCGCTGGCCGATCGCCAGAGCGATGCCCGTTTTCACTTCCGTGCGAAAGCCGGAATGTTCGGCGGAAACTTCGTATTTACCGACCGGCAGAGACGCCGCGTCGTATCGCCCCGAGCTGTCGCTGGCGATCGCCCGCACCGTTCCGTTCTCCACGTTTTTCACTTTGATGTTGGCGCCAACGATGACTGCGCCGGTCGTGTCCGCGACGACGCCGGTGATCGACGCTTCTCCCTGTGCGCGGGCGGTGAAGGGGACAGCGGCGAGAAACAGGAGCAGCAAGCTTGAGACTAGTGTCCAAATCTGTTTGTTTGCCTTCGGTTTGTTTCCGTTCCATTCATTCATAATCTTCATCTCCTCAAGATCGATCTGATTCCTCGGTCCATGTAGCGCCCGCCTTCAGGCGGGCATCTGGCGATTCCAAGAGTGCCTACGAACTTTTCTTTAGCCTCGCGAGCTTCAGGGCCTGAAGGCCCGCCATTCCCCGCGCTGGTTGTCCGGCCTGAAGGCCGGACCTCCAAAACCGCGATCCAAAGACAACAACTCAAAAAATTCGGCCCCAAAAACAAAAATCCCACCGCACGTGTGGTTCTGGCGGTGGGAATCTGAAAATTGCCCGGCTTATGATCGGATAATTAGATCGTCAGCCTCCCGGCGCCAGAAGACACACACGTACAGCAGGAGCAACAAGTACAACCCTGCGCGGTCATCTGGACGTCGCGATTCATAAGCGAAGGGCAGCCTAGCGAAAAATATTTCTACTGTCAAGCGGGTGAAAACCGGGAGGCAGCGAACGGCGGCACGCGCATACTGCAAAAACCCTTATAAACACTGAACGAAATGACGCTCCCACAAAAAGAAACGAGGGGGCAAAATTTCTCGCCCCCTCGCCGTTGCCGGGCTCGCTTCGCCCGGCTGATTAGTTAGAACGAGAGCTTCAGACCGACTCTGGACTTCGCGGGCGTCTCCCGAACCGACGACCGGGTTGCCGGCGATGACGTCCGGAGTTCCGCAGAGCGCCGCCGAAGATCGAGCCGGTCGAGGGATCGTTGTTTCCGCCGCTCGAGCCGTTCGATGCTCCGTACGGATTTTCGGGATCGGTGTGTTGGTGATGTTGAAAATCTCCAGCCGGAATTGAGCGATAAATCGCTCCTTCCAGGTGAAGTTCTTGAAGACTGAGAAGATCCAGGTTTTTGAAACCTGAATCGCGGAAGATGTTCCGGCCCATCGTGCCGAACGTTCCGGCACACGGGAGGAGCCATGACCGAATTGCCGTTCGCGAAGCATCCACCAGCCGCCAAAGTCGCCGACGTCCGGGCGCCTTCGCGGTGCAATTCGCGATAAGTGCTGAAGAATTCGAGGGGATCTCGACTGTTTGGGTTACCCGACCGTGGTCGTGCAAGATGGAGGCCGCGGCACGGTGCCGAAACCCGAGCAGAAGGGAATGGAGTTACTGCGTGCCCTTGAAGTCGGAGGGATTCCCGAAGAAATCCCATCGATCCGAGTACGTCCCCGGCCCCGCTGAAGTTGTCACCGTAGTCATTGACGATCCAGGGCTGCGAGCTCTGGAGGGTGAGAATTCCGTTGACCTGCCAGCCCTTCAGCATTTGGGCAAATCCATTGATCCCGGAATGTTGTAGGTGCCGGTCAGCGTCAAGCGGTGCCGGACGTCGAAGTCGCTGTTGCCGTATTCCGCTCCCGGATTGTTCGAGTTCTGCGGGAGAAGCGCGAAACGGTTCAGCGAACCGTTGTCGAGACCATGAGCGTACGTGTACCCGGCGGTGAAGGATACGCCGTGAGACATGCGCTTGGTCAGCGTCGCCTGCATGCTGTTGTAGTTCGAATGGGTATCGTTCGTCATCACGTTGATGAAGTTGAAGTATGGGAACTTGGGAGCGCATACGGGCGGGCCGCACTTGCCGTCGGCAGCTGTGGGTCGTAGGGGGTGCACTGGTTGACGTCAGCAAAACCCGTCAGCCTTGCACCGCGGTTCCCTACATAACCAACCTCCAGACGACAGGTTAGTCCCGAAGGCGTGCGTGACGCTCAGGCTGTAATTCATGACGTAGGGGGTCTTGAGATTCGGGTCCACTCCCATGAGGTTGCACGGGCCAGCGTTGAGAGCCGAGCGCCATCACCGCAAGCTATGTTGCCCGTAGTCCCAGAGAAAACGGTGGCCATTATTCCACTGGGAGTTAGAAACTCCGACAGTGGCAGCCTTGACCGCGATGTTGCCACCGAGAGACGGACAGGTGACCGGTGCTACGATTGAACAACCGTGGCTCCCGTCTGGATGAGTGCATCCGCTCGGGTTCGCAGCCAGGGAGACAGCCGAAGTGTTTTGGAATTGATTCTGGTTCATCCACTCGACCGCGGTGAATGACGAGTAGATGACACTGAACCCGCCGCGCACGACGGTCGTTCCCTTGCCCGTCATGTCATAGGCGAAACCTACGCGCGGCGAGAAGTTTCCGCGATTGGGATTCCACATCGTACTGTGCCCGGTGTACCCTGCTGAACCAGACCCGTCGGTGAATTCGGATCGAAGTTGGCCCAGCGGTTATTCGGCTTCCGTTGATCGGCGAGTTGTATTCGTAGCGGAGCCCGAGATTCAGTGTGAACTTCGGGCACAAGCGCCAGTCATCCTGGACGAACGCCGCGTGTTCGTACCACAACATCCTTCGCGTGGGTTGCCGACGAAGGACCTTGACCGCCGCTCGGAAACTCCTGCGAAGAAGTCTTCGAGGGCCGTGGAGCCCGCCAAAAGCGGTACTACCGGCGAAATTGATCTGGCCGCGGCCATAATCCGGGATGTAGGAATCGGCCTCGATGTGCGTAAACTCGCCGCCGAACTTCAGGCTGTGCTTGCCCGCCAGATACGACAGGCTGTCCTGAACATCCCAGTACGGGTTGGGAGAGATGGCTTGCGGACGGTTGTGCCAGGTGCCCAGCCGTGCAAAACCACCGATTCCGATGGTCGGCAGTCCAGGCACCGACAAGCCTGTGTTGATCGGGACTGGTGATCGGCCGGCGTCGTCGCTGCCGGTAGTGAAGGTCATGCGGTTGTAGCCGAACCGCACTTCGTTCACCAACTTGGAGTTGGCGGTGTAATCCCAAACTCCGGAAGCCGTCCAGGTGTTGATGATATAAGTTGTTCGAGTAAGATCTTGATTGATGAAGCCGCGGTCTTCGCCGTCTCCAACGTACCTGCCGACCAGGAGCACGCCGTTCATCGTGTTCTTGTCGTTGACGTGGTAGTCGATTTTGGCCACGCCGTTGTTGCTGTTATTGACGTTCGGGATCGTGCTGACAAATCCAGTGCTGCGTCTGGACGGGTATGCGGGAATAAGCCACCCGTGCTACCGTGGCGGTCGCGGTAGGCGCAGTCCCGTGAAGTCTGCTCAGCCAGACCAGCGCCTCAGGCTGCCGAGACCCGGGGCGATATTACCGCAGTAATTGCATCCACCATGCTCTTGGCACGATCAGCCGTTCGTTTAAGGCTAGTTACGGCGGCTCGGCAGTTGGAGGTTTGTGCCGCCGATCCGGAACGCAACGGTTTCCGGAACGCTGGCGCCAAAGACGTTACCGATCAGGTCGCGCAAGCCTTCATAGTTGGCGAAGAAGAACAGCTTATCCTTCATGATCGGACCGCCGACGGAACCGCCGAACTGCTTCAACTGCGTCGGCGGGCTTGTCGCAAGCAAGTTAGCCGGGCAGCTTCCGTCGGCAGCGGGCGCGGGATTGAAGTAGTTACGCGCGTCCCAGTTCGAACTGCGGTAGAAGCCGTACGCCGTGCCGTGCAGGCTGTTGGTTCCCGAACGGATACCGACGTTGACCACGGCGCCGGGGCTCCAGCCGTATTCGGCCTTCGGGTTTTCCATCAGGTTGAATTCCTGAATGGAATCGATCGGCAAGATCGTCGCGCCGTCCGTAATCGGGCTGGGCATGCCGGCGATCGGGCGGGCATCGAAGAAGTTGTGGTTGATGACGCCATCGATCATCCAGACGGATTCATCGGGACGGACGCCGTTGGTGCTCTGCGTCCAGGGTCCGCCGCCCACTTGCGTCATGACGCCGGGGCGCAGGGACAACAGGTTCTGATAGTTGCGGCCATTCAAAGGCATGTCGACGATGTCCGCGTTATTGAGCGTGCCGCCCAACGTGGCGTTGGTGGTCTCGACCAGCGGAATCGCTTCGGTGACCGTTACAGTCTGTTCCTGTTCGCCGGGCTGAACGGTGAGGTCGACGCGAACTTCCTTGCCGACTTCAATGACCACGCCCTGGCGCTCCAGCTTTTTAAAACCCTTGGCTTCGGCGCGAACCGTGTAGGCGCCGGGAGTCAGGTTCGGCGCGTTGTACTCGCCGGCATCGTCCGAAGTCAGGGTGCGTGCCACGCCCCTGGCGGTGTCGATGACCGTGACCGTGGCGCCGGCGACGACGCCGCCGCTCTGGTCCGTTACCGTTCCCATAATGCGCCCCGCGTTCCCTTGCGAGAAGGCCGGTACGCAAAGCAACAGCACACCCAGCGTGACCGCCAACATTCTGAACAAGTTCAGATGTCGGCCGCACGCCGTCCCCTTACTCTTTAAATTTCTCATCTTTCAACCTCTCGGCAGATGGATTGAATTCTGAATCCGAACGCGATTCCTACCCAGGCATATCCCCGACCACCAAATACACCAATAGGCCACAACAAACCCCTATTTCCCCATAAACCCCAAACGCAACATGGGCCCCAATCCAACAGGAACTTCGCGCACTGCAAGCGAAGGTTAGGATTGCTCGAGACGCGGTTTAGCAAATCGTTATTAATAATAAAAAATAAACTGACAGCACCCGACCACTTTGATGGCGCGAGAGTAGTTCCGTTACATAGAGCAAGTCAAGCGGTATTTATTGAGGTCTATACTTGGGGATACATGCGGGATCAGGCCACCTGGGGGCGCGCTTGCAGCTGCGGGTCAGGCGCCCGCGTCGGATAAAGGAAGCCGCACCTGAAAGACGGAGCCGTGGCCCGGAGTGCTTTGCACATCGATCATTCCGGCGTGGACTTCGGTGATCCAGCGGCCGATGGACAAGCCCAGGCCGACGCCGCCGGTTTCGCGCGTGCGCGCCTTGTCCGCCCGGTAAAAACGCTCGAAGACGCTGGGCAGATCGACTTCGGAAATACCGATGCCCGTGTCGCGAACTTCGGCGATGACGAACTTGCCGTTGCGCTGCAGGGAAACGGCCACCTGCCCGCTGGACGGCGTGTACTTCACGGCATTGTCGATCAGAATCAGAAACAGGCGCCGCAAGGAAGTGGCGTCGCCCTTGATCCATGCCGGCGAATCCGGAAGCTGCTGCTGAAAAACGATCTGCTTGGCCTCGGCTAGTGCCGTGCCCTGGTGGCAGACGTCGCGCAACACCTCGACCACGTCGGTCGGGCTGAAGCGCAGCGTTTCCTTGCCGCCGTCGGCGCGCGCCAAAAACATCAACTGCTCGATCAGCGCGGAGGTTCTTTCCAGTTCGGCCAGCACCTCAGTGATCACCTCGCGGTATTCATCCTGGGAGCGAGCCTTGCGCAGAGAGAGTTCCGCGCGGGTGCGCATCACGGCCACCGGCGTGCGCAGCTCATGCGAAGCGTCCGCGGTGAACTGCGTGATTTTTTTGAAGGCGGCCTCCAGGCGGTCCAGCATGCCATTAAGGGTTTCCGTCAGGCGCTGCAATTCATCGCGCGTCTTGGGAACTTCCAGGCGGCTGGAAAGATTCTGCGCGCTGATGGTCAGCGCCGTCTGCGCGATCTGATCCACCGGAGCGAGGGCCCGGGTGCTGATCCAGTAGCCTCCGGCGGCGGCGCAAACCAGCAGCGTGGGAATGGAAATGAAAAGTAGCAGCGCGAAACGGTCCAGGGCCGCGTAGAAATCGTCCATTTCAAAGGCGGACTGAATCGTGTAGTTCTCGCCGCCGACGCTGACGCGCACCGTCCAGATGCGCAGGGGAACGTCCCGGCCGCGAAACTCGGTCGCTTTTTTCGGAATGATGGTGGGACGGGGCACTCCGTAGTCGCTCATCACCGTGGAGCGATAGAGCCAGTTGCCTTGCTCGTCGGAAACCTGCAGCAGCGCGCCGCCCTGGCGCAGTTCGGTGTGCTCGCGAAGGCCTTCCGGCAGATCCTGCTTCGCGCCGCGCTGCACGGTTCGCTCGATCAACTGGTGCACGCCTTCGTCGCGAGCCTCCAGTTCCTCATCGATCGTCCGGCGAATGCTGTGGCGCATCTCGAAGTACGCGCTGAAGCCAAACGCACACAACACCGAGGCGAGGATCGCGAAATACCACGCGGTCAGCCGGAGTCGGATGGGAAGAGTCAGCATGCGTTTGGCGCCATCAAGCTTTCGTTGAATCTCGAATGGTGTAACCCGTGCCGCGCACGGTCTGGATCAGTTTCACTTTGTGATCGCGGTCTACCTTGTTCCGCAACAGGCTGATAAAAACGTCCAGCGTGTTTTCCTCCACGTCTTCGTTGGAGTCCCACACCGACTGAATAATTGTATTGCGCGGCACGGCGCGCCCCGCGCGGCGCATCAGGAATTCCAGCAGCCTGAATTCCGTGCGGCTCAGGGAAATCTCCTCGCCATCCCGCCGCACTTCATGGTTGGCCGGATTCAGCACCAGATCGCCCACCTGCAGGATGTAGGCCGCGGAATCGAGCCGCGCCGCGAAACGGAACGAAGCCGCGCGAGGAATTCCTCGAACGAAAACGGCTTGGTCATGTAGTCGTCGGCGCCGAGGTCCAAGCCCTTCACCACATCGGGCACCGTGTCGCGCGCGGTCAGCACCAGGATGGGCGTCTTGTTGCCGCCCTTCCGCAACCGCCGCGCGACTTCGTAGCCATCCATTCCGGGCAGCATCAAATCCAGGACGATCGCGTCATACTCCAGCGCCTGGGCCATTTCCAGAGCGTCGCGGCCGTCATGCGCGAGGCTCACGGAATGATTTTCTTCCTCCAGGCCGCGCTTCAGCAGCTCGGCCATTTTCTTTTCGTCTTCTACAATGAGGACGTGCATTTCCGGCACACTCCTAGATAAACACAAGAACCTGAAAATGGACTGAAACGGCCCTCCTTCAATTCTAGGCCTGTTCCGCCGCGCATGGGAACGGAAGAAACCAGGGAGTGACGCTTCTTGCCTGCAACCCCTGTTCGCCGATCCGCTTAAGGCGCGCAACCACTTCTGCGGGCTTCCATTAATTCAACCTCCGGCGGGATTGGTTTGCTATCTTATTTGCTACGGGAGCCCCCAAAAGTTCCGCCCGGAGAATCCATGAATCGCTGGAAAATCCTACTTCTGGTGTTGATTACGGCCCTCGCGGCCGGTGCACTCTATGGCACGCTGGTGATTCGCCGGGGATTCAGCACCGCGAATCCGCCGTCGGCGCTGGAGACGGTGGTAGCCCGCGGCGTGCGCAACCTGGGCATCCCGCGGCCCGCACGCGACGAAAAAAACCCGTGGACCGCCACACCGGCGCTGCTGGACGAATCGCACGAGCTTTTCACCAATCACTGCGCCGGTTGCCATGGATTGAAGGGCGACGGACGCTCCGGCGTCGGCCAGAATCTTTATCCGCGCGCCAATGATTTGCGCCGCCCGGAGACGCAGACTCTGACCGACGGCGAAATCCATTACATCATTCAAAACGGCGTGCGGCTGACGGGAATGCCCGCGCTCGGAACTCCCCATCTGGGCGAGGACCAAAACGTATCCTGGAAACTGGTCTTGTTCGTGCGTTCGCATGGCCGAGACCACTCCCGGCGAACAAACGGTAGAAAGGTCAACAGCCGCCACGGCGCACTACGTCGGCTCCGCGGCCTGCCAGAAATGCCACGCGGAGATTTACGAGCGCTGGAAGAAGACGCCCATGGCCAATGTCGTGCGCGATCCTCGCGAGCATCCTGACGCGATCATTCCGAATCTGGCCACCAACAACGGCCAGCCCGAAGTTCACGAAGGAGCAAGTCGCTTTCGTCTACGGAAGCATCTGGAAGCAGCGCTACTTCACAAAAATCGGCGACGATTACTATCCGCAGCCGGCCCAGTGGGACGTGATCCATAAAGCCTGGAAGCCGTATTTTGTCGCCAACGGCATGGACTGGTGGACGGCCTTCTATCCGCCCGACAATTTGCAGCGGCCCACCGGGCCCACCTGCGACGGCTGCCATTCGGTGGACTACAACATCCAGACGAAACAAGTCGCGGAGTGGAATGTGGGCTGCGAACGCTGCCACGGGCCGGGCAGCGCGCATGTCGAACATGCCACGCGCGACAATATTCTGAATCCCGCGCGCATGGACTACGTCAGCGCCAGCGATACCTGCATCCAGTGCCATTCGCAGGGGCGTCCGCTCAGCAATCCCATCGAAGGAAAATACTATGACTGGCCGGTCGGCTATACCGTGGGGCTGAAGCTCCGGGATTACTGGCAACTGGAAGATCACAAGCTGGGCGAGCTGAGCTTCACGCATTTTCCCGACGGCACCGCGCACAAGAATCGCATGCAGGGAAATGATTTCGTGCAGAGCGTGATGTACCGCCGCGGCGTCACCTGCTTCGATTGCCACGACGTGCACGGCACCAGAGAATTACGCGCAGCTGCGCAAACCGGTGAACGAAATCTGCCTCGATTGCCACGGACCCGGCGGCCGCAACGGTCCGCGCGAAGCAACGCTGGCCGAGCACACGCATCATAAGAACGGTTCCGAGGGCAGCTCCTGCGTGGCCTGCCACATGCCAAAAATCGAGGCCGAGATCCCCGGCGTCTTCGTGCGTGCGCACACGTTCGCATTCATAGCTCCAGCGAATGACGGACAAGTATAAAATTCCCAATCCCTGCACGTCCTGCCACGCGGATAAGAATAATGCCTGGGCCATTGACGCCCTGCGCAGTTGGCCTACTCAGTCACCGTGGCGGAATGAATAAAAATTATCCTTGGATTCAGAACACATTCAGGTTAAAGAAATATCATCGCAAGAAGGGGTGAACCGCTGTGTTTGAACGTGACTTAGGCTGCGCGGACTGGCAGCGCGGCAATCTCTTTTTTCATTCAAGCTTAATAGCGGCCAAGGGGATCCGATGAAGGTTGTAGTCGCAACGATTTTTCTGCTGCTCAGTTTTAGTCTGCCGGCGGGAGCGCAAGTGGCTGGGGGAGGGGTTACGGGAACGGTGACCGGCGAATCCGGCGCTCCAATACCCGACGTACGCATTTCGGTAAAGGAAGTTGCCACGAACGCTACGCGCACCGGCACGACCAACGCGGCCGGACTGTACAACGTCCCCAACCTGGCCGCCGGAAATTTTGAAATGACGGTTTCCGGCCCCGGATTCACCACCCAGCTCTGGACCGCGATCACGGTGAGCGCGGGTGTCGACCGCATTCTTAACGTGGTGATGCATCCGGGCGATCCGAAGCAGGTGGTACGAGTTGCCGCACCTCCCGCATTAGTGAGCGAACCCTGCCCCGCGGTTTGCGGCAGCGCCAGCGCCAGCACCGTTCGTGACACCCCTTTGAACGGGCGCGACTGGGCGGCGCTCGCCACGTTGCAGGCCGGAGTATCCTCCGTGCAAAACGGCAGCGCCAGCGGCGGCGGCAACACCGATCGCGGTTTCGGCGCGGCGGTAAGCATTTCCGGATCGCGGCCGGATCAGAACGCATACATCCTGGATGGAACCAGCATCAATGACTACGCGAACGGCGCTCCCGGGAGTGTGCTGGGCGACAATCTGGGAATTGATGCGGTGGAGCAAGTCTCGGTCCTGGGAAGCAACTATCCGGCAGAGTACGGCCGAACTTCCGGCGGAGTGATCAATGTAGCGACGCGTTCCGGTAAAGATGCCTTTCACGGCTCAATTTACGAGTTTTTACGCAATAGCGCCCTGGATGCACGCAATTTCTTTGACGGCCCCGTGATTCCGCCGTTCAAGCGCAACCAGTTTGGAGGATCGGGCGGGCTTCCGATCATTAAGGGCCGCACTTTCATTTTTGGAGACTACGAAGGCTTGCGCCAATCGTTGGGTGTTACGACGGTCAACACCGTCCCCTCCGCGGATGCGCGCTTGGGAATCCTGCACGACGCCAACGGCAACCTTCTCGGCTCCGATGGGAATCCGACGAGTGGTCCATGGACCGGTCCGTGTCCGAACCCCGCCACGCAAACCAACCTGGCGCCGGGGCAAGCCGGCTTCTGCGTCGATAATTTCACGGCTGTTGACACACCGCAACACCGGTCCTTTTTGAACGCATTTTATCCTTTGCCAAGCGATGCAGTGGCCTCCGGAAGCAATTCCGGCGTGTTTCGTTTTGCCGCGCAGGAAATCACCACGGAAAACTATTTCACAATTCGGATGGATCACAAATTTAGCGATAGCGATACGCTTTACGGAACCTACATGCGCGATAATTCGAAGACGGTACAGCCGGGCACGTTCGGCGAATTGTCTTCCGACGTTGTCTCCAGCCGCATGGTCGCAACCGTACATGAGCAGCACATCTTCACTCCAAATTTCCTCAACGTGGCCCAGATCGGATTCAGCCGCGCGGTGGGAATCATCGGAGAGGTGGACAAAGTATCGAATCCGCTCCTATCGGACACCTCCTTTGCATTCGTACCGGGAGGATTCGCCGGGCGCATCACGTTGATTCCAGGGATCACTGATTTTCTGGGTGCTCCAACTCCCGAGGGATTTCTTCCTTCCAGCAGATTCTTCTTCTGGAATTCGTACCAGGGAGGCGACGACGCTGTTTTCAACCACGGAAGGCACTCGCTGAAGTTCGGATTTCAAGTCGAGCGGATGCAATCCAGCCAGATCTCAACGGGTATAGTCAACGGTTCGTTCCGCTTCGATTCGCTGGCCCAATTCCTGACCAACCAGCCCGCCGCGTTTTCTGGAAATGGCACGCTCTCGCCCCCGGAAGTCGGGATCCGAGAAACGCTCTTTGGCGGATACGTGCAGGACGATATTAAGGTGAATAAAACCCTGACGCTCAATACGGGATTGCGTTATGAAATGTTGACGGTTCCGTCCGAGGCTCATGGCAAGACCGCCGTGCTTGACAATTTGACCGATGCCCTCCCTGTCTGCGGCGTCTCAATCCCGGGCTGCGCGGGCACCGGCCCGCTGTTTGCAAATCCCACGCTGCGCAATTTCGAGCCGCGCCTGGGATTTGCCTGGAATCCACGCAGCGGCAAGACTCTCTTCCGCGGTGGATTTGGCGTATTTGACGTATTGCCGTTGCCCTATGAATTCACTCTTACTTTCCAGCGCGTAACGCCGTTCTTTCAAACGGTCATTGGGGAAAATCTCCCGGCCGGATCATTTCCAACCGGCGCGTTTCAGCAACTGAGTGGAACGACGAACACCGGCTCGGCCTATTACCCCGACCCCAAACCCAAACGGAATTACGTGATGCAATGGAACCTGAGCGTCGCTCGGGAGCTTTCGTCCACCCTGGCGCTTACGGTCGGCTATGTGGGATCCCGCGGGGTGCACCAGCCCTATCGCGTGGATAACATTGATATGGTGATCCCCACGCTCAGTTCCGCAGGGTATTTGTGGCCCTGCGGACCCGACGGCCTCGGCGATTCGTGCCAGGCGGGCTTTCTGCCCAGCGGTACGCAAGCCAACCCGATCCCCAGTTCCAAGATTAATCCCAACTATGGTCGCATCAACGCCACGCTGTGGCAGGCCAACTCGTTTTATCACGCCCTGCAGGTGGATGTCGCGAAGCGCATGAGCCACGGCGTCCAATTCCACGGCGCTTACACATGGGGCAAGAGCATCGATACGCTTTCCGCCACGGAGGCCAACGACGCTTTCCCGAATGGCTTGTTCAACCAGCTGTTCTTCGATCAAAAAACCACGCGCGGCCTCTCGGATTTTGATGTGGCTCAGACATTAGTACTGAGTGCCACCTGGGAACTGCCTGGACCGAAAAATCGTTCGGGGCTGCGGGAGATGGTCTTTGGCGGGTGGCAACTGGTCGCTCTTTATAAAGCCAGCACGGGCCAGCCGTTCACTCCGATTCTGGGCGGCGATCCGGTGGGTACGAAGCTGGACGAAACCGGTTTGATTCCAAGTTTTAAATCGGGCTGTAATCCCGTGGATTCCAATTTCAAGAAAGATCCCAACGGCCCCATTTACATCAACCCCAGTTGCTTCGTTCTGCCGCAGTCAACGCCAGACATAGCCGCGGAATGCCAGCCATTTGGCCAGGGCCCGGGAAACGCCGGGGTTCCCGGCACCTGCGCGAACTTGCACGGCAACATGGGCCGTAACATCGTGATCGGTCCGGGCTTGTCCAAGCTGGATCTCTCCGTATTCAAGAACAACTACATCCGTCGCATTTCGGAAAGTTTCAACGCGCAGTTCCGTGCGGAAATCTTCAACATTCTTAATCGGTCGAATTTTGCGTCACCCACGGACAATCTCGCGGTGTTCGATCAGAACGGGCAACGGATTGCCAGCGCGGGACTCATCGATTCCACGCAGACCACATCCCGCCAAATTCAATTCGCGCTCAAACTGATCTGGTAATTCTCCGCCGGTGCAGCGGACCTGGTTCGGAACTCGTCGGTGGGCGCGCAGATTACCGCTCGACGGGTTCCTGTTCTTTCAGGAAACCTTCAGGTTGGCCGGGTAGGCTGCGGAGTAAGGAAATTCCCATTTACAACGAGTGGATTCAGCATGGATATCCGCGTGTGATCGGCACAAGGGCGCTCGCCCAAGATTCCGAAGTAACAGGTTTACTTTCAAGGGGGGGGAATGAGAACGCATTTCGTTTTGCTTCTACTCTTGTTGCCGGGATTCGCGGGCCGGGTGGATGCTCAATCCGCAGCCCCTCTTAAGCTGCTTCAAAAGATTCCCATGCCGAATGTGCAAGGCCGGCTGGACCACTCCGCCGTGGATTTGAAGAAAAAACGGCTCTTCGTGGCCGCGCTTGGCGACAAGCAAAACTCGGTCGAAGTCATTGACCTCAAGTCGGGAAAACGCGTGGCCAGCATCCCGGGTCAAAGCAAGCCGCAAGGCATATTTTACTCGGCAAATTTCAAGAAATTGTTTGTGGCGAATGGGACCGACGGAACGTGCAAAATCTTCCGCGGGGATAACTTCAAGCTGATCGTAAGTCTGCCGGTGGGAGCCAACGCCGACCACGCGGGCTACGACCCCGCCTCGAAATATCTCTACATGGGAACCGGAGACGCCAAGGGCGGGGCCTTGTCAATCGTCGATACGCGGACCGATAAACAGGTCGCAGACATCAAGATGGATGCGCGGCCGGGCGGAATCAAGTTCGAAAAAGAGAGCGGCCGGATCTTCACAACGCTCGCCGGGGCAAACCATCTGGGCGTGGTGGACATTCAAAAACGCGAGCAGGTCACCGCCTTGCCAACGGGCGTGGCGGGGAATGTAGCGCTGGCGCTCGATGAAGGACATCATCGCCTGTTCGACGGCGTTCGCGAACCGGCGACGCTGATCGTCCTCGACACCAAGTCGGGGAAAGAAGTTTCGCGGCTCGAGGGTGTCGCAGGGATCGACGACCTTTGGTACGATGCGGCGCATCAGCGCATCTACGCTTCAGGCGGCAGGGGTTCTGAAGTAGGTTTCGTTTACGTTTATCAGCAAAAAGACGCCGATCACTACGAATTGTTAGCGAAAGTCGCCACCGCGGCCAGCGCGGGCACTTCGCTTTGGGTTCCGGAATTGAACCGGCTTTATGTGGCTGCTCCGGCGAGTGACAAAGAAGATGCGGGAGTCCTGGTGTTCGAACCTCAGCCGTAAAGGTTTTTGTCGATCGTGGAGGCAACGTAAGGCGCGAGGTGAAATCCATGGGAAAACTCTTTCGGGTCGGCTTGATGGCGGTCGTGTGCATGTTCGGTTCCCGCGCTGCGGCGGCGCCCCCGCAGCAGAATAAGGAGCCCTTGCGGCTCGTCCAAACGATCCTGCTGCCGAATGTCAAGGGCCGCATCGATCACATGGATGTGGACGTAAAGGGCAAGCGCCTGTTCGTGGCCGGACTGGAAAACGGCACGTTGGAAATCGTCGATTTGAAAGCGGGGAAATGGGTGCGCAGCATTCCCGGCTTCAAGGCCCCGCAGGGCATCGCCTATCTTCCCGCGCTGAACAAGCTTTTCGTGGCGAGCAACGATGACGGCGTCGTACGCGTCTTCCGCGGCGACACGTTCGATCTTCTCGATACGATCCAGCTCGACCTCGGTCCGAACCGCGTCGCCTACGATCAGCACACCGGCCTCCTGTATGTCGGATACGGCGGACGGGTGGCGAAGAAGGACAAAGGCGAAGTCGGAATCATCGACGTGAAGACGGACAAACATTTGGGCGACATCGACGTCGGCCTGCGCGCCGCGGAAATTCTGATGACCAAGTCGGGCGACACACTGTTCGTTTTTGACAACGTCTCCAGCACCATCCAGGTGATTGATACGAAGAAGCGCACCATCACTTCGGCCTGGCAGGTCAGCAGCCAGCGCCCGGGCGACGGTGCGTTTGATGAAGCCAACCATCGCTTGCTCATCGGCACGCGCATGCCGCCGACGTTGACCGTGATGGATTCCACAACCGGTAAGGAAGTTACGAGCTTGCCCACGGTCGAGGGCATGGACGGCGTCTACTATGATGCGGTTCACAAGCGCGTGTATGTCTCCGGCGGCAGAGACTCCGACGTCGGTTTTGTGTACGTCTATCAACAAAGCAGCGCCGATCACTACGAACAAACCGGAAAAATTTCCACCAGAACGTTTGCAGGCACTTCCTTCTGGTCGCCGGAATTGAATCGCTACTACGTGGCCGCCGCAGCCAATGACAAGGAAGTGGCCGCAATTTTAGTGTTTGAGCCGCAACGTTAATGAGATCGGGAGAATCGGAATATCAACGGGGGACGGAAAGGCAATCCAGTTGGTCCATGGGAGGAAATATGAAGAGGTCATTTGCGTTGGGATTGGCGGTTGTAGTCGCATGTGGAGTATTTGCGTTGGCCGGAGCACAGCAGGCCCCGCCGAAGGTGCCCGCAAAGCCAACTGGCCGTGACATTTCCGCTCTGCAGCTGCAGCAGGAAATCCCGGTTCCCAACGTCATGGGCCGGTTGGATCACATGTCAGCAGACCCCAAACGCCGCCTCCTGTTCGTTTCGGCGCTCGGGAATAACTCGGCCGAAGTCATTGACACGTTCGCGGGACGCGTGGTCCATACCATCACCGAGGGACTTTCGCAGCCGCAGGGCATTTTGTACGTTCCCGGCGCCAACAAACTTGTCATTGCCAATGCCGAGAACGGCAAGGTGAATTTCTACGACGGCACGACGTATGAACTTCGCAAGTCTCTCGACTTCAGCCCCGACCCGGACAACCTGCGCTATGACCCAACCTCTAAATTGGTGGTCCTCGGCTACGGCGAAGACGATGGCGGCATCGCCTTCATTGATCCCGTGAAGGAAGAACAGGTGGGCAAAGTACTAAAGACCGGCGGCCACCCCGAATCCTTCCAGGTCGAGGCTTCCGGCGGGCACATCTACGTGAATTGCCCCGACGCCGGGAATGTGGTCCTGTCCATCGATCGCAAAACCGGCGCGGTGACGAAGTGGCCTCTCAAGGGCCTGCGCGGAAACTTCCCCAGCCAACTGGATGAAAAGAATCATCGTTTCTTTATCGTTACCCGTAAGCCGCCCATGCTGGTGGTACTGGACACCGAAACCGGCAATGAAGTAGCCCGCCTACGCACCGCGGGAGACTCCGACGACCTCTTTTATGACGCGTCTCGCAAACGAATCTACGTGGCAGGCGGACAGGGAACGCTGAGTGTTTATGATATGCACGACCCGGACCACTACAGTTTGCTTGAGACCGTTCCGACCACCATCGGCGCGCGCACCGCTTTCTTTTTCAACTCGCGCGACCAGCTTTACCTCGGCATTCCGGCCAAAGAAGGGCAGCCTTCGCAAATCTGGGCCTTTGGACCGCAGGAGTAACCACTCCGGGTAGGGGTAGGGATAGGGCTGGAACTCATGGCTGTGCGGTTTTGCGATTGTAACGGCGTTGCGCAGCCTCAACGTCAGATCGCAAACCCGCACAGCCGGCTTTAGTGGAACTCCGAATAGAACCATGGGAACTGCTGAGTGGATCTCGCGCAGTTTTTGAAGCATTTGCCTCAGTTCCATTCGCAAACAGTGTTTCCCTAGAAGCTATTGCACAACCCTTCGCAAGACAATCATGAAGCAAGCGATATGAAAGAAGGCGCCATAGATCGTGAGCGAGCGGTCGTAGCGCACGACCAAGCGCCGGAAGTTACCGAGCCAGGCGTTAGTGCGTTCGACAATCCATCGCCTCCGGTAGCGCCGCAGCGCTCGGCCGTCTTGTGTCGCTGATTTCTTTCGATTGCAGCGATGCGGCACAATCAATTCGATACCCCGCTGGCGCAAGCGTTTGCGCAGCGGATCGCTGTCATAGGCTTTGTCCGCGATCACCCGCACCGGCTTCTGGCGAGGTCGGCCCGCGTGATGACGCCGCCCTACCCGGATCGTCGCGAGCGTCGCTTCCGCGAGTGTGACTTCCCCCGGGGATGCAGAGTGAAGGGAGTTTCCCAGAGGAACACCGCAGCCGTCGACCACCACCATCCACTTCGTCCCCTTGCCCCGCTTGGTTTTTCCGACTCCGCAGCCCCTTTTTTCGCGGGAGCAAAACTCCCATCCAGAAACGATTCGCTCCACTTCAACTGCTGGCGCTGGCTTAACTCGCTCAGAAACATTCGCCAGATTTTCAACCAAACGCCCCGCTCCTCCCAATCTCGCAGTCGCCGCCAGCACGTCGAAGGATGCGGGAATTTCTCTGGCATGTCCTGCCAGCGAGCCCCGCTCCGCAGAATCCACAGAATCCCTTCCAGCACACGGCGGTTCTCGATCCACGGACGACCACCCTTGCGTTGTTGGGGCGGCTTGGGGAGCAAGGGCGCGATCTTCTGCCACTGCGCTTCGGTCAGCAACGCACCCGATCGGGCCATTGGCCCTCCTTTGGCGCTGCTGATTCTCCTTATCTCTCATCTTAGAAAACTCAACTACCTTCTTTTCACTATCCTGTACTAGGTTATGCAACAGCTTCTAGTGAAACCTCCTCGCTTGAGATCTGCACGCAGCGCAATTCCCGGCTATAATCCCACTACACTTGGGAGGACACCGAGCGACTGTACCTCTGCGTCGGACTTAGAGCATGCAAGACTGGCTACCAAGATCGATTGCCTCTTTAAAAGATTACACTGGGCAGAAATTCGCCTCGGACTTGCTCGCGGGAATCACGGTGGGACTGGTGGCTCTGCCGTTGGCCATGGCTTTTGCCATCGCTTCCGGCGTCGCGCCGCAGGCCGGATTATATTGCGCCATCGTGGCGGGCTTTCTGATTTCGGCGCTGGGCGGATCGACCACTCAAATCGGCGGACCGACCGGCGCGTTCGTTGTGGTGGTGTACGGAATCGTGGCGCGCTACGGCCTGGACGGCCTGTTCATGTGCACCATGATGGCGGGCGTACTGCTGGTGATTTTGGGGCTCACCGGACTCGGCACCGCGGTGAAGTACATTCCGCGCCCGGTGGTGGTGGGATTCACGAACGGCATCGCGGTGATCATCGCCAGCACGCAGATCAAGGACTTCTTCGGACTGAAGGTGGAGAAAGTGCCCGGGGAATTTCTGGCGCGCATGGAAGTGCTGGCGCGGAATTTTCGGACGCTCTCGCCGATGGACACCGGGCTCGGCGTCTGCCGCGCTGATTCTGATTCTCTTTTTCATGCGCTACGTGAAGCGCGTGCCCGGCTACATCGTCGCGCTGTTTGCGGGAACCGCGCTGGTGGTGTGTGTTGAAACTGCCGGTGGAGACGATTGGGACACGCTTCGGCGGAATTCCGTCGGGCTTTCCCGGAATTGAAGATTCCCCGAGTTTCGACTCGATCTGCTGCGGCCGTTGATTTCTCCGGCCATTACCGTGGCCATGCTCGGCGCGATTGAATCGCTGATGACCGCGGTGGTTTCCGATCGCATGAGCGGCGACCAAACACAATCCCAACGTGGAGCTGGTCGGACAGGGCGTCGCCAACATTATGTCTCGCCGCTGTTCGGCGGACTTGCCCGCGACCGGAGCCATCGCGCGAACGGCTACCAATATCCGCTCCGGAGCGAAGACGCCGGTCGCGGGAATGGTGCACGCTCTAACGCTTGCTGGGCATCGTGCTGTTCGCCGCGCCGCTGGCGCGATTTCATCCCGCTCTCGGTGCTGGCGGCGATCCTGCTTGGTGGTCTCCTACAACATGGGGGAGTGGCGGGAAATTCCGGAGCTGCTGAAGCTTACGCCGCTGGAAATCGGCACCTGGCTGGTCACGTTTGCGCTGACGGTGTTCGCGGATTTGACCGTGGCGGTCGAAGCGGGAATGATTCTCGCGGCGCTTGTTTACATCCGGAAGGTGACGACCACGACCACGGTCGCGCAAGTCACCGACGAATACCTGCGCGAAGGGCATGTGCACATCCTGCAGCACAAGGAAATTCCTCCGTACGTGACGATCTTTCGCATTCACGGGCCGTTTTTGTTCGGCGCCACGGACAAGATCGAAGACATCATGGTCGCAAACTAGCGGAACTTCCTCCGATCGTGATTCTGCGCCTGCGCAACATGACGGCGATCGATGCCACCGGATTGCAGGCGCTCGAGGAACTGGCCGACGCCGTGCACGAATCCGGCCGCGGCCTGATCCTTTGCGGCGCGCGCGAGCAGCCGGCCCGCCTGATGCACCAGGCGGAATTTGAGGAGCACGTCGGCGCCGGAAACATCAGCGCCAGCATCGCCACGGCGCTCGAGCGGGCGCAGGTCCTTTATCAGGAAATCGAACTGCGCAAATTGCAAACGACGAAGTAATTTCTCGTCTCTCCTTGTCCGAAGTCGCCGGAACCGTTCGGGAGCTTCGCGCCGCCGTTGAATTCCCTGATTTCGGGCGATAAGCTGGCTGGCATGCCGCGATTCGCGCGATGGTTGATGCTGGTCTGTGTTGCCGCCGCGGCGCAAAGCGGCGCTGCGCTCGCGCAGGTGCAGCCGGTTTCGCCCTTGCCGCAGCGCCCGGCGAACGTCGCGCCCGTGAATTCCGAGGCTCCGCTGCCGGAGGCCACGCCCGGGATTCCCCTGCCGCCCTACGGCACGGTCTGGATACTGGATTCCGGAGAAACGAAATCGCGCCTGGTTCGCATGCGACCCTCCGACGCGCTGCCCGACAAACACATCGCCAAAAACATGGCGCGCAACGAAATTCTGATTTTGAAAAACGTTTCCACGCTGGACCTCGCCGGGGCCGCCTCCGGTCTTCGGCTCAGCGGCCGCCCCACGGCAATTTTTGTTCGCAAGGCCGGGCCCGCTACGCAGCGGGTGCAGCCCCTGGGCGGCGGGATCGTCGTCGCATCGCACTTTGTTTTGCTCCGGACGCGCCAACTCGATGACCGCCGCGAGCTCTGCTCGTTCTCTTTCTGGAAACTCGGAGGAAAGCGCGCCCGCCACGAGGACGACGTGGAAATCTCGACCGAGGAAATCGGCAATGGCCGCTGGCTGAAGCTAACCCCCAAGCAGCCTGTGCCGGACGGTGAGTACGCCGTAGTGGACATGCCCGAAGACCCGACGCAAGCCAGCGCGTCGGCGTACGATTTTGGCGTCGGCCCGATCATAGTGAAGCCTGAAAAGCATCCCTGAGCAATCCGCGTGGCGCATGCTTTAGCTTGCGCAGTCTGGCGGAAAGCGGGTCGCACCTCGCCGCAAATCAACACCCGCAAGCTAAAGCATGCGCCACATTCCCGGCCTGGGCCGTGAGAGTCTGTGTCAAAATGCGAGTTTAGCTCCTGTAGCGCCCGGCTGAGACCGGTGCTACAAAAAATGCTTTCCGGCAATTCAACTTTTGAAATTTGAGACAATACGGCAGATTGTCACTAGACCAACCAATCCAAGGAGGAATCAGAATGTCCGCAGTGAAACTGGAAGACGCGCGTCGCGTGATCAGCGCCGCGGAAAAGAAAGCCAGGGAAATCGGGCAACCCATGAACATCGCGGTCGCCGACGAAGGCGGCAACATCGTGGCTCACGTTCGCATGGACGGCGCATGGCTCGGCAGCATAGACATCTCCATGAAAAAAGCCTACACCTCGCGCGCTTTTGACATTGCCACGAAGGATCTCGCCACTCATTCCCAGTCGGGCGGCCAGTTCTTTGGAATCCACGCCTCCAATGACGGGAAAATCATGATCTTCGCCGGCGGCATTCCCCTCAAGCGTGATGGCAAAGTCGTCGGCTCCATCGGCGTCAGCGGCGGCTCTGGGGACCAGGACCACGCCGTGGCGGAAGCCGGCGCTCAGGCGTTTTAGGTTCTCTTTCTTCGGCATTCCGCCCGGCAACGCTTTGTAGGGCACGGCTTCACAGGTTGCGGAAAAACTACATCTTTTTGTCATTCTGAGCGAAGCGAAGAATCTCTCTTCGATCTAAGTGTGAGCAAAAGACCAAAGAGGGATTCTTCGCTCAGCTCAGAATGACAACGTTTTGAGTTTTTCCGCAACCTGTTTCAGCCGTGCCGCGTAAAGGCCGGCGCTTCAAAAACGTGCAGAATGTGCGTGCTCACCGACACTCTTTGGTCCTTGAAGGTTTATCGATATTGATCGCCCGATCATTCGATTGAATGGAGACAGCGGCTAGTTCCCGAGTCTCACTGTCCCTCTTCTGGCCCTGCGAGCAGTTGTCCGATAAGCCCCGCGACCATAAGCTTCCTGGCAACGTTTGCCGTTGTTACAAACGTCCCGCGGCGAGGCGTGGCGCCCGTGGCTTGATGACTCAACCCAGTGGAGGGCATCACTATGATTCAAGTCGAGGCATTCCAAGAGTTCCGAGCCGGCCTCACCTTCCTTCGCGGAGGCGATGCCAACCGGGCCCTGCCCCACCTGAGGTGCGCGCTGGAGGAAGAACCCAGCAACCCCTTTTACATTTCCTACATGGGAGTGGCGGTCGCCGCCACCGAACAGAAATGGGCGGAGGCGGAAGAGCTTTGCCGCTCGGCCATCCGCATGAGCCGGCGGCAGGCCCAACTCTATCTGAATCTCGCCGAAGTCTATGTGGCTGCCGATCGCCGGCAGGACGCCGCCGACACGCTGGTACGCGGTTTGCGTTACGCCCCGCACGATCAGCGTCTGAAAATCGGACTGGATCGCCTGGCGATCCGCCGCCCTCCGGTGCTGGCTTTCCTGCCGCGGACGCATACGGTGAACCGCAACCTGGGCAAACTGCGGCACCACGCTCTGCAAGCGCTGGCGTCGTTTTAACTTACTGATGGAAATAGCTGTTCGATAATATCGGGAACACGAGATTGCGCGGATTCTGATGCGGCGATATGATGCGCTTGCGATGAAGCGCGCATTGGGAGTCTTTGCGTACACCGAGGAGCGCAATTGCCCGTTGTGCGGCAGTGAGCACGTCCATCGCACCAAGCGCGGGCGCATCTTGGAATTCTGGGTCTTGCTGTTCCTGCCGTATCGCCCCTATCGCTGCGGCAAATGCCGCCAGCGTTTCTACGGTCCCAAGGCTCTGCCCAAGCGGGAGATTACGGAGATATAGCGATCGGCAAGGCGACCGGGCTCTTTCCCAACACAGCCTCCGGCTTGTGCGGATCACTTTCCCCCATTGATTTCCCCTCGTCTGGTTTTATGCTCCTCTCGCTACGTCGAATTTCCAACGAAATTGCGGACCACTTCGGATCCCATTTCCGCTCCCGTTCACGAATTGGCCGGGCGCAACTGTCTGTATAATGCTCGGCGATGAACTGGGATTTCCGCACGCTTCCTCAGCGCCTGTTTGGCCCAGACCACACCCAGCCGGGCTACCTGGCTGCGCGCTGGCTCTTCCTGCGTGCCCTCGGCTTGATTTTTTTCTCGGCGTTTTATTCCCTCTTCTTTCAGATTCGCGGGTTGATCGGGCCGGACGGAATCCTTCCCGCGGGAACTTATCTCGCACAAGTTGCCCGAATCCTGGGAAGCGCTCGATTCTGGTACGCGCCGACGGTGTTCTGGTGGTCGGCCAGCGACCGCTTTCTGCTCGCGGTCGTAATCGTGGGAATGATCGCATCGATTCTGCTGACGCTGAATCTCTTCACGCGCGGCATGTTGATCGTCTGCCTGGTGGCATTCCTTTCGTTCATCTCAGCGGCGCAGGATTTTGCCAGCTACCAGTCCGACGGCATGTTGCTGGAGGCCGGGTTCATCAGCCTTTTTTTTGCGCCGCCCGGATGGCGTCCGCGCTGGGGCAGCGGGAACCCCGCTTCGCGCGCCAGCCGATACATGCTGATCTGGCTGATGTTCCGCATCTATTTTGAATCGGGCGTGGCAAAAATCCTGGGGCACGATCCGGAGTGGCGCGACTTCACCGCCATGGACCAGTATTATCAGAACGGCCCGCTACCCACCTGGATTTCCTGGTACATGCACCAGTTGCCGCATCCCTTTCATGCCGCGACCGCCGTGCTGACGCTGGCGCTGGAACTCGTCCTGATTTTCGGAATCTTCCTGCCGCGGCGGTCGCGCATCGTCCTGTTTTTCATCCTCACCCCTTGGCAGCTCGGTGTGATCCTCACCAGCAACTACGCCTTCCTGAATTATCTGGTCATGGTTCTCGGCGTTCTGCTTCTCGATGACAAATTCCTGGCTCGGTTTCTGCCGCGAAAATTGCAGCTGGCGTCCACGGAAACGCCCTCCGTTACGGTCAGCGCACCTATATCCTTAGAGGACTGGAGAAGCCTTGTCCCCATGGGAATTCAGGCCATCTTCCTTACCTGGATCTTCTACGCGACTTCCGCGCTGCTGATCCTTATGATGTTCCCTTCCGCCCCTCTGCCTTTGGGACCGATCCGCAAGCTCGAACCGTTTCGCATTGCCAACGAGTTCGGCCTCTTCGCGGTGATGACTCGCTCGCGATACGAAATCGAATTCCAGGGTTCCCGCGACGGAGAAAACTGGGTCGCTTATCCCTTCCGCAACAAGCCGCAGGAAGTGCACACCGCGCCGCGCATCTATGCTCCCTACCAGCCACGCTTTGACTGGAACCTCTGGTTCGCTTCACTCGGCGGCTGGCGGCAATATCGCTGGGTGGTCCAGATCGAAAGCCGCCTGCTTTCCGGTTCCCCCGATGTGCTTTCGCTCTTTGCCGCCGACCCCTTCGCCGGAAAGCCGCCCGAGCAGGTCCGCGCAGTTCTCTGGGAGTACCGGTTCACAAACCTTCAGGAAAAGCGTGACCAGGGAATATGGTGGAACCGGGATGATCTGGGATTGTACGCGCCCACGTTGGGGCGGACTCCGGAGGGCAAAATCTCCATTCTGGAATTTCCGGACTCCAGGCCCGAATCCCAGTAACTCATTCTTTTTATTGCCTTTGCACGCTTAGCTCCATTTCGCCATCGCACTTCCTCCGGGCCGTGGACGTTCAGCCATCAGACGGATTCCCCGCCCCTAGGACTATCGTTCTAGTACAGCACAAAACTCCCGTTCTACGGTCTTTGGCACTAGCGAGCCATAGGCCCCGGCCGCCCCTCCCCGTAACCTAGCCTCACGTTGCAGGCGGCCACCCAGCCAGGCACCCGCGGCGTACTGAGGAAAAACAAAATGTTTCTGGCCCTGGCCGTACTTTTGATCCATCCGCAGATCGCTCCGGCGATTCCCACTTCCAACGACATTACGTCGAGCGATAACTCCGTAGTGATGGCGGCAGCGGTTCGAGCCGAAGATTCTGAAAACTCCATGTCTGCGGCTGCTGCGGCCGCCGCTCCTGCGATGGATGCCTCCGCGACAACTCTGCCGGATGCTCCGGCACCCATGCTGGCGGCGGTGGGCTCGCAGCCTCCTGTTGCTTTTCTAAAATCCGGTCAACCGCTGAAGGTTTCAGTGGCGCAACTGCAGGCCGAGAATCGCCGCAGACAGATAATGTGGACCGGCCTGGCCGTGGCCACCAGCAGCGCCGCCATGTTTGACGCGATTTCCACGCGGCGCGCCATCACCCGCTACGGCGCGGTGGAAATGAACCCGCTGCTGAAGCCGTTCGCTGGAAACAATTCGCTCTTTGCCGCGATTCAAGTCGCGCCGGCGCTGCTCGACGTTGCCGGCCGAAGAATGATGTACAGCCGGCACAACTGGGTGCGGCGCGTGTGGTGGGTTCCGCAGAGCGCCAGTTTCGTCGGTTCGATTCTGTGCGGCGCGCACAATCTGAGCTACCGCTAGAACGCGGCGGCGAGCCTGGAGCGCCGGAATTTCACGGCGCAGCCGCGGGCGTTACGATTTTTTAGCATCACAAAAGTTCTTCCCTCAGGCAGCGCGCATGGCCGGGTTCCCCCACCCGGCCATGTGCTTTTTTGCGGCGTTCGGTAGAACAGACTTCAGTCTGTGGGGGTTCGTTCGTCAGCCCGGACGAAACGCAGCAGCCAAGATCTTATGAAAATCCACAGGCTGAAGCCTGTGCTACTCAACCCGGAACTTTTAGCTCCGCCTTATTAGCACGCGTTGCCACATCCTTTTGCCTGCTGTACTATCGCGGCGACTGGAGGATTTCGCCATCGCTTCGGCCGAAACGTTCGTGTCGCCGGATTCAAACGTTGTGCGACCGCTGGATCGCGCGCGTCCTGCAAGGATGATTTCGCTGGACGTTTTTCGCGGCGCGACGATTGCCGGCATGATTCTGGTCAACGACCCCGGCTCCTGGAGCCATATCTATCCTCCCCTCGAGCACGCCGAGTGGAACGGCTGGACTCCCACCGATCTGATTTTTCCGTTCTTCCTTTTCATTGTGGGCGTTTCCATGACGCTTTCCTTTGCGTCGCGCATTGCCCGCGGGGTCACTCGAGGAAAACTCGCGTTGCACGTGGCGCGGCGCAGTGCGCTGATTTTCGTCATCGGCCTGTTCCTGAACGGATTTCCCAACTTTGATTTCAGCAGCATCCGCATCATGGGCGTGCTGCAGCGCATCGCGGTGTGCTATCTGGTTGCGGGTTGGTTGTACTTGCTGACCTACGAGCCGGCATCCTCCGGCGCAAACGCAGCGGCTGATCCAACGCCGGGCGCCGCGCCGGGCGGACCGAGCAGTGTGCGCGCGAATACGCGCGTCATAGCCGCCGTCGCAGTCGTGCTGCTCGCCGGTTACTGGGCGCTGATGACCTTCATTCCGGTTCCGGGATTCGGCGCCGGGCATCTCGACAAGGAAAACAATCTCGGCGCTTACATTGACCGCACGGTGATGGGCGGGCACCTGTGGTCGGAATCGAAGACTTGGGATCCCGAAGGATTTCTTTCCACGCTTCCCGCGATCGCCTCATTGCTGATCGGAATTCTGGCCGGCGAATGGCTGCGTTCGGAGCGCAGCGCGCAGCGCAAAATCTTGGGCCTGATCGCCGCGGGAATCGTGTTGCTCGTTGCCGGCCGCGCCTTGCATCCCTATTTCCCGATCAACAAAAATCTATGGACCAGTTCCTTCGTGTTGTTCACCAGCGGCTTCGCGATGGTTGCCTTGGCGGCGTGCTACTGGATCGTCGACGTCCGCGCGTGGCGCGGCTGGACCGCCCCTTTTCTGGTTTTCGGAATGAACGCGATTCTGGCCTACGCGCTGGCGGCGCTGGTGTCTGAGATCAGCACGGACTTTGAATTCCACACACGCCGCGGCCGGGACACCACGCTGCACGGCTGGATTTATTATCGCTTTTTCACGCACCACGCCAGCCCGGTGAACGCTTCTCTGGCCTATGCCATATTTTTTGTGCTGGTGATTTTTGCGCTGCTGTGGCCCTTTTATCGCTTCAAAATCTTTCTGCGCATCTGACCGCCGCGGCCTGCATTGCGCTCCCTAAGCCTCGCCCCTCCACAGCTTTCGAACCCTAACCCGTTCAGATCCTTCCCCTGTTACAGTCCGTTCACACTGCGGCTTCTTTTAACCGTGCCGTAACATAGCCTTGCCGCACTTGCATGTACTATAGTGCCTCCAGTGCAGAGCGAGGCTTGACCGTGCTAGGGACAGGTGTGATGAAGCGAGTTCTGCTGATCGAAGACGACCGCGATATCGTCGAACTGGTCCGCTACAACCTGGAACGCGAAGGCTTTCAGGTCGCCGCGGCCACCGACGGCGCCAGCGGCCTCGCGCAAATTCGCAAAACTCCTCCCGACATTCTGTTGCTGGACTTGATGCTGCCGAAGCTTTCCGGCCTCGACATCTGCAAGGAAATCCGTCGCGACACTTCGCTGAATCGCCTGCCCATCCTGATGCTGACCGCCCGCGGAGAAGAAGCCGACCGCGTGGTGGGCCTGGAAATGGGCGCGGACGATTACGTCACCAAACCCTTTAGCCCGCGCGAACTGGGCGCGCGCGTGAAAGCCCTGCTGCGCCGCGCTGAACCTACCAGCGAGCCGCGGCGTGTGATTGAAGCCCGCGGATTGTCGATCGATCCCTCTTCCTATCGCGTGACGCGCGACGGCAAGCCCGTAACGCTTTCGACGCTCGAGTTTCGCCTGCTCTACTATCTGGCGACGCGCCCGAACCGCGTTTTCACTCGCGATCAGTTGCTGGACGCCGTGTGGGGCACGGAACGTTTCGTGACTCCCCGCAGCGTGGATGTTTACATTCGCCGCCTGCGCGAAAAAGTGGAAGTCGACGCCGATCATCCGGCCTTCCTGAAAACGGTGCGCGGCGCAGGCTACATGTTCGAGAACGAAGGCCAATCGGAAAAACAGGAGTAACTCCCCGTTGCGCGTGAGCCTATTCTGGCGGCCGGCTTTAATCTCCCTGGTCCTCGTTTTCGCGATTCTGGTGGCCGTGCAATGGGTTTCGCCGGAAGCCGTCGAGAAGATCTGGATCGCCGTGGTGATCTGCCTGTGCGTCGCGGCCGTGGCGTTCTACCTCACGGCGCGGTCGGCCGCTTCGCGCATTCATCGCCTGAAGGAATACGCGGAGCGCGCCGCGAAGGGAGACTTTTCGCCGCTCGAACGCGACCACAGCCGCGATGAACTTTCCGGATTGTCCGACGCGATTGGCAGCAGCGTCGCCGCGCTGGGGCAGCAGGTGCGCACGCTCGCCGATGAACGCGATCGCTCCTCGGCCATCCTGGTCAGCATGGTGGAGGGCGTCGCGGTGGTCGCCGGCGACGAACGCATTCTCTTCTGCAATGAAGCCTTCGAGCAGATCCTGGAACTTCCGCCCAACACTTCGCAAGGCCGTACCTTGGTTGAAGCCCTGCGCCAGGCGGACCTGGTCGCACTGGTGCGCAAGGCGCTTTCGGAACTGGAGGAACTTACCGGCGAAGTCGAAGTGGGCACCGTGCGCCGCAGAAATTTCAGCGTGACGGCCGCGCCGGTGCGTTCGGCGGGAGCCAAAGGCGCGGTTCTGGTACTGCATGACATCACCGAATTGCGCCGCCTGGAACGCGTGCGCCGTGATTTCGTCGCCAACGTTTCCCACGAATTCAAAACGCCGCTGACCGCCATTCAGGGTTTTGCCGAAACCCTGCTGAGCGGCGCGCTGGATGACAAAGCAAATCGCGAGCACTTCGTGGAAATCATTCGCGAGCACGCGCGGCGCCTGGCGCGGCTCACCGATGATTTGTTGAAACTTTCCAGAATTGAAGCCGGCCGGCTCGAACTGGAAATCCGGCCCATCCGCGTGCAGGCGCTGGTGAACGGTTGTGTGGAAACTGCGCGCTTCAACGCCGGTACGCGCGGGTTGCAGATTCAAGTCGACTTGCCGGAGGACATCCCTGCGGTTCTGGGCGATGGCGCGCAACTGGGTGAGGTCCTGCAGAATTTGCTCGACAATGCGGTGCAATACACGCCGTCCGGCGGCCAGATCACGGTGAAGGCGCGGGCCAACGGGCACAACATTGTGTTCACCGTGAGCGACACCGGCATCGGAATTCCGGAATCCGACCTGGAGCGGATTTTTGAGCGATTCTATCGTGTCGATGCGGCTCGGTCGCGCGAAGCCGGCGGCACCGGCCTAGGATTGGCGATTGCGCGGCACATCGTGGAAGCGCACGGCGGGCGGATTTGGGTGGAAGGCGCGATTGGGCAGGGATCGCGATTTTCCTTCATCGTGCCCGGCGCCGTTTAGACTCTGTGTAGCGCCCGCCTTGAGGCGGGCATTGTGGCGCAACACAGAATCCCCGCCTGAAGGCGGGCGCTACGGTATATCCGAGACGCCGAATGTCAGTTGCAGAATTTGCCGAGCTTGGGCTGGTAACCGGCTTGCAAGGCGTCGCGCTGGGACATGAAGCTGCCAGGCTGCATGGTTTTATATAGTTCGTTATCCGTACAATAATAGTAACCACTCGGCTTGGACGTCCACACCTGCACGGCCACATGCGCCGGGTCGATGGCAACCTGGTGGCGCAGGAACGGCAAATCGGAGTCGTCCTTACTCCCGAAGACCAGATTGACAATATACATAAACGGCGAGGCCGGCGGGGGTTGATCCGGATCGGCGGCGGCAGGCTCCGTCGTATCGACAGCCGCCTCATTATTCTGTACCGCGACGTCCCTGACGACCGACGCAGTGGACGCCCTTTGCCCGGTGGAATTCGAAGAATTCACCATATGCACGCCCGTCAAAATCAAGATCAGAATGAAGCTGCCCACGCATGCGATTCCCAAGCCGGCCACCACAATTTTTTGCGTTCGATCTCCCGTTTGCCACAGTTCGAGAATCGCTGGAGGAATCCAGCGGACGGCCGCCTGTGAAGGCTGCGGACCGGCAACCGGCTTCGCAGGCTGAGCAGTAATCGCCGCGGAATTTTTTTCGCTCTTCGGGCTTTCGTTCTTCGCCGGAGACGTCTTGCTCGCTGATTGCGCATCCTGTGCCGCGGCGGGCGACTTCCTAGCCGCGGCCGCGGCGTTCGCTGCGCTTGCGGCAGCCGCTGCCGGCCGCGCTGTTTCCGGAGCTCTTGGCTTCGCTTGGTCAGTCCTGCTCACGGGTGCTGCGGCAACGGGTTGGGACTTTGTGACCGGCGCGGGCGCGTACGGTTTGGAAAACGTCGCCGGAGCACCACCAGCCGAAGTAGAAGGTATCGCACTCGGCTTAGTATTTTGCGTTTTGCCGAAATCAGTTGTAGCGATGGGTTTCGGGGATGGCGCGGCCTGTACTGCTCGCACGGGAGCAGCGGACCTTTGCGCTGTCGCTGGCGGCAAAGGCGATGCCGTCGGGAATTGATAGGGTTTCTCTGCAGAGATCGGCTCGAACAGCGCGTCATTGCGCGGGCGCGAAGCGGAGTTTGGAGCCACGGCGCTCTCGCCGGAATTGTCCGCGGAAGTGTTGCGCGGTTGAAACGGCGCGGTCCTAGGTTGTACGCTGGTCGGCTTTAAGAGAGCGGCGGACGGCGGCTCAAAATCGCCTTCAAAGTCTTCTTCCTCGTCATCGGCATCGGATGCTTGCGACCCGTCACGCGAAGCATCGGGCGTCAGGGACAGAGCTCGTGCCACATGGCTCTGGCTGGCCGCCGAAAAACCGGACGGCCCGGACGTCGCGGGCTCGGGGTCCATTCCAACCGGCCCGAAGAGTTGCGATTCGCGAACGATCCATTCGGAAATTTCTTTATGCGCTTCGGGCGAAACATCTTTGAAGCGGATGCCCGCCTTTTTTTGCGTGGCACCGAGCCAGACCACTTCGCCGGTTAACTCCACATTCAAGCCGGCGCCGCGCAACTTCATATCGAAACTCAAATTGCTTGCGGCCGGCAAGCGAATTGCTGTCAGGCAGGAGACACCGTCCAGGCTCAGATTCACGACAATTCCACCGCAAGTGGAACCCAGCTGGGCGTACATGATGGAGGGAACGCGAAGGCGCGAATTCCGCCGACGCTCATCCGTTCGATTAGAATTGGACGCGCTGACTGGGTACACAAACACCCCGTGCGCCAAGGGGGGACGAGTTTCCTGTGGACGCTTCCGAGAGTCCATTATAATCCCGCTCATCTGCTTTCAACAGGAAAATGTGTGTTACTCACGGGTTTTTTCTTGCGGCGAAGGAGTATTCCCTTTTCGGGAATGGCGAAGATCCCCGGCCTCGAGCATTCGCGGAAAGTCAGGGTTGCCGGTGACGTTATTCGCCCTCTAACCGTCGCAGTTCTAAAGAGTTGAGAGCTTCACCCGGTTTCGCCAGTTATTTACCCCGCCTTCATCCTCCCGTCACACATGCCAGTTACGCTGGCAGTGCCAAAAGACTGAAGCACTGGAAGGCGAACCCATGGCGACCCCCGCATATCAGATCCAAACGATCTACCAGGACGTGCTGGCCAATTACTTGATTTCCATGGCGCGGACGGTAGAGAGCAGCGTGGAAAGCGCGCTGGAAGCCCTGTTGCACCCCAACATGGAAGCGGCCAACGAACTTTCCAGCAAAGTGTTTCTGGTCGAGCCGCGCGTCAACGAAATGGAAATTCTGATCGACGATCACGCCGTGCGCATGCTGCGCACCGGCCTGCTGGACGACGAAGAGATCCGCCGCGTAGTGGCCTCGCAGAAAATTGCCAATGACCTCGAACGCATCGGCGATCTGGCCGTCAACATTTCCGAGCGCGTGATTTCACTGGCGGGCATGAACGTGACCGAAACCCCGCAGGATCTGGAACCCATGGCCGGAGCCGTGCGCGGCATGCTGGGCCGCAGCCTGGGCGCGCTGATTTTCCGCAACGTGGTGCTGGCTGGAGAAGTGCTGGAAGCGGACGATGTGGTGGACCGCTACCGCGACCAGATTTTCGAAAATCTGCTCGGAGCGCATGACCGAGGACGGCCGCCAGGCCGCGCCGCAACTGCAATTTGTGCTGGCCACTCGTTATCTGGAGCGCATCGCGGATCATTCCACGAACATTGCCGAAGACATTATTTTCTGGGTGCGCGGGCTCGACGTGCGCCACGGCCGGACGCGCAGGTGCTGGAAGAAGCCAAATGTATCCGGAAAGGAAAAGCTGAAGTGGCTGCACAAGTTTGGTGCAGAACATGATCTTCGTGTTGCAACCCCACCCCGGGCCGACGCTCCCCTGGCGTCGGCCCATCTTCCCTTTCTGTCGCAATCGCACTGAAAATAGAGTATTTACAGGGAAGAACTGATTTTATCCCGGCATCATTGCACTTGTAACATGGCTGTAACAATTGAGGGTCAGAATTCACCAAGACATTCCAGGAGAGAAAATGCGAAATCTAAAAGTGCTTAGCGTGCTGGCGGTCCTGCTTGCCGTTGCCACAGGTGCACGTTTGCTACGGCCGCAGGGCAGGTGCTACTGAATGCCGCCGGGAGCGACATTCCCGTATCCGATTTATTCGAAGTGGTTTGATCATTATCACACCTCACACTGGCAACGTTCAGATCAACTATCAGTCCATCGGTTCCGGCGGCGGCATTCGCCAGCTGCTGGATAAGACTGTGGATTTCGGCGCCTCTGACGGGCCGATGACCGACGATCAGCTCAAGCAAGCCAGTGTGCCGATTCTGCACTTTCCCACGGTCCTTGGCGCGGCGATTCCTGCCTACAACCTCCCGGGCGTGCAAGGTGAGCTTGAATTTCACGCCGGAAGCGCTCTCCGGGATATTTCTGGGCAAAGTCACGAAGTGGAATGATCCGGCGATCACTTCGGCGAACCCTGGCGTAAAGCTGCCGGGCGATGACATCGTCGTCGTGCATCGCTCCGACGGCAGCGGCACCACCTACATCTGGACCGATTATCTTTCCAAGGTCAGCCCCGAGTGGCAGCCAAAGGTGGGCAAGAGCGACGTCCGTGAACTGGCCGGTGGGACTCGGCGGAAAGGGCAACGAAGGCGTGTCGGCCCTGGTTCAGCAGACGCCTGGCGCGCTCGGCTACGTCGAACTGATTTATGCGATTCAGAACAAGATGCCCTACGGCAAAGTGAAGAATTCTTCGGGCACATTCGTGAAGGCGGACCTGGCCAGCGTTTCCGCGGCGGCAGCGGCGACGGCGAAATTCATGCCCGACGATTTCCGCGTTTCGATCACCAACCCCGAAGGGAAAGCGGCCTATCCGATCTCCAGCTTCACCTGGCTGCTGATTCCTTCGAAGTTCGCCGACGCAGGGAAGCGCGACGTGGTAAAGGATTTCCTGAAGTGGATGCTGACCGACGGGCAGGGATATGCGAAGGCCTGGCGTACGCGAAGCTGCCGAAGGAAGTCGTTGCCAAGGAAATGAAAGCGATCGCGCAAATCCAGTAAAGCGCTCTGAACATTGAACGATAGAGGACAGAAGCTGGTTCGAAAGCGAATCGAATGGCCACGACACCGAACGCGGCGACGCCCACGGAGCTTCACCGTGGAGCTCCGCGGTCGTTGCTGCGCCGGTGGACCGGCGCGGATGAGATCGCTCACCTCATCACACTGATTGCCGCGGCTACGCTTTTGCTGATCGCAGCCCTTCTGGTCTACCAGCTCTGGATTCATTTCGGCGGAATCGCGGGCCAAATTTGGCTGGAATTTCTTCGTCACCAAGACCTGGGATCCGGTCGCCGGCGATTTCGGCGCGCTTGCCTTTTATCTACGGCACGCTGGTGACCTCGGCCGTGGCCTTGATTGATCGCCGTTCCGCTGGGCGTCGGTGCCGCGATTTTTCTGGCCGAACTGGCTCCGCCGAAGCTTTCCTCCTCGCTCACGTTTGTCAGCGATTTGCTGGCCGCCGTGCCCAGCGTGATTTACGGATTGCTGGGCGTTTTTCTGCTGGTGCCGCTGATGCGGACCACGATTCAGCCGGCGCTGAAGAAGACGCTGGGATTTCTGCCCTTGTTTCAAGGGGCCTGCATACGGAATCGGATTTCTGACGGCGGGAATCGTCCTGGCGATCATGATCGTGCCGTTTGTGCTGTCGGTGTCGCGCGAAGTTCTGCTGGCCGTGCCGCGCGATCAGCGCGAGGCGGCGCTGGCGCTGGGCGCCACGAAGTGGGAATCCACCTGGAAAGTGGTCGTGCCGGCGGCGCGAATCGGCATTTTCGGTTCGGTGTTTCTGGCGCTGGCCCGGGCGCTGGGCGAAACCATGGCCGTGACCATGGTGATCGGCAACAATCCCAAAATTGCCGCATCGCTTTTTTCGCCCGGGTTATTCCATCGCCGCGGTCCTGGCCAATGAGTTTTCCGAGGCCACCGGCAATCTTGTACTTGAGCGCGCTGATTGAGCTCGGACTGGTGCTGTTTCTGCTGACGTTTGTGCTGAACGGGCTGGCGCGTCTGTCTGATTCTGGTGACGACGGCGCGCGGAAGCGGGGTGCTGCCCATCATGAGCCTGCGCCTGATCTGGAGAAAATCGCTGAACGTGTTCATGCTCTCGCTCACGGGTCTGTGCGCGCTGCTCACCGTTTCCGCGCTCTTTTTTATTCTTGGCTATCTGGTCTGGAATGGCGGAAAGGATCTGTCCTGGAGTTTCTTCACGCACCTGCCCGCTCCGGTCGGCGAAACCGGCGGCGGAATGGCCAATGCCATCGTGGGGACGCTCAAGCTGCTGTTGCTCGCCGCGCTGTTTGGCGTGCCGATCGGACTGCTGGGCGGCGTGTACCTGGCGGAATTCGGCGGGCGAACCGTTCCTTTCCTGGTGCGGTACACCGCGGACTTGATGAACGGCGTGCCGTCCATCGTGATTGGCATTTTTGCTTACGCCATGGTGGTGATGCCGATGCACCACTTCTCGACGCTGGCTGGCGGCATGGCGCTGGGGATCATGGTGATCCCCACGGTGCTGCGCAACACGGAGAGCTTTCTGCGGGACGTGCCGCGCTCGCTGCGCGAGGGCTCGTTTGCGCTGGGCGCGAACAAATGGCGCATGATCGCGACCGTGGTATTGCCCGCGGCGTCTCGCGGAATTCTGACCGGCGTGCTGCTGGCGCTGGCCCGCGTGGCCGGAGAAACGGCGCCGCTGCTGTTTACGGCCTTCGGTAACCGCTACTGGAGTCCCGGCTGGATGCAGCCGACGTCGTCGCTGCCGGTTGTGATATACACCTACGCGACAGGCCCCTACGAAGATTGGCATCCGTCAGGCCTGGGCGGCGGGGCTGGTGCTGCTGGGGTTGGTGCTGGTGACGAATATTCTGGTGCGCACATTTTTGACGCGCGGAACTGCGTATGAGAGGTCCTGACGATGAATGCAGCATTTCCACTCATGGCGAATCCGGGCGCTGCGGCTGCGTCCTCCACGGACTAAGACGACGACACACAACACCGGCTATGACCACCTCAGGCGTCAACACGCTGCGAATGAAAGTCACCAAGCTGAATTTTTACTACGGCAAGAATCATGCCTTGCACAACGTTTCCATGGACGTGGCCACCAACCGAGTGACGGCCATGATCGGGCCGTCCGGCTGCGGCAAGTCCACGCTGCTGCGAACGCTGAACCGCATGCACGAAACGCTTCGGCACACTCGCCTGGAAGGCGAAATTGCTCTGGACGGAGTGAATATCCTTTCGCTGGACGTGACCAAGCTGCGCCGCATGGTGGGCATGGTGTTTCAAAAGCCCAATCCGTTTCCCAAATCGATTTATGAGAACGTGGCCTACGGCTTGCGCATCAACGGGCATAAGGGACGCCTGGACGACGCGGTGGAGAAAAGCCTGCGCCGCGCGGCGCTGTGGGAAGAAGTGAAGGACAAGCTGCATAAGTCCGCCTACGCGCTTTCCGGAGGCCAGCAGCAGCGGTTGTGCATCGCCCGGGCGCTGGCGGTCGATCCGGAAGTGCTGCTGCTCGATGAGCCGTGTTCCGCGCTCGATCCTGTGAACACCGCCAAGATCGAGGAACTGCTGTTCGAATTGAAGCCGACGTGTACCCTGGTGATCGTCACCCACAACATGCAGCAGGCGGCGCGCGTCAGCGATTCGACGGCGTTCATGCTGAATGGCGAATTGATCGAGTTTTCGCCGACCGGGCAGATGTTCACCACGCCGTCCGATCCCCGCACCGAGGCCTATATCACGGGCCGCTTCGGATGAGAATTGTCAACGACATCGCGTGTTCACGTTGTAGCCTTTTGCGACCGGGAGAGGACGTAAAGCATGGAACGCCATTTCGAACGCGATCTGGAAGAACTGAAAGAGCGAATGCTCTGGATGGGCAGCCTCGCCGAGCGCGCCGTGCATCAGGCGGTGCATTCGGTGCTGGACGCGGACGAAAAGCTCGCCGCGAACCGTGCTGCGCGAAGAAAACGCCATCAACGAGCTGCAGATTGAAATCGATGACCGCGTGGTGCAATTGCTGGCCCTGCAGCAACTGATGGCGGCTGACCTGCGCTTCGTGCTGGCCATTGCGCGCATCAATAACGACCTGGAACGCATTGGAGACCAGGCCGTGAACATCGCCCATTCCGCAACGCGCATCGTGCGCCACCCGCGCGTGAAACCCTATGTGGACCTGCCGCGCATGGGCGAGCTGGCCGAAAAAATGATGCGGGACAGCCTGGATTCGCTGGTGCGGCGCGATATCGAGCTGGCGCGTTCGGTGCTTTCGCGCGACGATCAGGTGGACCAGTTGCGCGACCAGATTTTCCGCGAACTTCTCAGCTACATGATGGGCGATTCGTCCGTGGTGTTTCCGGCGTTTGAATTGATCCTGGTGGCCAAAAATCTGGAACGTATTGCCGACCATGCCACCAACATCGCTGAAGACGTGATCTATATGGTCGCCGGAAGCGATGTGCGGCACCCCGCGGTGGATCGCAATACGGCGTAGGTTCCGGCACGGAAGGGCTTCAGGGGCTAAAGCCGCTGGCTCGAATTCACTGAATGTCGCGGCTTTTGAAGCCGCGACCTACAAGTCGCTACCCATATACTTCAACTGATAAATTGCGCCCCCCGACTCTCGACCAACACAAGCGAATTAACAAGTTGATCTTGTGATTGGCTGCGAAGGTTTGGAAAATTCATTTTGCGTTCGACATTTGGAAAGCCACAGACTGAAGTCTGTGCTACTTAAACCTGCCGAATCGTTCATAATGCGGTCGTGCCACAGACTAATTCCACTCCTGTAGCGGCCGCGGTTCCGGGCAGCGAGAATTCGGAGCCGATCCTCGAAGGGCGCGCGCTGGAAAAGTTCTACGCCCAGCCGGACGGCGGGCGCATCGAAGTTATTTCTCCGACTGATATCAAATAATGCCGGGGAAAATCATGGCGCTCCTTGGACCTTCCGGGTGCGGAAAATCCACGCTGCTGAGGATGCTGACGGGGCTGGCGCGTTCCTTCGGCGGGAGAAGTTCTGTGGCATGGCCGCAAGCTTCCCGATCGGGCCACCCAACGTGGGAATCGTGTTTCAGAGCTTCGCGTTGTTTCCGTGGCTGACGGTGCTGGAAAACGTTGCCGCGCCGCTGGAGGCGCGCGGAGTGCCGGACAAAGAGCGCCAGGAACGCGCGCTTAAAGATTCTGGACGCGGTGGGCCTGGATGGATTTGAGAATGCTTTTCCTAAGGAACTCTCCGGCGGAATGAAGCAGCGCGTGGGATTTGCGCGGGCGCTGGTCATCGAGCCGGAAGTGCTGTTCATGGACGAGCCGTTTTCCGCGCTGGATGTGCTGACGGCGGAGACGCTGCGCGGCGAACTGCTGGAGCTGTGGCAGGACAAGAAGATTCCCACGCGCGCCATTTTTATCGTCACCCACAATATCGAGGAAGCCGTGGTGCTGGCCGATCGGGTGATCGTGCTGGCCAGCAATCCGGCGCGCATCCGCGAGGATTTTGAGATTACGCTGCCGCAGCCGCGCAGCCGCAAGTCCGAACGATTTGAGTGCCTGGTCGATCACATCTATCGCGTGCTGACGCAGCCGGACATCCCGCATGAACTTCCGGAAGCCGGGAGCGCGGAAAGGCCGCCGCCGCGGACATCGCAGCGGCTGGCGCCCCGTTACCTATCGATGCTGCCGCACGTCCGGGCCGGAGGAATCGCGGGACTGCTGGAAATTCTCGTCGATCATGGCGGCCGCGCAGGACTTGCACCGGATCTCGCGGACCAGCTAATGCTGGAGTCGGATGATCTGCTGCCGATCGTGGACGCGTGCGCGCTGCTCGGATTCGCCACGGTCGAACACGGCGACGCGCAAATTACCGAACACGGCCGCGAGTTTGCCGGAGCGGATATTCAACGCCGCAAGGAGATGTTCCGCGCGGCGGTGCTCGAGCACGTGCCGCTGCTGAAGCAGATCGACTCGGCGCTGCAAGGCCAAGTCCGACGGCACCATGCCGGCTGGATTTTTTCCATGACCTGCTGGACGAACACTTCAGCGAGGACGAAGTGCGCCGGCAGCTGGATACCGCGATCCAGTGGGGCCGCTACGCGGAATTGTTCGAATTCGACGCTGTAACCGGGCGCCTGAGCCGGACGATGCCTTGACTAGCTGCAGAAAAGTTCAAAACGTTGTCATTCTGAGCGCAGCGAAGAATCTCTCCTTGTGTCTTTGCGCGCACTTGGATCGAAGAGAGATTCTTCGCTGCGCTCAGAATGACAACATGATGATATGTTTTATCAGTATCTTGAGACCCCGCCTTCCCTTCCACGCATGAAAACCGAACGCATCCTCCACTATCCTTCGATCCTGCGCGGGATTTCCGAGCGAATCGGCTGGAGAAGCTCGTTTGGCGCGGACGCGGCCGTATTTGCGGGATTGCTGGCGATCCTATACGCGCTGGTGGCCTCGGGGCGCAATCTGGTTCGCGCCGTTCACGCCGGTGGCGACGATCTCGTCCCGGCCGCAGGCGCTGCCGCTGTATGCCGCGTATTCCCTGGTGCGCATCGTGATCGCCTACGTGCTGTCCCTGTTCTTCGCGCTCGCTTACGGACTGGCCGCGGCTAAATCCGATCGCGCGGCGAAAGTCATGCTGCCGCTGCTCGATATTCTGCAATCGATTCCAGTGTTGAGTTTTCTTCCCGGCGTGATGCTGACCATGGTGGCGCTGTTTCCGGGCCGGCAGATCGGACTGGAGCTGGGATCGATTCTGCTGATTTTCACCGGGCAGGCCTGGAATATCGCGTTCAGCTTTTACGCGTCGTTGAAAGGAATCCCGCGCGAATTGCAGGAGGCGGCGCGGCTGTATCGGTTCAGCGCGTGGCAGCGGTTCACCGAATTGGAGTTGCCGTTCGCGACCATCGGGCTGGTGTGGAACTCCATGATGTCCGTGGCCGGCGGCTGGTTTTTCCTGATGGCCTGCGAGATGTTCGTGCTTGGCCCGCGCGATTTCCGTTTGCCGGGGCTGGGATCGTACTTGCAGGTGGCAGCCGGCGCCGGCGACACGCCTGCCATTTTATGGGGCATGGCCGCCATGATCGCGGTAATCGTGCTGCTGGACCAGCTGGTATGGCGTCCAGCCATCGCCTGGTCGGATAAATTCAAATTTGAATCGGTGGAGGGCGCGGCGCCGCAATCGTTTGTGCTGAAGCTGCTGCGGCGTTCGGGCGCGCTCGGTGCTTTGTACCGCAGTACGATACATCCGGTGGAAGAGCGCATCACGCGGTCGTTTGCGGAAAAAAACGCCGCCGATGCCGCCACCGCGGAAGCCCCGCCGGGCGTTCTGAGGAAATGGAGCGGGCGCGCGGGCGGCGCGGCTGTTTTAGCCATTCTGGCCTGGCTGGCCTATCGTGGCTTCGCCACAATCGCCCAACTGGGAAATCACCAGCTCCTGCTTCTGGGACGCGACGCCGCGTTCACCTTTCTGCGCGTGAACGCCGCGCTGGTGCTGGGCGCGCTGTGGGCCGTTCCGGTGGGAGTGTGGATCGGCACCACGCCGCGCGTGGCAAAATTTGCGCAGCCCCTGGTGCAGATTGCGGCCTCGGTTCCGGCGACGGCTTTATTTCCTGTGCTGTTGTTGCTGTTGATCCGCATGCGCGGAGGCATGGGCATCGCGGCCATGGCGTTGATCCTGCTGGGCACGCAGTGGTACATCCTGTTCAACGTCATCGCCGGCGCCATGGCCATCCCGACGGACTTGAAGGAAGCTTCCAGCGTATTTCGATTTAACCGCTGGGAGCGCTGGCGGCGGTTGATCCTGCCGGCGATTTTCCCGTATCTCGTGACGGGCATGCTCACCGCATCGGGCGGGGCGTGGAACGCCAGCATCGTCGCGGAATATTTTCATTTTCAGGGGAACATACTTTATGTGCGCGGGCTCGGGGCGGCGATCAGCCGCGCCACCGACTCTGGAAATCTGCCGGTGCTGCTGGCGGCAACGGTGCTGATGTCGGTCATCGTGGTGACCGTGAACCGAACTTTATGGCAGAAGCTTTATCACTTGGCGGCCACGCGTTACAAACTCGAGACCTGAGCACTGCGTTTACAAGTCTCGGCCGCGGCGAAGTTAGGTTGAAGATTTTGTAAGAACCGCGGCGGACCCGCTCGGCTCGTTTTCGTCGTGCAGCTCTGCCCAATCCATGGGCAGTAGGACAGGCTGCGTCTTATCGCCCGCAAGCATACGAATTTTCCTGGCAACGGCCGCGGACAGCATTGGAAAAGTTCCCGAAATCAGGCGCAGAGCTTCGCCGGGCTTGCCTGCTTTTAGAGCCTGCACAACCCAGAATTGCGCGATGCCGCCGATGCAGGCGTAGCGGTCCCGCCGCCGAGCGAATCCGCCAGGGTACTCGCCATTCTTTTCAGCCAGGGCCAGCCCCAGGATTCCATCAATCATGGCGCGCGGATCGTGAATGCTGTTGGTTTCGTGCATGCGGTAGGCCACGCTATCCGGCTGCAGCAGCACCACACACGGGCCGCGATTTCCCACTTTCAGCACCAGATTGAAATCGTCCAGATGAAACGTGGCCGGCGACGTCTTTCGCAATCCGCCCATTTCCTCGAACAGGGATCTGCGAATGACGATGCGGCTATTGGAAAGGGCGATGGGAACTTCCTTGGAAAGAAAGTCGGGATATTTCACCGCCCGGATTTCCGAACGATTGTAGAGCGGCGGCCGCGGCACGGTTCCGTCGGCAAAACCGGACATCGAACCGATCAGCAACGCGGGAGAATCGAAAGCCTGAATGAGGCGGGCGTACGTTTCCAAGGCTCGCGGAAACAGCAGGTCATCGCTATCGAGAAAGACCAGATAATCCCCGCGGGCGTGCGCGGCGGCACTGTTGCGGGCGACTTCGGGACCGCTGTTGGCCTGGCGGATTACCTGAATCCGCGTCCCAAACTTGGCCAGGGTGCGCGGCGTATCGTCGGTCGAGCCGTCGTCGGTCACCAGAACTTCAGAATCCAGCCAGGTTTGCGCCAGCACGGACTCGACAGCGGCGCAAACGTGCCGCTCGCGGTTGTACGTGGGAATCAGAACGCTGAACAGTGGCTTCACGATGCGCGGATCCTCGATCCGCTATCTTCGGGCGCCCGTGCGCCAGGATCATTCCAGAGCCGAAATAAATTCCACCGGCAGTTCCCGGCATTGGTCGACGCGCATTGCCGCTTTCGTCGATTCAGCCGAGGTGGCGGTAACAGAAATCGCCGATCATCCTGCAGACCGGCGCAGGAGCCTTGGCAATTGCGCGCTGGCACAGGAGATACATCCGGGACTTCTGCGGAGCCCCTGCCTCGCCGGTGCCGGAAGGTTCAACTTCGAGCCGGTCGCCAAGGCTGTAATCCGTCAGCGGCTCCTCCAGCGTGCCCCAACGGCGCTTGTAGCTCAGCAGGCCTTCGTTGCTGTCCGCAGTGCGTCCAAAACTAAAGAACTTTGCGCCGGCGGCGCAAGCCTGGCGGATGGTCTCCAGATAGAGGAGTTGGTTCACACCGTTTATCGCGCCATCTGCGTTGCCCGAATATTCGGAAATCCAGGTGTCATTAAAAATCAGCATCACGTGGCACGCGACCGGCTTGCCCTCATGGTGCGCCAGAAAAATTCTCAAATGCTCCGGGCGCAAATTTCTCTGGATCGCCGAGAAGAAACGGGCGGGCATGGGCGGAAGTGAATGGCGGCGGCGCGTAATCGCCAGCAAGGAGTCACTGATCGCCATGCCGGAGTCATTACTGCGCTCCTCGATCACGACACCTGCGCGGCGGGCTTTTTCGGCCTTTTGCCGCACGGAATTTTTATCAAAGCGGCGGCACAGGGTGTCGAAATCGGAATCAAGAGGCAAAAGGTGGTGCCGGAAGTGCGCGTTCCGGGAGAAATTCCCGGGAACCTGATCCGTTCGCAAGGCCGCGCGAATCTCGAATTTCCTGCTGCGGGTCCGCCGGCGCTCGTTTTCCAGCTCAGGTCCCAACACATTCCATTGCGCCGGGCTCGAAACGAGAGGATCGCATACCGTCGCGAACGGCACGCTGACCAACCGGCTGCCCAGCAGCCAACTTTTCACTTGAAACACCGGCAGCCCGGCTACAATTCTGCCCGACGCTACTTCTCGCAGAACCAGGACTCGTCCCCGTATGTGCGGGAAGGCTTCTTCGATTACCGCTTTCCATTCGGTAGTGTGGTACAAGGCGCCCAGCGGATGCTCGGAAACGAAGAAATCCCATTCGGAGTGCCGGCTCGTCGCAAGCCACTCGACGGCGAACCCATCCTGATGCTCCAAATTTCGATCACTTCGCTGCGCTAAGTTTGAGATCTGCTGAACCGCTGACATTAAGGGCCTTCTCGGTGCGACGGGAACTCATTTCCACCGTGGTTTCACCAGCTTACAATTTTAGCAAAGGCGGCTTGGCACACCGCTTGGCGCGTCTGGGGCGTGTGTCTAATCCGGCGAGACGCCACCTAACTCCTTTTATATCAGGACGCTATACGTTCCAAATTGACATCGTTGACACACTGCTGGACGCGCTTTCTTCGATGCGGCGTGAACCCGAAGCCGCCACTCCAGGCCCTGCCAGAAGGGACCAGATGGACTAACTGCTATATTACTGGTTAAGACATGGTTAGCTTACGGGAGGTCGAGGAGCAGGAAATCCGCCGGACCGCCGCCCTGGCCGGAACTCCCGGACAGTTGCAGCGTACTCTCGCCGTGGACGCGTGCCTGATCCCCTGCCATAAGGGTTTGTCCGTTGAGGCTCAGGCTGCCGCGAATCACGAAAATGTAGGCACGCCGCCCGGCAGCCATCGAATGGGACACCGACTGGCTCGGCCGGAGGAGAGAAGTATAGATGGTGGCGTCCTGATGAAGTTGCACGGTTCCGGCCTCGGATTTTTCGCCCTCGCCCATGGGCACAGCTATAGGGAGCAACTTTCCTTCTCGACCCTGGAGAGAAAAGCTTTTTTGCTCCCAGGAGGGCTGGAGGCGCTGGACGGCGGGCACGATCCAGAGCTGAAGGAAATGGACGGGATCGGTCTGCGAGGCGTTAAATTCCGAATGGCGCACGCCGGTTCCGGCGCTCATGCGCTGGATTTCACCCGGGCGTATCACGCCGGTATTGCCCAGGTTGTCTTGATGCTCGAGCGCGCCATCGATCACGTAGGTGATGATCTCCATGTCGCGGTGCGGATGCTGGGGAAAGCCGCCGCCGGGAGCCACGGTATCGTCGTTGAAGACACGAAGCGGCCCGAACTGGACGTTTTGAGGATCATGGTAATCGGCAAACGAGAAGTGCCACTTCGTGCTAAGCCAATCGGTTTCAGCGTGGTAGCGGTCATTTGAGCGAATGGTTTGAATCATGATTGATTCTCCCGGCGCGGCGACGGCCCGCGCCTGCTATTGCTGATTTTTATAATGCTTTAGATGCACTGGCGGGCGATTCGACGCAACCTGCCGCGGCGCGCCGGCGTCCTACACATCGCGGGATTCGCAGGGATACCACTCCCGTAAAATGCGAACTTGGTGTAAATTCCTGTATGCCGTAGTTTCGGATTTCCACGGCCGCCATGAATCCAACTAAACCTGAAACGCAGGTTGCAGACGAAGGGACCACCCGCATGAGCCGGGACACTCTATCTATCACCGATAACCGCACAGGCAAGTCCTACGAAGTGCCAATCAAAAACGAAACTATTCACGCCACCGATCTGCGCCAGATCAAGGTGCAAGCGGATGAATTCGGAATGATGAGTTACGACCCGGCCTTCAACAATACGGCGTGCTGCCAGAGCAAAGTCACCTTCATTGACGGCGACAAGGGCATCCTGCGCTATCGCGGCTACTCGATTGAAGAGCTGGCGGAAAAGAGCACGTACCTCGAAACAGCGTATTTGATTTTGCGCGGCGAGTTGCCCACCCGCGCGCAACTGGACGAGTGGTCGTACAACGTCACGCACCACACCTTCATCCACGAATCGGTGAAAAAGTTTCTGGACGGCTTCCACTACGACGCGCACCCGATGGGCATGATGATCTCGGCGATCGCGGCGCTGTCCACGTTTTATCCTGAAGCCAAGGATATTTTTAATAAAGAATCGCGCATGAAGCAGACCTACCGCCTGGTGGGAAAGATGCCGACACTGGCCGCCTTCTCCTACCGGCACAGCCTGGGAATGCCGTTCGCCTATCCGGACAACGAACTGAGCTACCCCGGAAATTTCCTGAACATGCTGTTCAAGACTTCCGAATTAAAGTACCGGCCGAATCCGACGCTGGAGCGCGCGCTGGACATTTTGTTTATCCTGCACGCCGACCACGAGCAGAATTGCTCGGCCAACGCCATGCGCTGCGTAGGGAGTTCGCACGTCGATCCCTTCTCGGCGACCGCCGCGGCCACCGCGGCCCTGTACGGACCGCTGCACGGCGGCGCGAACGAAGAAGTGCTGCGCATGCTGCTGGAAATCGGCTCGCTGGCCAACGTGCCGGCGTTCATCAAGCGCGTAAAGGCCGGCGAAACCAAGTTGATGGGTTTCGGCCACCGCGTGTACAAGAATTACGATCCGCGCGCGCGCATCATCAAGCATGTGGCGGATGGAGTGTTTGAGATCATGGGCCGCAATCCGCTGCTGAATATCGCGCTGGAATGCGAACGCATTGCGCTGGAGGACGATTACTTCGTTTCCCGCAAGCTGTATCCCAACGTGGATTTTTATACCGGATTGATTTACCAGTCGATGGGCTTCCCCGTCACCATGTTCCCGGTGCTCTTCGCCATTCCGCGCACCTCCGGATGGATTGCGCAGTGGGAAGAGATGCTGCTCGATCCGGAGCAGAAGATTGCGCGTCCGCGGCAGGTGTATACGGGTTACGATTTGAGGCCGTACCAGCCGCTGGAAGCGAGAAGCTAGCCGCGGGATTCAATGCAGTTGAAATTGAAAATGAAATGGCGCCGGCCGAGGGAACTTTCGGCCGGCCCTGCCGTTTCAGGCTGTAATCCCGCCGGTGTGGAACCCACTTTAAGGACTGAAACCATTCCTGGAAATTGCAGGGGCTCGGATTTGTCTGCCCTCTCAGACAAAAAAAGCCGCCGCGTCACGCCGCCCCTGTTCAAGCCCGCATCGACAGAGATCGGAATGACTTAGCCAGGGAACCGAGAACGATATTCAGGACACGAAGTTCGTGTTACACTGTATCCGTGCCATGAAAACCAAATTAAGAAATGTGACGGTAACGCTGGAAGAAGCGGTAGCTCGCTGGGCGCGTATCGAGGCGGCTCGCAATGACACGAGCGTTTCACGCCTTCTGGGAGAAATCCTCAAGGAACGCATGCTCCAGAACGATGCGTACCAGCGGGCCATGCGGCGCGCCCTGGGGCGCAAAGCCTTCCTCAAGACGGATGGGCGGTATCTTTCCCGCGAGGAGGCCCATGACCGCTCCGGTCTTCGTTGATACCAATGTTCTGCTCTACGCGGTGGACCAAGCGGACCTGGAGAAGCACGAAGCGGCGCGCGCGTGGCGAACGGAACTATGGAAGAACCGGCTCGGCCGAATCAGCTTTCAGGTGCTGCAGGAATTTTATGTGAACGCAGTGCAGAAATCTCCTCTTACCCGTGAGGAAGCACGCCAGGAAGTAAAAGATTTGCTGGCCTGGCAGCCGATCGCGGTAGACGCCGCGATTCTGGAGCGTGGTTGGAAAGTGCAGGATCGCTTTCAGATTTCCTTCCGGGACGCGCTGATCGTAGCCGCCGCCAAATCGCTGGAGTGCCGGTATCTTCTGACCGAAGATCTGCAGGTCGGGCGACATTTAGATGACATTCTTGTGGTCAACCCCTTCCTGACCGGGCCAGCGCTGCTCGCTGGGGGATGAATCCACGCGCGAGTAGCACAGCGACTCTTCGCTGTGCGATTTTTGCTAATGCGGGTTGCAGAGACGCTTGCGCATTTGACGCGTGTCAGGCCGCGGGGTCTTTTTGCGGATATGCGGTAAGGCGATGGACTTAACGTTTACAAAGGCGCACAGCGAAGAGTCGCTGTGCTACTTTTTCTTGGGCGGATATTTGTCGATGGATTTTTTGACCATGTCGTCCAGCTTGCCTTCGATCTTGGTGGCGTCGGATTTTTCTTCCGCGGCGATGGCGCGCCAAACCAGGGAATGGTTGGTGGGATCGCGCAAGTCGATGACCAGTGTGCCTTCCGCATACGGTACACGGACGTAGCGGGTTCCCCGTCCATACCAGCCGGCGGGGTAGGCCTCCAGCTCCGTTTTGCGTGCGGCACCAAAAGTGTAGCGGACATTCAGGTCGGCAGGGCCCGAGGTAGCCATGGTCAGGCCTTTTTTGGTGAGATCGTTTTCGATGTCGGCTTCGATCTGCTTTTTGATCAGTGGGCTGTTGAGTGCGGGGTTTCGGCTGCTCAACTGGCCGTCGCGGATCGCGAAAGTTTTGTAGCGGCTGAAGTCGATGCTCTGGTCGAACTCCATGGTAATTTTTTGGGCGCGGGCAGCATGCGCGGCGAGCATGCCGAGAAGGGCGATCGCGAGCGTTCTCAGCACGGCGTTGTGCGCGAACCTACGAAGCGATTTTCTCACACACGGAAGATTAGAGTGCCCGGACATCCGTCACCTCCACAGAAATTCCGAGGTAGTGTATCAGAGCAGACGTGAAGTCAGACAGGCCCGGGTTGTAACATTGCGGTTTCGGTTACTCTTTCGCTATCGAGCGCCGCTGAAACAATCGTGAGGCCTCGGCTTGATGGCGCAGGACGCATCGCGCCGCCAGCGCGAGAAAGCTTATAATGGGGCATGGGCAACTTCGATTTCACTGTCGACGCATCCGTCGCCGAGCGGCGCTTGATGATCGAGACCCAGATTCGCAAGCGAGGCGTATCCTCCCCGCAAGTTCTTGGCGCCCTGCTGGCCGTCCCTCGCCATGAATTTATTCCCGTAGCGTTGCGCCGCAACGCGTACGCCGACAAGCCCCTGGCCATCGGCGAAGGACAGACCATTTCGCAGCCTTACATGGTTGCGGCCATGACCGAAGCGCTGGAACTCACGGGCTCCGACCGGGTTCTGGAAATCGGCACGGGTTCCGGATACCAGGCCGCTGTGCTTTCCGTGCTCGCCGGCCAGGTTTTCTCTGTGGAGAGCCACACCTCGCTGGCGCTGGCCGCGATGGAGCGACTGGAGCATCTGGGGTACGTCAATGTTCATGTTCACAACGGGGATGGCTCGGCAGGCTTTCCCGACGGCTCCCCTTATGACGCGATTCTGGTCACAGCGGGCGCTCCGGAAATTCCGCCTGTATTCGCGAGCCAGCTTCGCGAAGGCGGACGGCTGGTCATCCCGGTTGGCAGCCAAAAGACACAGGAGCTGGTAGTGGCGCGAAGAATCGCCGGGAAACTCGTGTCGCGCGCGTTGTTTTCTTGCCAATTTGTGCCGCTGCTGGGGCGTTACGGGTGGAAAGCGGATGAGTGGCAGGACGATTGGAGACGCTGGGATTCGGGCGGGCGGAAGACTTCCGAAAAGTAAGCTAACGGACTTCAGGGACTAAAGCCCTCGCTATTCACATCACCGATTGTCGCGGCTGAACAGGCCGCGACCCACAATGCCACTCATTACATGAATTGTAGTTCATGAGCATGATTTGGGGATTTACGCGGACCAAACGTGGTGCGGCAGAACTCAAAAACGTTGTCATTCTGAGCGCAGCGAAGAATCCCTCTTGGTTTGTTTGCCCGTACTCAGATCGAAGAGAGGTTCTTCGCTTCGCTCAGAATGGCAAATCGAAGTGCTTTTTGCGACCTAGCGTGAGCATCGGCATCTTCCCATTGATCTTCAAACACTTTTCGAAATCCGCGGCGGGGATTTTTCTACTTCGCGCTAAGTCTGGTCTGAAGTTCTGACAGGTAATCTTTGGCGTCGTCCTGATCCTGCTTGGACTTGGTGTACTTCACGAAATTCTGGATCTGCGCGGTAGCATCCGGCAAATCTCCCTGCTCCCCGTAAATTTGCGCGAGCAGAAAACTGAGGCCGGCTTGATGATGTTCGACGTCCAGGGCGAGGGCGGCCAGGATGCTCCTCTGCGCCTCCGGCAGTTTGTACATGTGAAATTGCGCCAGTCCGCGGTAGTAATTTGCGTACAGATCACCGGCAAGATTCAAACCAGAGAAGCGGTCCGATAGCGCGGCGAGATCCTCCCACTTTTTCTGGCGGGTCAAAAGTCCGGCCAGGCAAAGGTACGGCGGCAGATACGTCGGATCCGCTTTGATCGGCTTGGCGCAGGCATCCTGCGCCTCACTCAATTTCTGCTGGCCTTGCAGGGACTGTCCGAGCATGACCCACGCGGCGGAGTAATTCGGATATTTTTCAATGGCGTCGCGCGCGTGCTGCTCGGCTTCGGTGAGATTGTTCTTTTTAAACGCGCCGCAGGCTTTTTGATACTGTCCCCTGGCTTTTCCCGGGACAGCGAGCTGAACAGCGCTGATGCTGGCGTTGTGCCCTCGAGGAAGCTCCCACGGCAGGCAGGCTTCGTCTCCCTCCGGCATCATTGGCTTGGGCATCGGCTGGATGTTCGGCAGCGGCATTTCGCCGGGATCCATTCCCGGCTGCAGGCCGGGCTGCATGGGAGGTGGAAACGGCCGGCTGGTCGATCCGCCGGTACCCGCTCCCGGCGTTCCTCGGGAACCTCCGCCGGAGCCGCCGCCGGTCGAACCGCCGCTCTTTTGCGCCGCAACCGGCCAGGAAATCGCGGTCAGCGCCAGTGCGCAGATCACAAACGATCTGAACCTGTTAATCCGGAAATGTGCCCACGCGGCAGACATGGTTTTTAGATTTTATACCTATTTCGGTTGGATGCCAGCAGATCGTATTGAGACGCCCGTCAGGTTAAGGGTGACGCCGCGCGGCGCTCGCGGTCGCGAGCAAAGGCCGCCTTGAGAACCCGCGCCACCGCCACGGTGACCTGAAATTTCGGCAGATCCGCCTCCGCCGCCCAGGCAAACTCGAGGGCGTCGCTCCCCGCGGCCAGCGTGCCTCCTTCGACTTCGCACAGGTAATCCAGAATTACAAAATGATATTGAGGGCGCGCGGGGTCGCCTGGCGAGCCGTCCGCGCCGGGAGGAGCGGGAAAAATGCGCTCAAACACTTCGATCAGCTCGACAACGCGCACCACCAGGCCGGTCTCTTCGGCAAGTTCGCGTATTACGCCCTGCGCGAGCGTTTCCCCCACTTCCAGCAGCCCGCCTGGGATGGACCACTCCCCCTGCAGCGGGGCGCTGCCGCGGCGGATCAGCAGCGTGCGGCCGGCTTCCACCACCACGCCGCCGACGCCGATCATGGGATGTTCGGGATATTCTCTTCGTATAGACATGGTCGATTTTGGCCGCTTCCCTCCCGGGCCGGTTCGCGTTATATAATACTTCAGCAGCAGGTGCGTCCTAGTCCCCAAGGAGGATTCCGCCGTGGTCCGGTGTCCTGAATGTGCATCTGAAATTGACGTTGACGAAGACGAAGTCGAGGAAGGCGAGATCCTGGCCTGCCCCGAGTGCGAAACCGAAATGGAAGTTGTGCAGCTCCATCCCGTCAAGGTCAATGCCATCGCCGATGACGATGACGACGAAGAGGACGAAGAGTCCGAGGATGAAGACGAGCTAGAGGACGACGATGAAGAAGAAGAGGAAGAAGAGGTTTGAACCGTTCTTCCAACCCTTCCGGCATCCTTCCTCTCCGTTTGGCCATCCTAATAGTGTGCGCTTGACGATTGCCCTGTTGGCTCTGGCCGGCAACCTCGGAGGGGCGCCCGCTCCGCAACCGCTACATGCGCAAAGCTCCAGCGCCACGCACGCCCACGATTTTGTAATTTTCGCCACCGTCTTCAATGATCACGGGCTCGCGTTTTTCGGCGCGCAGGCTCGCGTGCGGCGCGAAGGCGAAAAGAAATTTCGCTGGGATGCGGTCGCCGACCACTCCGGAGAGCTGGCCATCCGGGTGCCGCAGAACGCGGAATATGAATTAGTGATTGAAGCGCGCGGATTTCAGACCCAGACGCGCAAGGTCAATGCGAAAGACGGCAGTCGGGAAGACCTGACGATCCGGATGGAACCCCAGACGGCGCCGCAGGCGGAAAAAGGGACCGGAGGCAAATCATGAACGCCCGCCGCATGCTCGGTTTGGTGGCACTAGTGACGCTATTGGCTGCGGGAGTGTCCCTGGCGCAGGAAAAATCCAAGGGCAAGGAATCGGAACTGCGGACCGTGCGGGGAACGGTGGTGGACAAGGAAGAAACCCCCGTGGAAACCGCGGTGATCTATCTGAAAAATGGGCGGACGCAGAGCATCATCACGCACTTGTCCGACAGCGACGGCACGTTCCGGTTCAGCGGCCTGGACATGAACGTGGATTATGAGATTCACGCAGAGAAAGAAGGCACGACGTCCGCGACCCGTTCGGTCAGCAATTTCGATACCCGAAAAGAGTTTGTCCTGACGCTTAAGCTGGACCATAAGAAGTCCGCGAAGTAAGCAACCGCCGGCGCTCGGCGACGATTGCAGGCCGTAGCAATAAGAATACAGTTAAGAGCACTTCTGCCCCCGAAAAACCAACCCTTCCGTCGGACATTTGCAGTACCATAACCCCAGCAAATTTTGCCCGGCATCCCTGTCAGTTTCGCTTTCGCGGAGGACTCTCATGGCTATTCAATTCATCGTCAACGGCAAACCGCAATCCGTGGACGTGCCCCCGAACATGCCTCTGCTCTGGGTGTTGCGCGACACGCTGGGCATGACCGGCACGAAGTTCGGCTGCGGCATGGCCCTGTGCGGCGCCTGCACTGTGCACATTGAAGGAGAAGCCACGCGCTCCTGCATTACTCCGGTGTCGTCCGTGGCCGGAAAGAAAATCACGACGATTGAAGGGCTTTCCGCGGACCGCAGCCATCCGGTACAACGCGCCTGGATCGAGGTGGACGTGCCGCAATGCGGCTACTGCCAGTCTGGGCAAATCATGTCCGCGTCATCGTTGCTGGCCAAAAACGCGAAACCGAGCGACGCGGAGATTGACGAAGCGATGAAGGGAAACATTTGCCGGTGCGGCACGTACCAGCGAATTCGCGAAGCCGTGCATCGCGCCGCAGGCCTGACGAGGGCCGAAGCCTCGCCCCTGCCGCCGTCAAATGCGGAACTGGCCGAATTGGAAATTGCGGATGAGCGTGCGCAGGCGGGAGGCCGGGCATGAGCGCCGCGGTACTGAACGGCCTGAATCGCCGGAATTTTCTGAAAACGGGGGCGGCCGGCGCCGCCGGTCTGGTCATTGGATTTTATTTGCCGGACCGGGTGGAAGCGCGCTCGCAACAGCCCTCGGGCGGCACACCGGCAAAGCTGAATGCCTGGATGATCATTTCGCCGGACAATTCCGTGAAGATTATGATCGACAAGGCGGAAATGGGGCAGGGCATTCTGACGGCGCTCTGCATGATCGCGGCAGAAGAACTGGAATGCGACTGGAAATCGATCCACACCGAATTTGCTCCCGCCGCAAAGGAATATTTCAATCCCGCATTCGGAATGCAGGGAACGGGTGGAAGTTCCAGCGTGCGATCTTCGTGGGATCCGATGCGCAAGGCGGGTGCGTCGGCGCGCGACATGCTGCTGCAGGCAGCGGCGACGCAATGGAAAGTGGATAAAGCCGACTGCCGCGCTGAAAACGGCATGATTTATAACGACGCGTCGAAGAGAAAGGTGAGCTACGGCGTAGTGGCCAGCGCGGCGAGTTTGCTTCCTGTGCCGCAGAATGCGCCGCTGAAGGATCCGAAAACGTATCGCATTATCGGCAAATCCACGAAGCGTCTGGACACGCCCGACAAAGTAAATGGCCGCGCCGAATTCGGAATCGATGTGCGCAAGCCGGAGATGCTTTATGCGGTGGTGGCGCGCTGCCCGGTGTTTGGCGGGAAAGTGGCCAGCTTTGACGCCACACGCGCCAAGGCCCAGCCGGGCGTAAAACACGTCGTGGAGATTTCCAGGGGAATCGCCGTCGTGGCGGAGAACACCTGGTCAGCCATGCAGGGGCGGCGCGTGCTCGACGTAAAATGGGAAGAAGGAAACAACGCCGGCGCCGACAGCGAGAGCATCAGCAAACTTTTTTCGGAACAGATGTCGAAGTCCGGCGCGGAAGCCCGCAAGGAAGGCGATGCGACCGCAGCGCTGGCCGCGGGCGCGCAGAAGATTGAAGCGGTGTACGAAGTTCCCTACCTGGCGCATGCCACGATGGAACCGCTGAATTGCACGGCGGATGTTCGCGCGGACCGCGTAGACGTCTGGGCGCCCACGCAATTCCAAACCATGGCGCAGGGCGCCTCTGCGAAAATTTGCGGACTCAAACCGGAGAATGTGTTTATCCACTCCACGTTTCTGGGCGGCGGATTCGGGCGCAAAGCCGGGACCGACTTTGTGATGGAAGCCGTGGAAACGTCGAAGGCCATCGGCGCGCCGGTGAAGCTGACGTGGTCGCGCGAGGATGACATGCAGCACGATTTTTACCGGCCGGCGTCCTACGCAAAAATGGCCGGCGCGGTCGGGCCGGATGGCTGGCCGACGGCCTGGACGACGCGCATCGCGTGTTCGTCAATCATGGAAGCATGGTTTCCGGGCAGCACGAAAAACGATCTCGATCCCACCAGCGTGGAGGGCGTTGCCAACCTGCCTTATTCGATTCCGAACATCCATGTCGACTACGTACGCACCGAACCGGGCATTCCCGTGGGATTCTGGCGATCGGTGGGAGCTTCGCAAAACGGATATTTCAGCGAATGTTTCATCGATGAACTGGCGGCCGCCGGGAAAAAGGATCCCTGTGAATTCCGGCGCAAGTTGCTGGACAAGGCTCCTCGCCAGCTGGGTGTGCTGAACCTGGTCGCCGAAAAAGCGGGCTGGGACAAGCCGCTGCCCGCGGGCCGCTATCGCGGCATCGCCGTGCTGGAGGCGTTTCAGAGCTTCGCTGCGCAGGTGGTGGAAATTTCGCTGGACCGCAAGGCGCGCACCGTAAAAATACATCGCGTGGTTTGCGCGGTCGATGTGGGGCGCGTCGTGAATCCCGCCAACATCGTGATGCAGAGTGAGAGCGCCATCGTCTACGGGCTGTCCTCGGCGCTGTACGGAGAAATTGCCATCGCGGGCGGCCGCGTGGTGCAGGCCAATTTCAATAATTACAAAGTTCTGCGGCTGGACGAGATGCCTGTGGTGGAAGTCTACATCGTGCCAAGCGAGGAGAAACCCACTGGCGCCGGCGAACTGTCCGTTCCTCCCGTGGTCCCCGCGCTGTGCAACGCGATTTTCACGGCTACTGGAAGACGTATTCGACGACTGCCGATTCGCGCGGAGGATCTGGCATAGCGGAACAGCGCGGAACGGCCGCGCTACTCGAACTCCCTCAACGCTTCCGGCAATTCGGCTATCGTTTCAATCAGCGCTTCAGGCTCTGACGCGCGCAGCCGCTCTGGGACGGGCGAACCGCCGAGCACGCCGATCGCTCGCATCCCTGCGCGATGCGCCATCTCAATGTCTTCGGGCGCGTCTCCGATGTAAATGCTCGCTTGCGGAACGGCACGCAACCTTTCCAGGGCCATGCGCAGCGGCGCCGGATGCGGTTTCCTCCGCGGCGCGTCCTCGCTGCAAATTTTCGCCAGGAACATGGCTGAAACTTCCTGTTCCACGAGCTGCCGGCGCACCCGCGAGCGGCCGCCGCTGGAGACCAGTGCCAGCTTGAAGCGGCGATCCAGTGCACGCAGCACGCGCAGGGCTCCCGGCTGCATCCTGGGCTTCTGCCGGGCGTAAAATTTCCGCCACAGGCGGTCGGCTTGCTCCCATTTTCCGCGCGGCAGGCTCGCCGCGCGATACACGCGGTGCCAGTTGGGCGAGTAGTGGAGCTTCAATTTCTCCATGCTCCAAGGTAGGCCCAGCGCGGTAAACATGTGCATGTAGGCGCGGGCGTCCGCGTCAAAGGAATTGAGCAGCGTTCCATCCCAGTCGAATAGAACAAATTGCAGCGCGGATTTTTTGGCGGCGATTCTGGAGGTCTTCATCGGCCCGAGGTGAGAATTGTAGAGCAAGCTTAAGCTTGCGGAGGACTTTTTATTTCGCGCTTCGATTGCATTGTGACTGCATTTTTTTCGTGCGTGGATCGTTGGAACTAAGGCGCGGCGTGTCTGCCTCATTCCCTTGCGCAAGCTAAAGCATGCGCCACTTTACGGGCGCTGGAAGCGTGAGGGCAGCGCCTCCTCGCGATGGAAGGTGATGTCGTCGAACGTCGCCGCCAGCAGATGCCATCCGGGGCGCGCGCCGGGCTCGGCGCGGACCACGTGCGCTTCGGTCATCATTTTTACTGTGCCACGCCCAAGCGGACGGTCCACCAGGCAAACTTCAATCGATAGCGGCGTGCCTGGCTCGATGCGATTGGGTGAGAGGAATAGAACTCCGCTGGAGCTGATGTTGGTGGTGTGCAAGGGCTGGCTATCATGGCCGCGCTGGCCCGCGACGCGCTTCACGCGCAGCGGCAGGCTGAGCTTGGCCCGGGAATAGGCACGCCGCTCTTCGGGCGGCCGCACCGCATGGGTCGGCACGCGCGCCATGCCCTTGGGCTTGGCTCGCGTGGTCCAGGGAGGCTCCGCGGCGATTGAATTTGCCGGCGGGGCCGGAAATTCCTTTACGGCAACGTTGCCGCTGCTGGATTCGGATCGGTTCATGAATTTTCGGGTATGAGCTGTGCGCATAGGTCTCCCCTTGCTTCTTACGCCTCTGGCACTGCTCGCGAACAATATCCTCTGCGCGGCCGCGAGCGTCAATTTCCGTTCCGCCGCGAATGTCTTACTCAATACTCCCCGCGAACAGAGCATTCGCGCCGGCGTTTCGCTGTTCGGGCTGGACCAGCGAGAAACTTTGCTTTGACCGCAAGAATCGGATAGCGCGCCGGGAGCGATTTTGGCTATTGTGACTGGGAAGGAGAAAGCTCGCCGTGGCGACAAATTCCAATCCATCTCCGGCCATATTGCCCGACGCCTCGCGTAAGAAATATCTCGCGGCGGTGGCGCGGCATGACGCTCGGATGGACGGCGCCTTCGTTTACGGAGTGCGTTCTACCGGAATCTATTGCCGGCCATCGTGCCCATCGCGGCGCCCGCAAGCCAGGAATATCGTTCTGTTCGTGCAACCGGAAGCCGCCGAGCAGGCCGGATTCCGCGCCTGCCGGCGCTGCCATCCGCGTGATGCGCAACACCACCCGCAAACGAAACTGGTGCGCCGCGTTTGCAGCGAGATTGAAACAAATCCGGATGGCCCTCATGCGCTGCAAGATTTGGCGCGAAGCGCCGGCCTGAGCGCCGCGCATCTGCAGCGCACGTTCCGCCAGGCCATGGGCATCTCGCCCAGGCAATATGCGGATGCGCTGCGCGTTTCGCGTTTCAAATCCGAATTGCGAAGGGGGAAAAACGTGACAACCGCACTGCATGAGGTTTCCTACGGCTCACCAAGCCGCGTGTATGAAAAGTCTGATGAACACTTGGGGATGACACCGGCAACCTATCGAAAAGGAGGCCTGGGCATGAAAATTTCCTACACCATCGCGGACTCGGAACTGGGCCGCGTGCTTGTCGCTGCCACCGAGCGCGGCATTTCCGCCGTCTATTTGGGAGATCGCGACTCGGACCTGACTGCGGCGCTGCGCGAGGAATACCCTCGCGCCGAGATTCGCAGCAGCGCCGGCGAACACTCCAAATGGGTGGGCGATATCGTGCGGCACCTGGCGGGTTCGAACCAGCGCCTCGACTTGCCCACGGACGTTGTGGCAACTGCGTTTCAGCGGCGCGTTTGGGAGGCGCTGCGGGCAATTCCCATGGGCGCGACGCGAACGTACTCCGAGGTGGCTAGCTCGATCGGCCAACCCAGCGCGATTCGCGCCGTGGGCCACGCCTGCGCTACTAATCCCGTTTCCATTGTGGTTCCCTGCCACCGGGTGGTGCGCACGGACGGGACGCTGGGCGGGTATCGGTGGGGACTCGGCCGCAAGAAATTGCTCTTAGAGCGGGAGAAAGCGGCGGGGCGCGGGCGGTAGCACAGCGACTCTTCGCTGTGCGGGGTTTGCCATCCCCCGTTCGCCGCAATCTACTAGACGCTTACAAAACCGCACAGCGAAGAGTCGCTGTGCTACTCAATCTGCGAGCCGCTGATTCCGAGCCTTGCGTGTACTTGTTTTCGATAGCCGCGACTCAGAGCCAGCCGGGTTCCTGTGTCCAACACAACTTCATACTCACCGCTGGCGTTAACTTCTAATCCCTGGATGCGGTTCAGATTCACAATCGTTGAGCGGTGAATGCGGCAAAACATGGCCTGATCCAGTTCCCTTTCCAGGTCAGACATGCGGCGGCGCAAAAGATGGGTCTTGGATCGCACGTGCAGGCAGGCGTAGTAATCGGCCGCCTCGATCCAGTCAATGTCCGCGACGTTTACAAAGATCACCTGGCCCGTGCCCTTGATCACGAAGCGATCGGCTTTTCCTGGAAGTTCCTGGCTTTGCCGGATTCTTTCCTTGGCCCGGCCCAGCGCGCGGTGAAATCGTTCGTTGTCGAAGGGCTTCAGAAGATAGTCCAGGGCGCCGGCTTCGAACGCTTTCAGTGCATACTGGTCATAGGCCGTGACGAACACCACGGCGGCCGGCAAATCATTGCCCAGTTGCTCCACAACGTCAAAACCGTCGCACTCCGGCATCTGCACATCGAGAAATACCAGCTCCGGCTTTTTAGTACGAATCTCGGCGAGTGCTTTTTTTCCGGAGCCGCATTCCGCCACGATTTCAATCTCGGAATCCAGCCGCAGCAGCACGGTAAGGTTGCTACGCGCCAGCGGCTCGTCGTCCACCACCAGCGTGCGTATCCTCGGGATGCGCAGGCGTGTGTTCAACTTGCCTTCTCCCGGAAAGGCACCGAGATTCGCGCTTCCACGCCCGCGCCATGATTCCGCAGGCTCAGCTCGAACCCTTCTCCATACATGGCCCGCAAACGATTCCTGAGGTTGGCGATTCCGATTCCGGAGCTGGAGTTGTCCCAATTCGCGGGCAACCCCGGCCCGTCGTTATAGACGCTCAGGCTCAGCCAACCGTTAGCCCGCGACGCGGAAATCCGGATCCACCCGCCGTTCTCTTCCCTGGCAATGCCGTGCTTGATGGCGTTTTCAGCGATGGGCTGCAGGATAAGGCTGGGCACTAGCTGGGCATACAGTTCCTGCGGGATGTCCACATCGAGTTGCAAGCGATCGGCGAAGCGCACCTTTTGAATTTCCAGATATTTTTGCAGAAATTGAACTTCCTCTCCTAGCGGAACTTCGTACCGGTCGGATGTATCCACCACTTTGCGCAGGAAGTCGCTGAGCCCGACGATCATCGTGACGGCCACGTCATTGCGATGCTCGCGCACCAGCCCGGCAATGGCGTTCAGCGCGTTGAATAAGAAGTGCGGCTCAATTTGCCGACGCAACGCATCCAGCTGGGCTTTGGAAAACTGCTCATTGAGGCGGGCTGTTTCAATCTGCTGCCTGACGAGGCGTTCTTTCGATTCCAGGATGTAGCTGATCGCCAGCAGCGCGGCGTATAGAGACAGATACAGCAGCACTTCGTTGTAAAGAGTTTCAACCCACAGCGAGCGGAACGGTCCCGGGGGCGGATTCTTCAGCATGGGGTTCAGCAATTCCACGAGCATGGTTTCCCAGCTCGCCGAGATCACGCCGAGAATTGACCACGACACCAGATGAATGAACCACGTGGAGACCGGACGAAATCGCACCGGCGGATACATCTGCCCCAGGCGAAGCACCAGAGGCGTGGCCATCACCCACACCAGCCACGAGAGCAGCAGCGTGCTGACCAGCCTCGACCACGAGTAATGGATACCCTCGGCGCGCAACACCAGAACGTATTGCACCGCGCTGAACACAGCAATGCACAGCCAGATCGAGGCGATCCACAACCAGCGCGTGCGCCGTGAACCCGGCAAGGTCTTTGGCATGTTCTGATCGTATTCCAGGTTTCCGCGGAAGGGTACTAATATGCCGTGAATCGACCAGCCGATGCAGCGAACGGTATCGACCCAAGCGGTCAGGCAGACGCAAACTGAGCCATCTTCGGCGGATTCTGAAACCAGCCGGCGTCGCGCCTGAAGCGGCGGCAATCGGGAGGGGGGCATCGATGAAATTCAAAACTGCACTTCTCAGCGCACTTATTTTCATGGTCAGTCTATCCGCTCTGGCAAAGGTCATCCCGCCCCGTCCGTTTTCTCTGGACCGGGACGTGACCGTGAACGGAGCCGTAGTTCCAAAAGGCGCCTACAACCTGACGGTGGAATCCAAGGGGACCACCGCGCGTGTCACTCTGTGGAAGGATGGTCGGTTCGTAGCCACAGCCCACGGGCAGTGGGTGCGGCACGGCGTTAAATACGTGCAGGACGCGGTGCTCCTGCAGGTGAATTCGGATGGAACACGCTCGCTGACCGAAATCCGGCTGGCCGGCAGCGCGAAGACTATCGTGATCGATAGCGACAATCCGATCCGGCGAGTTTCTCCCGCGCCGGATCACAACAGTGGAGATTCCATTACCAGGACACCCAGCCAGGCGCCGGCTCCGGGGAGTTCAGGTTTCAGCTTCTGGGGATAGGTCAACGAACGATCGAGTTTGATGGGAGCCGGCGACTGAAACTGGCGGGTGGATCCGCTACGATCGCGGTTGGACTTTCGTCGTGCCGCGCGGCCAGTGCGGCTTGAATTCGTCGTCCGAGATGCGCACGTTCCGCTTGATGTTGCGGTAGTGGATGATGAAGTAGTCGCCGGAACCGGTCTCAAAAAACTGCTGCTGCAGTGGAAGCCACGTGGATTCGTCCAGCCACAGCTGAATTTTAGAGAGCTGCTTTTTCACTTCGTCCGTTTTCGGCAGCAGTTCCAGGCGAATCACTTTGTGACCGTCGAGAGTCTCTTCGCCTTGCTCCGAAATATTGTAACTTTCCTTCAGCGAGCTTCCGGAAGTGCCGAAACCAAGCAGCAAAAACTGGTCGACGACCGATTTCTTGTTTCCCAGATTGTATTCTTCGACGCGGTGAATCTTAGGGTTGTAGATATAAAAATCATCGCCGTTGCGCAGGATGGTTCGCGCGTCGGGCTGGGTCACTTCGATGCGCATTTTATCGTCACTGCGCACGGAGATCTCGCCGGATTCGGTAGACTTGTCATTCACGACGACCGTGACCTTGGTTCGCTCCAGATCGGCGGTAAGGCTGCGAAATCCGGCAGCCTGCGCATCCAGCTGCTTCAGCACGCTTTCCAGTGATGCGCCGTTCTGCGGCGAGTTGGCCGCGTGCAACCCCGAATTCAGCGCACCGGTAGCCATAACCGCGCCGACCGCCAGCGCGCACAGTCCCGCTTGAATCCAGCAATTCTTCGCCGACACCTTCATCCCCGACTTCCCCTTTTGCTCGAAATTCACCGTAGATTGTCGTTGCTGCGCTTGGTATCAACGCCTGACTCAGCGCCCGACTTTGGTCCCCCGATCAGCGCCGAATCGTCCGAATGGAACGCCATGCTACCACACCGATTAAGATGCGAAGTTCACGGCCGGGGTTTCGCGTTCCTGTGAGCAACGGCGCGATTCGCCTTCAAATACGGGACTTCCGCCCGGAGAACGCAGGATTTTGTATGATAGGCGCCCTATGATCCGACGCAAACGATTCGCGCTGCACCTGCCATCGCGCAAGTTGCTGCTCGGCGAGCGCACGCTGATCATGGGCGTGTTGAACATCACGCCGGACAGCTTTTCCGATGGCGGAGACTATCTCGATTCCAGCGCTGCCGTGGCACGCGGGTTTCAGCTGCAGAACGATGGCGCGGACGTGCTGGACGTGGGCGGCGAGTCAACGCGTCCGGGCGCCGCGCCGGTTTCCACCGAAGAGGAGTTGCGGCGCATCCTTCCGGTGATCCAAGCGTTGCGGGGAAAACTGCGCATACCGATGTCCGTGGACACGCGAAACGCAAGCGTGGCGGAAGCGGCGCTGGCAGCCGGCGCTGAAATCATCAACGATGTTTCCGGATTGCGGAACGACCCGCGCCTTGGCCAGGTGGTGCGGCGCGCGCACGCCGCGGTGATCCTGATGCACATGCGGGGAACGCCGCAGACCATGCAACGCGGCCCATTCGCGCGCGACATTATTCGCGACGTCACGACCGGCCTGCGCCAGGCCTTGGCGCGCGCCAAACGGGCGGGCATCCCGCGCGGGAAACTGCTGCTCGATCCGGGCATTGGCTTCGGAAAATCGCACGAGCAGAATTTTGAAATTCTCGCGCGCCTGCCGGAGTTCGCGCGTTTGGGATGCCCGCTGGTTATTGGCACTTCGCGAAAAGCGTTCCTCGGAAAAGCGCTGGCCAAGCCCGGGGAGGCTGCCGCACCTCCCGGCGAGCGCCTTCTGGGCACGGCGTCTACTGTGACGGCAGCGATTCTGGGCGGCGCGCATATCGTGCGCGTGCATGACGTTGCCGAAATGGCGCGCGTGGCGCGCGTCGCGGACGCCGTGGTCCACGGTTCCGATTGAACGGCGCTTGCTGTCTGAACTGCCGAGCGATGTGCGGCTTGCTCCCAGAAAGGATTGCTTGATTTCGCCGGCTTTCCGGCCAAACAATTACAGGCGAGCGCCCATGCTGACACGAAAACTCATTTTTCAAGTTCTGCTGCCTGTTTGCCTTCTAGCCTCCGCGCTTTCCGCATTCGCACAGCTGCAACCTGAGCAGACCGATCCGCTGGCGCGCATTCGCGACGCCGCAAAATCCAATGTGGCGGCATGCTCCGCGACGGGCGAGACTCTATGCGAACAGGTTGCTCCCAAGATTCTGGAGAATGCGCTGGGCGAATCGCCGCAGGCCGAAAATCTGCGCCGCCTGACCGATGAAATCGGCGGGCGCGTGACGGGAACTCCGGAGTTGGCCCGCGCGGTGGCCTGGGGCGTCGCGGCGTTTCGCGATGCCGGCGTCGACGTTCACACCGAAAAATATTTGACTGCCGGCCACGTGGTCGGAAGGCGCGACGCATCTTGAGGTGCTTTCGCCGGCGCCATTTCCGGTGCATCTGGTTTCCGTAGCCTGGACCGCTGGTACGCCTGCGAATGGGCTGGAAGCTCGCGTCGTATTCGCCGGAGAAGGAACCGAAGCGGATTTCACGCGGATCGGCGCTTCCGCGAAGGGCGCGATTCTCCTGGTTCATTCCGAGCCCCTGCGCACCTGGGACGATCTGTTTCAGGAGTACATGAAGGCTCCCGACGTGATTTTCCGCGCGACTTCCGCGGGCGCCTTGGCGATTCTGTGGACCTCCACGCGCGAACGTTTGTTGCTGTACCGCCACACCAACAATTTCCAGGGAAGGATCGATGGGCTGCCGCAGGCGATCGTGGCGCGCGAGGATGCGCTGCGCCTGGAACATTTCATTTCCGCCGGAAAAAGCGTGCGCGTACGATTGGAGATTCCCAACCGGATCGGCGGCCCGGTGGAACAGGAAAACGTGGTCGCAGAAATTCGCGGTCGGGAGAAGCCGGACGAATGGGTGCTGCTCGGCGCGCATCTCGATTCCTGGGAACTCGGAACCGGCGCTCTCGACAATGGATGCAACGCCGCGCTGGTAGTGGAAGCCGCGCGGGACATTGCCGCGCACCGGAATACAAACCGCGCCGCTCCATCCGCTTCGTTCTATTTACCGGCGAGGAGCAGGGCATGCTGGGCTCCTGGGGCTACGTGCGTGCGCACCGCGCGGAACTGGACCGCGCCCGCGCCGTAATCATTTTCGACGAAGGAATCGGCCGCGTGACCGGCTACATGCTCAGCGGCCGCCGCGACATCGAGGACGGAGTGAAGGAAGCGCTGAAGCCCATCCAATCCTGGGGCGCCAACCAGCACGTCATGGACGCTCCGCTCGGAACGGACAATTTCGATTTTCTGGTCGAGGGCGTTCCCACTCTGATCGCGAATCAGGAAGAGGCCAATTACCTGCCGAACTACCACGCCGCCTCCGACACGCTGGATAAAGTGGATTTCCTGCAGTTGAAGCTCAATACGGCCATCGCTGCAGTCACAGCGTTCGGAATCGCGGAGCGCGCCGCGCCTCTCGGCCCGCGCCAATCGCGGGCGGAAATCGAGGCGCTGTTGCACTCCTCCGGCCTCGAGGAACAAATGAAAACCGTAAATATCTGGGACCTATGGGAATCCGGCCAGCGCGGCCGGGAAGTCAGCCGGGAGCGCGGCCCCGAGTAGCACATCTGCTTTGCAGGCTGCGGAAAAAGTACTTCGTTTTGTCATTCTGAGCGAAGCGAAGAATCTCTCTTCGATCTAAGTGCTCGCAAAAGAGAAAAGAGAGATTCTTCGCTGTCGCTCAGAATGACAGTGTTTTGAATTTTTCCGCGGCCTGATTAGCCGCGCAGCTCTCGCGGTATACCGAGTGATTTATGGATTCGCCAGAAATGCGAGATTAGGTTAGTCGCATGACCGGCGGCGCCAAGGCCGAATTCCCCTGTAACCAACTCGGCCACACCTCATCGGAAACCTTTCCTTTCGAGTTATAATCTTGCCGTGGCAATTCCCCTCCGCGCTCTGACTCCGGCGGCAGATTCTTCAGCTACGGGTGTGATCCTGGCAATCGACTACGGAAAAAAACGCCTGGGCCTGGCGCTGTCTGACGAATTGCGGATGACCTGCCGGCCGGCCGCGACCTGGACGCGAATCAACCGGCGCCGCGATCTGGCCCGTTTGCGCGAATTCGCGCGCGCGAACAAGGTTCGTCTCATCGTCGTGGGCTGCCTCTGCACCTGGATGGAACCGCCAGCGAAATGTCAGAGGAAGCGCGGAGCTTCGCCACCCGGGTGCAGAAGGCGCTGGGCCTTCCAGTGGAAATGATGGACGAACGCCTGAGTTCGTGGGAAGCGCGCGCCACGGTCGCGGCCGAAGCCTCCGCTAAACGCACCCCGCGCGGAGCTTCCGCGGGCGCCGCGCCTGCGGGGAAACCGCTGGTGGATGACGTCGCCGCCGCGATTATTCTGCGCGATTATCTGAATCTGCCGCACGAGGAACCCCGGACCTGACATGCGCCGCGCCTTTCTGTTTCTGCTGATTCTCGTGCTTCTCGCGGCGGGATATCTCTACGTCAGCATTTACCGGCCCTACCAGGGTTTTCCGAACGACGGCGTCTACGTGGACATTCCGCACGGCGCTTCGCAGCGGACCATCGCGCGCCTGCTCGCCGAAAACGGCGTGGTGCGCAACCGCAGCGCGTTTGAACTTTTGTGCCGCCTGAAGCAGCGCCATACCCTGGAAGCAGGCGAATATTTCTTCGACCATCCGGTGACCCCGTTTGCGGTATATGACACGCTTGCCAACGGGCGGGTGTTCGTGAAAGAGTTCGTGATTCCCGAAGGCTTTACGATGTTTGATATCGCGGACCTTGCCGCGCAAGAGGGATTTCTGACCCGCGATGAATTTCTGGTAGCTGCGCGCGATCCTTCGCTGGTTCGCGACATCGCCCCCAACGCGCCCAGCCTCGAGGGATTTCTTTTCCCGGCTACGTATGAGTTTCCCCGCCACATGACCGGAAAGGACATGACTTCCGCCATGGTCAAGAAATTCCGCCAGGAATGGCTCAGCCTTGCCAACCGAGGGCGCCACTCCGCATCGAAGCGTGCAGAAACGTGGTGACGCTGGCCTCGCTCGTGGAGCGCGAGACTCCGCGTCCGGAAGAGCGTCCGCACGTTGCCGGAGTGTTTGAAAATCGACTGCGCATCGGCCAGCCGCTGCAGTGCGATCCCACGGTGGTCTACGCGCTGACGCTGGCCGGAGCGTACACCGGCAAGCTGGACGGCGGCGATCTTCGCACTTCGCTTCCCCGTACAATACGTATCAGAATCGGGGCCTGCCGCCCGGGCCGATCGCCAATCCCGGCGAAGCCGCGCTTCGCGCGGCGCTCGATCCCCCGCCCACCGACGATCTCTACTTCGTCGCTAATACCGAGGGCGGACACTTCTTCAGCAAGACCCTGGAGGAGCATAATCGGAACGTCACGCGGTACCGACATTTGCTCGAGCAACAGAATCCATCGTCCGGCGCCGCGGCCCCAGCCCCCGGTCCGGCGGCGAAGAAATAAATCCAGGCCTGTGAGGTCGTCGCCATGACACGAGCAGAGCACCCGACCAAGAAGGAAGTGATTCTGGAAATCGCGCGGGAACTCTCCGTGCCGCGGTTTACTCCGGCGGAGGTCGAGCAGATCCGGCGGCAGACTGGTGGCGCGTCTCGGTGCGCGAGGAAAAACTTCCTCGGACTATATCGCGGGCGTGCTGGAAACCGCGGGCATGCGCATCGTGTGGTCCACCAAGGCGGACACGCAGGGCCAGTACGAAGAGGAATTTCAGGACTTGCTGCATTTCGCCAATCTTGAGGACGCCGAGATGTGCATCATGCGCCTGGACGAGCTCTACCGGAAATTTAAAGACGAGGAAGAGCACGCCGCCGTGGAGCGCGTGCTCGAAGTGGCGCGCATGGGACGCCGCCGCGCTGAAATGATCGCGCGGAATCACAAAGTGGAGCCGGAAAAGCGCGCGGAAAAAGAAGAAATCATGCAGTGGTTCAAAGTGTGGCTGGAAACTCCGGACGTATTTTTTGACTGGCTGGAAGCGCGCAAAGCGTCGCCGGATTTTCAGAAGCGATTCGCCAAGAGCGCTTCGGCGGACGCGTGAGCGCGAGATGGCCGAACCTGCAGTACGTTTTGGAAGTCGAACCGCTCGATCTCGGGTGCGGACGTAAAGGCGGTAGGACTCGATCTCGTGGAGATCGAGAGCCGTGAACCAGCGCGCGGGATGGATGCGGCCGCCTGTGGGCGGCGACACTCGGCGCCCTACCCGGAACAGAACCGTGGGCGCTGGATTTTTTCTCGCACCTCGATCGCGTGCGCGATTACTGCCAGCTCCGCGAAGTCCCGTTTGAGGAAAAAGTTTCCGGACATTCGCTGGTGGTCCCCGCGCCGTCCGGCGAGACGCTGATCGGGCTCGTCGAGCGATTCGCCGGAGAAACATTTGGCGTTCGCGCCGGAACGCGCGTTGCGGCGGGCGATCCGGACGTGGAAAGTGAACTGGCGGCGCACGGCGTCGACGCGTATCACGCCGCATTCAAAAATTATCTCTACTGCGCGGTCTGCGATTTCGAGAATGGTTTTCTGACGCTGCTGACTGAAAAATTGTGGACCAGCGAAGTGCTGCGCCGCATCAAGCCGGCCACAGCCAAACTGCCGGTGGAAGTCGCCCGGCCGCAGTAAGCCGTGGCGCACGCTTTAGCTTGCGCAGTCTTGGTTGGCGCAGGCTTCAGCTGTGATTTTTGGTCGTGCACTTCGATCCGGCTAGATTTGCGCCGCAAGCCGAACCCCGCAAGCTAAAGCATGCGCCACGGTGTCAGGGCAGGTAGAAGCGGGGAACGCGCTTGCCGAGCGCGCAGAGCAGGTCCGCGCTGGCGGTGTTGGCGATTTTCGCCACGTCGGGAACGGATTGCGTGGTGGCGCCGTCGGTGCCGTAGATCGTGGCAATATCTCCAACGCGCGCGCGAGGAATTCCCGTGACGTCGGCGGTGGTCAGGTCCATCGAAACCGTGCCGATGATCGGCGCAATCTTTCCGCGAACGATTACGCGTCCCTTGTTGGAAAGCACGCGCACCAGGCCATCCGCGTAGCCGGCCGCAAGCACGGCGACGCGCGACGGGTTCGCTGCCGTCCAGCGCGCGTTGTAGCCGACGCGCGCACCCGGAGCCAGGTTCTTGATCGAAATAATCCGCGCGCGGAAGGACAGCACCGGACGCACGGAAAGTTTCGCTTCCATTTCCGCGTTCAGATGCGCTGGGCTCGAAAAACTGGTGATAGCCGTAGAGAATCGCGCCGGGCCGCACCATGTCCCGCCAGGTCGACGGGCGGCTGACGATCGCCGCGCTGTTGGCCATGTGCACGATGCCGGGATCGAGTCCCAGCGAGCGCATGCAGGCCAGCGCCTTGTCAAATGCTTTTTCCTGCTCGATGGTTTGCTCGGTGGTAAATACTTCCGACGATGCAATGTGCGTGAACGTGCCGGCGAGACGCAGGTGCGGGCAATCGGCCAGCGCGCGCGCGAACGCCGGAATTTCCGACGGCGGGATTCCCAGCCGGTTCATGCCGGAGTCGATCTTCAGATGAAAATCGAACGGGCGCTTGCGCGGCTTGTGCTGCTGCGCGGCGGCTTTTTCCAGCAGGCGCAACTGATCGGCGCTCATGATGGCGGGCGTCAGGTGATTGTCCAGAATGCGCTTTTCCTCGCCCGCCCAGAAGCCGGTGAGAATCAGGATCGGTTCGCGGATTCCGCTGTCGCGCAGCTCGGCGCCTTCCGCCGAGCAGGTCACGCCAAACCAGTCGGCGCGAGCCTTGGACAGGGCGCGCGCGACGGGAACGATTCCGTGGCCGTAGGCGTTGCTCTTGATGACGGCGAGAATTTTCCGGCGCGGGCTGCGCGTGCCCTCGGGATTCACGTGGGCGCGGATGGCGCGCAAATTGTGCGTCAGCGCTCCCAGACTTACTTCCGCCCAGATGGGACGTCCATCAAATTTGACCGTTCGTGTCATTGGAATCATCAAGATTAACCGATCTGGGCGCGGAAGAAAAATTGCTCACGCAGCCATGTCGCGCCGGTTAGTAACTAGCGCCAAGTAGCACAGGCTTCAGCCTGTGGGGTTTCGATCTGAGATGGCACGGCCGAAAATCCACAGGCTGAAGCCTGTGCTACTGTAAACCGCCGCCGAATTTTCAGCATGGAGAGGAGCAAACGGAATGCCTAAGCCGCGGATGCCTGAAGGGAAGTCGTAGAGCGCCGCTATCTTGACAGAACTCAGATAGACTGTACATAACCGGCGCTTGGAAACGTGACGATCGAACACGGCATCGCAGCGATGCCGAACCGACACACCTGTGGGCGTCTGAGGACAGCTACTCCTGCTCCGTCCAGGCGTCCGGCGCCCTCTGTTCAAAGCGCGTGAAGCCGCCCTGAAACACGAAACGGATGCGAATCGGTCGGGCCGTTTCGTTGTTTGGCGATGATCAGATCGGTTTCGCCGCGTTCTTCCGATGCTCACTTCGCTGGACTTTTTGAAAAAGTTCGGGCGGTGGATGAACATCACTACGTCGGCGTCCTGTTCGATGGCGCCCGATTCGCGCAGGTCGGCCAGGCGCGGCTCGCGGTCTTCGCGTTCCGGGGCGCGCGTGAGCTGGGACAGCACCAGCATGGGAACCTTCAGTTCCTTGGCCATCGCTTTGAGCCCGCGCGTAATGCTGGAAACTTCTTCGTTGCGGTTGCCGAATTTTCCGCGCGCGGATACCAGTTGCAGGTAGTCCACGATCACCAGTGAAAGTCCTTTCTCGCGCTTCATGCGCCGCAGCTTCGCGCCCATTTCCACTACCGTCGCCGAGCCGCGCGTCGTCGATCCAGAGCGGCGCCTGCGGACAGATGGCTCAGCGACTTGGGAATTCTGCGCCTTGTCTTCATGGTTCAGGTGGCCGGTGCGGAATTTGTGCGAATCGATTTTTGCGTCGGCGGAAAGCAGGCGCAGCAGGAGCGATTCCTTGGACATTTCCAGGCTGAAAATCGCGACCGGCTTGTTGCCGCGCACGCCCACGTTTTCGGCGAGGTTCAGCGCGAATGCCGTTTTTCCCATCGAAGGGCGCGCCGCCAGAATAATCAATTCGGAGGGCTGCAGGCCGGAAGTGAGATTGTCGAGCATGTCGTAGCCGGTGGAGAGTCCGGTGATGCGATGGCCGCCTTCGTAAATCTTGCGAGATGCGCTCGTGGCTTTCGCGTGACCACGTCGTGCAGTCCGACCAGGCCCAGCCGCACGCGATCTTCGGCAAGCTGAAAGATTGAGGACTCCGCGCGGTCGAGGATCGCGTCGGCGTCGTCTTCGGCTTCGAGGGCCTGCTGCTGAATCGCGCTGGTGGCATGAATCAGGCCGCGCAGCAGCGATTTTTCCTTCACGATGCGCGCGTAGTGCTCGACGTTGGTGATGTGCGGCACGCCGTCCATCAACTGCGAGACGTAGGCCGCGCCGCCCACGGATTCCAGTTCGCCGCTGCGCTGCAGCTGCTCGGTGAGCGTCACCAGGTCGATGGCCTGCTGCGTTTCGCCGAGCGCGATCATCTGCTGGTAAATGCGCCGGTGATGATCGTGGAAGAAATCCTCAGGCTTGAGCTTCTCGATGGCCGGATTGATGGCGTTGTTGTCGAGCAGGATCGCGCCCAGAATGCTGCGCTCCGCCTCCACGTTGTGGGGCATCGGACGTTCGAGAGATGTGCTTGCGGTGGCCATTTTTCTAGTTCGCCTTAGTTTCGCCCCTGACGTGCGGGCCGTGTCAACCTGCGCGCTTTTGGCGTCGCGGCGGTGACTCTCGGCAGAATCCATTGCGCTTGAAATTGTTTGCGAAACGAATGATCGTCGCCTGGCATGACGTACTGCACAATCGAAAAGGCGCGAATGCAGCCTGTTGATAAAAATATTATCCTGTGGATTCAGCGGAAAACGATTCGAAACGATCGGAATTCGCTGCCGAGCCGAATGGAGCGGTGGTACGAGCATCGCGCGCGGATCGTCTCGTGAGTTGCCGGGCACGAAATTCGCACCGGCTGAAGCCGGTGCTACTCGAGAACCTCAGGCTGACGCGCCCCAATCGGAAAGCACCCAGATTTCGGTGAAGTGCTTGTGCTTGCGATCGTGGTCGTGATCCTTGGCGAGCATTTCGCGCAGCTTTCTGGGAAGTTCATCGGGCCGGCTGGCGGCGTCGGAGTGGTGCTTGCAGGCCTGGTGGTAGCCGATCCCGAACCGCGCGCCGCAGCAATCGCACAGCTCAAAAGTTTCGATCGTATAGGTGGGGTATTTGGCGATTTCTTTGTCGAGAATCGCCACCGGACTGTTCAGATCGTTCGTCATGTCATCCTCCGCTGGGGTTGAGGATTCCTGGCTCAATTGACTGGTCACTAGGCGCAGCAGCGTCTTGGGGCAGAGCCGGGACCGGAGTCGCCGACAGACGCATTTTAGCGCGAAACGGTGAAGCCTGGCCCTGTGGAATTCGTGTGAGGCCTGTGAATAACTTTTCGAAAGTGCTTGACGGACACTTATTGGAGCGACGCGATTCGCGCTGGCGAATGAACGATAACTTGGCCGGACGGAAAGGATTTCAGCCTGCAAATTGCAGAGCCGCCATTGGCATGCACGGGTGAAAGACGTGCTCGAATGACAGCGGCCGCACAGAATCAGACGGCGCAGTCTCGACACGTTTGAACCGCTACGATTGCTATACGCGCATCGACGCAGGGCTGTCCGGCGGAAACCGACAGGCTGAAGCCTGTCCTACGCTTCTTTCTCGACGACTACTTTGAATTCCGCGGTCACGCCGTGAACGAGCTTCACGGTGACGGGCGTCTCGCCGACGGTCTTGATCGGCTCGTCGAGCTGGATGCGGCGCTTGTCGATCTCGAAGCCCTGGACCTTGAGCGCGTCGGCCAGATCGGCGGAGGTGACCGAACCGAACAGCTGGTCGGTCTCGCCGGCCTTGCGCGCGAATTTCACGGTCACCTGGTTGAGCAGGGCGGCCTGCTGCTGAGCGGCGTCCTTTTCGGTGGCGGTGCGCTTGGAGAGCGTGACGCGAATTTTTTCCAGGCGCTTGATGTTGGCGGGCGAGGCTTCCAGCGCGAGCTTGTGCGGCAGCAGGTAATTGCGCGCGTAGCCGGCAGCTACTTCCACCACTTCGCCGCGGGTTCCGAGCTTTTCGACGTCTTCCTGCAGAATAATTTGCATGGCGTTCCTCTTCTTCCGGCTTACGTCCGGGGGTGTTGCGAATTCTTAAGCCTGTAAATTCAGAATTCCTGGCACAGTGGGCGCGACGAGAGTGAAGATCCCATTCGCTTCTTGATCTGGTGTTCTTCGTTTCTCTCCGAGTCCCTGCTGTAGAAGCTCTTTGTCTACAGCTCCGTTGCGAACGGCAGCAGCGCGATGTTGCGCGCCCGCTTGATGGCTTCGCCCAGCCACCGCTGGTGGCGCGAGCAGGTGCCGGTCATGCGGCGCGGCAGGATCTTGCCGCGCTCCTGCACGAAGGGCTGCAGCATCTCGACTCGCTTGTAGTCGATGAAATCCACGTGCTCGACGCAGAAGCGGCAGACTTTCTTCTTGCGGAAATACTGGCGCTTGCCGCCGCGGCGCGGTCCGCCGGGCCCTCCGCCAGGTCCACCGGGTCCTCCCGGACCGCCTTCGCGGCGCGGGCCTCCTCCGCCGCCGTCCGCCTTCGCGGCGCGGTGGTCCGCCGGTGTGTCCTTCGGAGCGATGAGCGTGCGTCGGAGCAGGGCTCGGGGACGCTGCAGCCGGCGCGGGCGCGTCATGCGCCGGGGCCGCTGCGGGTGCTGCTGTGGTACGGGCTGTGGTACGGGTTGATCTGACATCGTGTTTCCTTTCCCTTATCGTCCTTCTAGAAATCGATTCGCTGTCCGCTGCTTATTCGGCGGCGGGTGCGGGAACCTGCTGCTGCGGCGGAGCTGACGGAACCGGCGCGGGCGAGCCCGGTGCCTGCTTGCGCGGGCGGCGGCTGGCGCGGCGTTCGCGATGCTTGGCCAGCTTCTGCTGGCGCTTCAATTCTTCGTCGAGTCGAATGGTCTGGTACTTGATGACGGCGTCGGACACTTTCAGGCGCCGCTCGAGTTCCTTGATCAGGTCACCCTGCGTACTCTTCACAACCATGTAGACGAAGAAGCCCTTCGCGGTGCTTGGCCACGCGATAGGCCAGGCGCCGGGTGCCCCAGCGCTCGGTCTTTTCGATCTTGCCGCCGTGCTCGGCGGTGGAGTGTTCGAGAGTGGCCACGATCTTATTGACCTCATCTTCCGGCGTTGCGGGCCGGCAGATGAAGATCAGGTCATATGTGCGCTCTTCTTCCATCTTCTGTGCGTCCATCTTTTTTTCATCCATGGTGTCTTGACTCCGTTTCGCAAACGCTCGTTAAAAATTCCGCGTACTAATCTTCCGTATCCTGCTCGTCTTGCGGCGAAACGCGGCGATTGAAGCGATTCATCGCGGCCTGCGTTCCCTCCGCCAAAATAACTTTCACGGCTTCGGCGCCCTGCTCGATTTCCTCGGCGACCAGGTCTTCTTCATCGCGGCGAATCTGGCGGAGCACGTACTCCCTCAGATCGCCGCGCATTTCTTCCGGCTTTACGCCCAGCCGCACGCGAACAAATTCCATGGTGCCAATCGCGCCGATCACGGACTTCAGCCCGTTATGCCCACCCGCCGTGCCGCGCTCCCGGACTCGCAGCATGCCCCAGGGAAGCGCAATGTCGTCGCACAGCACGATCACGTCCGAGGGCTCGACATTCCGCGCGGCGAGATCAATTCCCGCACCGCCAGGCCGCTGAGATTCATCATCGTCTGCGGCTTGGCCAGCACCACTTCCTGACCCGCGATCTTTCCCAGGCCCTGCAGCGATTTCGATTCGGGACGGGTGACCCGAATTCCGGCGTCCTCGGCCAGCGCATCCACCAGTAAAAAACCCAGGTTATGCGGCGTCCAGGCATATTCGATGCCGGGATTGCCCAGGCCCACGATCACGCGCATCCGGCCCGCCATAACGTGCCCCTCAAACCGCCAGTGGCTAAAGCCATTCTCATTCCATGCGCGCGACGGCACGGTTGAAACCGTGCCCTACAAACCTGCTCGCGGCTTCGGATCTTCCGACCGCGGCAATAAACTTCACTGCGCCGATAATCCGTACCGCGTTGACAGACCGCACGACGCTGAAAATCCCGGCGGCGAACAGGCCCGTCAAATCCACTTCTTCTTTTTCTTCTCGGCGGGAGCGGCCTCTTCGCCTTCCTCGCCCTCTTCGGCTTCCTTCTTGCCCTTCTTGATAAGTTCGGGCTCGGCCGGAACTGCTGCAGCGTCGGCTGCGACTGCATCGGCGGGCTTCTCTTCCTCGACGCGCAGAGCCACGACGTGCGCGAGCACGCGCTGCGGATCGGTCATCAACTTCAACTTTGCGGGATCGAGCGGAATGTCCGCGGCGCGCAACTGCATGCCCATCATTAAGCCGGAAATGTCCATCTTGAATTCGGTGGGAATGTCCGCGGGCAGGCACTCGATTTCCACTTCGCGGATGACCATTTCAAAAACGCCGCCCTGGAGCTTCACGCCCTGCGGTTCGCCAAATACGTGCACGGGAACCTTGACGCGCATGCGAACGTCCATAGCCACGCGCAACAGGTCCACGTGAAGCAGCGTGCCCTTGACGGGATCGACCTGGTATTCCTTCACGATGGCCGCATGTTCTCCATCCTGCGTTTTCACCGTGAGAATGGTGTTGTGTCCGGAGGCGGAGCGCAGAATTGCCGACACGTGCTTCGTGTTGACCTGAAGCGCTAGCGGACCTCCCTTGCCGCCGTAAAGTACGGCGGGAACCGTGCCGGCCACACGAAGGCGGCGGGCCGCGTTTTTGCCCCTGGTTTCCCGAGGCGCTGCATCTACGATGATCTGTTCCATAAATCCTTCCCCATTTCCAAATCGAATTTCGGTTTTACAGAGTGCAACTAGAAAAACAGTTCGCTGATCGAGGTTTCCTCATGAATCGAATGGATTCCACGCGCCAGCAATTCGGCGACGCTGAGCACCTTGATCTTGGCCACTTTTTGCGCTTCGGGCGTCAGCGGCACGGAATCCGTGACGATCACTTCCTCAATTTGCGAGGCGCAGATGCGCTGCACGGCCGGACCGGAAAGCACCGGATGCGTGCAGCCGGCATACACTTTCGTCGCGCCTTCCTTCAGCAGGGCCTCGGCTGTTTTCACGAGAGTGCCGGCGGTATCAATAATGTCGTCGATGATCAGAGTGGCGCGGCCGCGGACGTCTCCGATCAGGTGCATCACTTCGCTGACGTCGATATCCACGCGGCGCTTGTCCACGATGGCCAGCGGGCAATCCAGCTTCTTGGCAAAGGCGCGCGCGCGCTCCACGCCGCCGGCGTCGGGGGAAACGACCGTGAGATTCCCGATCTTCTTCTGCAGAAAATATTCGATCAGCACCGGCGACGCGTACAGGTGATCCACCGGCACATTGAAGTAGCCTTGAATCTGCGGCGCGTGCAAGTCCAGCGTCAGCGCGCGATTGGCTCCGGCGGTTTCCATCAGGTCTGCGACCAATTTCGCGGAGATCGGAACGCGCGGCTTGTCTTTGCGATCCTGGCGCGCATAGCAGTAGTACGGGACAACCGCGGTAATTCTCCAGGCCGACGCGCGCTTGAACGCGTCAATCATCATCAGCAGTTCCATCAAGTGAAAATCAGCGGGGTTGGTGCAGGGCTGCACGACGAAGACGTCCGCGCCGCGCACGTTTTCCAGAATCTGGAAATAGACTTCGCCGTCGCTGAACTTGCCGAGCTTGGCTTCGCCCAGCTTCACGCCCAGATGGCGGCAGATATCCTCGGCCAGCCGCGGGATTCGCGCTCCCGCAGAAAATCTTGAATTTGTTATCGATCAAGATTGTTGATCCAAAATTTAATTTCGGAGCCTAGCGAGTGCTCGAAGCTTCAGACAAAATCGGGACCACCCAGTTTGCGGCGGTACTCTGCTCTCGACAGCGTCGCGCAGAGAAATACCTGATCTTTCGGAAACGCTCGGGCAGCCCGGCGCGCCTTCGCTGGGTGTTGATAGACTCCAAACACCGCCGAACCGCTTCCAGCCAGCGAGGCCTCTGCGGCTCCTTGCCTGAGCAATTCCCGTTTGATTTCAGCCAAGCGGGGATACCGGGGAAAAACAGCAGCCTCAAAATCGTTTGAGAGGGCGCCCCCCTGAGGGCTCCAGCACAGAGCACAGAACCGCATAAGTGTAGAGGGGTCACACTCGTTTGTCAATCGCTGCGACAAGCTTTCGGACAGCCAGCCGTAAGCGTCCTTGGTGGGCACGGCGATCTCCGCCGGGGAGACAACCAGCACATGCCGCCGTGGACTCACATCCGGCAAGGGATAAATCTCGTCGCCGCGCCCGATCCCCAGTGCGCGGCCTCCGTGCAGAAAAAACGGAACATCCGCGCCGAGGCCGGACGCAATCGCCAGAAGGCGCGCCGGATCCATGCGCTTACCGGTCAGCCGCAGGACCCCGAGCAGCGCAGCGGCCGCATCACTTGATCCGCCGCCCATGCCTCGCCCGACCGGGATGCGTTTCGTAAGAACGGCGCGCACGCCGTGCATAACCTTCAATTCATTGGCAAGCTGCTCAATCGCGCGGTACACGAGATTGTCTTTCCCGGGTTCGCCCGCCAACTGGTCGTTTCCGGCAATGCGCAGCTCGATTCCGGGCTCGCGTGTTTTCTCCAGCACCAGCGTGTCATGCAGCGAAATGGATTGAAAAATAGTCCGCAACTCATGGTAGCCGTCGGCGACGGCGACCGAGAACGTCCAAGCGCAGATTCACCTTGGCGTATGCAGGGATGTGGACCGATTTCATAGGGGGGATATGCTACTACGGCTTGGCGTCAGCCGGGGTTTTCTGCTGTGCAAGCCGCCGCTTGAGCGCATTCATTTTCTGCTCGACTTCCGCCATTTTGGTGGGCTCAAATTCAGCGGGCAGCGAGCGGTGCCATTCGTCGACGGACTTCTGAAATTGCGCTGCGGCCAGCGTGTCTTTTCCCATCTTGGCGTAGACATCGGCCAGGTGGCTCAGGATCGTGGGATCATGGCCCTCGCGTGTGATGGCCTTGCGCAGCAGCGCCTCCGCATCTTCCAGTTTATTTTGCTTAAAGTAGGCCCAGCCGAGGCTGTCCTGGTAGGCCGCATTGTTCGGATCGTCGTCGAGGGCACGCTTGATCAGGTCGGTGGCTTCGTCCAGGCGAATGCCGCGGTCGGCTAGCATGTAGCCGTAGTAGTTGAGCGTCGAGGCGTTGTGCGGATTGGCGTCCAGCACTTTGCGGAATTCGGCTTCGGCTTGGTCGAACTTTTTCTGGCGCTCCAGAATGGCGCCCATCAGGAAGCCGGTCATTTCCTTGCCGGAAGAATCCGGCTGAATTTTCTCCGCGGCGTGCACGGACTGCTCGGCGTCCGCCCAGCGCTTGCTCTGTTCGTAGACCTGGGCGATGTCCAGCTGAATTTCAAAATCGGCGGCGGAGCCATCGAGCAGGGCGCGCAGTTGCGCCACGGCCTGATCGGCCTGGGCGTTTTCGCCCAGCAGAAGCGCCTGAGCGGTAAGGATGGAGCGATCCTTGGGGTAGGCGACAGCGGCTTTGTGGGCAGCATCCAGCGCCTTAGGCATATCGCGCGCGTCGCGATAGGTATCGATGATCATGACGCGGGCGCGGCGGTCTTCCTCGCTGCCGAGGCGCAGCATTTCCTCAAAGGTGTTGACAGCGGCGGTGAAATTACTGGTCTCGCGATACAACTGCCCGAGTTGCTGGTAAAGAATGGCAAGAGTGCGGCGCCGCGACGGAGTGAATTCCGATTCGCTTTTCACCGCCGTGACCGCGTCCGAAAGCACGTGGATGGAATCTTCCAGGCGTCCCTCATCCTCAAAAATCGTAGCTTCGTAGTACGTGACTTCCAGGCTGTTTGGCGCGCGCTGCTTGGCCAGTAGCACGCTCTGCTCGGCTTTATCGAGCTGCCGCATGTGGCGGTAAATTTCAGCCATGCGCAGATAATTGTCGGCATCGTCCGCATCCATCTGCGAGAGGCGCTGATACTGCTCGAGCGCTTCGGGATATTTCTCTTCGGTCAGCAGCGTCTGCGCGAGTTCCTTGCGGTGGTTGACGTCATCGGGCTGCGCGTCGGCGGCCTCGCGATAGGCCTTCTCGGCGTTGGGCAGATCGTGCGTCTGGTTGTACGCGTCGCCCAGCAGATCCCAGAACTTGGGCGTGGGCGCGCGTTGCAGCACGGCTTTCAGAGAGTCGATGGCTTCCTGCGATTTGCCTTCGTCCAGCAGCAATTGGGTGAGCTGCTCGATGCCGGTTTCGTTCGCCGGTTCACGCGCCAGCAGGGTGCGCAGGACGTCTTCCGCTTTGGGCGTATCGTTTTGCAGGCGGTACAGGCGCGCCAGCCACAGCGCGGCGTCGGAGTCGGTGGGAGCCAGCCGCAGAATTTCCCGATACTGCTCGGCCGCGCGGATCACGGTATCGCGCTGCCCGACCGTGTTGCTCAGATCACCCAGGGTTTTGACGTAAACACGAGCCAGCAGTCGGTGCGCCGGGAGGTTGTCCGGGTCCTTGGCCAGAATGGAATTGGCTTCGATGACCGCGTCGCGAATTTTCTGGGACTGGTAATAAATTTCCGCCAGCTCGTCGCCAATCTGCTGGCTGTTGGGATCGAGCGTGAAGGCCTTTTTCATGAAATCGATGGCTTTGTTCACGTCTTCCGAATGGCTGGAGATCTGATATTCCTGGGCGTAGTAATGGCCCATAACGAAATCGTAGTAGGCATCAGCCTGATTGGAAACATCGGCCGGCAGCGAGGACGCCGCGGCGGCCTGCGAGTTCGCGCCGCTCTTGGATTGCTGAGCGCGCGCGGAAACTCCGCCAAGTAACGCAACGATTGAGATCAGGGCGAGTTGCCGGGCAGTCTTCATGGAGTCACCGCAAAAAAGAATTATCCGCCACGCCGGGCGATCCGTCAAAACGCATCCTGGCCGCGGTTTCCTCCTGGGAAAGGCGGCCATCGCACATGCCGGAAGGTATGATGCCTGGATTCTGTAACGAGTCAGCGAAAATCGGCGAGTCTCGGCCGCCCGGGACATAACAAGAAGTTGACATTCTGAGCGCAGCGAAGAATCTCTCTTCGATCGAGGTGCGAGCAAAGAAACAAAGAGAGATTCTTCGCTCCGCTCAGAATAACAGCATATTCCCGGTGGCGCTCGCTGCGCCGATTCTTCGACTAGTGCCTGAAATGCCGCACGCCGCAGAACACCATGGCCATGTTCAGGGCGTCCGCCGCGGCAATCACGTCCGCGTCGCGTACCGATCCGCCGGGCTGAATCACCGCCGTCGCACCGGCTTTTCCCGCTTCCTCGAGGCCATCCGGAAACGGGAAGAATGCGTCGGAAGCCACCACGCTGCCCGCCAGCGGAAGTTGCGCTTTCATCACCGCGATTTTCACGGAGTCCACGCGGCTCATCTGCCCCGCGCCGACGCCAACCGTCTGCCCGGGACGCGCGAATACGATGGCGTTGGATTTCACGTGCTTGCACACTTTCCATCCAAACAGCAGCCCATCGATTTCCTCGCGCGTGGGTGCGCGGCGCGTGACGACCTTTAAATCGCTTTCGGCCAGTTCGTGCGCATCCTGCTCCTGCACGAGCATGCCGCCGGAAATCCGTTTCAATTCGAGATCGCGTTCCCGGGCCACGTTTTCCCAGGCCGGAATCTGCAACAGCCGCAGGTTTTTCTTGGCCGCGAATTTCTCCAGCGCCGCCGGCTCGTAGCCCGGAGCGACGATGCACTCGGCGAATATTTTCGCCACTTCTTCCGCCGTCGCCGCGTCCATCGTGCGGTTGAAGGCCATTACTCCGCCGAACGCGGAAACCGGATCGCACGCCAGCGCCTTCACGTAGGCTTCCGCCAGCGTATCCTGCTCCGCCGTGCCGCAGGGATTGTTGTGCTTCACGATCACGGCTGCGGGCCGACGGAATTCCATGGCCAGGCCTAGCGCCGCTTCGAGGTCCACAAGATTGTTGTAGGAAAGTTCCTTGCCTTGCAGTTGGCGTGCCGCCGCCAGTCCCGTGGAAGAAGATGCGCCGGCAGGAACGTAAAGCGCCGCGCGCTGGTGCGGATTTTCACCGTAACGCAATTCCTGCCGGCGCGCGTACGCGAAATGCAGGCGCTCGGGTAGCAGTGGACGCTCGGCTGAGTTCGATCGAGCCGCCGGCAGCGGTGAGGCGCTCCAGTTCCGTGGCAATTTTTCCGTCATAGCGCGCCGTGGCGGCAAAGGCCTTGCGCGCGAGCTCGAGCCTCGTTGCAAGGCTCACCTCTCCGTGCGCGGAGATTTCAGCGGCGACGGCGGCGTAGTCAGCGGGATCGGTGACCACCGCGACGCTTTCGAAATTTTTCGCGGCCGATCGGACCATGGTCGGACCGCCGATGTCGATGTTCTCGATCAACTCCTCCGCCGTCAGATCCGCCTTCGCCGCGGTGGCTTCGAAGGGATACAGATTCACGACCACCAAATCGATCGGAGCGATCTTGTGCTCCGCAGTCTGCGCCAAGTCGCCCGCTTCTCCGCGCCGAAAGAGAATGCCGCCATGAACTTTGGGATGCAGGGTTTTCACGCGCCCGCCGAGCATCTCCGGCCAGCCGGTCAATTCCGCAACGTCGCGCACGGAAATCCCGGCGTCGCGCAGCAGCTTGGCGGTGCCGCCGGTGGACACGATCTCAATCCCGGATGCCGCAAGCTGCCGCACAAAATCCGTCAGGCCACTTTTGTCAAAAACACTCACCAGCGCGCGTTGCACGGGCACAGAATCCTCCAAAGGATGGGGACGAAACGAATATTGTATGCGCGGGGCGAGGAATCGAAAAGTGGGAACTGTACGTGTGTGGCAAACTTCCAGTGGCGCATGCTTCAGCTTGCAAGGGTTGGGTCTGAATCCATTCGCGCCACGTTGAACACTCAGAAGGCCACAGGCTGAAGCCTGTGCTACTGGCGCTTGCTTGTCGGTGGGATGTACGACATCATCATTTCCCTCATGGCGCCCGTGGAAAACGCGTCCGATTTGCTCCTCCCTGCACGGGCCACAAAGACGTGGATCGTGCTGACCACGCTGCTTCTTGGCGTGATCGCCTACCAGTTAAACGCGTCCATGGTCGCTCCCGCCGTGCCGGAAATCGCGCGCAAGTTGGGCACAACTCCGAACCGCGTCGCGATTTCCCAAACCATGTTTTTCCTGATCGGCGGAATTACCGGCGTCGTGCTGGCGCGATATAGCGACCACGCAGGCCGAAGAAAAGTGCTGATCTACTCTCTAGCTGCGATGTCTCTCGGAACCGTTCTCGCCATGCTGGCGCCGAATGTTTCGGTACTGATCTTCGGGCGGCTGCTGCAAGGCGCATGCGGAGCGACGTTTCAGATCACTTATCTGATTCTGCGGGAAATTCTCACGCCTAAACAGTTTGGTCCTGCGCTCGGGCTGGTCACCGCCATCAGTTGCGGCGTCGGCGGCGCGGACCAATTTCTCGGCGGAGTGATGTCCGATCGCTGGGGTTTTCGGTCGATTTTTCTGGTCATCCTTGTCATTGGATTTTTGGCGATCGTCATGTCCATGGCCTACGTTCCGGAATCCACGGCAGCCACGCCCGGCACGATGGATTGGCCCGGCGCCGCGGCGCTTTCGGCGGCTCTGGTGTGCATAAACGTCGGCGTAAATCACGGCGGCTCGTCCGGCTGGACCAAGGGAGCCACGCTGGCGTTGCTGGCGGCCACCGCCGGATTTTTTGTGGCATTCTGGTTCATCGAAAAGCATCGCGCCAATCCGCTGATCAGCACGGCTCATCTGAAATCGCGGCAGGTGTGGCCCATCGTGGCCACGACACTTTCGACGCTGACGGGAATTTTCGCGGCCATCAATTTCACGGTAGTGGTCTTCAGCCAGGATCCGCATGCCGGATACGGAATGTCGGCCACCGCGTCTTCGCTGATGTTTCTCACGCCGGCGGCGGCGATCGGATTTCTGGCGGCTCCGGTTACCGGCTGGCTCGCGCCGCGCGTGGGATGGCGGGTGGTGATGTGGAGCGGTTTATCGCTGAGCATCGCTGCCCTCACGGCGTCGGCGCTGCTGCTCGATCGCCGCTGGGCCGTGGCTGCAGCTTTCGCGCTGCTTGGAATTTTCTACAATGGCCTGACGCTGACGACGATCAATGGCCTCGGCGTGATCCTGACGCCAAAAGACGCTCCCGGCTCGCTGCCCGGATTGAACGGAGCATGCTTCGGTATCGGCGCCGGGCTGGGGATTGCGATTGTCGCCCCGGTGGCCGCCGCGGGAGGCTTCCGCGACTATCGCGCGGCGCTGTGGATTTCCGTGGGCATCACGGGCGTCGCGCTCTTGGCGTCGCTGTTTGTGAAAGGTTCGCCGGAACACAGCGGTGAAAACATTTAGTAGTTTCTTTCAGGAGCGAGCAGATGACCGAACCCACTAAGCACGGCCTGGTCGACAAGAGCAACGTCGGCGTAGGCGTGCGCCAGTTTCACATCAAGGTCGCGCCGGGCGAAGTTTCCACCGTGGCGCTCTTGCCGGGCGATCCGTTTCGCGTTCCGCTGATCGCGGAATTTCTGACCGACGTCATGGACGTGGCCCACAACCGCGAACACCGCACCATGACCGGAATGTATAAGGGGAAAAAGATCACCGCGACCTCAACGGGGATGGGCTGCCCATCGACGGCGATCGCCGTCGAGGAGTTGGCGCGTGTCGGCGTGAGCTCCTTTATCCGCGTGGGCAGTTCCGCGGCCGTGCAGCCACAGGTGAAGCCAGGCGATCTGCTGGTCAGCGAAGGCTCGCTGCGCAATGACGGCACGACGGCGGCTTACGCTCATCCCGGTTATCCCGCCGTGCCCGATTTGCGCATCACGATCGAACTGGATCGCGTGGCGCGCGAAATTGCGGCACGCGATAAAACGTTTAGCGTGTACTCGGGTATCTCCGTTTCCGACGACGCCTTCTATGCCGAAACGCCGGCCTGGATTAGCCAACTCAATGCGCTGGGTATTTTGAATATCGAGATGGAAGCATCGGCCATGTACGTGGTCGCGCGCTTGCGCGGCCTGCGCGCCGGGATGATCTGTTCCTGCTCCAGCAACCTGGTGGGCGGAGCGAGCCTTTACGACGATGTTCACGACGCGCTGAAAAATGGATGGATGCGCAGCATTGAAGTGGCGCTGGAGACGGCGGTGAATCTCGATATGTAATATGTAGGGCCCGCCTTCAGGCCGGCAGGCTGCACGAACTGTTGTTTGTAAAGTTCCATTTCATCGCCTGGAGTTTAAGGGACCGGCAAGATCATTTGGAAGGCCACAGACTGAAGTCTGTGCTACCAAACCCCGGCACGCATGAAACTGAATCTACATTCCCATCTTGAAGGCCGGTTGCGACCCGCAACCGCCGCCGCGCTTGCCGCGGAGGCCGGCGTTGCGGCTCCGGACGGCGGCTGGGAACGCGCGCTGCAACTGGACGGCCCCGCGAATCTCACCGTGTACCTGACCAAAGTAGCAGCCACGTACCCGTTTTTTCGCTCGCCGAAACATATTGCGCGCATCGCGTGCGAAGCCGTGGAAGACGCCGCGGCAGACGGAACCGATTATCTTGAATTGCGCTTCGGCCCGGCGACGCACGTGCACATGGGTTTCGATATGGACGCGGTGATGGCCGCGGTCTGCGACGGAATCTCGGAGGGAATGCGACGCAGCGGAATCGAAGCCGGCGTGGTCATCGCCGCGCTGCGGCACCACGACGAAGAAACGAACGCGGCTGTGGCGCGAGCCGCGGCGCGCTTCGCCGGCAAGGGCATCGTGGGATTCGATCTCGCCGGGGACGAATTGCTGTTTCACGATCTGGCGCAGTACGAAAAGTCCTTCGCGATTGCCCGCGCCGCGGGACTCGGCCTCACGTGCCACGCTGCTGAGGCTCAGCCGGGAGCGGCCGCACGGGACGCCGTGGAGCGATTCGGCGTAACGCGCATCGGCCACGGAGCGCATCTGGCTGAAGACCTCGACTCGCTGCGCTGGGTGCGCGATCACGGCGTGGTCGTCGAGTGTTGCCCCACCTCCAACTGGTATACGGGCGCCATCGCTCGCCGGTCCGCGCATCCGGCGCGTTATTTCAGCGACCACAAACTAAAAATTGTACTGGGCGATGACAACCCGATTCAGACGCACTCGCTGCTATCGAACGAACGCCGCGTGCTGCACGATGAACTGGGCTTCAGTGATCTGGATTTGCTCGCACTGGACCGCACCAGCGTCGAAGCGGCGTTTCTGGATGCCGGCGTTAAACAATCCTTCCGCGCGCGTCTGCCGCTCTAACTCTTTCCATTCACAACCGTAGCCCGTTACACTCAACGTCCAGGTTTGGAGGCTACTTGTCTTTCGTTGACATACTGCTTGGTAAACCGCTGGCGACATCCGATGAGCGCGCCGAGCAGATTGGCCCGGTGGCGGGAATCCCGATCTTCGGGCTCGACGCGCTGAGCTCTGCCGCGTACGGGCCTGAGGCTGCCCTCACTCTGCTGATCCCACTCGGCGCGGCGGGCGTCGCGTACATTGTTCCAGTCAGCGCCAGCATCATCGTGTTGCTGGCAATTGTTTATTTTTCCTACCGCCAGACCATCGCGGCGTATCCCGGAGGCGGCGGGTCGTTCACCGTAGCTTCGGAAAATCTCGGCGACGTATCCCGGCCTGCTGGCCGCGGCCGCGCTGATGATTGACTACGTGCTGACCGCCGCCGTGGGAATTTCGGCGGGAGTGGGAGCGCTGGTTTCCGCCGTGCCGAATCTGCAGCCGCACACGCTTTCGCTGTGCCTGGGCATCCTGGTGATCGTTACGCTCGTGAATCTGCGCGGCGTGCGCGAGGCCGGAATATTTTTCATGGTTCCCACATACGCGTTTCTGGGCTCGATGTTTGTGGCCATCGCCATCGGCCTGACGAAAACTGTAGTCGCCGCCGGGCATCCCGCGGCGATCGCCGCGCCGCCCGCGGTCCTCACGGGTCCAGCCACAACCGTGATGAGCCTGTGGCTGCTCATGCAGGTATTCTCCAACGGCTGCACGGCCATGACCGGAGTGGAAGCCGTGAGTAATGGGGTGCGCGCGTTTCGCGAGCCGACGGCGCGCAATGCGCAACGCACGCTCACCGTGATCATCGCTCTGCTCGGTATTCTGCTGGCGGGCATCGCGTACCTGGTTCGCGCCTACGGAATTCAAGCCACCGATCCCGGCAAGCCTGGATACCAGAGCGTGATTTCCCTGCTGGTGGCGGCCATCGCCGGGCGCGGAATGTTTTATTACTTCACGATCGGCTCGGTGCTGTTGATTCTTTCCCTTTCCGCGAACACCGCGTTCGCCGATTTTCCGCGGCTGTGCAAGGCGGTCGCCCATGACGGATTTCTGCCGCACTCCTTCAGCTATCGCGGGCGCCGCCTCGTGTACTCGCAAGGGATTTACGTGCTGGCGGTGCTGGCTGCTGTCCTGCTGATTCTGTTCCGAGGAGTCACTGACCGGCTTATTCCGCTTTACGCGATCGGGGCGTTCCTGGCGTTCACGCTTTCCCAGGCCGGAATGGTTGGGCACTGGCGCCGCAACCGCGGCCCGGGCGCCGGCCGCAACTTGTTTCTGAACGGGTTGGGGGCGGTGGCCACGGGCGCGACGCTCATCGTGGTGCTGATTGCGAAATTCACGGCCGGCGCCTGGGTCAGCGTGCTGCTCATCGCCGGCATGATGTCCGTCATGATGTGGGTGCGGCGGCACTACGCCGCGGTAGCCGTCGAAACGCGGCTGACCGCGCCGCTGCAGGTGAAGTACATGGGGCCGCCCATTGTCATCCTGCCGATTGAATCGTGGTCCCTGATTTCGCAGCGCGCCATGGAATTCGCGCTGACGCTTTCGCCGGAAATCCACGCCCTGCACGTGGGAACGGAAGAGGAAACGAACACGCTGCGGGAAAATTGGGAGCGGCTGGTGGCGGTTCCCTGCATGAAAGCCGCGAACGCGCGGCCCACGCTGGTCACGCTGCAATCGCCGTACCGCCAGATCATCAAGCCGATCCTCGACTACGTGCTGAACATGGCGGACGCTCACCCCGACCGGCAAATTGCCGTGATCGTGCCGGAGCTGGTCGAGCGGCACTGGTATCACTACCCGCTCCATAATCAGCGCGCGGAATTGCTAAAAGCATCATTGCTGCTGAAAGGCAGCCGGAACATCGTGCTGATCAATGTCCCGTGGTACATCCATGCGTGATGCGGTTCGGAGTAAATTTGGCGGGCCGGCGGAATTCAGCGTGGCGGGGAAACGATTACGATTTTACCCGCGCCTTCAGCCGCGCGTGCTTGCCTTCCACCGTAACGATGTATTCCACCTCGTGGGCGCCCTGCTGCTTTTTCAGCTGGTCCGTCTTCTGCCGTACAAATTTCTGAAACGCTTCCAGGGTCAACGGCGCGGTGTCTTCGCCGGCGCGAATCTTTGCCGCATGGAAGGCCTTGAAGAGCGCCTCCACTTTTTTCTTCTCTTGGTCGGGATCCGCCCAGGAGACGGCAAAGGAGTCCTGCACAGTTTCTGCTTTTTTTACCGGAGGATTCTGGCTGGCCCGCATGGCCTCAATCTCGCGGGCCGCGGCGCCAAAATGGCGGTGCACGGTTCCTTCTTCCTTGTCTTTGATCCGCTTGCGAAACACCTGGCGGAATTTCGAATACATCTGCGTAAGATTGCCGAAGCGATAGCGCTGCCCGTAATTCATATCCGCGCCGCGATCGCTGTAGCGCTTCACCAGCGTGTCGATGCGCCACTCGATATCCGTCGGCGGCCGGGACTTTCCTCCGCCGAAGTATTGTTCGTACTCAATCTTCAGCTGGCGGATGTCCCGTTCGAGTTGTCCGAGGTCTTCTTCGACGGTTTTGGCCATAGGTCGCGGGGCTCGTTGCGGTCCTGTTCATGCTAAATGGGCCGGGAGACAAGCGTCAACGCGCCGCGGAAATGCGGGTGCGGAACAGGTAACATTGTTTCGGATTCTTTCAGGGAAATGCCAGGATCACAGACGCGCTACGATGTTCAATTGGAATATACTCGCGCCCAATGAAACTTCGGAAGCTACCTGCTTTAGCGCGGGCCAGGTTCAGAAGAGGTTCTGAAAATCGAAAGGGGTCCGTTTCCGGACCCCTTCCAGCATAACCCCATTTCACCCCGTTCCGGATACGCCGGAACTCTATCACCACCCCGGGAAAAAACTTCAAAACCACTTGTCTCCCTTAAGTGCACTCTGATTGCCAGACCATCGGCCTTTCTGAACAGGTTCGCTAAATGACTCATTTTATGAATGGTTGCGATCTGTTTGTAGTAGCAAGCGGTCTTCAGGCCGGTGGCAATCTACAGTTTTTCACATATTTGTAATGCAAAGCATATGGTCTTCGGGATACTGCAGGTGTCCCCGATTCAAACTTGGGGCACCGGCGTGGTTTGCGCCCTGTTGATGCGCCAGCGGCGCTAAGCCCAGCGGATCGGCCATAACAGTATCAAACCCCAAACCACCAGGCTAGGGCACGCGGAGAGAATGATTTCCAGCGCGCCGAACAGTCCACTCAGGGCGGCGATCGGTTGCCACTTGATATGGAAGCCAGGAAAGAGAAAACGTTCCCTGCCGGCAGGAGAATAGTTTACGCGCCGATGGCGTTGCGGATGGCGGAGGCCAGCGTTTCGGCCCAGAGGTTCACGTCTTCGGCGTGCTCGGCTTCGACCATCACGCGCGCCTTGGGCTCGGTGCCGGAGTAGCGGACCACCACGCGGCCCGCGGCGCCCAGCGTTCGCGTTGCTTTTTCGATGGCGGCCGAAACGACGGGCAGGGATTCCAGCGGAGGCTTGGATTTCACTTTCACGTTCACAATCGTTTGCGGAAATACTTTCAGGCCGCAGATCAAATCATCGAGCGGGCCGCGCAGCGCGACGAGGCCGGCGATTTTCAGCGCGGTGAGCAGGCCGTCGCCGGTCGTCGCATCGTCCAGAAAAATAATGTGGCCGGATTGTTCGCCGCCCAGGTTTGCACCGCTGCGCAGCATTTCCTCCAGAACGTAGCGGTCGCCCACCGGCTCGCGTGCCAGGGTCAAGCCCTCTTTTTCCAGCACGCGCTCCAGCCCCAGGTTGGCCATGGTTGTGCCGATCACGCGGCCGCCGCGCAATTTTCCGATGGATTTAAAATAGCGGGCCACGGCCAGCAGCACTCCGTCGCCGTCCACATGGCGCCCGCTGGACGATCACGAACATGGCGCGGTCGGCATCGCCGTCAAATGCCACGCCCAGCGCCGAGCGTGTTTCGATCACCTTCTCCCGCAATTTCTCGGGATGCAGCGATCCGCAGCCGTCATTAATGTTCCGGCCGTTCGGCGAATTATGAATGGCGATGACTTCCGCGCCGAGCGATCGGAAAAGTTCGGGGCCAAGTTCGCTGGCCGCGCCGTTGGCGCAATCGAGCACTACTTTCAGCCCCTGCAAATTCGCACCGGCAATGACGCAGCCCCGCAGGTAGGCCAGGTATTCTTCGTCCAGCGAAAGATCGGCGGAAACCGGAACGCCGTGCGGCGAAGTTTCGCGGCCCTTGTGGCGGTGAATCTCAGTTTCGAGGTGTTCCTCCACATCGTCCGGAAACTTCATGCCGGTTCCGGCAAAAAGTTTTACGCCGTTGTCATGAAAAGGATTGTGCGACGCGGAAATCACCATGCCCGCGGAAAATTTCTTTTGCCGCACCAGGCACGCGACCCCCGGCGTGCGTAATAACTCCGGCGGACAGCACCGCCACGCCGTCATCGGCCAGGCCGGCGGCCAGCTGCGAGGCGATGTGTGGGCCCGATTCGCGCGTGTCCATACCAAGCAGGACGCGCGGTTGGGGATCACTCTCCAGCAGATATTTACCGAGCGCGCGGGCCACGCCGTAGAGGGTGGCGTCGTCCAGCGGATAGGTGCCGGGAATACCGCGAATACCGTCAGTGCCGAATAGTTCCTTGGTCATGGTCCTCGGTCATCGCGGATCAGGATGGTCGGGGCACAACCTGCGCCCTCGAAGAAAAGTCTAGCACGCGCGCGGTCAATCCCCCGGACGGGCCGCGGTAGGGCGCGGCACAAGAGTAACGTGGATTTCGGTGGGCTCCACCTGCACCACGGTGGCGCCAAACGGCGTTCCCACCATTTCCGGCGTGAAATCGATGACCATCGTGCCCGGCTTGCTGTCTTTCATATCCAGGCGCAGGGTCAGATCGGCGGGAATCATGCGGCGCAGCAGCACGGAACGCCCGCGCACACGGACTCGCACGGCGGTGGGGACATCTCCGGAAATTTCCAGTTGCGGCGGCATGGTAGTGAATTCAAGCGGCACGAGAAAGCCGACCTCGGCGTAGGGTTCGGCTGTATAGGTGGTCCACAACAAAAAAGAAACGGCCAGGGCCAGGAGTTTCAGGCCGGCATTGGCTAGTACGTATTTGCGAAGGAAGACCAACATCTATCTCCGTGCCGGAGTTCGCGCCTGGGATACGGCGGTGGGCAGAACCAGGGTGACGCGGCGGCGCGAAACCATTTCGCGCAGGCGGTCACTCAAATCTTCCGGCGTCAAATTTGATTCCAGCGTGCCCGCGGACGCCACCGAGATGTTTCCGGTTTCCTCGGACACCAGGACTACCAGGCAGTCGCTGTCTTCGGTGATTCCGATGGCCGCGCGATGCCGCGTTCCCAGCTGCTTGGAAATCAAGGGATTCAGCGAAAGCGGCAGGAAGCATCCGGCGGCCGCCACGCGCGTTCCTTCGATGATCACCGCGCCGTCATGCAGCGGAGATCCGGGACGAAAAATCGACACCAGCAGATCGTACGAAAGCTTGGCGTCCAGCGGGATGCCGCTCTCAATGTACGTGCGCAGGCCGGCCTGGCGCTCCACCACGATCAGCGCACCGATGCGGTTCTGCGAAAAGTATTCCGCCGCCATGACGATGTCATCATACGTGCCTTTGGGATTGCGCGACGCAAATCGCATCAGCGAAAGATTGCGGCCCACGCGGGAAAGCGCCCTGCGAATTTCCGGCTGAAACAGAATGATCAGCGCGATGGCCACGTACGGCAGCATGGTGGTGAGCAGCCACTCGACCATTTCCAGCCGTGCCCATTGCGCCCCGCGATAGAAAACCGCAAGCAGCGCCAGGGCCACGAGCATCTGCACGGCGCGCGTGCCGCGCAGCAATTTCAAAAGGTAGTAAATCAACCCGGCAATAATCAGAATGTCTACAATCGCCCGGAAATCCAAGCGCGAGAGCGGGGTCACGGGGAGAGCGGCAGCGAGCATGGTGGCAGTTCCTACGGTAGCGCAGCGGTGCTGCCTCGGGCAAGCCGCAGTTTACTCCGATTTCCCGGAATCCGGGGGTATGCTATGGTCAAACCGGTGGTGTATGCAGATCGACGATGTCAAAGTTTCGGCTCGTTCGAACCCTTCCCAACGGATCATCGCGGCGGCCATTGTGTTCGCGTTTTTGTACTTCACGGCTGACGTCGTAGTGCCGCTGCTGCTGGCTGTACTGATGGCGTACTTCCTCGATCCCGTGGTCGGCCTGTTCGAACGCGTTCACATTCCCCGGGCGCTGGGCGCGTTCGTCGTGATGCTCGCGGTCTCGGCGCTGATCGGCGGCCTTGGTTATCTGATCGTGCAGCGCGCCGACCAGTTTCTTGCCGATTGGCCGCGCTACAGCGGTGTGCTGCGCCATGTCACCACCGCGTTTGACCGCCAAATCGCCACCGTAGAAAAGGGCGTGGACGCCATCACTCCGGCGACAGAGAAAGCCCGCACTCCGCAGCGCACCGTGGAGCCGCCGCCGGTGCGAGAATGGCTCCTGCGCGGAGTCGGTTCTCTGTATTCGGTGCTGCTGGTGGCCACGTTCGTGCCCTTCCTGGTATTTTTCATGCTGGCGGCCAAACCGCGAATCTGGCGCGCGACCATCGAGCTGTTCCCCGATGAAAATCGGGAACGCGTGCAGTCCGCCCTGGATGAAGTCAGTTCCATGCTGCGCAGCTTTGTCGCCGGCAACGCCTTGATTGCACTGATCCTGATGCTGGCCAGCTGGGGATTGTTCCTCCTGATGCATTTGCAGTACGCGTTCCTGCTGGGCAGCGTCTCGGGATTGCTGAACCTGGTGCCATACCTCGGCGTCCTGCTGGCGTGGATTCCGCCGCTGCTGATCGGACTGGCGCAGTGGAGCACCATTGGCCCTTACCTGGGTGTGGCAGCCGGAGTGACGTTTCTGCACATCATCGGGATGAATGTCCTGATGCCCGCCATCGTGGGGCGGCGCGTGCATTTGAATGCTCTCGCCGTGACGATGGCTTTGCTATTCTGGGGATGGCTGTGGGGCGCGGTCGGGCTGATTCTGGCCATCCCCATTACGGCCACGGTCAAAGTGATCTGCGATCACGCTGAGGGCTGGGAGCCGCTGGGCCGCTGGCTCGGCGCGTAAGAAAAACTCGCTCGGCAAATCGTGGCCACCCACCGGCCATCGTGAATCCAAACGAAGGCGGAATCGAAACGATATGCAACGTAGCCAGCGTATCCTGCTGATTGTATTGATCGCACTGCTGGTGGTGACCGGCGCGGGACTGGCCCTGACCACGGAATGGGGCTCGCGTACCGTATCCACGGCGCGATCGACGTCCACCTCCAAATTAACGCAGTCCCCCGTCGATCTTTCACAATTCCGCAACACGCAGTCTCTTGCCGAACTCGCCGCGACTCCCCAGGAACAGGATCTGGCGCGCGACGCCCTGCGCAAGGCCGACCACGAAGTGGATTTCGCGTTCGCCGGCGCGCTCTATCAGGCCGCCGCACGCCAGGTGAACGTCACACCGGAAATCAAAGCGATCCAGGAGCGCGTCACCAAGAGCGAAGCGGACGATGCCGCGCTCACTGCCGACGTGGCGCGCCTGACCAAGGAAGTGGAAGCCGCCAAAGACAATCAGAAGGAAGCGCTGACCCAACAACTCGACCTGGCCAAAAGCCGCCAGGAATTGACCGAGGACGAACTGGCTGACGCGCACGAAGACCTGGAACGCGCCGGAGGCGATCCGCAAAACCAGGTACAGCGCATGATCGACGAATACAACGCCTCCGAACAGGCCAGCGGCGGCCAGCTGGACCTGGGCATCGTGGGAAAGCAGGCGGGCTCGGCGCTGCCGGCTTCCTACTCGTTCATCTCGCGAGCGCATACCTGGTACACGCTGCAATCCATCGTGGCGCGCCTGAACCATGAAGAGCAAACGGCGGCCGCGGCTGTGGCCCGGCTGGCCGCGCGGCACGATCAGCTTGAGAAGCAGCTGGAGCAGGCGCAAGCGCAACAGTCTCAGAAATTGCCCCCGGCGCTGCCCCCGCCCAGCCCAGCCGGAACTCCCGCGAGCCCAGCACCTGGCGTCTCGACGCAAACCAAGGAAGCCATCTCTTCCTATAAATCGCTGACAGTTCTGCAGAAAAGATTGTCGGGGCTCGACAGCCGCATTCGCAATGACCAGGACCTGGAGGGGGTGTACGCGCAATGGAGCGCGCTGGTCGCCGCGAGACGCCGCGATTTAATGCACGGGCTGCTGATTTCCGTCGCGCTGATTCTGGGGATCGGCATCGCGGTGCTGGTGACTTCGTATTTTCTTGAGAGGGTGTTCGCGCGCTTTGAGGCCGATCACCAGAGGCTGCTCACACTGCGCTCGGTGGCGCGAATCGCCACGCGCACCGTGGGAGCCATTCCCATACTGCTCATCCTGTTCGGCATGCCCACGCAACTAGCCACGGTCGTGGCGCTGGCCGGCGCCGGACTGACCGTCGCGATGAAGGATTTCATCGTCGGATTTTTCGGCTGGTTTATTTTGATGGGCAAAAATGGAATCCGTCACGGCGATTGGGTGGAAATCAACGGCGTGAGCGGCGAAGTCGTGGACATCGGCCTGTTCCACACGGTGTTGCTGGAAACCGGCAACTGGAACGATCCCGGCCATCCCACAGGACGCCGCGTGACGTTCGTCAACAGCTACGCGATCGAGGGCCACTATTTTAATTTCTCGACCTCCGGGCAATGGCTGTGGGACGAAATGGTGCTGGCGATCCCCGTCAATCAGGATCCCTACCCGGTGGCGCAGGAGATTCAGAAAATTGTCTCGAAAGAAACCGAAGCCAATACCCAGGTGGCGGAACGCGAATGGGGCAACCTGAGCAGCGTGCGCGGCGCCACTTCCATGACGGCGGGCCCGGCGATCAGCGTGCGCCCGGCGGGCACCGGCTTTGAAATCGCCGTGCGCTACGTAACGCGCGCCAATGAGCGGCACCAGCAGCGCAGCAATCTGTATCAGGCCATCGTGGAATTGCTGCGGCGCAAAAATATTCCGGAGCCAACAGTCAACGCGCCGCGGGAACCCTCCGCCGAGCCGTCAAAGGTCAGCGCGACCTAGGTGGAGGCGGCGTGGATTCCGCCGGAGTGGTTCGGGCTGGCGAATGCGAAACGGCGGAGACGGAAGAGAACGCGAAACAATTCAAGACGTTGTCATTCTGAGCGCAGCGAAGAATCTCTCTTTGTTTCTTTGCTCGCACCTCAATCGAAGAGAGATTCTTCGCTTCTCCCGGAATGATAAAACGAGACACTTTTTCCGCACGCCGAGCCAGTCAGCGTCGCCAGGACTGTCCCGCCATCGGTACTCTCGGATAGTTCACACCCACGCTGCTTTCTCCGCGCTCGCCTATTTCGTGAGAAAAAACGTTTCGACATCGAACTCCAGATCGGTGACGTACGAAGGAATGGTGGCCAGCGAAGCGTAGCCCCTCAAATACAGTGACGGCGTATGGCCCCAATCCAGGGTGCAGGGAATAGCCCGCTCCGGGGCCGTGTTGCTGACCATCCGGCGCGATGCTACGATTGCTGCTCCCATGGACCAGCAAGTTTCCTCACGTCCGCGCATTGGTGTACCGTGGCGCACTGCCGCGGAAGAGGCTGCCGACAAGCGTTCCAAAATAGATAAATATTTGCGCGCCGTGGAAAAAGCGGGCGGAGAAGCCGTGCTACTCTCCCTGACTTCCGGTTCCGAAGCGTTTCGCCGCGAAACAGAACGCCTGGATGCCATCGTCCTCAGCGGCAGCCCGGCGGACATCGATCCCGCGCATTACGGCGCGAGGCGGCATCTGGCCGCAGCGGCCGCCGACGGATCCCGCGAGCGCACCGATTTTGCGCTGTTGGAGCACGCGCTTACAAAAGGCAAGCCGGTCCTGGCGATCTGTTACGGCATCCAATCGCTGAATGTTTTTCTCGGCGGCAGCCTGATTCAGGACATCCCCACCGAAATCGGCACCCGCATCTGCCACAGTCCGGAGGAAGATGAACTTCCGGACGGCACCGAAACTCCGGACGCCATGCACGGGGCGAATCTGGGAACCGGGCGCGTCTTCGCGCTGGCCGGAGCGGCGCAATCGGACGTGAACTCCTGGCATCATCAGTCTGTGCTGGAACCGGGCCGCGGCCTGCGTGTTACCGCGCGCGCACCGGACGGAGTGATAGAGGCCGTGGAGTGGGCCGACGGTTCGAACTGGGTGGTGGGCGTGCAGTGGCATCCGGAACGCATGCCCGAAGATGCGCTGGCGCAAGCGCTGTTTCGAGATGTAGTGGCGGCCGCAAATCGCGCACGAGCGGAACGCTAGAAACTGGCGCGAGCCAAGTACACTGTTCGCGGAAGCAATCCGCAGGCGAAGCGACGGCGCTGCGAAATTCTGGCAACCTTATGGCCCGCAAACACTTCCATATAAGTAGAGGTTTCTGTCCTTGCGGATGACGTTTCGAATTCTGGCTGGAGCGATTCTGGTCCTGGCGCTCACTTGGGCCGGCGGCCGGCAAGCGGCTGCCCGCCCGGCACAGGAACTGGCGCCGGACGATAGCACGGTGAAGGCCCGGCAAGTCCTGCAGCAAGTGATCGGCGCGCTGGGCGGACAATCCTATCTAAATGTGCGCGATACGCAGTGCGACGGTCGCGCCGCGCAGTTCGGAACGGTGGGCACGCTGATGGGCTTTACGCAGTTCCGCGACCAGTGGCTGCTGCCGGATAAGAACCGCGTGGAATACTTCACCAAGGGCGAGCACACCATCCTGGGATTCCTGATGGGCTCCGACGATTTGCTGATTACGCACGGCGGCGCGCTGATTACCGTGTTCAACGGCAAGGAAGGCTGGTCGCTGGACAAGAGCGGCGTGTCCAACCAGGCCGACGACCTGATCCAAAATTTCAACGAGCAGATCAAGACCGGCATGAACAACATGCTGCGAAAGCGCATGAATGAGCCCGGCGTGGACGTGCGCTACGCGGGCACCGACCTGATCGATCTGAAGGAAGCGGAGTGGATTGAATTTGTGGACAGCGAGCACCGCGAGATGCGCCTGGGCGTGGATCAGCGCACGCACCTGCCGCTGCGCTGGGTGGTGGCCACGCGCAATCCCGAAACGCGCCAGCGCACCGAGGTCATCACCAGCTACACGCAGTTCATGACGTTTGACGGAGTGCGAACTCCGCTGAGCATCGAACTCGCCCGCAACGACCGCAAACTTTCCCAGACATTTCTCTCCACGTGCAAATTCAATTCCGACCTGGGCGCCGACCTTTTCACCCGCGCGGCGCTCGAACAACGCGCCGCCGAAGTGACCAAGAAGGGTTACAAGGACAAGGATCCAAAAAACTCAAAGTGAAGTAGCACATTCCCGTAGCACAGGCTTCAGCCTGTGGGGGTTCATCAGTGAACTCAGGCCGCCGGTATTAGTCTGGCTTGTTCTAGAGAGATGAAATTCCAGCCAAGATCAAATGGAAATCCACAGACTGAAGTCTGTGCTACTTAAACCTGCGGCCAGTTTGACAATCGGTTTGGCCGCGGATAGCTCTGCGCAAGCTGAAGCATGCGCCACTGATTTGCGCTTGCCTCCGGCAAATTACACCTTGACAGTATCCTATCCCGCGGCTTATCTGTTCGATGGACACCAAAAAAGTTTGACCCGGCCGAATCAGGCTGAATCGGTGAATTTCAGCGGAGGAACTGATGCGTCAGAACTGGTCCGGATGGCGAGTACTGGCTTGCGCGGCAATCTGCATGGCTGCGGCGCTGGGATGCGGCCACAAGCAGCAGGCCGCGGTGGTGGATGATGCCGCGCTGCGCGCCGCCGACGGCGACACCGCCAACTGGCTCACCTACGGACGCACCTATTCCGAGCAGCGTTTCAGCCCGCTGAAATCCATCGACGAAAACAGCGTGAGCAAGCTGGGACTGGCCTGGTCCTATGACCTGGAAACCAAGCGCGGCGTAGAAGCCACGCCGCTGGTCAAGGACGGCGTGATCTACATCACCAGTTCCTGGAGCATGGTGTACGCGTTCGATGTGAAAACCGGAACGAAACTTTGGGAATACGATCCGAAAGTTCCTAAGGATCACGCCAAGTACGTTTGCTGCGATGTGGTGAATCGCGGCGTAGCGCTGTACAAGGATCGCGTGTACTTCGCAACACTGGATGGGCGGCTGATTGCTCTCGAAGCCAAAACCGGCGCGCCGGTCTGGGACGTGCAGACTACTCCCAAAGACGGCAGCTACGCCATTACCGCGGCGCCCAGAATTGCCAAGGGGCGCGTGCTGATCGGCAACGCCGGCGCCGAATATCCGGTGCGCGGGTTCGTGTCCGCGTACGATGCGGATTCGGGAATGCTTGCCTGGCGCACCTACACTGTGCCCGGCGATCCTTCGAAACCGTTTGAGTCCGAAGCTCTGAAAAAGGCCGCGGCGACGTGGTCCGGCGAATGGTGGAAGGCGGGCGGCGGTGGAACGGCCTGGGAATCGATGGTCTACGATCCGGAACTGGACCTGGTGTACTTCGGCACCGGAAACGCCTCGCCATGGTATGACCAACTGCGCGGGAAGGGCGATGATCTGTACGTAGCCTCGATCGTCGCGTTGCACGCCGACAACGGCGATTTCGCGTGGGCCTATCAGACGACGCCCGGAGACAACTGGGATTATGATGCCACGCAGCCGCTGCTGATGGCGACGCTGGCCATCGACGGCGCGCAGCGGCGCGTCATCATGCAGGCCAACAAGAACGGCTTCTTCTACGTGCTGGACCGCGAAAATGGAAAGCTCATTTCGGCCAAACCTTTCGGAACGGTGAACTGGGCGACCGGCATCGACGCCAACGGGCGCCCTATCGAAAATCCCGCGGCGCGCCAGTTGAGAGACGCCGCGCTCGTGAAACCCTCGGCCGAAGGCGCGCACAATTGGAATCCAATGTCCTACAGCCCCATAACCGGCCTCGTCTATCTGCCGGTTCTGGAGGACGCTTCTATCCATGCCATCATTCCCAATTGGAAAATTAATCTGCACGATCAAACCACGGGTTCGGACCGCAGCTATCGTGGTCCGGCGCGAGACGCGTACCTCAAGATGAATGTTACGGGACATCTGCTGGCCTGGGATCCGGTCGCGCAAAAGGAAGCGTGGCGCGTCGAGCTGCCCAATCCAAAAAGCGGCGGCACGCTGGCTACGGCCGGCAATCTGGTTTTCCAGGGACGCGCCGACGGAAAGTTCTCCGCGTATCGCGCCACGGACGGCAAATCGCTTTGGGATTTCGACGCCGGCGTGGGTATCGCGGCGCCGCCGATGACTTTCACGGTGGAGGGCATTCAATACGTGGCGGTGGAAAGCGGCTGGGGCGGACCCCAGGTGCTGGGCAACCGGCCGCCAGGCAAGGGACATGTGGGTTCCGGAAGGCTGATGGTTTTCAAACTTGGCGGAACTGCGACGGTTCCCGCTTACAAGAATGACGTGAAGCCGGTGCCGATGCCCACGTTCAAACTCGCGGCCACCAAAGCGGAAGTCGAAGAGGGCCGCAAACTTTTTGCCAATACCTGTGCGCGGTGCCACGGCGGCGACGCCATCAGCGGCGGAGAAGTGCCGGACTTGCGCTATGCGGCGGACACCACGCACGCCATGTTTGAGGAAATCGTGCTAGGCGGCGCGCGCAAGGAATTCGGAATGCCATCGTTCACGGGGGACATTACTTCGGCGCAGGTTCGACTGATCCACGCGTACATTCTGGATCGCGCGCGGGAGAGCGCGCAGGCAGCGAAGTAACGCCGGCTTTCAGCCGGACATTTCTTTGTAGCGATTCAAAATCTAAATCGGACAGACTGAACAGGCTGAGGAAAAACTCAAAAACGTTGTCATTCTGAGCGGAGCGAAGAATCCCTCATTGATCTTTTGCTTGTACTTACATCGAAGAGAGATTCTTCGTTCCGCTCAGAATGACAAAAAGATGTAGTTTTTCCGCAAACTGTGAAGCCTGTCCTTCGGGAGGATTCCATGGAACGGCGAAAGTTTCTAGCAACGTCGCTCGCGGCATCGGCGCTGGCGGTTTCCGCGGCCGGCAAGACATTGGAAGCGGCCCAAGGAATGATGTCCGCGAAGGGCCGTGAGTTTTACCAACTACGGCGCTACCACATCAACGCGGGCCCGCAGCGAAAATTGTGTGACGATTTTTTTCGTGACGCGCTGATCCCCGCGCTGGGCCGACAGGGCATCGGGCCCGTCGGCGTCTTCGATCTTTCCATCGGGCCCGACACGCCTTCGATTTATGTGCTGATGCCCGGTCAGTCCGCGGAAAAAGTCGCCACGATCGAGGCCAGCCTGAATCAGGACGCCGAGTACATCAAGTCTGGAGCGCCATTCCTCACAGCGCCGGCCAAGGAACCGGCATTCGATCGCATGAACAGCACGTTTCTCCAGGCTTTCGAGAAGTGGCCTAACGTGGTACTTCCGAAAGCGACGGCTACCAAGGGCCCGCGCGTTTTCGAATTGCGCATCTACGAAGGCGCCACCGACCAGGATCACCGGCGCAAAGTGGAAATGATGCAATCGGGCGAAGCGGACATTTTCGCCAAGAACGGCTTCGAGCAGATTTTTTACAGCGAAACGCTGATCGGCCCGCGCCTGCCGAACCTTACCTACATGCTGTGCTTTGACAGCCTGGCGACTCGCGACAAGCAGTGGGCGGCATTCCGGGCTTCCGATGACTGGAAGTCCTACTCGACGCAGCCCAAGTATGCGTTCGAACCGATCGTTTCGAACATCACCAATCTGATCCTGACGCCGACAGCGTATTCGCAGATTTAGCGGCACAGCCGAGGTTTGGTGCGAGAACTACTGTAGATGGCATCTCGCAAATCGATCTGCCCAGAAATTAAGAGCGCGTCCGGGGCTAAAGCCCTTTGTTATTGGAATTCCAATTGTCGCCGCTGAACAGGGCTGCGGAAAAATCCGAAATATTGTCATTCTGAGCGAAGCGAAGAATCTCTCTTTGTTCTTTTTGCTTGCACTTAAATCGAAGAGAGATTCTTCGCTTCGCTCAGAATGACAATACGAGGTGTTTTTTCCGCAACCTGTGAAGCCGCGACCCACAAGGACCATTCATAAAGGAACTTCGAGTTTACGATCCCGCCGCAGGAAAAAACACGTGGAAGCGCGCGCCGTGCGGCGAGTTTTGCTCCAGGCGGATCGTGCCGCGATGGTCGTCCACGATTTTTGCGACGATCGACAGGCCCAGCCCCACGCCATCCTTCTTTGAAGTGAAAAACGGATTGAAAATCTGCTCGCGTAATTCCGGCGGCACGCCCGGGCCGGTGTCTTCCACAATCACGCCAACGCCCTCCGCACCGTTCGATTCTTCGGGCGCAATCGACAGGCGCACGATTTTTTCCAGCGCGGCGTCTTGCGCCTGCATGGCTTGCAGGGCGTTGGTAATCAGATTGACGAAAACCTGCTCGCAGAGTTGCGCGTCGGCGGCGATTTCGGGGACGTTCGGCGCGTACTGGCGGTCAATTCTCGCGGCGCTGTCCGGGACGGAAGCCTTGGCCGCGTCCAGCGCGCGATCGACAATCTCTGAGATTCGTTCGTTGCGCAATTGCAGCTTGGACGGCCGCGCGAAGTCCAGGAACCGCACGACCAGCGTGTTAATCCGGTTCACTTCCGAAGAAATGTATCCAGCCAGCTCCGCTACCAGGGGCTCGGATTCCGACACTCTGCGCGTAAGTAAGTCCGCCGAGCCCTTGATCACGCCCAGGGGATTGCGAATTTCGTGCGCCAGCCCGGCGGAAAGCTGGCCGAGCGCGGCGAGGCGCTCGGCGCGGCGCACGTCAGCCTCGGCGCGCCGCAACTGGCGATTGGTTTCTTCCAGCCGTTCCGATAATTCCTCGAGCCGCTGGACCTGCCGCCGGTTTTCTACCGCGAAGCGGTTCACCAAAATGGCCGCCACGAAGAAGAACAGGACTCGAATCGTGAGAATGCTGTAGCCCTCCGGCGTAATGTCCGAATCCTGCAGCGCCGGATACAGCAGCGATAGATAGCCGAGCGATGTGGCCGCGGTCCACGCCAGGGCGCCGATCGTGCCAAAGTAAATCGCCGCACTGACCACCGGCAGAAAGTAAATCGGGTAGTAATTGCTGTTGATCCCGAATTCGCCGGTGTGATCCAGCAGCATGGTGGCCAGCAGGATCTTGATCAGAACCGCGTAACTCGGTCCCCTCCTGGGCAGCTGAGAGATCAGCCAGCCTTCCGAGATCTGCACGACCACGATCGCCAGCAGGATCAATTGCTTGTGGATTTCGTTGACCGGGGGAAGCAGGGCCAGGCCGCCCAGAAAAAGCAGCCAGATCAGGTCAATCCAACTCAGATGGAGGGCTCGAATTGCGGCGCGTTCGCGGTGCAACATTCTGCGGGGCTCAGGCTAAGTCTATCACGGAGATTCGCTTGCGAGGGCGCAAGGCGGCACGGTTTTTGCGGGACAGGCTTCAGCCTGCGGGGTTTCTTTCGCGCCGGTCCAGACCTAAACCAGACAGGCTGAAGCCTGACCAACTGAAACCAAACGAAATGCGATGGTAGGGATTTTTACTGCACGCGCTGAGGGCGCGATTCAGTGTCAATCAAGGCATCGAAGATGGCCAGGACGTGGCGGCGGAAGTCCAGCATACGGGTGAAAACGTCACGCAGCGAGGGATCCCGCTCCGATTCACGGTGCCACTTCAGCAAAACGGCCGGCGGAACTTCAATATCCCGGCGCAGCTCTTCCGCCGAGTGCCCGCGCAGGAACAGGCCGTAGAAGAAGGCCGCTTCGCGCTGCGGGAACTCAAAGTCGTGCTGGGTCTCGTCCGCGGCATTCGCGGCGGCCAGCAAGGTCGTGTTGGATACAGTCTGCATCTTGGTCCTGAGACAGAAAGGGAAGTTTACCGGAAGATTTCCCGGCGTCAAGTACCGGTCCCTTGATTTTCAAGCGCGTGAACTAACTAGGAACGCCAGGCTATTCGATGCAGGAAGCCCGGGCCGGGCTTCATGCGCCAGAACCTCAATTACAAAAAAGTGAGTCGCGCTGGTGACGAAAAGCAACAGGCTGAAGCCTGTTCTACTGAAAACAAATGGCTTGGGAATCGAAACTCGGCTATCCGGTTTTGCCTGTGGGGCGCGCGGAACGGACAAATTCACGCAAAGCTGATACGTTGGGGCCATAGGCGCCGATACGCGCCGCGTCCACAGGCAGTCCCAGCTTTTCGGCCGCTTCCATGTTGATACCGGCGTCGTCAAGCTCGGACAGGCTGAATCCTACGGCGGGCAGCACGCGCTTGGCGCCGCTCGGATAAACCGGGCGGGGCGGACGCCGCCGTTCCCAGGGCTTGTTTGCGATTGCGAAGAACTGATGCCAATCGTTCTTGTCCCACATCGCTGGCTCCCATGTTACGGGGAACTTCGTGACGCTCCGAGGTGCATCTAGTGAGATGCGCGAACCATACGCGCGGTCGCTTAGTTCAGCGAGCCGCGACAAAAAAGGGTCCATGCGCGCTTTTCTGTACATGGGTATACGGCACAACGGGAACGACGTCCACAAAAGACTGGAGAATGTTTCCGGATGGTGGCCAAAAAGAAATTATCACGCTTGTTGAGTTCACGCTGCCGGAGCGCTGCATGGCGAGCAGTCGCGAGTGCTGCAGCCGCCAACTCGCTGTGGCCAATGCTCTTGCAGACGCGCCCACAGTCGCGACCATTGGCCACGGTATGCCTAAACCGATAAAGTCTTCCAACGGCTGGTATACTGGTCGAATCGGTTAATTCCCTGGGGAGCCTGTGGAAAAGTCTAAGCTGGTCATTGTCGTTCACTACCATGAGCTGTGGCTCAAGGGCGGAAATCGCCGCTTCTTCCTGAGCAAGCTGCACATCGCGCTGAAGCGCGCGCTGGAGGGCTTGCCCGTGGAGCGCATCGTGCGCCCCGGCGACCGGCTACTGGTGGAGTTCGGCGAAGGGGCTTCGGCCGAGGAAGCCGTGGCGCGTATCGAGCGCGTGTTCGGTGTGGCGTTCTACGCGGTGGCGCGCGTCGTGCCGCGTACCGGCAACGATGACCTGGGCGCGCTGGGCCGCGCCGCTTGGGAAGAAATCCGCGAAGAGAAGTTTGCCACGTTTGCAGTGCGCTCCAAGCGCAGCGATAAATCCTTTCCGCAGCGAACCATCGATATCGAAGTTTCGGTGGGCCAGTATCTCTCGGACCAGCTGCGCGCAGCCGGACGCGACGCCCGCGTCAAACTCACAAATCCCGATCTCACCTGCCGCATCGAAATTCCTCCGGGACGCTCGTTGCTGGTGTACGCCCGAAAAATTCCCGGCGCCGGAGGGCTGCCGCCGAATACCGCGGGACGCATGACTTGCCTGCTTTCTGGAGGATTCGATTCCGCGGTGGCGGCGCACAAAATGATGAAACGCGGGGCGCACCTGAATTTCGTGCACTTCTGGGGAGGCGGGGCGCGTCCGGGCGAGTCCTCCGTGCATGTGGCGCGCGAGTTGGTGAAGCGCCTGGTGCCCTGGCAGTTTTCGGCGAAGCTGTGCCTGGTGCCGTTCGAGCCGATTCAGCGGGAGATCGTGGCGCGCGCGCCGGAGGAATTCCGGATCCTGCTGTACCGGCGCATGATGCTGCGCATCGCGGAGCGCGTGGCGCGCTTCAACCGCGCGCTGGGACTTATCACCGGAGACAGTCTGGCGCAAGTAGCGTCGCAAACGCTGCACAACATGGCCGCGGTGGGAGCCGCAACACACATGCCGTTGTACCGGCCCCTGGTGGGCGACGACAAAATGGAAATCATGGATGCGGCGCACAAGATCGGCACCTATGACATTTCCGCGGAGCCTTTTCACGATTGCTGTCCGATTTTCCTGCCGCGCAATCCCGCGCTGCACGCTTCGGCCGCGGAGCTTGATAAAGCGGAGAGCGCAATGGACATCGAGGCGCTGGTACGGCTGGGATTTGAGAGCTTGGTGGTGGAACGCTACCGCTATGCCGAAGGGCGCGTGGATAAAGCGGAATCGTTTAAATCGGCAACGGCGTGAAAAAGCCCTAACGGAAACGCGTTGACCGATTACGGCAGAATGTTCGTCACTGACGCGTGGTAGTTGAACCCGTACGGAGCCGCCGGAGCCGGCGCGCCGAACTAAGTGCCACTGGTTTCCTACGGGAAGTACCCAATACATGAGTGGTATCCGGTTTCGCTTTTAAATCAATCGGTACTACGAAAAAAATCGGGGAAGCGCATTGCGCCTCCCCGACCGGTATCCACTCGACGTCAATTATGACGCAATTACCAGCGACCACCACCGCCGCCACGATCACCGCGATCTCGGTCACGCCCTCCACCGCCTCCGCCCCGGCCACCGCCTCCGCCGCCACGGCCTCCGCCACCGCCAAAGCCACCGCGGCCACCACCGCCACCGCCACCGGGCCGGCCACCGCCTCCGCCGCCACCTTCTCGGGGGGGACGCGCCTCGTTCACCACGATGTTGCGACCCATGAAATCCTTGCCGTTCAGTGCCTGGATGGCACGCTCGGCTTCATCATCAGCGTTCACTTCGACGAATCCAAACCCGCGAGGTTGCCCTGAGAAACGATCGCGCACCAGGGTGACGTTTGCCGCTGTGACTCCATTTTGTGTGAAGAGAGCAGTCAGCTGCTCTTCCGTAGCCTGAAACGGCAGATTGCCCACGTAAAGTTTCTTCAATGCAAAACTCCTTCTGGCCGTGGCAATGCGGATCCACGGAACCGGGGACTGAAGAGGGCGGAGTCTAGTTCGGGGCTTGGGCCGGGACCCAGGACACATCGACAAAGGACGCGCTTCAGTTCCGCGCGCATCTTCCTTCAAATTTTAACGTTCGTCAACAGAAAGATCTCTCGATAACTAGTTGTGCAATCTGCGGCGACGGCGACGGGATCAATGTGGAAGCGCGCGGCGCGCGAAAACCTGAGAAGTTAATGGTAGGATTCGGAATCCCTACTCGGAGAGAATCGGCCTATGCGCGGTCTGATGATGGATTTTCCGCTGACCGTTCCGGCGCTGCTGGAGCGCGCGGGCGGAGTGTTCGGAAGAGTTGAAATCGTGACGCGCAGGCCGGACCGGCGGGTGTTCCGCACGAACTGGGGCCAACTGTACCGGCGATCGCGGCGGCTGGCGAACGCATTGCGGAGCCTCGGATTACGCCACGGCGACCGTGTGGCGACGCTGCTGTGGAACCAGAGCGAGCACATGGAAGCGTACTTCGGAGTACCCTGCGCGGGAGCTGTGCTGCACACGCTGAATCTTCGCCTGCATCCCGAGGAGCTGGCGTTCATCATAAATCATGCCGGGGATCGCTTCCTGATCGTCGATGACGTGCTGCTGCCGGTTTTCGAGAAGATTCGAGATAAGGTCGATTTTGAACGCATTATCGTCGTGCCGTTTGGAGGTGGAGACACTCCCGCGGGGTGCGATGGCTATGAAGATTTGCTGGCCGCCGCGAGTGAGGATTTCACTTACCCGCCGATTGATGAGAATGACGCGGCAGCGATGTGCTACACGTCCGGGACGACGGGGCGTTCCAAAGGCGTGGTCTACTCACATCGCGCGCTGGTCCTGCACTCCATGGATTGCTGCGCCGTAAATTCCTTTGCGATTTCGACGCAGGACTCGGTACTGCAAGTCGCTTCCCTGTTTCACGCCAATGGCTGGGGCATGCCGTTCACCGCGGCGATGGCCGGGGCGAAAGTGGTGCTGCCGGGGCCGTTCGCGGACGCCGAGGGAATTCTGGATCTGATGGAAAAGGAAAAAGTGACCGCGGCACTGGGCGTGCCGACTGTATTTTTTGGCGTTCTCGACGCGCTCGACCGTTACCCTGGTCGATGGAATTTGTCCTGGCCGATCCGGCTGCTTCTGGGAGGCGCGGCTTCGTCGGAAGCGCTGATGCGCGGGTTCGAACGCCACGGGATCACCGTCATCAGCCTGTTCGGTATGACGGAGACGACGCCGCACGCCACGTGTTCCCGCCTGCAACCGCACATGCAAGACTGGAGCGACGAAAAAAAGTACGAGCAGCGCCTGAAGCAGGGCGTTCCGGCATCGATCGTAGAGACCCGCATCATGCGTCCCGACGGCACGCGCGCGCCGCATGATGGTTCCAGCGTCGGTGAGATCGAATTGCGCGGGCCATGGATTGCTTCCTCCTACTACAACCTGCCGGAGGAAGCGCACAAGTGGTCGGCGGACGGATGGCTGCGCACGGGCGACATGGGGCAGATCGATGAATACGGTTACTTGAAACTGGTCGATCGCAGCAAGGACTTGATCAAATCCGGCGGGGAGTGGATCAGTTCGTTGGACCTGGAGAACGCGCTGATGGGACATCCCGCGGTGAAGGAAGCCGCGGTCATCGGTGTGCCGCATCCGAAGTGGCAGGAGCGCCCGCTGGCCGTGGTTGTGCTGAACGAGGGCGCGACGGCCGCTCCCGGTGAGCTGCGCGAATTTTTGTCCGCGAAATTCGCGAAGTGGCAACTGCCGGACGGATTTGTATTCGCCAGCGAAATCCCGCGCACGTCGGTGGGGAAATTCCGCAAGACGGCGCTGCGCGAGCAGTTTATGGACTGGAAGTGGGAGTGAGTCGACACGGAACGGACTTTGCCGCTGGCGCGGCGTGCGTTTACTGTGGCGCATGCTTCAGCTTGCGCGGTGTCGGTTCGAGCGGGTCATCTTTCTTCACAAAAAACCACACTGCGCAAGCTGAAGCATGCGCCACCGCTCGCGCTACACCTCATGTTTGAGCCACGATCAGATGGAAACCCACAGACTGAAGTCTGTGCTACTCAAACCTACGTTCGATAGCTGGCGTTGATCTCCACGTATTCCTTGGTGAAATCGCAGGTCCACATGCGGGCAAATCCGGTGCCCGCGTGCAGGTCGATCACGATGGAGACATCTTTTTTCAACAGGCGGCGATGCGCTACCCGCTCGTCCAGCGGTAACGCGATCGAGTAGGAAGCGCCTTTTGGCGGGCCGTACATTTTCATTCCGCCCAGCCAGATTTCCGCGTGATCGGGATTGAATGGCACGCCCGAGCGGCCGGCGGCAGCGAGAATGCGGCCCCAGTTGGGATCGGCTCCGGCGATGGCGGTCTTCACCAGAGAAGAGAGCCCAATCGTTTCCGCGACTTTCTTCGCGGCGGCATCGCTCGGCGCGCTGCGAACCTCGATTTCGACGAGATGCGTAGCGCCTTCGCCGTCTTCCACAATGCCCATGGCCAGGGTTTTGCAAACGTTTTCCAGCGCGGCCACAAATTTTTGATAGTCCGCGCCGCTGGCTTCGGTGATTTTGGGCGCGCCGCTGGCTCCGTTGGCGAGCACGAGCAGCGTATCGTTCGTGGAGCTGTCTCCGTCGACCGTGATGGAGTTGAACGTGCGGCTGACGACATCATGCAGCGCTACATCAAGAACGCCTGGATCGACTGCGGCGTCGCTGATTACGAACGAGAGCATGGTAGCCATGTTGGGATGGATCATGCCGGCGCCCTTGGCGCAGCCGGCAACGCGAACGTTCTTGCCGCCGATGGTGCAACTGGCCGCGGCACGCTTCGGGCGCGTGTCGGTGGTCATGATGGCGCGCGTCAAGCCGTCGAATGCTTTCGGCGTCGCCTTGAGCGACTTCGCGAGTCCCGGGGCAGCGTTCAGGATCAGCTCAACGCGCAGCGGGACGCCGATCACTCCAGTGGAACAGACCACGATTTGTTTTGGGCCGCAGCCGAGCAATTCGGCGACGCGCTCGGCGGTGGCGCGCGACGCCACCATGCCGCCCGGGCCGACTGAGCAATTGGCGTTGCCGGAATTGACGATCACGGCGCGCATGGCTCCGGCGGAGGCGCGCACGTGTTCGCGAGAGAGAACCACCGGCGGGGCCTGCACAAGATTCTGCGTGAAAACCGCGGCGCCCGACGCCGGTACGTCGGAAACGATCAGCGCGACGTCCAGCGCTCCAGTGTGGCCGCGCCGCTTCAAGCCTGCGGCGGCGGATGCAAAACGAAACCCGCGCGGCAGGGCGCGGGCCGATGGAAGTTTGGACATTTTTCTCCGGTTCCTGATGCCGCAGCGAGTCCTCGCTGTGGGGTGTTGCAATTTTATGCTTGCGCTTGCACTTTCGCTTTTCGAACCATCGGCAACCTACAAAAGCGCACAGCGAAGAGTCGCTGTGCTACTACGCTACGGAAAGTTCCTTGGCCCGGCCATTCAGGACGCGCAAGACTTCGCGCTCCGGGATGATCGTCGCGACCGTCGCGATCAGCGTGCACTTGCGTTCTTTCGGGCAGCCTACGCAATCGCGCTCCACCTTTTCCGGAACGGCTTGCCGCGGTCCGGGGGTGAAGCCGTAGCGTGAAAAGAAATCGGGCCGGTGCGTTACGGCGAACAGACGCGCGATCTTGCGCCGCCGCGCGTTGTCCATCGCCGCTTTCATCAGCCGGTCGCCGACATTTCTTCCCTGCCCGCGCGCTTCGGGAGCGACGGCCAGCGAGCGCACTTCGGCCAGGTCCGGCCCGTAGGGCTCCAGCGCCACGCAACCCAGAACCTTTTCTTCCCTGCCGCGCTTTTCGACCAGCACCAGAAAGCGCGAAATGTGCTCGCGAATTTCCGCTTCGGTTCGAGGGAGAAGCAAACCTTCACCCGCATAGTGCGCGATCACGCGGTGCACGGCGGCCGCGTCGCTCATTTTGGCCGTGCGGGCTCTCACGATTTTTTCTCCAGCGCAGCGAGCCGCTCCTTGGCGGACGCAATGGCATCGCGCACGCGATCAGGCGCCGTGCCGCCCTCGACATCCGGGCCGGCCAGTGCGGACTCCAGCTTCAGCGCGTCATAGAAATCCGGCGCGAAAAGGGACGAGAACTTCTGCAAAGTCTCGATCGGCAAAGTCGAAAAAGATTTGCCGGCGCGTTCGCCCTCGCGAACAATCTGCCCGACAATTTCGTGCGCCTGGCGGAAGGGCGCGCCGCGCCGCACCAGATAGTGCGCGGCTTCGGTGGCGAGCAACGCTGGATCCGAAGCGGCTTCGCGCATCCGCGCTTCGTTGGGGCGCGTGGCGGCGATGGCGCCGGCGGCCACGGTCAGCATGGCGATGGCCTGATCGTGCGCGGCGAACACCGGTTCCTTGTCCTCCTGCAGATCGCGCTGATAGCTCGAGGGCAAGCCCTTCATGGTCGTAAGCAGCGTGTGCAGCGAGGCCGTCACGCGGCCGGTCTTGCCGCGCAGCAACTCCCAGCAATCGGGATTTTTCTTCTGCGGCATCAGGCTGCTGCCCGTGGAAAATTCGTCGGGCAGCACGATGAACCCGAACTCCTGCGACGCAAATAAAACAAAATCTTCGGAGAGCCGGGAAAGATGCGTGGCAATCACGGCCAAAGCGTAGAGATAGTCCAGCGCGAAATCGCGATCGCTGGCGGCGTCCAGGCTGTTGGCGGTCGGACGCGCGAATCCCAGGCCGCGCGCGATTGCTCCACGATCGACGTCGATCGCACATCCCGCGAGCGCGCCCGAGCCCATCGGGCAAGCGTCCGCCATGGCCGCCGCCGCATCCAGCCGCATGATATCGCGGAAGGAAGCTTCGGCATGCGCGAGCAGAAAGTGCGAAAACAGAATTGGCTGGGCATGCTGCATATGCGTCATGCCCGGCATGGGAATTCCCAGATATTTTTCAGCCTGGCCGACCAGCGCGGAAATCAATCGCGCCACGGCTACGCGCATCTCGCCGGCGGATTCCATGACGAACATGCGGAAATCGGTGGCCACCAGCTCGTTGCGGCTGCGCCCGGTGTGCAGCTTGTACCCCAGCGAACCGAGATATTCGACTAGAGCGGTCTCCACGAAATGGTGCACGTCCTCTGCGGGAGAACCGCCGAGCCATGCAAACTCGCTGGAGGCACGCTCAGCAATCTTGTCGAGCGCCGTGAGCGTGTCCCGCATTTCCTCAACGGAAAGTATTCCCGCCGATTCCAGCGCGCCGGCCCACACCCGGTCCACCTCCAACTCGTACGGCAGCAGGCGGCGGTCAAAGGAGAACGAGCGCTGAAACTGATAGAAAAGTTCGTCGGGCGCGCGGTCAAACCGCCCGCCCCACAATTTTCCCGGCTGTTCTTTGGGCGTGGCGCTCACCGTGGCTTCGATTCTTCGGGAATGGTGATAGGCAGAGCGTAAAGATTGATGAAGCCCTCCGCATCTTTCGGGTTGTAACCGGTCATGGCAAAGCTGGCGAGGCCCTTGCGATAAAGCGAGTAGGGCGACACGCGCTTGGTGGTGGTGACGTTGCCTTTATAAAGCTTCAGGCCAACAGTGCCGGTCACACGCTTCTGCTCTTCGGTGAAATATGCGTCGAGAGCTTCCCGCTGCGGCGTGAACCATGCTCCGTAATACACCAGCTCGGCATAGCGCAACGAGAGCGCCTCGGAGTAGTGAGCGGTTTCGCGATCGATGCACAGCGTTTCGAGTTCGCGGTGCGCGGTAACCAGCAAAGTGCCGCCGGGGGTTTCGTATGCGCCGCGAGACTTGATGCCCACGAGGCGATTCTCCACGAGATCGATCCGGCCCACGCCGTGCTCCGCGGCAATGTCATTCAATTGCTCAAGCAGCGCCATCGCGCTCTTCTTTTTTCCGTTCACCGATACCGGTGTGCCGGCCTCGAAACCGATCTCGACCACCGCCGGCTTGTCCGGCGCCTTCTGCGGCGAGGCAATCCATTGCCACATCGCTTCGTCGGGCTCGTTGGCGGGATCTTCCAGCACGCCGCCCTCGTGGCTCAGGTGCCAGACGTTGCGATCGCGCGAATAGATGTTGGCCTTGGTCTGCTCGACCGGAATTTTGTACTGGTTGGCGTAGGCAATCGCGTCTTCGCGCGAGTTGATGGTCCACTCGCGCCACGGCGCGATGATTTTTACTTTGGGCGCGATGGCTTTGTACGCCAGTTCGAACCGCACCTGATCGTTACCCTTGCCCGTGCAACCATGCGCGACGGCGTCCGCGCCGGTTTCCAGCGCGATTTCCGCCTGGCGCTTGGCGATCACCGGGCGCGCCATGGAGGTACCCAGCAGATATTTGTGCTCGTACACGGCGCCGGCGCGCAGCGTCGGCCAGACATATTCCGTCAGAAATTCCTCGCGCAGATCCTCGATGGTCGCGGACGAGGCGCCCGTCGCGAGCGCTTTCTTCTTCGCGGCCTTCAGATCTTCCTCCTGGCCCACGTCGCCGATCATGGCGATCACTTCGCAGCCGTAGGTTTCCTTCAGCCAGGGAATAATAATTGACGTATCAAGTCCGCCTGAATAGGCGAGAACTACTTTCTTCGGCACCGGTTGTCCTTTCAGCTTAGGAGCATTAACAGGATGGCTTTCTGCACGTGCAGGCGGTTTTCCGCCTCGTCAAATACGATGGAACGGGGCGACTCGATGACCTCATTGGTCACTTCGGAGCCGCGATGGGCGGGCAGACAGTGGAGAAATACGGCGTCAGGCGCGGCCTGGGACATGAGCCGGGCGTTGACCTGGTACGCGGCGAAAACTGCGGCGCGCATCTCAGTCTCGGCTTCCTGCCCCATGCTGGCCCAAACATCGGTGTAAACCGCTTGCGCTCCCGAGACGGCTTCCTCGGGCGAGCGGAAAAGTTCGATCGATCCGTGCGACGCTAGAGCCTCCAGCTTGGCCGCCGCGACGATTCGCGGATTCGGTTCGTAGCCCGGAGGCGTGGCCACGCGCATATGCGCTCCGACGCGCGCGCCCGCAACCATCAGGGAATGGCAGACATTATTGCCGTCTCCGATGTACGCGAGCTTCAATCCGCGCGCGGACCCAAATTTCTCTTCAAGCGTGAAAAAGTCGCAAAGCGCCTGGCAGGGATGATAGACATCCGAAAGCGCATTGATGACCGGAACGCTGGCGTGCTCGGCCAGCATCTGCAGAGCCTGCTGCGAAAACACGCGCGCCACGATTCCATGCACCCAGCGCGAGAGGCAGCGCGCCACGTCAGGAATCGATTCTCGATCGCCCAGATGCGTATCGGCATGGTCGAGATATACGGGAGTGCCGCCCATGCTTGCGATGCCCACTTCAAACGTCACGCGGGTGCGCAGGGACGGCTTCTCAAAAATCATGGCCAGCGAGCGGCCGCTCAGAGCGAGTCGGTAGCGGTCCGGATGCGCCTTGACTTCCGTGGCCAGGCGAAACAAATCCGTGATCTGCGAAGCGTTCCACTCGGCGCCGGTTAGAAGATCGGACGAAAGACTCAATGTATGGACCTGGGGCCGCGCATTCATATTTACCTCGCGGCCGCTAGCGTCAAAGCCGCGGCGGAAGTAGAAGGTACGGCCGCCGGCTTGGCCGGCCGCTCGGTCCGGGCGAGGACCGATTCGATTTTTGAGAGACCTTCTTTTACTTGCTGCGCGCTCAGAATGAACGGCGGCAGAAAGCGCAGGATGTGCTCGTGCGTGCAGTTGATCAGCAAGCCCTGTTTCAGTGCTTCGGCTACATAGGGAGCGCCGTCGACATCCAGGTCGAGACCGAGAATCAGGCCCTCGCCGCGAACTTCGCGGACGAAATCAAACTTCCTGGCCAGTTTCTCCAGGCCGGCTTTCAACTCAGCGCCGCGCGCGCGAACGTTGGCCAGCAATTTCTTTTTCTCCACGACTTCGAGAAACGCCAATCCCGTGGCGCAGGTCAGCGGCCCGCCGCCGAACGTCGAGCCGTGCAAGCCAGGCACAAACGCGGACGCGAATTCTTCGGTCGCCAGAAATGCGCCGAGCGGAAGCCCGCCCGCCAGCGGCTTGGCCACGATAACGATGTCCGGCAAGCCCTCGAGGCGCTGGTACGCAAACGCCTTGCCGGTACGGCCGAGGCCGCACTGAATTTCGTCGGCGATCAGCGCGGCGCCATGCTGCGTCGCCAACGCACGCGCGCGTTTCCAGAATTCGTTCGTGACCGGATAAATTCCGCCTTCACCCTGAATCGGCTCGATGATCACGGCGCAAACTTCGTCCGTGAATTTGGATTCCAGGTCGGCAACATCATTCAGCGCAACAAAATCCACTCCCGGGATGAGCGGCTCAAACGGCTCGCGGTATTTCACCGGGTGCGTGATCGAAAGTGCGCCCAGGGTGCGGCCGTGAAACGAGTGCTCCATGGCCAGAAATCGCGTCTTGCGTTCGCCGCCCGGCTTCTTCTTCGCGGCGATGCGCGCCAGCTTCAGCGAACCCTCAACGGCTTCCGAGCCGCTGTTGGTGAAAAAGGCGCGATCCATGCCAGACCACTTGGCGAGCTTTGCGGCCAGTGGTCCCTGAAACGGATTGTGAAACAGGTTGGAGACATGCACCGCGCGCCCCGCTTCCCGCCGCATGGTCTTCACCAGGTCGGGATAGGAATAGCCCAGCGCGTTGACCGCAATGCCCCCCAGAAAATCGAGATACTTTTTGCCGCTCTGGTCGAAGACGTAGCAGCCGCGGCCATGCGTGAAGATCATGTCCGAGCGCCTGTAGGTGTTCATCAGGTGCTGCGAGGCATCCTGCAGGACGATCTTCGACGCGGCGCTCACGGGCGCAGCCTTCTTCGCCGGCTTTTTGGCCTTCGCTTTCACTGCATCACTCCGGTGGCTCGCGCCGGAAATTCAGAAGTTACCCGCGTTCCGGGAAATCGCGCGCCATTGGCCGCGGCCATCAATCCCTTGGGTACGGAGCCACCCACAATGCGCACTTCGGAGACGCCGGCGTTCAGCGCCCGCTTGCAGGCTTCCAGTTTCAGAATCATTCCGCCGGAAACTTTATTCTGGCGAATCATGTCCTCGGCATCCGCGGTCGAAACGACTTTTACGACCTTGGAGCCGTCGAGCACGCCTGCGACGTCCGTCAGATAAATCAGGCGATCGGCGTGAATGTATTCCGCGCAGGCAGCCGCCATATGATCGGCATTAATGTTATACAGCTCGCCATCCGCGCCCAGGCCCATGCAGGACGCAACCGGGACGATGCCCGCCTTCCAGAACGATTCGAGAATATCCAGGTTCACGCCGGTGAGGTACCCGACGAAACCCAGGCCGCCAATCACTTCGTCATGCATCATGGGCTCCGCCAGGAAGCAGCCGGCATCGGACGCGCAGACGCCGACAGCGGGCTGGCCCGCGGCGGAAATGGCGCCGGCGAGGCGCTTGTTCAGCAGGCCGCCGAGAACCATCACCGCCACGTCGCGCGTTTCGCGATCGGTGACGCGCAGGCCCTTGATGAACTTGCTTTCGATGCCCATGCGCTTGAGCGTGCCGGTGAAAATTTTCCCGCCGCCGTGCACCACCAGGATCTCGTTCCCCTGATGAGCAAGCTGCGCCACCTGACGCGCCAGCGTTTCCATCGCCGCCGCATCATCCAGTAACTGCCCCGCAACTTTGACCACTAATCTCATCGAAGTCCTGTTGCCTCCCCGATTCCCATCATCAAGTTCATGTTTTGCACGGCCTGGCCTGCGGCGCCCTTACCCAGATTGTCCAGACAACTTACAACCGCGAGGCGCCGCCCCGCGGGATCGAGCGAAAAACCGATATCGCAGAAATTGGTGTGCGCCACGTGCTGCAACTCCGGCAGCTTCCCGGCCGGCCAGATGCGCATCATCGGGCGATCCGCATAAAACGCGCGATACAGCGATTCCACTTCCGCCGGCGTGTGCGATTCCGCGAACCACACATACAAAGTGGATAGGATGCCGCGAGCCACCGGCAGGAGGTGCGTGGTGAAAACAATATTTTCTCCGGCGACGCCGGTGTGGTCCGTTACTTCCGGCGTGTGCCGGTGCGTGAACAATCCGTAGGCGCGGAAATTTTCGTCCACTTCCACGTACTGCATCTCGCGCTTCGGTTCCTTGCCGGCACCCGTCGCGCCGGATTTGCAATCGGCCACGATGCCCCGCTCGGTGGCGATCCAGCCGGATTCAACCAGCGGCCGCAGCCCGAGGATCACACTCGTCGGGTAGCAGCCAGGATTGGCAACCAGGCGCGCGCCGGGAATTTCAGCGGCGTAAAGTTCCGGCAAACCGTAGACGGCCTCTTCCGCCAAATCTTTCGGCGGCTCGGGAAGCTTGTACCACTGCGCAAACGTTTTCGGATCGTGGAAACGAAACGCACCGCTCAGATCCACGACGCGCAGGCCGGCGTTCAAGAGTTGCGGCACCATTTCCAGCGATGCTTCGTGCGGCGTGGCCAGAAATACGGTGCTCGCGCCGCTCGCCGCGATGGCGTCCACCGAATAAGTTCTGCACGGAGCCTCGCCCCAGCCGCGCAGGTGCGGAAAGATTTCCGTGAGGCACTTCACGTGCGCCGAGCTTTCCCGCAAGTAAAAGGTCGGCTTTTGAATTTTAGGGTGCCGAAGGAGAAGCTGGGCCAGCTCGAAGCCTGCATAGCCCGTCGCTCCGACTACGGCGACCCGTTGCGAGTTCTTCATCGGGTCGTTCACCGGAGAAGATCCTCCATGCGCTTCTGGACGGTGGCGCGGGCTTTCTGCGACGGCGTGATCACCACAACGGTGTCGTCCCCGGCGATGGTGCCGGCCACTTCCTTAAACTTTTCGGCGTCCAGGGCCGCGGCCAGGGGCTGCGCGCCCGACGGCGGCGTCTTCAGCACCAGCAAATTGAAAGCCGGGCGCAGATCGACCAGGAATTCCCGCAGGGCGCGCGCCAAGGGCGGCATGGGCGCGGCGGCTTCGTTGCCGTTGGCCAGCGGCTTATAGCCCTCGGAAGTCTTCACCAGCTTCAGCTCGGACATGTCCCGCGAAAGCGTGCCCTGAGTCACACGGACTTTCATGTGCGACAGCCTGCGCCGCAGTTCGTCCTGGCTCGAAATGGGCTCGCTCGACACCAATTTCAGAATCTGCCCTTGCCGGAATTTCTTGTGTACGTTCAGTGCCATGGTCGACTTAAGATTTATGCACCCACTTGCATAATTATGCGTGCAGGTCCGGACGCTGTCAATTCTTTTTTGTAACGTTTCGAAACATCGGCTCGAGTAGCACAGCGACTCCTCGCTGTGCGGGTTTGTACGCTGCTGCGAAGGCTATTCTTGTTGTGGAGATCGCAAAACCCGCACAGCGAAGAGTCGCTGTGCTACCTGACGGATCGGTCGCAACTCGCAAAATTCCAACCGCACAGACTTGACGCACAGAATTTGTTATTCTCGAATTCATGAATGATGTTCCACCGCGCCAGTTGCCGGGCGCTTCCCCGGAAGTGCTGCACCAGGCGCTGCTCGAAGTTGCCGAAGCCATTTCGCAGCACCGCGACCTGGGCGAACTGTTTCACGACCTCGCCGAGCGCCTGCACCGCGTCGTGAATTTCGATTATCTGAACCTGATCCTGCACGATCCCGCGCGCAACGTGATGCGCCTGCACATTCTGGAATCCACGATGCCGCGCAAGACCCGGCTGGGCACCGAATTTCAAACTGACGAAACTCCCTCTGGATGGGTTTGGGAAACGCAGCAGCCGTTTATTCTTGATGACCTCAACAAAGAGACTCCCTTTGCCAGCCGGTTGCAGAACCTGCGCGAAAACGGAGTGAAGGCCATGTGCTCCCTGCCGCTGACCACCGCGCAGCGGCGCCTGGGAGTGATGAGTTTCGGACGCAGCACCACGCATCATCATTCCGAAAGCGAAATCGCGCTGCTTAAGCAGGTGGCTCGGCAAGTGGCCGTCGCGGTCGATAACACGCTCAACTTCGAGAGCGCCCAGGCCTACCAGCGGCAACTGGCGCGCGAGCGCGACCGCCTGCGCGTTCTGCTCGAAGTGAATAACGCGGTGGTATCGAAACTGGATTTGCACGCGCTGCTCACAGCGATTTCTGCGTCTCTGCGGCGCGTGATTCACCACGAGTACACCAGCCTGGCTCTCTTCGATCCAGCCACCAACCAGATGCGCGTTCTGGCGGTGGATTTTCCGGAAGGAAAAGGGCTGATCCGCGAGGCAATGATTGTTCCGCTGGAAACCTCCATGCCCGGAAAAGCATTTCGTACCCGCCAACCGCTGGTGCTGGATCGCGAGGGGATTCGCCAGTTCGATGCGCTGACTTCACGCATGATGCTGGTCGAAGGCATGCGCTCCGTAGCCGTGATGCCGCTGATCACCCACGATCGCGTTCTCGGAACTATCAGCCTGGCCAGCTTGCGGGACGGGGCATTTCAGCAAGACGAAGTCGATCTGCTAGTGCAAGTAGCAGGGCAAGTGGCCATCGCCGTGGAAAATGCACTTGCCTTTCAGGAAATCGGCGAGCTGAAAAATAAACTGGCCCAGGAAAAACTTTATCTGGAAGACGAAATCCGCTCGGAATTGAATTTCGACGAAATCGTGGGCGATGGGCCGTCGCTGCGCGCCGTGCTGAAACAGGCGGAGACCGTCGCGCCAACCGACTCGACCGTGCTGATCACCGGCGAAACCGGCACAGGCAAGGAACTCATCGCGCGCGCCATTCATCAGCTGAGCCCGCGACGCGAGCGCACTTTCGTGAAAGTGAATTGCGCCGCGATCCCGACCGGCTTGCTCGAATCCGAATTATTCGGCCACGAGCGCGGCGCGTTTACCGGGGCGATCTCGCAGCGCATCGGCCGTTTCGAACTGGCCAACGGCGGAACGATTTTTTTGGACGAAGTAGGTGACATTCCGCTGGAACTGCAGCCGAAACTGTTGCGCGTACTGCAGGAGCAGGAATTTGAACGCCTTGGCAGCACACAGACGCAGCGCGTGGATATCCGCCTGGTGGCTGCCACCAACCGCGATCTGGCGGCCATGGTCGCCGCCCGGGAATTTCGAAGCGATCTTTATTACCGGCTACGCGTCTTCCCGTTGCTGGTGCCGCCGCTGCGCGAGCGCGCCGGAGATATTCCGGCCCTGGTTCGCTACTTCGTGGAAAAATATGCAAGGCGCATGAATCGCAAGGTGGAGACAATTCCCGCGGAAACTCTCGAACTGCTGGTACGTTACCCCTGGCCCGGAAACATTCGCGAACTGGAAAATCTGATCGAACGGGCAGTGATTGTCTCGCCGGGCCCGGTCCTGCGCGTTCCGGTGAGCGAGCTGAAAAGCTCGTCCGAACAAGCCGGGAGATACCCTGACGCTCCGCGCCGCCGAGCGCGAGCATATTCTGAAAGCCCTGGAAGCTACGAATTGGGTGCTCGCAGGCCCCAGAGGCGCCGCCACACGCTTGGGAATGAAGCGAACGACTCTACAATCTAAAATGAGGAAACTCGGCGTTCAGCGGAGTAAGTAGAACCGCGTAGAAACTCTGCCGATATTTGGGCTCATGCTCTTATATCGGCACCCACGTGTTGTAGAATCGTTGTAATTTCGACATCCAAACTCCATAATTTACCGTAATACATTGCAAATAAATGTGTTAATTATAGTGTTTTCATTTCGGCAGTTTGGCCGTTCACCTGCTCTTATGCAAAAGTTGTTCGGCTCGCGGGGTTGGGCGGAAAGTATTGGGATGTTCAGAATTACCATCAAAAGAGACCACGGAGCCGAGATTTGGGAACTCGAGGGAAAGCTCACTGGTGCATGGGTTGAAGAGCTGCAGCGCTGCTGGTCCGAGCGTCCGGCATCGTCCCGGGAGTCCTTGCAGGTCCACTTGAAGGCTGTGAGTTATGTGGACGCCGCCGGCAAAGCTTTGCTGAAGGATATGCACGGCAGCGGGGTTCAGATTCAAGGCTGCGGGTGCATGAGCAAAGCGGTAGTAGAAGAGATCGTGGGGCGCGTCAACTCGAATTAATTGCATGGGAGCAGCGCTGAAACCCAGGGGCCTAGTTTCACTTGGGGTTTGTAAGAAGGAACTTATGGCGGCTGGACGTTTTCATTCCTGGTTTTGCCGATAAGTGGATTGTTGTGGTAGTTCTCGGGGGCGGGCGCTAACCCTGGCCAGAATCGGGCGGGTCGGCAACAAAAGGGAGCGCCGGACGTCTAATACATAGTAGGCATTTTACAGTGTTTTCGGGCCAGCAGTGCAACAGATCGGCAGGCGAATACGTACAGTTGTAGAGCATTCATAAAATAAACGTACATACCAATTCATAAGGTTCGGACAGCCAGCAGGGGGAATGACAATGAGCGAGGAACTCCAGAACGCCGGTGAGGAACGTCCCGCTGAATCCCGGCTGGACGAGCAGAGCGAAGCGCAGTTGATTGAGCGCGGATTGGGCGGCGACGCACGTGCGCTCGACGCCCTTTTCGCCCGCAATAACCGCGCGCTGTACCAAACCGCATTGCGCGTTCTGGGCAATCCGGAGGACGCCGAGGAAGCCCTGCAGGAAGGCTTGCTTTCGGCCTATCGCAATCTTCCAAGATTTGAGAAGCGCTCGCAGTTCTCGACGTGGCTGACGCGCATCGTAATCAACGCCGCCCTGATGCGCCGCCGCAGCAAGCGGGCGCGCCCGGCGGTATCGCTGGACGAAGTAATCGCCGAGGGAGAAATTCCGCTGGCGGAGCGGTTTGCCGATGACGGACCGAACCCCGAGCAGCTGTATGCCGGCACGGAACTCGGCGACCGCATGAACAAGAAACTGGCGGAGATTTCTCCGCTGCTGCGCACGGCGTTCTGGCTTCGTGAGATTGAAGGATTGTCCGCGGAAGAAGCGGCGCAGGTGCTGGGCGTTTCGCGCAACACGCTGAAGGCGCGCCTGTGGCGCGCGAGGCAGGAGCTCGCCGCACGGCTGGGACTTTCTCTGGATACGAATCTCGCGCCTGCGACGTAGTCGCGCCGCGAGACTTTGCTTTTTCGCCTTTGAAATTCGCAGGAAGGCCACGCAGGCGGGCTACTTCTTTTTCGGCGCCTGCGTGGCTTTTTGATTGAATCCGAGAAAACCGGCGTTATCCTCGCAGACCTGCTCCAGAACATTCCAGGTAGGCTTTGATTCAAAGATCAGCTTGGTGCCCCACGGCTTCGTGTAGGCCTTTGGATCTTCCACCGTGAAATCGTCCTCCAGGAAATTTGCATCGATGCGGCGGAAGCGTTCCGTCAGGTGCAACGCGCTGCTGTGGGGACGGCCGACGCGGTCGACATACGTTTTGTCGTTGAAGTTCGTGGTGTCCACCACCAGCGTGTCACCCTCCCACTTGCCGATGGAGTCCCCCATCCAGAGCGGCCCCAACTGAGGATCGTGCGGGCGGCCGTCCGTGTAAATTCGGCGGATGTAGTGATCGTACTCAAAGAGCATGATGACCTGCCCCGGAATCTGCACGATTTGCACCGGGAAATTGTAGAGGTAGATACGCGGAATGCCCGGCGGATAGCAGCTGAACACCGGATCGCTCAGCACCGTGTTGGGATCTTCGCCGTGGAATTTCGGGCCCGTAACTTTATAGATCGCGGCGGCCCAGGGCGTCATCGGGGAATCGGACTTGCCGAAATCGAGAACGTAGTTCTCGTAACCGTGTGCCGTCGCGCCGTCGCGAAGGCGCGACCACAGCCCCGAGAGATCCCGCGCCGCGTCAGCCGCTGGACGGGCCGCGGTCTCCTGCTGCGCCGTAGCCGGCGCAAAACTCGCGGACCCACAAAAGCAAATCGCCAACACGATCATTGCCGGAATCAGCCTGCGTTCGCGCACCCGGTGTGGCCTCCATTCCCGATCTCGATAGTCCCGGCCTTCTAATCCGACAGCGAATTCGGGTCCAGTTCCCGGCCGTTGGATAGTACGACTTTCTGCAGCCGGAGCGTCTTTGAGCCGTTCTTGCCGCGATTGCCGATCACGGTGATCTGGTCGCCCTTCTTGATCACGTCCTTGTCCCAGCCGTGCCGGGACAGCACGTTGGGGCTATTGGCCTCGCCAATCCAGTTCTCGGTCTTACCCTTGTCGTCGGCCACGTCAACGGCCAGTACGACGTGGGGATTGATAAACTGAAAGTCGGTCACCGTTCCCTTCAATGTGGTCAATTTGGAAGTATCGTACGGCGAAGCCCCGTGGTGGGCAAGCAATGAGCCGCAACTCATTAAGAGAACAGCCATCACAGCAAACGAGATACATAGCCTGAGTTTCATAGGATCCTCTGTCCTTTAGTTAAGGCGCCGCCGGGCCTTCCGCGACTCCAAAGCCTTCCTGCGGCCGCCCCCGGAAAACATAACCCTGCCAGTATTCAAGGCTATATCACCGCGCTCCGGCGGCTGTCAAAGCGGAGCTGGGGACGTAATTCGGCTCGCAATAACGCATGAAAGTTGACAAGTTGGTAGTTCTGGTACTGCGCGGCACAGCACCAAGGCGGGCGCTCCTAAGTTAATAAAATTAACTCCGCTGTGGATTTTTACCAGAAGTGTACTATAGTAATAGAGAGAGATCGAAGCTCCGCCTGGAGCGTAAGCCTCCTTCGTTGAGGGCGCATTGAAACATAAATATCTAGTCTCACTCCTGTGCCTGCTGATCTTCGTCGCAGCGGTCGATACGATACCCGACCCGCCGGCGATCAGTCCCGCGGGTTCACATGCCGCCCAGATCGCCGCAAGCCACGTTCGTGGGCCCTCATCACAGCTGGAAAAAGAATGGTCGCTGGGAATCTTTTCGTCGCGTCCGATCGCGATTCACTGGTTTTCGATCCGGCACGGCTTTGAATACGTGCCTGAGAGCGCCGTCCGCATTCCGCTGGTTTTTCACGCCACAGATGCTTCTCCCCCGGTTCTGTCCTGAAGGAATAGCGGCTCACTAAGTTCTCACGCGCAGGCCACGGCCCGGTTTCACGCTTGGCAGCGCCTTTCATTCGACATTTTCTAATTTCAGATTAAGGAGAATACCCATGATTGTAGGAGAACGTTTGCGATCGCTCCGCGAGGAGAAGAATTTTTCGCAAGGGGAAATCGAAAAGCGGACCGGACTGCTCCGTTGCTACATTTCACGCGTGGAAAACGGACACACGGTTCCGGCGGTCGAAACCCTCGAGAAATTCGCACGTGCGCTGGAAGTACCGATGTATCAACTGCTCTACGACGGCGAGAAACCGCCGTTGCTCCCCAGTGAACTCAAGAAGCGGATTTCCGGAGAGAATCTCTGGGGCAGCGCGGGCAGGGATGCCAGGACGCTGACCAAGCTTCGCCGCCTGCTGGGCAAAGCAAATGAAGAGGACACTCAACTCCTCCTGTCCATCGCTCAAAAGATGGCCAGAAAGAACGGCAACTAGCAGTCCGCGGTTCGCCGGCCGGGCGTCGCAATCCGTGGTGGCGAGTTCTTCGTTGCCGCGGGTTGCGATCGCCTGTCGCCGGGTCGGCAACACTCACCCCAGTATGGGTGTCCCTTCATCTTCGCTTCGCGGAACAATCTTTAGATTTCTATCGGGTCGCGCCCCAGCAGCCCTCCGTTGCTTCCCTTTCGAACATTTCGCGCTATACTGCGCTTAGCGGTACGTTACCCCTTTCTTAATTCCGGGCCCCTTAGAATAGTTTGCGGAGGCGCGCATGAAATTCCGCCTGGCACTCGTCCCATTGCTGCTCTTGGCTTCCTGCGGCCTCTGCCTGGCGCAGGAAATGCGCCAGGGGCCCGACCCGATTGTTCGCTCCACAGCCGAGGCCCTGCGCGCCGGCCGCGTGACCGACGCCGAGAAAATCCTGAGCGACGCAATTCACGATCTGGAGCAGAGCGAACCGCAAAGTCCCCGCCTGGCGAATTACCTGCAGCGGCTCGCCAATATTGAGGCGAGCCTGCGACGCCCTGCAGAAGCCGCGGCCTTAAATCAGCGGGCCTATGAAATCGACCGGGCCGCATTCGGACCGTCGGATTTGCGGATCACGCATGATTTACTGACGCAATCGTTGGCGGCCGGCGCAGCGGGAGATACCGGCGAGGCGGAGCGGCTGCTGAATCAGGCCCTGGAAATCGTAAAACTCAATTCGTCGAAACTCGATTCGCAACCCAATACCGGCATGGCCGAGGGCGTGCTCGGCGTGGCCGTGAAATTTTATATGGACGCGCATCGCTGGATCGAAGCGGACGCCCTCTTTCCGGAGATCACCCGGCTGTGCGGCCTGATTGCAGAGCCTTATCGCTCAGGATACGAACCCTGCGGGCGCCTTCCGGAGCTGCTGACGGAAATCCGCAACGCGGAAGGCAGACCCGCCGAGACGTCGCATCTTCCTTACGGGGGAAATGACCCCGCCGAACTGCAGATCCTGAATGATGCCGCAAAGAAATTTGAAGTGGACGGGCTGTATCCCTCGTCCGAGGACACCTACGCGAGGGCGATCGCAGCAGCACGAAGGATCGAAGCCGATCCGAAAAATCTTCGCGACGGCTTGGTTGTCGTGGAGATGAACCTGCTGGGGCAGTTGTACGAAAAAGAGGGTTTCAAGGATCGCGCCGAGCAAACCTATCTGGACTCACTACGGGTCCAGGAAGAAAAAGTGAATCCGGGACCGGGCCACGGAGAATACGCCGTGACGCTTGGCGCCGGGGAACTTGTGGAACTTTATCGCAAGGAGGGTCGGCTAAAGGACGCCGAATCTCTGTTGCAGGGCCTGTTCGATATTCAGCTGCGATCGCTTGGAGAGCGCAATCGCGCGACGGTCCAGACCATGGTGCGATTGGCAGGCATTGAGCAGGAAGAAGGAAAAGCGGACCCAGTTAATTACGCAAAAGCCCGGTCAATTTATGAGCGCGCGCTGGCAATTCAGGAAACGAATCTGGGGCCTGACAATCGCCAGCTGATCAATGTTCTTGCGCCGTATGTCGAACTGCTCGACAAAACCCATGACACCGCAAAAGCAGCCGAAGTCCGAAGGCGGATAAACCGGCTCTCCGCGGAGCGGTAACACCCGCTCCAGGGTTTCTAAGGTTTCGCCGCGCTCATGCAGATTGTTACTCCGTGTCAGCGGCCGCCGTAACACACCAATTCGCGCCCGTCTGCCAGCACCACTTTCACAAGACGCAGATTAAAGGTTCCGTCTTCGATGCGATGGCCCACGGCGGTAATCTGATCACCGGGCTTCAGCGAATCCTTGTCCCAGCCGGTGTTGGCCATGCGGCTTGGGCTCGGCCCGCCGGCGCTCCACTTTTCCACGTTGCCTTTGTCGTTCGTCACTTCAAAACCGATCCATACGTGCGGGTTGGCCCAGTCAAACTGCGTCACTGTGCCTTTCAAGGTGGTGACGTTCGCCATGTCATACCCGTGCCACGCGTGATGCGCATATGCCGGCGCGGAAACTACCAGGAGACACATCGCCAGGCGCCCAATCCACAGTTGCCTGCTGCTCATGCCTGCACCTCCCGCCACTCGATTCACCACGTTGGACGCGCCGGAGAGGGGAAGAGTTACCACCGCCACCTCGGCAATCCGACCGATTTCCCGTTCCGCCGGGGGATTACAAACCATTCGGGATTGGTGTACCCTAGCGCGTAGAATGGTTCGCGCGAAGCGCGCTGAGCTTGCGCAAGATTGTTTCTTTTCGATTTCCATAACTTACAGGAAATTCAAAATCAAGGCATGAACGAGGAGTACAAAATATGAGATCGACATTGGCGAATCTCGCCGGACGAAACCGGCGCTGGCTGCTGGGATTATTCGCCCTGGTGTTTGTGGCGCCGCTGGCCTTGAGCGTGGCGCGCGCCGCCGCGGATGGCGCCGCCAACAGCGCCGACGACACCGCGATCAAGGAAGCGGTCGCGGGATTCAGCAACGGCTGGAACGCGCACGATGCGCACGCCATGTGCCTTTCGCTGGCGGACAATGTCGATTGGGTGAACTGGCGCGGCGAGCCCCTGGCCAGCCGTCAGGCCGTGGAAGATGAGCATGCCCGTTTGTTCGCCGATCTTTACAAAGAGACGCACCGCACGGACGTGGTTAAGACCATCCACTATCTCAGCCCCGAACTGGCGTCTGTGGATGACTATTGGACCATGACCGGCGCGCGGAAACGCGATCGATCGGAGTGGCCGTACCGAGCGGGCTACGCGAATTGGGTAATGGCCAAGCGCAATGGCCGCTGGATCGTGCTCATTTCTCGCACCGCCGATTTCAACGCGCAGGCGCCGGCGAAGTAGCGCCGCTCCCCGCGGCGGCGGGAAATTCGAAGCAAATTCGCCAAGCGAAAGTACGCTTCAGGGGTTAAAGCCCCGTTATGCGCGGATCGAACGGCCGGGCTGAAGCCCGGCCCTCCGAAACCAATCGTTATCCCGATTCATTGCCAATCGCTATGCCAATTCATTGGCAATCGTTGTGCCAACGTATTGCAACTAAGTTTCCGTCGCACTGGCGCACGGCCCTTTGCCGATTTACTTTCGGGCCTTCAGGTACCAGTCCAGAATTTCTTCTCCCGTCCAGTACAACACTCCGTCAAATTTTGAAAAGTACTCGTAGATCGCTTCCAGGTATTTGCTGCGCGCGGGCTGGCCGCTGAGATAGGGATGAATGGCAATCGCCAGAATTTTCGGCCGTTCCGCGCCCTCTTCGTACAGCCGGTCAAATGCGTCTTTGCACTTCTGCGTCCAGTAGGAAGCCTCGTGGTACTGCACGGCCATCACCGGGATGTCATTGGTGTCCAGGGAATAGGGCAGCGTGTAAAGCGGTCCGTGCTTGGTGGAGATTTCGGTGGGCTCGTCGTCCCAGGCCCAATCGCAAATGTATTTTATCCCGGCCGCTTTCAACAGGTCCGGAGTGTCATAGGTTTCCGTCAGGCCCGGGCCCATCCATCCGATGGGCGCCTTGCCCGTAAAAGCCTGGATGGTTTTCACCGTGCGCTCAATCATGGCCGCGGGATCGGACTCGCCGTGCATGGGGCGCTGATCGAAGCTGTGTCCCATGAATTCCCAGCCGGAGTCCTTGCAAGCCTGGGCGATGCGCGGGTAGTCGGTGCACACACGGGCATTGATGGAAAGCGACGGTCGAATTTTCAGCTTCTCGTACAGCGCATGGAAGCGCCAGAACCCGACGCGCATGCCGTACTCATGCCAGCTCCAGTTGGCCACGTCGGGAAGCGTGGTGACGCCGGTCGGCGGCACCAGCACCTGCCGGGGCATGGGCCGCGCAATGTCCCATACTTCGACGTTTACGACGGTCCAGATAATAATGCGTTCGCCGTTGGGCAAATGGAGTTTGGGCCGGTCCACAATGGCCGAGTACTTGGCGCGTTCATTCGGAAGAGTCATGAAGAAATCCGCTTTCTGAGAGCTGAAGTTTACGCGGGCGCAAATCAGGCGCGCCAGAGCGTCAGGAAGTTCTGTAACAGGCGGGTTCGCGTCGTGTCAACCGCCAATCCGCGGCTTCCCCACGGAGAGATTCACAGCCGGCGGCCATTTGCATGAAACGAGCCGATGAGGGCAGGCGTCCTAGCATGCGTTCGGAGTTTCAAACTCAGTACAACTTATTCCAGGCCGCCGGCTGAATTTTAGTTTTTTTGCGGGAGGCGGCCATACGGGTGTAGAGTCCCGGTTGCAGGCAACGCCGAGCGTGAAATCATCGCAAAACACCGTGCAGTTCGGGAATTTGGAGCAACGCCGGCAGGGTTTAAATTCTAGGGGAGACAAGGGGAAAACAAAATGGTGAAACCGTCAGGATTTTTCCGCACCGCTTTCCGTTCCGCCGCCATTCTGGCCGCAGCCGCCGCGGCACTATCCTTCGGAGGAGCGAAGGCATGGGCCCAGGGCGCTACTCCGGCAACGCTCAGTAAAGTAACCGTGTCGGATGACGTCGCCAAGCGCACGCTGATGAAAAATGTGATCAATGCGGACACCGCGCGGGCCATCGTCAACGCCTGCGTCGAGTGGCAAAAAGGGCAACCCGGCAACCAGTCCATCGTCATTTTCGTGCTTTCGCCGACCGGTGAAATTATCGACGCCCACGCCATGGACGGCGTGCTGCCCATCGGCGCCGAAACCGGCCTGATGAAGGCCAAAACCGCTTTGTACGCACGCGGCTCCTCCGGTTCCGTGGCCCAACGTTTCAATACCGTCGATGGCCGGCTGATCCGCCTCGATCTCGGCAGGGCCGAGGGACTTTCCTACTACTTCGTTCCCGGCGGCCTGCCGATCGTGGTGGAGAATCAATTGATCGGCGCGGTAGGAGTGGGTGGCGGCAACGCCGACGAAATGTGCGCGTATCAGGCGTTGACCAAGGTGCTTGGGCCACAGCCTCCGCTGACGCCTGCCGCGCCACCGGCTCCGCCAGCGCCACCGAAATAACCGGCACTTAGCAGTTCTTCAGAAAAGCTTCGAGCCCGGCGAGGCCGCTGCGGAAACGCGGTTGCCTCGCCGGCGCAGCTCGCTTATTGAATCGTGGTCTGGTAGCTGAAAACCTCCAACCATAAACCTGCCCGCTTCACCCAAACGCGCGTGACGTGCAATGGCAAGCCGCCCTTCGGTTGCTGCCGGGAAGTCATTACCATCGCATCGCCAAATTGAAACATGCGCGCCGACGCCAGTGGAAACGGAGCAATTCCGCCGACTTTCTGGTTGTCGAGCCCGGCCATGCGCATGGCTTTATCGAGCGGGCGGTCGCTGTTCGAAGTGACCGCAAAAAATTCGTCACCGATGTGCGCTCCCCACGCCGCGGAGTCGTGCGCGGTCACCGCGCGTTCCACAGCCTGATAGGCGTGAATCACGTCGCGCTGGTCGTCGCCTTGCGCTTCGAACGGCACGTTTTTACACGGATTTTCGCACTCGTCCGTCCCGGAGGTTGCAGCAGGAGGCGCACCGATGGATACGGCCTGATAGACCAGCAACTGCCAGCTTTCCTTGCGTTTCTCCCAGACACGAAGCACATAAAGATGCCCGCTGCTCTCTTGCACCACGCCGACGCGCCCGTAGATGTGAACCTTGCCCGCAGGATAACCGTGCTCGGTTTCCCGCGGCAGGCCGTTTCCGGATTTCAGAACTTGAACGATCGCCGCTCGTTCGCGAGTCTTCCCGGCGGCATCGGTCCAGGTAAAATCAGGATCGAGCATTTCACTCGCGACTTTCGCCACGGGGTTTCCCGGCGGAAACGCCGCGCTGTCAGCCCGCATCAGTTCCTGTTGATCGTCCGCGGCAACTCCGGGGAGGGGAACGCACAGCAAAAACGCACTCAGGCACAATCCAGCTACCGCCAGAACTACTCGAAGCTTCATGGAAAGTTTTTGCATTTGTCGTATCCGCTTCCGCCGGCCGATTTGATCTTACTGCACCTAATTCGAAACGCCGAGTACCCTACTTGGTGTACGCACCAACTACAGCAATTTTAACCTTCGCGCTTTTGGGGCGCTGGGGTAGAATCGGCTCCCGCCTGAGACGCTGGCGTGTCACCCCGGGTGTTCTCGGCCGCGATCATGATCCAGCTCACCAACGTCTCCAAAACCTACGGAGACAGCGGGGCCGTACAGGCTCTGCTACAATTTGAGCTTAACCGTCGAACAGGGCGAGCGGGTCGCGGTCATGGGACCGTCCGGCTCCGGGAAGTCCACGCTGCTGAATCTGATTTGCGGCCTGGATCAGCCGACCTCCGGATCGATCAAGCTCGAAGGCGTGGAGCTCGCCGCTCTGGACGATGACCGGCGTACCCGCCTGCGGCGCGAAAAACTGGGAATGATTTTCCAGACGTTCAACCTGCTCCCCACGCTCACCGCGCATCGAAAACGTCGCGCTGCCGCTGCGTTTGCAGGGTGTGCGCAAGCGCGAGACGGACGAGCGTGCCCTGGCCATGCTGGAGCGCGTCGGACTCAAGGTGCGCTCGCATCATCGCCCGGACGAGCTTTCCGGCGGCGAGCGCCAGCGCGTGGCCATCGCCCGCGCGCTGGTGTTTCGTCCTCCGATTCTGCTGGGCGACGAACCCACCGGCAATCTCGATTCGGACACCGGAGACGAAATTCTTCGCCTGCTCGACGATCTGCACCGCGAATTCAACACCACGATTCTGCTGGTCACGCACAATGACCTGGCCGCGGCGTTCTGCGATCGAATCCTCACGCTGCGTGACGGCCAATTCGTGAAGGAAGTCGCGCACCGGCCGAACCGGCGCCGCAGCACGCAGGAGAGCGCTGATGTTCGGGGCGCTGTGGCTCATCACCTTCAAGCAGTGGCGCGCGCACCGGCTGCGCGTCGCGCTGACCACGCTGGGCATCGCTCTCGGCGTCGCTGTCTTTTTCGCGATCCGCACCGGAAATGCCACACTGCTCGATTCGCTGCGTGCCACCGTCGAAAAACTGGCGGGCAAAGCCACGCTGCAGGTTTCCGCCGGGGAGGCCGGATTCTCCGAAAAAGTTCTCGATACCGTGCGCGCCACTCCCGGCGTGCAGCTGGCGGAGCCGGTCATCGAGACGATCGTGCAGACTTCCTTTGCCGACGAAGGTACCCTGCTCGTTCTGGGCGTCGACACCACCGGCGATCAGCAATTGCGCGACTATCAGTTTGACCGCACCCAGACGCAGATTTCCGATCCGCTCGTTTTCCTTGCGCAGCCCAATTCCATTCTGCTGTCGCGCTCTTTCGCCGATCGCCACGGTTTGAAAGTCGGCGACAAGATGACCATCTTCGCCTCGGACGGGAAAAAGGAATTCACCGTTCAGGGCACGTTCAAGCCGGTCGGAGTCGGCGAAGTTTTCGGCGGCAACGTCGCCGTGATGGACATTTACTCGGCGCAAGTCGTGTTTCACCGCGGCCGCAAATTTGACCGCATCGACCTGATGAACGCCGCCGGCGTCCCCGTCGAAACCGTGCAGCAGCGTTTGCGCGCGCAGCTTCCGCCCGGAGTGGAAGTGGACCGCCCGGAAGTCCGCGGCCAGGCGCTGGAAAACGCGGTCACCGCGATGCGCGTGGGCATTCTGATCACCAGTTTTGTGGCGCTGCTGGTGGGCGTGTACATCATCTTCAATTCCTTCACCATTGCGGTGAACCAGCGCTGGAAGGAAATCGGCATCCTGCGCGCCGTGGGCGTCGAACAGGGCAACGTCAATCGCATGTTTCTGGGCGAAGCGCTGCTGATGGGCGTGATCGGTTCGCTGGTCGGAATCGCCGGCGGCTTCATTTTGGCCTCCGCCGCGAACCGCGTGATGCGCGGCATGGTGGCTGCTGTTTACGGCGTGGTGGCCACCGCAGCGCCGGCCAAATTGCATTGGGATCAGTGCGCCATCGCATTCGCGCTGGGCGTGACGACCTCGGTGATTGGCGCGTGGTTTCCCGCGCGCGGCGCGGCTTGTCTGGATCCGGCCATGGCTTTGCACAATATCGAGGCGCGCCATCGCGAGTCCGTGCTCGGCTGGAAGCGGATGGGCGGCGGCCTGCTGATGATTTTAATCGGATCGGCCTGCGTTCTGTGGACGCCGCGCAGATTCGGCCTGCCCATTCAGTTTGTGTTTGCCACCATCGTTCTGCTGGGCCTCACCATGGTGCTGCCCAAGCTCGTGCTGTGGGCCGCGCAAGCGATGCGTCCCGCGATGAACTGGCTCGGCGGTTCGGAAGGCGCGCTGGCGGTGGACGCCATGATTCAGACGCCGCGCCGCTGCGCCGCGACGGTCGGCGCATTGATGGTCGGTCTGATGTTCGTTTTTTCCACGACCTCCTACATCCAGAGCTACCGCCGCATGATGGACCGCTGGATGAATCAGGTGCTGAACGCGGACATTTTCGTGGCCACGTCCGCGATGCTGCGCTCGACCAGCTACCACTTCACCGAGGATCTGGGCAAACAGATCGCCGCGCTGCCCGGCGTGAGCCACGTGGAGAATGTGCGCTTCACCGCTATTCCCTATCGAGGCGACACGGCGGCCCTCATTGCCATCGAAATGGATGGCTTCCTGGCGCGTTCGCAAAGCGCCATCGAAGGCGCGGACTCGCGCACCGTGCACGACCAACTCGCGCAGGGACGCGGCGTGCTGGTCTCGCGCAATTTCGCGCTACGCTTCGAACTCCGGAGTCGGAGATCGACTCACGCTCGAATCGCCGACCGGGCCGCTCGAGCTGCCAATCGTTGGGTTTCTCGACGACTATCGGTCGGAAAAGGGAACAATCTTCATGGACCGCGCGCTCTACAAAAAATATTGGGGAGACGACGCCGTGGATTTTGTCGACGTCGATCTGAAACCCGGCGTGGACCAGGTGGCGATGAAGGCGCAGATCGAACAGCTGACCGCCGGTTCTTTTCACGCATTCGTCTATACCAATGCGGAGTTCAAGCGATGGATCTCCAGCCTGGTCGACCAGTTCTTCACGCTGAACTACATGCAGCTGGTGGTCGCCGTGGTGATCGCGATTCTGGGAATCGTAAATACGCTGCTCATTTCGGTGTCCGAACGACGCCGCGAGATCGGCATCGTGCGGGCCATCGGCGGTTTGCGCGCGCAGATCCGCAAACTGGTGCTGCTGGAGGCAGTAGCGGTGGCCGTGGTCGGAGTTTTCGTGGGGTCGATTGCGGGCGTGTTGAATACGGTGTTCATGTCGCACACGGTGTCGGTGGTGCTGGTGGGATACTCCGTGCCGTTTTATTTTCCGTGGGAATTTGTCTTGCTCTCCGTGCCGGTGGTGACCGCCGTTTCGCTCGCCGCCGGATGGTGGCCGGCGCGCAATGCGGCTCGCATGCAGGTGATCGAGGCGATCGGCTATGAATAGACTCCCGTTATGCAACTCACGAATGGGCACGGCTCTCCGCGGCGCGCTACTGCTGGCGCTGGCGTTCTGCGCGGCGCCCGCTCTGCCTAGCGCAGCTGCCACGGACGCCAAAACCATCATGGCCGGCGTTTACGAGCAGGACACCAGCCATGACGCAACCTTGCGCGCCACGCTCGAAATCACGGACAAGGATGGCCACTCCGTAAAAAAGCGCTTCACCATCCGCCGCGTCGGCTCCTTCGGCAATGGCAAGACTCTGGTGCGCTTCACCGAACCCCCCGAACTGCGCGGCGTTACGCTGCTCTCCATCAACCAGCCGGGGATGACCGACCGCCAGTGGATCTACACTCCGGCGACCGAGCGCGTGCGCGCCGTGGCGCCGCGCGAACGCTCCGAGCGCTTCGCCGGAAGCGACTTTACGTATGAGGATATTGCCGAACGCTCGCTAGATGATTTTACGTTACCAGATGCTTCCTGATGAGGATATGATCGAAAATCACAAAACGTACAAGGTGGAGGCCACGCCGGTCGCGCCGGACCGTTCGCAATACAAATATATTTATTACTGGGTGGCGCAGGATGTACCCTGCATTCTGCATGCGGAGATGTACGATCCGGAGGGGCACAAGCTTCGCGAGCTGCACGCCAGCGGGCTGCGCAAGGAATCCGGCATCTGGGGCGCGCGAAGGACGGAGATCCGCACCGTGCCCGACGGCACGAAGACGCTTTTGACGATTGATGAAATTCATCTGAACACCGGGCTGGACGAATCGCTGTTCACCCCGGACGCGCTGGAACACAGCCCGCAGGGCAAGCCTGGCGACGCGGAGAAGAAATAGGCCGCTCGATCCAATCGGCGATTCAGCGCAGGTGGATTTTCCCGGGAGACGCTTACTTTGGCTAGTTCTTCATCCGACCACGAGACCCATTTCTCGAATTTAGTGGACCTGCTCCGCGCGCGAAGGGCGGAGCACGGCTCGCGCGCCGCGTTTCGATTTCTGAGCGAAGGCGAGACCGAAGAAGCCCGCATCACGTATGAGGAGCTGGAATCGCAGGCTCGCGCCATTGCCGCTTCGCTCGCTTCGCACGGCGCCGCCGGAGAACGCGCCCTGCTCGTCTATCCCGCCGGCCTTGAGTTCATCGCCGCCTTCTGGGGCTGCATTTACGCGGGAGCAGTCGCCGTTCCCGTTTTCCCGGCTCGCCTGCACCGCCAGCTGCCCCGCCTGTTGGCCATCGCCGCGGATTGCGGCGCGAAATTCGTTCTGACCACCACCAAGATCCGCGGGCAGTCCGAAGACCTGTTCAAGCGCGCACCGGAATTGAAAAAATTTCAGTGGCTGGCGACGGACGATGTGCCTTCCACTTTGGCCGCCGAATGGCGCGATCCCGGCGCGAATCTAGACACACTCGCCTTTCTGCAATACACCTCCGGATCGACCTCCGCGCCGCGCGGCGTGATGGTCACGCACGGGAATCTGCTGCACAACCTGTCCTGCCTGCGGGAGGTATTCGGCTTTTCCCGCAAGAGCGTCGGCGTCACCTGGCTGCCGCATTACCATGACATGGGACTGATCGGCGGATTGCTCCAGCCGCTGTATGCCGGCGGCGAAATGATCGTGATGCCGCCGTCGTCGTTCCTGCAGCGGCCGCATGCGGTGGCTGGCGGCGCTGTCGCGCTACCGGGCGACCACTATGGTCGCGCCGAATTTTGCGTACGAACTTTGCGCCCAAAAAATCTCCGTCGAAAATCGCGCGGGGCTCGATCTCTCCATGATTCAGGTGGCGCTTTGCGGCGCCGAACCGGTGCGCCCCGATACGCTGACTCAATTTGCCGAAGCGTTCGCGCCGTGCGGCTTCCGGGCGGAGGCTTTCCGGCCCGCTTACGGCCTGGCCGAATCCACGCTGATCGTTTCCGGACATTCCGCGGGAGGCGCGCCGGTTACGCGGTCCGTGCAGGCGGAAGCCCTGCAGCGCCACCGTGTGGAAGCGGTGTCAAGTGGCGCGGCGGGCGGACGTACGCTTATTGGTTGCGGCGGCGTCGCACCGGGGCTGAAGGTCGTGATCGTCGATGCCGAAACGCGGCGGCCCTGTGCGGCGGATGGTGTCGGCGAAATTTGGATTTCGGGTCCGAGCGTCGCCAAGGGCTACTGGAACAAGCCCGAGGAAACAGAGCAGACTTTCGGCGCGCATCTGGAGTCTGGCGAGGGGCCGTTCCTGCGCACCGGCGATCTCGGTTTTCTGGACAACGAACAGGTGTTCGTTACCGGACGATTGAAAGATCTGATCATTATTCGCGGCTCGAACCACTATCCACAGGATTTGGAACACACGGTGGAACGCAGCCACCGCGCGCTTCGCCCCGCGTCCGGGGCCGCGTTCTCGATCGAATCCGACGGCGCGGAGCGGCTGGTGATCGTGCAGGAAGTGAACGATCCCGATGCGGTTCCGGGCGAGGATGTAGTGGCCGCGATTCGCCGCGCGCTCACCGAATCGCACGACGTGCACCCCGACGCGGTCGTTCTGATCGAGCCGCGCAGCATTCCACGGACCTCCAGCGGAAAGATTCAGCGCTATGCCTGCCGCGACGCGTTTCTCGCCGGAGGGCTCGAAGTGGTGCACGAGTGGCGCGATCTGGAAGCGCGCGCCGGTGCCGGCCAGGACGCCGCGAGCCATCCGCGCAGCGGACTGGTGTGGGATTACCTGAGCACGCAATCCTATTCGCATCGCCTGGCTGGAAATCTGAATAGCGCCGCGCGCGAGGATCATCGCAAGGAAAGCGCCGAACCCGACAAGCGGCGGCGAATCCATCGCCATCGTCGGCATGGGCTGCAGATTTCCGGGCGCTTCCGGTCTGGACGAATTCTGGACTCTGCTGCGCAACGGCGTCGATTCCATCACGGAAATTCCGCGCGATCGCTGGAATGTGGACGCCCTGTACGATCCGCTGCCCGGCACCACCGGCAAAATGAGCACGCGCTGGGGCGGATTCCTCAGTGGCGTCGACCAATTCGATCCCCATTTCTTCGGAATTTCTCCGCGCGAAGCAGCGGCCATGGATCCGCAGCAGCGCGTGCTGCTCGAGGTTACGTGGGAAGCGCTGGAAAATGCCGGCCAAGCGCCGGATAAATTGGCGGGCAGCAGTACCGGAGTGTTCGTCGGCATCGGCGGATTCGATTACACCAACGTAATAATTAATTATAAGGATCATCTTAAGGTAATGAACGCTTATCTCGGCACGGGCAACGCCCATAGCATCGCGGCCAATCGCATCTCGTACCTGCTGGATCTGCGCGGCCCAAGTTGCGCGATCGATACCGCGTGTTCTTCATCGCTCGTGGCGATTCACATGGCTTGCGAGAGCCTGCGCAATGCCGAGTCCGATCTGGCCATTGCCGGCGCCGTCAATCTGATTCTGTCGCCCGAAGTGACCATTGCTTTTTCGCACGCGCGCATGATGGCCGCTGACGGCCGCTGTAAAACGTTTGACGCACAGGCCGACGGTTACGTTCGCGCCGAAGGTTGCGGCGCGGTTATTCTCAAACGCCTCTCCGATGCGGTGCGCGATCGCGATCATATTCTCGGCCTGATTCGAGGAACGGCCGTGAACCAGGACGGCCGCACTGCGGGCATCGCCGCTCCCAACGCTTCGGCGCAGCAAGCCGTGATTCGCGAGGCACTTGGCAAAGCCGGAGTCGCGCCGGGCGAAGTCACCTACATGGAAGCACACGGCACCGGCACATCGATTGGTGATCCCATAGAACTCGAAGCGGTGAAGTCCGTTCTTGGAACGTCCCATGCGGACGCGGCACCCTGTCTGGTAGGTTCAGTGAAGGCTAACATCGGCCATTCGGAAAACGCATCCGGAATGGCCGGCGTGGCGAAAGTGCTGGCATCCCTGCAGCACGATGAGATTCCCCCGCAGATCCATTTCACTAAACTCAATCCTCGGATCTCGCTGGCTGGGACGCGAATCTCCATCCCCATGACGCCGCAGCCCTGGCCGCGAACTCCCCGCCGTTTCGCCGGCATCAGCAGTTTCGGATTTGGCGGCACCAACGCGCACATCGTTCTCGAAGAAGCCCCGGCGCAATCCCGCCCCGAAGGCTTGCCGGAACGGCCGTGCCACATCCTGACGCTTTCCGCACGCACGGACTCGGCCCTGAAGAATCTGGCGGGCCGCATGGCCCGGCATCTTTTAGATCATTCGGCAGACAGCGTGTCCGACATTTGTTTCAGCGCCAATACCGGAAGGTCACAATTCGCTCGCCGCCTGGCACTGGTCGTGGAAAACAACGAACAGTTGCGCGAGGCGCTGTCGTCCGTCGCCGAGGGGCGTCCCGCGGACCAGGCGGTCGCGGAAGTGCGCACCGGAGGCGCCGCGAAGAAGGATGGAGCGCGGGTCGCGTTTGTGTTCGGAGCCGGAAATTCCGGAAGCTGCTCGGCTTACCCTTTTTACGCCGGACAACCTGTATTTCGCTCGGCAATGGATCGCTGTTCTAAGCAGCTGGGATTGGAAAACGGAGAGTTTTTACTCGAAGCGCTGGACGCGCCGGACCGCGCGGAGCACCGGCCCCTGGCGTTTTTCGCCCTGCAATTCGCGCAAGCGGAACTTTGGAAATCCTGGGGCATCGAGGCGGACGCCGTGTTGGGCGCGGGCGTGGGCGAATACACCGCCGCTGTGATTTCCGGAGTAATGAAACTGGAAGATGCCCTGCGGCTGATCACCGAACGCGTGTGCATTGAACTGCGCATGCCGAAGAACGGCCACGGCAACGGGCCTTACGATGCGTTCGAACGCGCAGCCGCAAGGGTGAAGTTCGAAGCGCCGCGCATACCTTTCGTTTCAGGGATGACCGGCCAGGCACTGGCCTCCGGTGAAATTCCGGGTACGAGTTACTGGCGCCTGAATATCTCGCAAGGGGCACGGCTGGAGACAGGCATCGAAACCCTGGCGGCGCAGGGATTCGGACTTTTCCTGGAAGTGGGACCGGGCAGCGGCGCATCGGAATTTTCCCGGTTTACGGAGCCGGGGAAAAAATCCGCTCTTCTTGGATCGCTCGACCACGTTGGCGGCGGCTGGCAGAGCATGCTCACCAGCCTGGCTGCGCTGTACGTCCGCGGCGCGCGCGTGGATTGGCTCGCATTCGACGAACCCTACCGTCCGTTCAAGGTGCCGCTGCCAACCTATCCGTTTGAGCGCGAACGATGCTGGGAAGAACCGTATAGCGAGCCGGGCGCGAAAAAATCCGCGAAGCCGGTGAACGAACTCCTCGGTGAGCGCGTGAATTCCGCGCTACCTATGCCGCAGTTCCAGAGCAGAATCGCAATCGACTCGCATCGCTACCTCGGCGACCACCGCGTGCAGGGCTCTCCCGTTTTTCCGGCGGCTGCGTATTTGGAAATGGCTCGAGCTGCGTCGTCGGAATTGTTTGGAACGGGAAATTCGGTCCTCTCGAATGTGGCGTTCCAGGAAGCATTGATTCTTCCCTCTTCGGGCTCGCGATCGTTGCAACTCGTCGCGTCGCCGACAGCCGGCGGCAGCGCTTCGTTTCAAATTTATAGTTCCACTGCCGTCCTCAACGGCAATCATGATGCGTCGCCGTGGACGCTTCACGCCTCGGGCGACATGCGCATGGAGTCTCCCGATGTGGCGCGCTGCGCTGAGGAACAGTTCAGCCTGGAGGGGATACGCGCCCGCTGCCCGCGCAGCAAAACCGCGGCGGAGCTTTATGCATCGCTGAAAAATGCTGGGCTTGAATACGGCCCGACGTTTCAAGGCGTGGAGCAGGTGTGGTGCGGCGAAAGCGAGGCGCTCGGAGAGATCCAGCTTCCCGCGGCCAGCCCGCTTTGCGCCACAAACGGAGACGCCAGCGGAATGTGGTTTCATCCCGCGCTGCTGGATTCCTGCCTGCATGTGCTGGCGGCGGCCCTGCCGGAAGAAGCTGCGACTTCCACACGAAAAATGATGTACTTGCCCACGGCGGTGGGCATGCTGCGGTGCCTGGAGCATCCCGCCGCCCGGCTATTCAGCCATTGCCAGGTTCGTCCCGGCGGCGCGCTGGGCGCCGATTTTGTCGATGCGGATTTCCGCCTACTGGATGCGGAGGGCAGTGTCGTCGCCGAGATCCTTGGGTTTCGAGTGAAACTCATTTCCGGTGATTCCGCCCGCGACTCGCGCGAAAATCCTGCGGATCTTTTGTATGACGTTTCGTGGGTTCGCAAAAAGAATCCCGCGGACATCGGCCGAGAGGCTTCCGAATCTTCCTCCTGGTTTATCGTTGCCGATTCCGGCGGCGTAGGCCAGGGGCTGGCTGCACAGCTCCAATCGCGGGGCGCGCCATGCACGGTGACGAATTCCGATCAGCTTCAGGACTTTCAGCCCGGTACTGGAACAAATAACGTCGTCTACCTGTTGAGCCTAGACAGCGCGGATCCCCAACCCGGCCCGAAAGCACTCGCGGAATCGCAGGAGCGATGGATCGCAGCGCTGCAGTTCGTGCAGGCGCTCGTTCGCCAAGCCCAGGGAGCGGAAGTACGCCTCTGGATCGTGACGCGAGGCGCGCAGGCTGCCGGCCCTGACCCTGGGCGCGTAGCGCTTTCCCAAACTCCGCTCTGGGGCATGGCGAAGACGATCGATCTGGAACACGCGGCGCTGGGCTGCACGCGCATCGACCTTGATCCGCAAGGCTCCGAACAAGAAATTACGGCGCTGTGCGAGGAACTGCTGGCTTCCGGGACGGAACGCGAAATCGCCTACCGCAAGGGCACGCGCTACGTCGCCCGCCTGGTGGCGCGCTCCCAGAAAAATTCCTCCACCACGCTGATGACTTTTCCTGACTCCGAATCCTTCCGCCTGGATATTACCCGGCCGGGGAACGTGGAAAATCTGATCCTGCGCGAAGGTTCGCGCACTGCGCCGCTTCCCGGCGATGTTGAAATTCGTGTGAATTCCGCCGGCCTGAATTTTCGTGACGTGATGAACGCTGCCGGCGTTTACCCCGGTGGACCCATTCCCTTCGGCTCGGAATGCGCGGGAACGATCACCGCCGTGGGAGAAGGCGTCTCGGACTTCCATCCCGGGGACGAAGTCATCGCCATCGCCTCGGGAAGCCTGGGAGCATTTGTCACGGTGGATGCGCGGGCCGTGATCCCCAAGCCTGCCTCAATCAACTTCGGGCAGGCGGCCACAATTCCTATCGCGTTTCTGACCGCCTACTATTCACTGCACCAGTTGGCGCACCTGCAGCGCGGGGAACGCGTTCTGATCCACGCCGCGGCCGGAGGCGTGGGCATGGCCGCCGTGCAAATCGCGCAGCAGGCCGGCGCCGAAATTTTTGCCACCGCGGGTTCGCTGGAAAAGCGGGCCTACTTGAAATCCATGCGCGTTCGTAACATTTACGATTCGCGCTCGCTGGCGTTCGCCGATGAAATCATGAAAAAGACCGGCGGCTACGGCGTGGACGTGGTGCTGAACTCTCTGCCCGGCGAATACATCACGCGCAGCCTTTCGATTCTCGCCGCGTATGGCCGCTTCGTGGAAATCGGAAAGACGGATATCTATCAGAACAAACCGATGGGGCTGTTCCCGTTCCGCAACAATCTTTCGTATTTCGCGCTCGATCTGGAGCGCGTGTGCCGCGAACGCCCCGAACTGGTGCGGACGCTACTTTTCGAATTGATGGCCATGTTCCAGCGCGGCGCGTTGAAGCCGCTTCCCCACAATATTTTCCGAATTGAAGACGCCGCCAACGCATTCCGCTACATGGCCCGGCGAAAAAATATCGGCAAAGTCGTCCTTTCGTTCAGCGACGGCGCCGCCGACGCCCTCCGTGACCGCACGCTTGCTTTGCGATCTGACGCGAGCTATCTCATCACCGGCGGCCACGGTGGCCTGGGCCTCGCCGTGGCCCGCTGGCTGACGGGTAAAGGCGCACGGCACATAGCGCTGCTCAGCCGCAGCGGGGCTTCGGCGGCGGGCACGGCGTTTGCCTCTGAACTGGCAGCCAAAGGCATGAACGTCGTAACGATTCAGGCCGACGTTTCGAACGAGACGGAACTGGCGCGGGCGCTGGCAGAAATTCGCGACACGATGCCGCCGCTGCGCGGCGTCGTGCACGCCGCAGGCATTCTCGACGATCGGCTGCTGCTCCATACCACGGACGAAAGTTTCCGCCGAGTGTTCGCTCCCAAGGCCATCGGCGCATGGAACCTTGACCTGTTGACGTCCGGAATGCCGCTCGATTTCTTTGTGATGTTTTCTTCGGTCGCGTCGGTGCTCGGTTCGCCCGGGCAATCGAACTACGCCGCCGCTAACGCTTTTCTGGACGGTTTGGCCTACGATCGCCGCTCGCGAGGCTTACCGGCTCTTTCCGTAAACTGGGGCCCCTGGGCCGAAGTCGGGATGGCCGCGCGCGCCGCGGGACCGCGCACACCGGCTTCCCGGGTGATGCACCCGCTGCCTCCAGCGCTGGCGCTTGCTGCGCTGGGCAGGCTGTTCGAAAAGAATGCGCCGCCACAGGCTGTGGCGATGTCCGTCGACTGGACAAACCTGGAGCGTTCGCTCAACGGAAATTCACCGCTAAACTTTCTGAGCGAATTGCTGCGTGAAAAGGCAAAGTCCGGCACAGCCAGCTCGGGACGAGCCTCCGGGCCGAACATTTCGCTGCAGGAATTGTTCGCCTTGCCGCCGGCCGGACAGCACGCCATGCTGCTGGCGCACGTGCAGAAAACCCTGGCGCAGGTGATGGCGCTCGAAGCGCCGGAACTCGATCCGGAAGAGTCGCTGGGCAATCTGGGGCTGGATTCGCTGATGGCGCTTGAACTCCAGCACTCGATGGAGGAGTCGCTGGCGGTAAAGTTACCGCTCGATTTGCTGATGGGCATGCCCAGCCTGAACGAGTTTGTCACCAAGATGCTGGACATTCTCGTTAAGCCGGGCGATGGCGCCGTCCAACAAGCCCCGGTGGCAGCGGCATCTGTGGAAAGCGAGCAACGCGAGAGTTCGCGCCCGTCCTAGGCGGCAGCACTCGGAGTTTGGATGTGAGGACGGTCGCAACTGGCTGTGACGGCGAACAGCCATACGCACGAGGCTTGTAGTAGCACAGGCTTCAGCCTGTGGGGTTTTGAAACGCCCGAAATGACTCAAACAAGTAATCCAGCGTTTCACCCTGGAACAAGGCGCGGCCCTAAGACTCGCCTTCCAGCTTGCGAATCCGCACTTCCACGCCGGGCGTATTCTTCAGCGCATCGGAAAACTCTTCCAGTTTCGACCCGCGATAGTGGTAGGGATAAACGATCTTCGGCTTAAAGGCCTTCACGCACTCGGCCGCTTCCAGCGTGGATTCGGTGCGGGGAGGATTCATGGCCAGAAACGCGACGTCGATATTTTTCAGGGCCTTCACTTCCGGCGTACATTCCGTGTCGCCGGAAAAATAGACCCGCGTTTCGCCAAACGTCATGATGTAGCCGCTGCCGATTCCCTTGTGGTGATACGGCTTGCCTGGACCCGAGCCAAACACCAGGTTGTACATGGGCACGCCCTGGAAGCCGATGCCCATCACCGTGCGCTGTTCGGAATCGCTGATCGGCTCGATGATCCCACAGGCCGGCGCGCAGTTCAGCGTGTCCGTGACGGCCGGGGGCGCGACGATAATCGTTTCCGGCTTGTGCAGTTTATCGACCATGCTGCGATCCAGGTGGTCTTGATGCGTGTGCGTGATCACGATCATGTCCGCCAGAGGCAGCCCGGTGAAATCGCCCTGGCTCCAGGGATCCACGTGGATTACCTTGCCGCCGAATTCCAGCATCACGCTGCCGTGGTACACGGGGGTGATGCGCAACTCGCCGCGCGAAGTCTGCACCACATCCGCCTGCCGGTTGGATTTGTTGCCCTGCGCCTGCAGCGGATGGACCGGCATCATCAATATCATCGCCAGAAAAATAATCGCGGCGGCGTACCTGACATTCTTGGTCATGCGACGGGCTCCTGTGATCATCGTTCGAAAACCTAGTATACATCCGAGAGTTCGCCGCATGCAGGTCCGCACCCGCGCAAATGTTGTTCGCAGGATTTGAACCCTCGCTCGCGCTCCGCCTTGACTCGCGCAGTCATTCCATCTATTACCTGTACGATCGAAATTGAGGAGGGTTCGCGCCATGGCCAGCAATCAAGAGGTGAACGATCCGGGCGCAGCGCAACCGCCGCGGGACGCACTATTAGACGGGCAGAGCTACCTGGCCAGCCTGCGCGACGCGCGCGAAGTTTACATTTATGGCGAGCGCGTGCGGGACGTTACCGAGCACCCCGCGTTCCGCAATTCGTGCCGCTCCATCGCGCGCCTGTATGACGCTCTGCACGATTCCAAAACGCGGGACACTCTGACCGGCCCAGACCGCACGGGCATGCGCACGCACAAATTCTTCAAGCCCTGCTATTCCGCGCAGGAATCTGTGGGAGGCGCGCGACGCCATCGTGGCCTGGTCGCGCCTGAGCTACGGCTACATGGGCCGCACGCCCGACTACAAAGCGGCGCTCATGGGCAGCCTGGCGACGGAACCCGAGTTTTACGCGCCGTTCGATGAAAGTGCCCGCAAGTGGTACACGCGGTATTCTTCGCAATGCCTGTTTCTGAATCACTGCCTGATCAATCCGCCCATCGATCGCAGCCGCCCGGTGCACGAAGTGGGCGACGTGCTTCGTGCACGTCGTCAAAGAAAGAGACGACGGCATGGTGGTCAGCGGAGCCAAGATGCTGGGCACCGGATCGGCCATGACCCACGCAACGTTTGTGGCGCAAACGAATGCCACCACTCTCGATGCAAGAAAAGGCGAAGGACTTCGCCGTGGTGTTCATCGCGCCCATGGATACGCCCGGCGTGAAGCTGATCTGCCGCGCGTCCTACGAACAGAGCGCGCACAGCCCGTTCGACTATCCGCTCTCCAGCCGCTTCGATGAGAATGACGCGGTGCTGATTTTTGAAAACGCCTTCATCCCCTGGGAAAATGTGCTGGTGTACCGCGATCCCGAACGCGCCAACAGCTTTTACCGCCATTCGCGATTTCGTGAATCGCTACACGTTTCAATCTTCGGCGCGGCTCGCGGTGAAACTGGACTTGATGGTGGGGCTGTTCGCCAAGGGCATCGAGACCAACGGCACGGACGCCTTCCGCGGAGTGCAAGCCGCGCTCGGCGAAATCATCGGCTGGAGAAATTTAATCTGGGGAATGACGGCGGCAATGTGCGGCGATCCGGAGAGCGCTCCGGGCGGCACGGTGGTGCCCAGGCAGGAATACGCGTACACGATGCGCCTGTTCTCCACGCAGTGCTGGCCCGCGGTGCGCCACATCTTTGAACAATTTCTCGGCGGCAGCCTGCTAATGTCCCCTTCCAGCTACAAGGATTTTCAGAATCCGGATCTCGCGCCGCTGCTGGAAAAATATTATCGCGGCGCGTCAGCCACCGCCGCGGAACGCATCAAGCTTTTCAAGCTGATCTGGGACGCCATCGGCACGGAATTCGGCGCCCGCCACGAACTGTACGAGATCAACTACTCGGGAAACCATGAGCAGATTCGACTCGATCTCCTGAGCGGCGCGCGCAAAAGCGGAATTCTCGACCAGTGCGTCGCGCTCACCGAGCAGTGCATGTCCGACTACGGCCTGGACGGGTGGAAAGATTCCACGTGGGTGTGGGAGAAGTAGGATCGGGCCTCATTGATCGTTGCCGGGTGCCCCGCCCTTGACGCCTTTCAAGGTCGGGGCTTGATTTGATTTCTTGTGTGAAGACGAGAGTGACGCGGACACGAATCCCACCGTTGCACAAACCGCAAGGATGGGGCACCCGCTAACCTCAGAGCAACAAGGACCCCAAAGACGTGTAAAATAGTTGGTTTGGGGAGGTAGTAAAATGGAATTTCTTGCCGGTAGCCTGCTGGAACTGATTACCCAGACGTCCACGAATCTTCCGCCCGACGTTCGCGCCGCGATGTCCATTGCGGCGAGCGACGAAACGCCGGGCACGCAATCCTCGCAGGCGCTCGACATTATTTTGTCCAACATCGACATGGCCACGGACGACGCAGGCCCGATTTGCCAGGATACCGGGCATGCCGACGTTCGTGGTTCACACGCCGGTCGGCGTGAACCAGATTCGCATCAAGAAAGCGATTCGCGAAGCGGTCGCCGAAGCCACGCGGCTCGGCAAGCTGCGCCCCAATTCGGTCGATTCGCTCACCGGAAAAAACAGCGGCAACAATCTGGGCGAAGAAACTCCGGTCATCCATTTCGAGCAGTGGGAAGAAGATGAAATCGAAGTCAAGCTGATCCTCAAGGGCGGCGGCTGCGAGAACAAGAATATTCAGTATTCCGTGCCCTGCACGCTGGATCACCTGGGCCGCGCCGACCGCAACCTCGAAGGCGTGCGCAAATGCATCCTGCACGCCGTGTGGCAGGCGCAGGGACAGGGCTGCGCTCCGGGAGCCGTGGGCGTGTGCATCGGCAGCGATCGCGCGCACGGCTACGATCTGGCGAAGGAGCAACTGTTCCGCACGCTGGACGACGTGAATCCCAACCCGGCGCTGGCCAAACTCGAAGCCGAAATCATGGAAGAGGCCAACAAGCTGGGCGTCGGCGCGATGGGATTCGGCGGCAAGGCTTCGCTGATCGGCTGCAAGATCATGGCGCGCGAATCGCCTGCCCGCGAGCTTTTTCGTTTCCGTGGCGTATGAATGCTGGGCATTTCGCCGCCTGGGCGTGCGCCTCGATGCGGCGACCGGCGCGATCACCGAGTGGCTCTACCGCGATCCTTCGCGGCCGGTCGAACGCATGGCGCGCGGCGCTGGATTTCACGCTGACGGGACGCGAAGTGGTGCTGACCGCGCCGCTGACCGAAGCGCAGGTGCGCGCGCTGAAGGTCGGCGATCTGGTGCTGATCAACGGCGAAATGTTCACCGGCCGCGACAACGTTCACGCGTATCTGATGAAGAATCCTCCGCCGGTGGACATGAACGGCTCGGTGCTCTACCACTGCGGCCCGGTGATGCTGAAGCAAGGCGACCAATGGATGGTGAAGGCCGCCGGCCCCACGACGAGCATTCGCGAGGAGCCCTACCAGGCCGACGTCATCAAGAAATACGGCGTTCGCGCGGTGATCGGCAAGGGCGGCATGGGCGCGAAGACCTCGGCGGCGCTGAAGGAATTCGGCGCGGTGTATTTGAACGCGCATCGGCGGCGCGGCGCAATATTACGCGCGCACGGTGGAAAAAGTGCTGGGCGTCGAACTGATGGAGTTCGGCATTCCCGAAGCCATGTGGCACCTGCGCGTGAAGAATTTCGCCGCCATCGTGACGATGGACGCGCACGGCAACAGCCTGCACGCCGACGTTGAGAAGGGCTACCGGAGAGGTTCTGGAGACGTTGCAGTCGCGGTAGCACTGCAGCTCTGCCCGCAGCCGCGCGTGCGCTGCCCGCAATGTTTCGCGTGAACGTGCATTCAACCTAACCTGTAAACAGATGCCGTGTGGCGACTTCATTACCGCAAAGCAACTCGCCTCTTCCCAGAGGAAATCGATAAATTTTTGAGTTACTATTCCTCGGAAGTAAGCCCGAAGCGGGCTGGGGTGTGCATTCGAATCGAAAACGGGGTGAAATCAGTGATCCTACGGCAAGCATTGAATATTACAGGCAAGAAGGCAATTCTCGCGGCCCTGGTGTTCGCGTCTTTTGGCTTTATTCCTTCCGCTTTGCAGGCGCAATCCGGAATTCCCAAATTTGAAGTCGATGCGTCATGGCCGAAGCCTTTGCCGGAGCGCTGGGTGACCGGCGAAATCGGCGGCGTGTGTATCGATGCGCAGGATCATGTGTTTGTGGTGCAGCGCGTGAATGATGTAGGCGGAATGGATGGGCACCGCGAAGGGTTGACCGACGACGAATATAACGCCGGGCAGGCGGCGCCGCCGGTGCTGGAACTGGATGGCGATGGAAAGGTCGTCAATTCCTGGGGAGACTCAAAGATTCTGCCGAAGGATCTGCACGGATGCGCGGTGGATCGCGAGAACCATGTGTGGCTCGACGGTTCCGAGGACGGCATCATCCAGGAATATTCGCATGACGGCAAGGAAATGCTCCTGCAGATCGGAAAGAAGGGCGTGTTCGATTCCTCGGACGGCACGGTAAACGGCACGCCGCTTAACGCCAGCCCCTCGCAGTTTTTCCGCGTTTCTGAAATCGCGTTCGATCCGCACAACGGAGACATGTACGTAGCGGACGGCCACGCCAAGGGCAAGGGCGGAAACAATTTCCGCATCGTGGTGTATGACAGCAAAGGCAAATACCTGCGCCAGTGGAAACTGCACCGCACGGCGGAGGAAGCTCCGACCGCGGCTCGGGCCACTCCGCACTGCGTGCGGGTTGCCGGCGACGGCACCGTCTATGTATGCGATCGCTGGATGAACCGCCTACAGCTGTTCGACACCATGGGAAATTTCAAAAAGGACATGCCCTTCTCCTACAAAGTGTGGACTCCGCCGACGTCGTCCGCGGAAGGCGCGCAGCGGTTTGCGGCGCTGGTCGGCTCCTGCTCCTCCGTGGAGTTTTCACGCGATCCGGGCGAGAAGTACATGTACGTGATCAACGAGATCGATGAAGAGATCGACATCGCCGATCGCGCCACGGGAAAAGTGCTCGGCAGCTTTGGCCGTCCGGGCCACCAGGTGGGCGAATTCATGCACGCGCACACCATGGCCGTCGATTCCAAAGGCAATCTTTACGTGGGCGAATCGGTGGATGGCCGAAGAGTGCAGAAATTCAAGCTGATGGCCAGCAAGTAAGTATTGGTTGTGGCGCCGGATTCGTGCCGGCGCCACAAGTCCCTCACAACCGCTGCGTTGCTGCTAACCTCGATATGCGATGCTCAGTCCCTTGCCAACCGGAACCGTGGTGTGCTGGAAATCCTCGCGGGCGGAGATGAATTTCAGATAGCCGGCGATTTCCTCGGGATGGGATAGAACGTTGTCGGCAATGACCAGCGCCCTTGCGGCAAGCTTGGGCAGTACAATTTCCATGATTTCCGGAAATTTCCGGCGATTGGCATCCAGAAAAACCAGATCGAACGGTCCGGGCAACCCGCGAACAATTTCCTCCGCGTCTCCGGTGAGCGCCGTCGCCAGGTTCCCCTTCGCGATTTCAGGCGTTCCTTCCGTTTTTTCTTGACTCCGTACTCCGCGAGGCGTACCAACGCATCTGGAAAAGTTTTTGCACTGGTTACCGTAACCAGCCGGAAGATGCGCCACGAGGTCCCCAATGAAACGCGCCATCGTAAGAAGCTGCGGCCTGGCGGCCGCCCTGTTCCTGTTCGGCCTCACTGCTTTCGCGCATCACGGCGGGTCCGATTACGACGTGCAGCATCCCGTCACACTGAAGGGCACAGTCACGGAGTTCTATTGGTCCAACCCGCACTGTCAGGTTTTTGTCGACGTGAAGGACGACAGCAGCAAGGCCGTAAACTGGACCATTGAAACACTCGCGCCCGCGGTGTTGAAGCGCGCCGGATGGAACCGCGACACTCTCCATCCCGGCGATCAGATTTCCATCACGCTGGTTCCCAGCAAGAAAGGCACGCCGGTGGGGATGTTGCGCAAAGTCGTGCTTCCGAACGGGACGGAATTGACGGGCGGGACGCTGGGCGAACAGCCGACGCAGTAGCGAACGTGCGATCCGCCAGGCGCACGCGTGGAAACAGCGCGCGTCTCACTTTCTCCAGGGAAGAGTGCGCGCGGAAGAATCTCATGGAACGGAGATGCGAAATGAAAACATGGCTCGCGGGCCTATCGGTCACGCTGCTGGCCGCGGTGGCTTTTCTCGCCGTGGCGCGCGCGCAAACCGATCGTTCCGCCGCGGCAAAGGCCGGCGCCAAACCGGGTAAGTTCGATCCGCATGACTTGAGCGGCATCTGGGATCCCGCGCCGTTTCTGCAGCCCAAGGGCGAAGTAAATCCGCTGGATCTCGGCGGCCATCCAGACCCGCTGCCGCCCTTCACTGCGGCCGGCGAAAAAACGTATCAGGCCAATGCGAAGTTCATCGCCGCCGGCGCCGTGCTGGACTGCGATCCCTTCGGAGTGGCGCGCAATTTCTTTACCCCGCGTCCGTTTGAAATGATTCCCTCGCGCGACAGGCTGCTGCAGCATTTTGAGTACTACGACAACTGGCGCGAAATCTGGACGGACGGCAGAAAAATGCCAGCGGATTTCGATCCTGAGTACATGGGATACTCCACCGGGCGCTGGGAAGGCGATACGTTTGTGGTTGATTCCACGGCGTACAACGGCAAAGCGTTTCTGACCTGGCAGGGATTTCCGATCAGCGAATCCATGCACCAGAATGAACGATGGCAGCGCGTGGACGCGGACACGCTGAGAATCGTTTTTACTTTCGACGATCCGAAGAACTATGCGAAGCCGTGGTCCATCACTTTTTTCTGGAAATTGAAGCGAGACTGGGTGATGGATGCGCACCCCTGCACGCTCTCTGCGATCGAGGAATACGACGAACGCGTCAACCACGCCGATAAGCTTCCGGGGCGGGATTACGGCGCACCGGACAAGAAGTAGTTCCCGCGGTGGCCCGCCACGCGGACTTTTCTCCAGTTTTTCAGGGACGGAAGGGCCGGCTTCGGATTATGATCGGACTGCTTTGGGGCTGTTTTCTGTAACCACTCGACAAAGGGACTTCATGACAACGCTCCTGCGGAAATATTTCGGCGCACTCGCCGTACTGCCCGTGTTGTTCGCTCTGCTGGCGCCCGCTGCGATCCGCGCCGATGAAATCAAAATCGTGACCTCCGGCGGCTTTACGGCCGCTTTCCTGCAACTGGTTCCCGTGTACGAAGCCGCCACGCACAATAAGCTGGCTACAGAATTCGGCCCCTCCATGGGCACTACGCACAATGCGATACCCGTGCGCCTAAATCGCGGCGAAGCCATCGACGTAATTATCCTGGCGTCGCCCGCGCTGGACGATTTGATCAAAAGCGGAAAAGTTCGGGCGGATAGCCGCACCGATCTGGTAATTTCCAAAATTGGCATGGCCGTGAAAGCCGGAGCGCCGCACCCCGACATCAGCACCCTTGACGCCCTGAAGCGCACATTGCTTTCCGCGAAATCAATCGCCTATTCCGATAGCGCCAGCGGCGTGTATCTCTCGACTGAATTATTTCCGAAGATGGGAATCTGGGAACAGATTAAGAACAAGAGCAAAAAGATCGAAGCCGACCCGGTCGGCGGCTTCGTGGCCACCGGAGAATTTGAAATTGGCTTCCAGCAGATCAGCGAACTGCGCCCCGTAAAGGGCATCGACATCGTCGGAGAATTGCCGGCCGGCGCGCAGAGGGCCACCATTTTTTCCGCAGCCATTCCCACAACAGCCGTGCATGCGGACGCCGCAAAGGCACTGATCGAATGGCTGGCATCGCCCGCGGCATACGCGGCCATTCGCAACAGCGGCCTTGAGCCGGCAAATTCCGCCGCTAAAACCGCACGCTAGAAAGCATCCGGTCAAACGCCGGATGAAAGTCGTCAAAATCGTACAGCGGCGACACGAACACCAGGAACAAAACATCCGACTGGCCGCGCGGCACGGCCACCAGCCAGTCGCGTTCGCGCTGCGGCCTGCCCTTCGGCCCGATCATCGGCGAGATCGTTTCCAATTCCACGGAGCCGCCGGCGACTCCCGCCACAGTGATGGGCTCGATGTCACCTACTTGCTTCATTTTGCTGTCGCCGCTCCGCAAACTTTGCACGATCGCGGCCGTCAAACGATCCGGGCTTAAATTGGCGGACGGCGCGCGCATCTGGCGGATTACCACTCCATAGGCCACGGCGTTGTCAGAAACTCCGGCGCGCGGTGCAATAGTGGCCGAGGTCTGGTCCGCGCCCATCACCTCCCAATTTTCCGGGCGATCGATTCGGACCACACCCAGATTCGCGTTTTGAAAATTCGAATGCGGTTCCACCGCAATCACGGGCGCCGCCGGTACGCTTGCGGGGTCGGGAACGGAAGTCGGAGCAGGAGCCGAATTCGAACCAGCTCCGGCGGCGGGCGCATCGGCAAAGATCGCCCCATTTTTGCGATTCTCGGCCGTCCAGCGGCCGCTCTTCGCTCCATCGGCGATTTCCGTTGCGCTATACATGGGGACACCGGTGGCATGTTTTCGAACGCCCACGAATTTCGAACTGTCGCCGGAATATCTGCGCGCCGGCCAGTCCGCAATCTCATCCTGAATGGCCGATTTGCGGTTTCCGGGATTCGGATGGTCGCTCAAAAACTGCGGTCCCGAACCTCCGCTTTGCGCCGCCAGCTTTTCAAAAAAATCAGCCAGCGCCACGGGATTGAAGCCGGCCTTCCACATGATGATCGCGCCGACGGCGTCGGCCTGGGCTTCGTCACCGCGCGAATATTTCAGCATCAGCGTGCCCGCGCCGATCTGAATGCCGGCGCGCGCCAGGCTTCCCACCGTGCCGGTTCCGGCGATGGCTCCGGCCAGACCCGCCAGGCCCTCGAGCAGCGATCCCTTGTCCTGCTGTTTTGCGGAATGTTGCATGTAGACGTGCGCCATTTCGTGCGCCATCACGCCGGCCAGTTCCGCCTCGTTAACCACAGCACTGATCGTTCCGATATTGACGAACATCGGCCCGCCGGGAAGCGCGAACGCGTTAACTTCCTTCTGGGCAATCACATGAAATTGAAATGGCCACGAACGATCCGCCGGGATGGCGCTGTACGAGCCGCTGTCCGAGCGCCTGAATATATTTCGTTTCCGGGCTGGAATCGGGCAGCACCGGCATCTGCGTGTAGATCTGGCCGGCAGCCTGCAATCCGAGTTGCTGCTGCTGATCGCGAGTCATGCGCGGCGAACCGGGATCGGGAAGTTCCGGGGCAACCGCCGCGGCCGCAAGGTGCCCCGCTGCAAGCCAGATCGCCAGGCAAAGCGCGAGCGTTTTCACAAATTGGGATCGCGAGGGCCGCGGCATCTTTTGCGCCGCTGACTTTCTACGCGGGAGAGGATCGGAAATAGAGCGGCGAACGGTGAGATTCGCAATGCGGACAGGTTTCATGAACTCCTCCGACGGAGCCTTTCGCACCTGTCGGTATTGTCGCACTTTGGCGACGTGGGACAAGGCCTGCTTGTGGAAAGCGGTCAGCTTCTGAAAGAGGAACTCGAATCAGAATCGGCTCACAGCGCCGGGGAAGTTGGTGAACAAGCTCGTTGCCCCTGGCGTGAATGAACTGCCCGACCGGCGTCGGCAAAGCGTGGTTCCCTCTCAGCTTGTCAACGCGGGTCGCGGTAGGGCTTACATACGGTCAGAATCGTCGAACATTGTGGATCGGCTCGCTCTCGCTCACTTCGTTTGTCACGACGCTGAAGTTTTGCAACTCGGCCGTGCCGAAGGAGGTCGTCATGGCTACGTCGGCGGCGTCACGCCCGGTTGCCATCAGAACGCGTCCCACGCGAGGCGCGTTGTGACGGGCATCGAATGTCCACCACCTGCCTTCCAGATACACTTCAAACCACGCGCTGAAATCCATGGGAGCTGCTGACGCAGGGACGCCGATGTCCCCAAGATATCCGGTGGCGTAACGGGCGGGGATATTCATGCACCGGCAGAAGGTAATGGCAAGATGCTGGAAATCACGGCAGACGCCGACCCGTTCCGTGTAAACCTCCAGAGCAGTCCGCGTCGCCCGGGCGAATTCATATCCGAATTTCACCTTGCTGTGAATCCAATTGACGATGGCCTGTACGCGCACCCATCCCGGCAGGAAATTGCCGAAAAGTTCGGTCGCGATGTTCGACATGCGGTCGACTTCGCAATAGCGGCTGCTCATCAGGAAAGTCAGCGCGTCGGAAGGCAGCTCGTTCACCGGATGCTGCCGCGCCGCATAGTTAATCGGATCGCTCTGCGCGGAATCCTCAATCAGCGTGGAACTCCAGAGGCGAAGCTTGCCCTGAGGCGCCAGAAAACGGGTGCAGCGGTTGCCAAAGTGATCGATATATTCTTGAGTGCCCGCCGCCGGCTCAATGCGCAACTGGTCCGGTTCGAGAAGATCGGGCTGGCGGGAGGGGTGAACGTTCAGAAGCGCCACAACCGCGACGGGCTGTGGAATATTAAATGCAATGTCGTAACCTAAGCGTATCAGCATGTCATGAAGGGCCGGTCGGACCGATGCGGTAGCGATGTTGTGTGACCCATACCTCCTGGTTGGCCAAAAAAGAGTGGCGCGCCCGGAGAGATTCGAACTCCCGACCCTCTGCTTCGAAGGCAGATGCTCTATCCAGCTGAGCTACGGGCGCGCTGTGATCTACTGCAATTCTATCATTGGGTTAGTTGCCTAGTGGTTTGATTTATTGGAATCGCGTTTTCCTCGCTGTGCCCAATTTTGTGCCCACCTAGCCGCGACATGGCTGCAAACACAGCATCTTCTGATGGATGGACATAGCGAGACGAAATTCCGATCTGGCGGTGACCGGCGATTCTGGCCAGTGTCCACACATCACAGCCGGATTCACCTAGGCGGGTCAAAAAAGTGTGGCGCAAAGAATTAGACACCTTTGTTCGAAGAAATATACACAATCAGGACTGCCCCCACGCCGTCGAAGTTTTGTAACGCTCACCCTTTGAATTGCGTCTGCTGGATTTCCGCCGTCTCAGGAGCTCATTCTCACAGCCCACCACAGGAGATTCAGGATGAAGAATCCAGGTTACGAACAGATCCGGCGAGGAAGGTAAAGGCCAATCGTACTCCGCGGGAGGCGTTCCTAGATTTCGCAGGTCTAACTGAAACTGAGGCCCTGAGGGTATAAATTACCGAGGAGCCCTACAGGCTTCAACCAGCCCAGCGAATGCGGCCGACATCGCCACTAGCAGGGAGATGCTCACAACATTTCTCATTTAGTCCTCGAAACTACTTGCTTGGGATTTCCGATTTGGCTCTCTCTTTTGAATCGCATGTCTCTTCGTTCCTCGACACAGCGACTCGGACTGACTATATCAATTATGGCCGTTGGCCAAAGGAAGACGGACCTGAAAAATAGACCCTTGCCCCGGCGTGCTTTCCACTTCGATTCCTCCTGCATGAGCCTCCGCGATCCATCGGCCAATGGATAGGCCCAGCCCGACCCCTCCCGATTCGCGGGAGCGAGCTTTATCAACCCGGTAAAACCGCTCGAAAACGTTGGGTAAATGTTCGGCGGCGATTCCAATTCCGGAGTCACGGACGGCAGCCAACGCCGATCCATTTTCCGTAGCCACAAAAACCTCGACGCGACCGCCGGCGGGTGTGTACTTGATCGCGTTGTCAATCAGAATCAAAAACAGCCTACGCAAAGCGTGCGCGTCTGCACTCACCCAAATAGGCCCATCTGGGGTTTGCTCATGAAGGCTGATCTGTTTGATTTCTGATAGTGTTCTGCCCTGGTTACATGAATCGCGAACCACGTCTCCTAAATCCACGGTCGAGAATCTGAGAACCTGTGCGCCATAATCCGCTCTGGCGAGGAGCATGAGTCTTTCCACAAGCTCCGAAGTTTTCTCCAGATCCGAATGATTGCGCCGAAGCGCTTCCCGATACTCTTCTACCGTCCGTGCCTTACGCAGCGAAACCTCCGCCCTGGTGCGCATCACGGCAATGGGCGTGCGAAGTTCATGAGACGCGTCTGCGGTGAATTGCGTGATTTTCTTGAACGCAGCCTCCAGGCGCTCCAGCATGCTGTTGAACGTTTCTGACAAGCGCTGCAATACGTCGCGAGTTTGCGGCACCACGAGCCGACTGGAGAGGTTTTGAATCCCAATACTTCTTGCAGTGTCTGTGACTTGTTCAAACGGTGCCAATGCGCGCCAGCTGAGCCAGTAGCCACCACACGCAGCGCACAATAAGAGAATGGGAATAGACACGAATAACAACAAAGCGAATCGGTGCAAGGCGGCATAAAAGTCGTCCAGCGGCGCAGCGACCTGAACTAAATAAGACTGGTTCCCGATATGGACTTGCGCGTTGGCCATTCGGAATCGCGCATGTTGAGACGCAAAAGTGAAGGTGCCGGTAAAACTAGTGTTTGCCGTCGGAATTTGAACATCGCTCATGGAAGCAGAACGATACAGCCAATTGCCCCGTGGGTCGGAAACCTGCAAGAACGCGCCACCCGCCAATTCTGAATGCTCTCGAAACTCGTGCCTCACACTGTCTTCTCCATCCACCGCATTTTGCTCTATCAGCTCCCGAACCCCTCGCACGCGCTCCTGCAACGTTTCATCCACGGTGTGAAGAATGCTGTTGCGCATCTCGAGATACGCACCAAGGCCGAAAAGCAATAAGACCGTGGCAAGAATCACGGAATACCAAGCGGTTAGCCGGATCTGAACGGGCAATGATTTCATGATCTAGGTTCTTCGCAGACGGAGTAACCGAACCCCCGAATGGTTTGAATAAGTTTCGGATTAAAGTCTTTGTCTACTTTACTCCGGAGCAGGCGAACGAACGCATCGATTGTGTTCTCCTCGACATCCTGCTCTAGACCCCACACGCCATTCACGATTGCACTTCGGGTTACGACCCGGCCCGCACATCTCATCAGGAGCTCAAGCAACTTGTATTCCGTCGGGCTTAGACGAATCTCATGACTGCCACGGCTTACCCGGTGAGCCGCTGGATCTAGCACGAGGTCGGCAACCTTCATCAAAGGTGTATGGACGCTGGGGCCACGTCGTGCGAGAGCGCGCAACCGAGCCAGAAGCTCGACGAACGAAAAAGGCTTCGTCAGATAGTCGTCGGCTCCAAAGTCTAAGGCCCTTTCGATATCTTGAATCGCATCTCGTGCGGTGAGTACTAGAATTGGCGTCTTGTTCCGGCGTTTTCGCAATCGGCGCGCGACCTCAAAACCATCCAACCCCGGTAACATCAAATCCAAGATGATTGCATCAAAGTCTGAAGACATGGCAAAATCGAGGCCGTCGCGACCGTCAAATGCAATACTAACCGAGTGATTTTCGTCCTCTAACCCCTCCTGCAGAATGTCGGCCATCTCCCGTTCATCTTCCACGATCAGAATACGCATGGGTGTGACCCTCCGATTCCAGCATTAGGACCTGAAAGCCGGCTGAAATCCCGCTATTTCGGTCGAAAAACTTCCATCCCTAAGCAAAGGCCACTCGCACCTTTTTCTTTTCCATCTTCCAATTTTCCGATTCAATGAAATGGAGCTAGTTCAAAAATAAGAACTCGAGTTGCAACCTACTTTTCCAGCAAGGTAATCATTCTTGTGTTGGTAAGTCAAGGTTGTTCACGGCAAGCAAAGCCTGTTGGCCGCTACCAAGTCCTCCATAAAGTTCATTCAGGTGTTATTCAGATTAGGTGGTTAGGCTGCGTGACTTAGATCTCCATTTGGTGACGATCATTTGAACTTGGAGCGATAAGAAGCCAGAGGTCCGTATCAACGCGAGCCTGCGCACGCGCTGGTATACGAGCGCAGCCCTGACCAAATTTCATGGATGTGGTGGCTGGCGCAGAGTTTCTGTTTGAATTCAATTCGCTTAGGAGACGCCATGAACAAGTTGATGAGCATTGGGCTTTTCTTGACAGTTGTGTTTACACTCACGTCGTGCCAGGGCAATCAAACGACCACAGCTCCGGCGAGCACTCAGCCCGCAGCCGAGGTTGCGACCCCGCTGGTGTTGACAGCGACGGTCCCCCTAGAGGGAGTGAAAGGGCGTTTCGATCATTTTGCGTCCGGCAAAGGCAAAGTGTTCGTCTCCGCTCTCGGAAATAATACGGTTGAAGTGATCGATCTCTTCCAAGGAGCTTTGGCCCACACGATTACGGGCGTGCCGAACCCTCAGGGCGTTACCTTTTCTCCAGAGGCCAACAAGCTGTTTGTGGCCAGCGAGAAAGGAAAGGTCTACGTCTATGACGGCGACTCTTACAAGCTCCTTGCCACTCTGGATTTTGAGGGCGGCGCGGACAACATGCGCTATGACGCAGCGACCAAGCGCGTCTACGTGGGCTGCGGGGACAGCGAGAAAAACGCCGCCATCGCGGCGATCGACGCAACGACTAACAAGCGCATCGACGAAGTCTACAAACTCGGCGGCGAGCCGGAATCCTTCCAGCTGGAAAAAAACGGTCCGAACATTTACGTAAATGTGCCGGATTTGAAACAAATTGTGGTCATCAACCGCACCACGAAGGAACTCACGCGCTGGCCAGTTACTGCCGGCCAGAATTTTCCCATGGCACTGGACGAAGGCGATCACCGGTTGATTATCGGTACCCGAGAACCGGCGACGCTCTCCGTGTTCGATACCGGTACGGGAAAAATGGTCGCTTCGGTTCCCACTGTTCAGGACACGGACGATCTGTACTTCAGCCCGGAGCACAAGCGCGTATATGTGCCGGGGCGTGCTGGCGAAATTTGGGTCTATCAGCAGACCGATCTCGACCACTACAACGTGATCTCCAAGATTCCTACCGTTGTGGGCGCCGGAACTGCCGGGTATTTTGGACGACAGGGAAAAGGTTTTGACCGTTTCTATCTGGCGGTTTCCGCTAGCGCGACTTCCAACGCCGAGGTAAGAATCTATACGATGCAGGACTGAATGGAATAGCAAGACTGAAGATTTCGATGCTGGTCAAGCAAGAAACGCCGGAACGCGGTGCTGAACGAATGCTTCCCCTTGGCGGGATGGAATGGAAACATCAGTTACGTTATTAAGGTTCTTTTCAGATTGAAAGAATACAATCAGCACCAATGTTAATAGTCTGAACTGAAATTTTTAATCTATCAAAATCACGTTAGAACTTCGTTGACCGATAGCGCGTTCAGGCCGCAAAGGGGATGCCATGAAAGTCATTTTGGCAACACTGGCGCTGATTCTATTCGTGCGCCTGCCGGCAAGCGGGCAAGACGCGGGCGGATCGATTTCGGGGACAGTCACGGGCGAATCCGGTTCAGCGATGCCTGATGTGAGCATCTCCATAACACAAGCAACGACAGGCCTTGTCCGAAACGCGACTACCAATCCTACCGGACTTTACAACGTTCCCGATCTGTCCGCGGGTGTTTATGAAATGACGGTATCCGGAAATGGATTCACGACACAAGAGTGGACGACCATTGCGGTGACTGCTGGCGTCGGGCGGGTTCTGAACGTCACCATGCATTCGGGTGACCCAAAACAGATCGTAAGAATGGTTGCGCCGCCCGCTCTAGTTAGTGAGCCTTGCTCCGCCGCATGCGGAAGCGCGAATGCATCGACCGTCCGCGATACTCCCCTCAATGGTCGAGACTGGGCCGCTCTCGCGACGTTGCAGGCTGGAGTTACCGGAGTCCAATCCAGCGGTGGAAACACCGAGCGCGGATTTGGCGCGGCGATCAGTATTTCGGGTGCGAGGCCCGACCAAAACGGTTTTCGGCTGGACGGAATCAGCATCAATGATTATTCGAACGGGGCTCCGGGGAGCGTCCTTGGAGATAACTTGGGAATCGACGCCGTCGAGCAAGTGTCCGTGCTGGGAAGCAACTATCCAGCAGAATATGGGAGGACTTCCGGGGGTGTCATCAATGCGGTAACACGCACGGGCAAGAACACGTTTCACGGCACGGTGTATGAATTTCTTCGGAACAGCGCGCTGGATGCACGCAACTTCTTCGATGGACCGGTCATTCCCCCTTTCAAGCGCAACCAGTTTGGCGCCTCGGCAGGGCTTCCACTTGAAAAGGATCGCACGTTCATTTTTGGAGACTACGAGGGGCTTCGACAATCGCTCGGTATAACAACCGTGGATACGGTCCCCTCGGCCACCGCACGCGCCGGTCAGCTTTCCACGGGAACGGTGACTGTGGATCCATCGGTGGCCAGATTTCTCACGGCTTTCTACCCGTTGCCCAACGGTCCGCTGCTGGGTTCCGGGGACACTGGCATTTTTTTATTCGCCGCGCAGGATGTAACCACCGAAAATTACTTCACGATTCGTGGGGATCGGAAGCTTTCCGATCAAGACGGTCTTTTCGTCACGTACATGCGTGACAATTCGGAGACCGAGCAGCCCGGAACTTTTAACGAACTTTTAACGAACGTAGTTTCGGCTCGCCAAGTCGCCTCGGTTCACGAACAACACTTGTTCAGTCCTACCTTCATTAACTCCGTTCGCATCGGTTATAGCCGCGCCAAAGCGAGCACCGGAGGAGTCTCAGGGGTGTCTAACGGTCTGATGCTGGATCCGTCCTATGCTTTCCAACCGGGCGGGTTTGCAGGATCGATTCAGAATGTGCCAGGCCTGACTAGTTTCTTGGGTGCGCCGAGTACGCAAGGACTTCTCCCTTCCAGCTCGACCCTGACCTGGAATTCCTTCCAGGCGGGCGACGACGCTGTTCTGACCAGGGGAAGGCATGCGCTGAAGTTCGGCGGGGTCGTCGAGCGTATGCAAGATAATCAACTGATCCTCGGAAGCGTGAATGGCTCGTTCCGATTCGCGTCCCTCTCGAATCTTATAACCAACGTGCCGCAGAGCTTTCAGGGAAATCGCACGATTGCTCCACCCGAGTTTGGATTGCGGCAGACCCTCGCTGGCGCGTACTTCGAAGATGATGTGCGGCTACGCTCAACCATGACTCTCGATCTTGGATTGCGCTATGAGATGGCGACAGTACTCAGCGAAGCGCATAATCGGCTTTCCAACCTGCGTAATCTCACCGACGCTCAGCCATACATTGGGTCTCCGTTTTATTTGAACCCCACACTTCGAAATTTTGAGCCGCGGGTTGGATTCGCCTGGAATCCCGGTGGAGGACGGACATTGGTTCGCGGCGGATTTGGCATGTTCGACGTCCTGCCGCTGCCCTACGTATTTGCAATTTCCGTCCAGCACGGGGTGCCTTTCGTGCAAGAAGTATTCGGAAACACCATTCCTGCCGGATCGTTCCCTACCGGTGCATTCAATCAACTCGCGGGGTCACCCGGGTCGTCCCGTTCGGTATATGTGGAGCACGCCCCCAAGCGGAATTATGTGATGCAGTGGAATCTTAGTATCGCCCGTGAGTTGTCATCCACGTTGGCGGTTACGGTCGGTTATGTAGGATCACGAGGAGTCCACCAGCCTTATAAGATGGACAACATGGACATGGTGCTCCCGTCGCAGACGTCGGCAGGATACGTCTGGCCCTGTGGACCAAACGGCAGCGGCAATCCGTGCGCTGCCGGGTTCCTGCCCAGCGGCACGCAGGCTAGTCCAGTACCCAGCGTTCAGCTCAATCCCAACTTTGGACGCATCAGCGGAACATTGTGGCAAGCCAATTCGTTTTATGACGCCCTGCAAGCAGATCTAACAAAGCGAGTGAGCCATGGCTTTGAGTTTCATGGCGCTTACACCTGGGGGAAAAGTATTGACACGCTGTCCGCCACGGCAGCCGATGATTCGTTTCCGAACGGACTCTTCAATCAGCTTTTCTTTGACCAGCGGACAACCCGTGGGCTTTCGGATTTTAATGTCGCCCAGACATTTGTCCTGAGCTTCACCTGGGAGGTGCCCAGTCCGAGAGCAGGTGGGTCTGCGCAATACGCCGGTGCTGCAACCCCACTGCGGTTCGCAAAATTCCCCGTCTGGGCGGTTAGCGGCTGGCAAATCGGCGGCCTTTATAAGAGATCCACGGGACAGCCTTTCACGCCGCTTGTCGGCGGCGACCCGGTCGGAATGAAATTGGAGGAAACCGGTGAGCCGCCGGACTTGCTTGCCGGTCCGGGCTGTCAGAGTCTCACGAACCCCGGAAATCCGAATAATTTCATTAAGACTCAATGTTTCGCATTTCCGGCACAAAGCACTCGACGAGGAAATCTCGGGCGCAATACACTGATCGGACCCGGGCTGTCAAAACTCGATGTTTCTGTATTCAAGAACAACCGAATCATGAGAAAAATCGGTTCCGGGCCGGGGTGCGACGGAGTGGGTTGCAAGAAAGACCGCTTCAGCAATCTGTTTTCAGAAGAGTTCAATGTCCAATTCCGGGCGGAGTTTTTCAATGTTCTCAATCAGACAAGTTTCTCTTCGCCGACCGATAATCTTGAAATCTTCGACAACGGTGGGCAACCTATCTCCGGAGCTGGGCTAATCACTTCAACGCAAACTACGTCACGCCAGATTCAGTTTGCGCTTAAGCTTATTTGGTAGCAGCTGAACCGGCCGAACAATTTTCTGGTGAGATAAATGACGACGTGCGAAGGCCGATTCTATCGCTAATTCCGTGCGCGACTCTTCCCTTCAGTTACTTTTCAGGTTGCTTTGACTAAATGGCGGGGACGCCAGCCTGAAAACCCTATTCGGGAACGCATACCCATAGGGAGCACGGGATGAAAAACTGCTCGATCCGGAGGTACTTCACATGTCAAGAAAACGGTTCTTGGGATTGTTTCGTTCGGCTTGTGCTCTTTGCTGTTTCCTCTTGCTTCTCCCTGCTGTGGGAGCCTTCGCCCAGTCGACAGGCTATAAAATAGTCCGAAGAATCCCTGTTGGTGGCGAAGGCCCGTGGGACTATCTCAGAATAGACCCCGACGGGAGCCGCATTTTCGTTACCCACGGCTCGCATGTCTTTGTCGTCGATTTGGCCGGCGGCAAAGTCGTTGGTGACATCGCGATCGCGAACACGAAAAGCGTGCACGATGTTGCGCTCGCGCCGGACCTGGGAAAGGGCTTCACGAGCAACGGGTCAGCGAATACCGTCACCATCTTCGACTTGAAGACTCTGAAACCCATTTCGGAAATTAAGATCAAGGGCCTAGACCCAGACCCCATCGTTTACGAGCCTACGACGAAGCGTGTCTTCACCTTTAATGCAAAGTCCAAAGATGCGACTGCAATCGATGCAACCAATGGACAGGTCGTCGGTACGGTGGCGCTCGGTGGTGCACCCGAGGAAGCCCAGGCAGACGGCAAGGGTAACATCTTCGTGAATATTGATGACACCAGTTCCATGGTGCAATTCGATGCAAAAACCCTTGCCATTAAAGGAAAGCCATGGCCGCTTGCCCCGTGCGAGGGGCCATCCGCGCTAACATATGACGCCGCACACCGTCGCTTCTTCGCGGCTTGCGACAAGGTCATGGTGGTCGTGAATGCGGATACTGGCAAAGTCGTCGCATCACCACCGATCGGAGGAGACCCGGACGGCAATGGCTACGATCCCGGCACTGGGCTCTTATTTGCCTCGTGCAAGGAAGGCCTGATTTCCGTCATTCACCAGGATTCAGCCGACAAATACTCTGTCGTGACGAACATTACTACGCAATTTGGCACCAGCACGATGGCGCTTAACCCAAAGAACCATCATGTTTATACGGTATCCGCGGATTATAAGACGCCGGCCAAAACGGCGGACAATCCCAAACCGCGTCCTCAGCAAATTGCAGGCTCGTTTGTTATTCTGGAGCTCGCGCAGTAAGTAACGCTCTCACAGCTGAGGATTTGTAGTTCTACCCTCGAGCGTGCTCCGAATTTGTCGGACGCGCTCGAGTAACACGAAGTTTACAATCACTAACTGCAGTAACACTTAGACAGCGGGGCAGCCCGAAGATCTAATTGATGATTCAGGTCGGGCCGTCTCTGAAATGCCTCTGAAATTGGGAAATTTCAGTAGCGGTGTGGGGTGCCAGCCGCCTCCGGCTCGTGAAAGTTGGAGACTGTTGCCTTCGACCGTTGTCAACTCGAATATCGGTTCCCGGCCAATCTTTCGCAGCAACGAGTCCTGCAAGTTCGCGCTTTTTCCTTTTGCGCCCCAGCCTACGGAACGCACTCTTATAAAGCATGAACGCGTCGTCTCCGGTAATGTCGAGCCAACGCCCGCTTTCGCCGAAGGTCATCGCAGCATCGTTGTGGGTTTTCATCAATTCCGACCCAGTTATTGCGCACGCGAAATTTCGCTCAATGAGCTGATCATTGATCTGATTTCAGCGTCGAAACCTGAAGATGTTCTGAAAACCCTCCGATCCTGCGCTGATATCTTCGCTGGCGATAATGCAACTGGAAACTCATATCCTTCGTTAGAACCGCAACGCTACTCCGGCACGGCATAAAACCACACTTGAGCGGGTTCCAATCCCTGCGCTGGCACGCCGACGTACAAGCTCGTCCCAAAGAAAATGCCGGTGCGCACACCTATCGTCGAGGGGATATTGGTAATCGCCGAATAGTGGTCCGGGTCATTCTGTTGGATCGCGGTGATATAGCCGTTGGCTCCGAGAGCGTAGATTCGCTTGCGATCCGCGTCGTAAAAGCCATCGTCGCAGTTGCCCCCGATAGGAACTGTCGCAACTTGCTTTCCATTGTCGGTATTAAGTACGACCACCATCGGGGGTCTCCGGGTAAAGACGAACAGCCGGTGGTTGTCTTCATCGAGCGACATGGGATAGTTTGCCTTGATCCCATCGAGACTCCATTTGGTAAGTTCGCCGGTTTTGCGGTCAATTACGTTAACGATACTCTCGTCATCCGGCACGTTGATGAAAACGCGAGACCCCTTCTTTTCCAACTGGAACGACTCGGAGTGACCGCCGCTGCCTTTGAGGTCCTTGCCAACGTGCATTTCCGTTGCCGCATCAATCATGGCAATGCCGCCGACGATGCCTACATAAACCCGCTTGGTTGTCTCGTCATAGCGAAGGTTGTCCGTATCCGCTTCTTCGCCAAGCGGGATACTCTTGCGAAGTGCCCACGTCTTGCCGTCATAGACGTTGACTATGCCGGTTGCCGCGTTGGCCACGAAGAGCTTGTTGAATTCCGGAACGTACAGTACGCCCTGAGGCTCGTTGAGCCCCTTGATAGTCTGGATTACCTTGCCCTCAAAAGTGTTGATCACCTCCACTGTATTGTTTCCAAGCGCGGCAAAAATCAGCAATCGCTTTTTGGGGTACGCAGTGAAGTGATCAATGCGGCCGGAGACACCTGGCACTGGGATTCGTTGATCGAGTTGAAGTGGCGCCAGTTCGCTTTGGTCGGCGCCTTGGGCCCCGACTGGCGAGTTGCGGAACGAGAACAATAGAGCAATGGCGGCCAGCACGAACAGACCCACTCTTGCAAGTCGTCTCTTCATATTCTTCCTCCGGTCAGATTTTGCTTCTTGATTCGGTTTCAACGGAACACCCCTCGGAAATGCAAGTGGATGGGGCCACTTTTTCCAAAGCGCCCCTCGTTCATAGTTATTTCCATAAGCAAGGCTTAGCTCGAACACCAGGATTTTTACGTCTTCTTTTTTCTAGCGGGCACTGCTACATTTACTCGATCTAATTCTGGCACCCAAGTCGAAGTGCCCGCTAGACTTGCCTTTCGATCTTCCGCCCTTAGGGCTCGACCTCGTAAATCTCCACATATCCCTCTTCGATTTTTCCGCCTTGCACGCCGTACACGACGTCCTGGTGACGTGACACCGTTACGTAGTACCGTTTGAGTTCCGGGACGAGCAGTGAAGTTTTGCCGTGAACTCCACCCTGGAGGTTGCCGATCATTTCGTAATGATCGGGATCATTCTCTTTCCAAACGTTTGCAATCCCCTCGTATCCCTGAAGGTAGACACGTTGGCTGGGTGCGTCGAAGTACATTTCATCCGAGCCGCCTCCCGCGTCGTAGACGGCAACCCGTTCGCCCGTATCTGTGTTCATGACTTGCATTTTTCCCGGCATCCACCATTGAGGGGTTGTCGGGTACATACGGCAGCCGACGAAGAGACGATGGTGCGCGCTGTCGAGAGTTGCTGCGTAGGGTCGCTGACATTCCGGCGTTGTAGGCCACACCTTGATCACAGTCCGTTTTTGCAAATCGATCACGGCAATTTGGTTCTGGTCCGCAATGTCGGCATACATTTTCTTGGGGCCGGTGCCTGGCTCAATGGCCATGGCCTGAATATTCGTGGCATCGACGCGAATGTCACCGATATGTTCCTTGGATTTCGTATCAATGATTGCGATCAGCGTATAGGCCATGCCTGCATTGCGACCTGCGTACGCTACGTAAAAATACTGGGTGTCGGGATCGTATGTTGCATTGTCGGCGCCCTTCGTGAGCACGATCGTTTTTACCAATTCGTAGGTCTTGCCGCTGATTACTTTGACCGTGCCGTCCTCACGATCGCTCACGAAAATCTCATCCGATTGAGGGTGATACGCAATCGTGCTCGGCCACCGGACCGAACTGATTGTTCGAAGCCGCTTTCCATTCTTGACATCCACGACCTCAATTAACCCGGCCTGCTCCGCCGGAATAAAAAGTCGTTGCCCCTTGACGTCCAGATCCATATGGTCCATAGCGCCTTCGATTCCTGGTAGCGGAATCGTCTGGATCAATTTTAGTGGCGCACCTGATTGCGCGTGTGACGTCGAGAGAAATCCCACGAGCAACATCGAAAGAAACGCAAGTACCCGTTTCACTCATCACCTCACCAATGCAGATTACTTCTTCTGAAGGGTTGGGTCGGCGAACCAGATCGCGCCCATTTGTGCCCATTCCTGAAAAGGGACATTCCGTATTTAAGCAGCCTAGTAATACAATCTGAAAAACACCTGAAAACGATGATGTGTGGTTTGATGCGCCAAGAATGCGGATCTATGCCCCGGGAGCGGGCTTCATCGATGTATTCCAGCAGCTGGATCCTGACCATTACAACCGCGTCGCGCATGTTCCGGTCGGGGCGGGAGCCGGGAGCACGAGCCTCCTGATTCCGGAGAATCGCACCACAGAAGGCGCACTGTACATGTCTTGGCCCAACATGCTTCCGCAGGGCGGTTCCGAGGTATTGCTCTTCTATGTTGGCGACTGACAGTGTGGAATCAGACAAATAGAGCGAGATTCATATAAGGGGTGAATCAAATGAGAAATTACATGAAGGCGCTGATTTTCTTGGGATTCCTGATTTTGACCGGATTGGCTTTGGGCCAGGACGCACCAGCACTGTCCCCTAAAGACCCTATCCGTCTGACGAAGGTCGAAGGGCGCATGGATCACCTCGGCATCGATATGAAGGGTCAGCGCCTGTTCGCGACCGCTTTCGACAATCACACACTCGAAGTGATCGATCTGAAGACGGGCCGGCAAGTCCATACCATTACCGGTCTGGACGAGCCGCAGGGCGCTTTCTGCGACCCTGCCAACAATCGCTTGTTCGAGGCCAATGGCGGCGACGGAACAGTCAAGATTTTTGACGCCACCACGTTTAAGCTTCTGCAAACCGTTACGCTCGATCTGGATGCTGACAATGTCCGTTATGACGCCCGGGGCAAGCACATCGTTGTAGGCTATGGTGGAGAAAAATTCCTGGCAGGAAAAGTGGCACGAGCCGGAGGAGGCGGAGCGCTCGCGATCCTGGACTCCGACGGGAAAAAGGTTGGTGACATTCCTTTGGATGCCCACCCCGAATCCTTTCAGCTGGAGAAAATCGGCACGCGCGTCTACGTAAACGTTCCGGACAAACAAGAAGTAGAAGTCGCGGACTTGATAAAGGGAACCGTGCTGGACCGTTGGCCGGTCAGCTGCACAACCAACTTTCCCATGTCGCTCGATGAGGCGCATCACCGTCTCTTTGTTGGGTGCCGAATTCCCGCACGCCTGGCTGTCTTTGACACCGAAACGGGAAAGATCATCGCTTCACCCGCGATCGTCGAGCATACCGATGATCTCTTCTTCGACGCGAGCACGGGTCGGATCTACATTCTGGGGGAAGGCTTCATAGAGGCTTGGAAGGAGAAGGATCCCGATCACTACGAACTCTACGGCCGTTATCCCACGCCGGCCGACGGGCGTACGGGGCTCTTGGTGCCTGATCTAAAAGAGCTCTTCGAAACCATCCCGCACCACGGCCAGCAGGGAGCCCAAATCTCCGTATATGAAATAAAATAAATGAGAACGAAAAGCACGGTGAGGGTGTTGACCGAGTCCTGAACGCAAAGGAACCATCGCCTCTGTGCGATGGTATGGGCCGTCGTGGATGCGGACAGCGGCAAATGTATTGCCAGCCCAAACATCGTTGATTGGCCCTATGTAAGTGATTTCGATCCCGCTGCCCAGCGCTCTTCCTTGCTAGCGGTGCCTGAACCCACAACATGAAAGAAATAGACAAGCCCCGAGATCGATCGCGGCTTGTCCCGGTATGCGCTCCCAGTCAGCATTCGAAACAACGATGAGCAAGGTTGATTGGCAAGCAGGGCGTACGCGACCAAACCTGTGAACAAATTAATCTCGCGTTTCGTATACCCACAATTCCGCACCTCGATTGGCGCGCGCCGGCACGGCCAAGTAGAAACTGTTGTGCTTGCCTACCTGCCCCGTATAGGCGCTGGTGCGGGCGCCGATGGCGCTGGGAATTTTGGCGATGCGCTGATAGCGGTCCGCGTCAATCTGCTGGTAAACGAAAATGTAGCCTTCTCCGCTGGTTACGTAGATTCGCTTTCGGTCGACGTCGAACGAAAGATCGTCCGTATCAATCGCCCCTGGCAGGCTGGCTATCTGCTTGCCGGTATCCATGTCGAGCACCAGAAGTCGTGCCGGTTTGCGAGCAGCCACGAACATGCGGCGGTGCGCCTCGTCGAGCGCCATGGGGAAATTTGTTCCGGCTCCTTCCAGTTTCCAATTCACAATCTTGCGGGTATTGCGGTCGATGACGGCGATCTGGCTGATGGAGGCAAGATTTACAAAAATCTTCGGGCCGTGCTCCTCGAGTTGAAACGACTCCGGATGGGCTGCGACCTTAAATTCTTCGAGACGCTTATTCGTTTTGGCGTCGAACACTCCAATGGCGCTTTCGTCGCCATCGCCGTAAGCCACGTAGACCCGTTTTGCCACCGGGTCATAGCGAAGTTGGTCGGCGTCGTCGGAATATTTCACCGTATCGATCAGCTTATAGGTGTCGGCGTCAAAAACCTTGCAGGTGCCGTCTCCCTCGCTGGACACCACAATGCGGTTTGAATCGGGAAGGTACGCCACCATCTGGGGCTTAATAAATCCTGCCTCGAGGCTGTGAATTCGCGCGCCTCGCTGCGTGTCCAATACTTGCACGGTATCATTGCCGTACACGGAAGCGAATATGCGGCCGTTCTCGTTGTCCACGGCCATGTGGTCAAAACGTCCTTCCACCCCAGGAATTGGAATGATGCGCACCAATACCAGCGGAGCGGTTTCATCGGTCGGGAGTTCTTGCGCGGCACCACAGACCGTAAACAGCAGCATTACGATCACTACATGCACAGCCCGAGACACCTTCATCGTCACGATCTCCTAATGAATTAAAATTTTTGAACAGCTATGTATCGAGGGTAATCGTAAAAAGCCTTCACTCTTGCACGGTGTACGTCCACACCGCTGCCTCCTTGCTGGGTGAATAGGGAACAGCAAGGAATATCCGATCCAGTCCCTTCTTTCCCACCCTTGGAGTATAACCAGCGGTGCGCGCGCCCACGATGGTTGGAATTCTGGCGAGACGCTCATAGTGGTCGGGATCCTTCTGCTGAAAAACGTCGATAAAACCCTGTCCTCCCGGAATATAAACCCGTTTGTGGTTGGCGTCGTAATAGAGGTCGTCCACGTCAGCAACACAAGGCATCGTAGCTACGAGCTTTCCTGAATTCGTGTCATACACCACTAAGCGAGGCGGCGTGCGAGTGACAATCATTAGGCGGTGATCGGCTTCATCGAGGGCCATTGGAAAGTTTTCCCCAAATTTGGGCGGGAGTTCCCATGTTGTCACTTTTTTTGTGGTGCGGTCAATGACACCAATCTTCTTCAGGTCCATCAGATTGACGTAGATGTTTGGCCCTGATTTCTCCAGTCTGGTAAGACTCCGGATGCGTTTCAAGCTTGTACACATCGTCCAGACGCTGGTTCGTAGTCGCGTCTACCATCCCAATCGCCGCTTTGTCGTCATCGCCATAACCGACATACACGCGCTTCGACGCGGCGTCGTATCGCAGATTGTCCACGTCAGCGTCGTAGTCGATGCTGGTAATCAACTTGTAGTCGCTTCCGTCGTAAATATAGAGCTTGCCCTTTGCGGCTGGCGACAAAGAGCTTGTTTAGACCGACCGCAAAGACAATCCCTTGAGGCTCCGGAATGCCTTTGATGCTTCGCACATCTGAGTCCTTGACCAGATCGACTACTTCCACGGAGCTATTGCCTAGCGCGGAAATAAATATCCGGGCGGGTTCGGCGGGATCGAACGTAAAATGGTCGAATCGTCCGTGAACGCCCGGCAGTGGAATTTGTGACGTCAAAATGAGCGGCCCGTTTTCGCTCGATGCAGCTTGTTGCTGGGGTCTCGCAGACAATGCACAAAGACAGAACCGCGATAATCATCAGCGAAGTAATCCGGACATTTCTCATGGTTCTCCTCCAGCAAACGAATTTCGGTACTTCTCCAACAATCTGCTGCAAATCACAAGTTTAACTTTCGCGGATCAGCTAACTCCGGCGCGCCGATATTCATTGAACTTCAAACACCAGAAGTTTAGCCTGCACGTTTCCGTGGGGTGGCACAGCAACGTAGAAGCGCTTCTGCGATTTGACCAGTGCAAGATTTTTACCCATGGGCCCCGTCGGAATTTTGGCGATCGGATTCATAATGGTTGGGGTCGGTCTGATGAAGCACTTCGATGAATCCTTCAGCGGATGTGACGTAAATCCGGCCACTCTCCCGGTCATAAAGAACATCGTCCGTGCCTTTCGCGATGGGAACCGTGACAACGACTTTGCCGGTTTCGGTATCGAGGACATTCATCGTCCCGCTTCGACACGTGACAAACAATCGCTGGTGAACTTCGTCGAGATCCGCGGCAACACAAAAACTTCCTCCCGATACTGGCCAGGTTGCCACGATGGCATTCTTTTTCCGGTCAATCACATCGACTTCCTGTTTGTTTGGAACTGTAATGAAAAGCCTCGAACCCGACTTCTCCATGACCATATGTTCGAGACGCCCGGTGTCGAACTTGATGTCACCAACCCGTTCGTCTGTGTCGGTATTGAAAATCGTCAGTAACGTGTAATCGAGCTTGGCAAAATCGCCGCCGTTCGTGAAGTAAAGATAGTGCGTCGACGGATCGTAATCCATGGAATCCGCATCGGGCAGCATTTTGACGGACTTGATCAACTCGTATGTGCGTGCCGTCGTAAATTCGGAGTGCGCCCACCGTGCGGCTTCCGTCGGTCGCGTAAATCTTGTTCACGTCCGGGCGGTACACCACGTTGTGGGACATCGCAAATCCGGCGAGACTATGGAGCAATTTACCGGACGTCATGGAGTAAATCTCAATCGTTCCGTCGTTTTCGGCTACGACGAACAGCCGGTTATTCTTCAAGTCAAGTCCGAAGCGGTCAAAGTGGCAAGTCATGACAGGCATGAACTCGGTGTCCACGGATTGGGTCAATTGCTCCTTGCTCTGATCGGGATTGCTGGCACTTGATCTGGGGCATGGGGATGGTCTGGACTAATTTCAGCGGCGGGAGGGATTGGGCTGAACACATCACGACAGAAAATGCGATCAGGCTTGCTAGGACCATGAATTGTGAAAGGGCTTTTCTTTTTCGCATTCGTATCCTCTTTTCCGTCTCGCTGGCCACAAATCTGCAATCGGAGGATTGCATGGAGTCAATAGTCTATGAACTGGGTGAACCATAATTCCGCACCCTGGTTCGAAGTCGCTGGAACTCCGATCACCATTCCCTGACGCGCGCGATACTCGCCCCAAATCACGCTGGTACGCGCTCCCGTGAAAGTTGGTACCTTTCCGATTCGCTCGTAGTGGTCGGCGTCAATTTTATGAAATACATCAACAAATCCTTCCCCTCCGCTCAGGTAGATTCGTTTTGTGGTGGGCTCATACCATATGTCGTCCACGTCCACGACACAGGGAAGCTTCGCGAGCACTTTGCCGGATTCCGTGTCGAAGACCATGACGGTCGACGGATTTCTGAACACGGAGAACAGACGATGATCCGCCTCATCGAGGAGCATCGCGAAGTTTGTCCGAGCATCGGTCACTTTCCAGGTCGCGAGTCTTTCTCCGGTCTTACGATCAAGGACCGCGACCGAGTTGGCGATAGGCAGATTCACAAAAATGCGAGTACCGTTCTTTTCAAGCTGGTAGGATTCCGGCTGCTCCGGAAATTTGTAGACGGTCGGAAGGCGTTCCAGGGTCTTGGCGTCAATTACGCCGATACCCTCAGCGTAGGATACGTAGATCAGTTTTCCGACCGGATCGTATCGAAGATTATCTGCGCCGTCGAAATCGAGAGCTTTCACGAACTCGTATTGTCGCCCTCGTAAATATTTAACTTGCCTCCCTCGTTTGCGACCAGGAGTTTGTCGATTTCCGGAACGTACAGCACCCCTTGCGGCCCGTCCTGTCCGGGAATACTGTGGATGTCCTTAAGCGCAAAACCTCCCACCACTTCAACTGTGTTGTTGCCCAATCCCGCGACGATGACGCGACGATGTTTGTTATCGATCGTAAAATGATCCAAGCGACCGACGACTCCGGGCAGTGGAACACGATTCGTAAGCACCATCGGTTCACGACGGGTCGCGGGCTGTTGTGCCGATACGCCACAAAACGGCAGCGCGAGATATTGCCAATCCACTCAGGAATGCGGCAATTATGCGGGCAAGCGGTTTCATGGTTGAGTCCTTTTAAAGAGTCTTCATACGCTACGCGCCGGGCGCGTCTCCTAAAAAATCCCATCTGATTTGGCGGTACGCCGCCAGAAAATAGAAAGCCAGCCGTCTCGATATAGGATGAAATGTGTGTATTGCAGCATCGGGACCTGAAAATAGGCTGAAAGGTCGGTTATTCGGTTGGCTCAGCCTCCTCGGGTGGCTTTATCGCACTGAAACCCTTATAAAGTAATAGGTCGTAGACAATTTTCAGGGCTCCCGCGATGAAAAATGGCGCGTTGATCAGCGATGGCCGGGCAAACATGATACCCGCCAAGAAAGGGCGCCAAGGCTGCGCCGGTTGTTCTTGACACGCCCGCGATGCCGGCGGCGGCCGATCGGTCGTTCGGCGGCACGACAGCCATCGTGTAAGACTGGCGGGTTGGCACATCCATCTGGCTGATGCTAAAACGAAGAAATAGAACCGTAATTGCCAGCGATACGTTCGGCATCAGGGGGATAAGAATAAGCAGAACGTTCGAAGGTAGAGTGCGTAAAGACCATTGTTCTCACCAGGCCGATCCGCGACGCAAGCCGAGATGCCAGCAGCGCGGAGACTCCTGAAAGTAAATTGGCGACGAAAAAAATGAGGCCCAGGCTTTCCGGCGTTAAACCAAAACGAAGATAGAACCAGTACGCGGCGAAGCTCTGCACCACGAAGCCGCCTCCGAAGGCAGTCAAGCGCAAAGAGTCCGGATAGTTTTAGTACGACGTGGTACGAACGCCCGACACCCAAAGAACTTCCGCAGGCCCGCCGATAGATCCGTGCTTTCTTGCAAGCTCACTTCAGCCGCGGACGTCAGACGATTGAAAAAGAGCAGCAATAGAACACCGAGAAGGCTGCGTAGAGCACAACGATCGTGCGGTAGCCGCCCAGAGGAATTATTGAAGTTTTTTGCAGATCACGTGCGTGATCGCGCCGGTCGCTAAGGCACCGAGCGCTGTCGCAAACGAACCAGCCAGCGTGTACCAGGCAAATACTTGCGGTTCTGGTTTGCTCGGAAACGACCTGGAGAGCGCGGCCTGTTCGATCGATAGAAACGGTCCGACTTCGTTGCCGCTCGGACTGATGACGCCGATGGTTGCGGCGATCGTCAGCAACAAGAAGTTATGCGTGATCGCGAAAATTGCGCCCGCGGCGATCATGAGCACAGCGCCCACAATCAGCATGCGCCGCCGACCGATCCGGTCGGCTCGTGTCGTGAGATAAAACGAAATTACTGTATCTCCGATGAGGGTGAGAGTGAACAGCACGCCCGTTTGGGCCGTGCTTAGCCCGAGGTCCGTGAGGTAGAACACCAATACGACAGATAACGAGCCATACGCAAACAAGCGTATGAAGCGAGTGACGAACAGGATTAACGCATCGGGCGTGAGAAGTTGCGTTCCTCGCTGTCCTGAGCGAGAGTTCACCATGATCGGATAGCGTGAGGTTCGAACTGTATTTCTGACGTGATATTTCAGTTTACTTACGCGGCGTGACAACGAAAATGTCCTTTCCCATTGACCGGAACAAAGATGTGCCTGATTCTTCGCATTGACAGCCACCGAGTGAACGCCGCCGCCCTTAAAAGGAATCTCATAGAGAAACTCTTCGGTCGTCGCATCGACCACCCCGATAGCTCCAGCGGGAGCCGAGGACCCCGACGTATCTTCATCCGTGGAATGCGCGAAGTAGTAGCGGTTTGATCCCGGATCGTACCAAACTTCATCCGCGTCCCCAACTTTCGGAATAGTTTTGCCGATCTTTCCGGTGCGCGCATCGATCGACAAACCGCCAACCGATCCACACGCAGTCATCAAACGGCCGTTTGGTCCAGCGCCTAAGCCGCTCAGCGTGAGGTCGAGCACTCCGCCCTTGCACTCCACGGGAAAACTCTTGATCGGATTCGGAAGTTTGTGAGGATCGAAGACATCGATGCGATTCTTGGCTCCAGGGACATTCTGATAAAACCATCCGGTGTCGCGATCCCAGACCGGCTGTTCCATTCCGTCCTGATCCTTTGGATAATAAAAGTGACCCAGCAAAGACCCATCTGAAACGGAAATGAACGTCAGAAATGGCGGTGCGTCTCCATCATTGGAAGTCATCAGAACCTTGTCAATCGGGTCGTACGCCAGTTCGTCGACTCGAAACTTACCGCCGGTGGGAATTTTTCGAATGATGGCTGTGCCCGGCTTTGTCGCGTCTGCCTCGATGATGTTGCCGACACCATCTCCAGCCCACACGTGGCCGAGGTCGTCTGTGAGAACTCCATTGGGCCCGGCGCAGTGACGCAGATCCTTGGGATGGTCCGGGCAAGGATTGGTGCCCGTGAACTGCCCCTTCCCGACGAAGCCCAGGAATGTATCTGTAGCGGCATCGACCAGATCGATCGCATTGTTCGTACGATCCGTCAGGTAGTATTTCTGGGTTGAGTTGTCGACCCAACTGATGTCGAAGCCGTAGAGTCCGTAATTGATTGGCGAGCCCTTGACCAATGGGTAGCTTAATACTTGGGCCAGTGCGAGCGCCGCGAGGGTATTGGCAAGAAGTGCGACCATCAGCCCTTTTTTCATCGCAAACTCCTTTCGAACAGAAACTTCACCTGGCGAAGTTCCGCAATCGCAAAACTGAGTGAACTACATTTCCGTTCCCTGGCCCCGGACCACCACATCTTCAGGTCACCAGATCAACTTCAGTGCGAATTGAATTTGCCGACTGGGTGTTTGTGTCGAAGTGAGTAGCCCAGCGCTATCGACCCGGGCTCCGCTTCCATCGAAAACGTTCATATTGTCTGTCGGCGAAGAAAAATTCGCGCGATTCAGAATGTTGAAAAGTTCTGCACGGAACTGTACATTAAAATCTTCTGAAATCCATTTTACGTGATTGTTCTTAAAAACTGAAAAATCTAACCTCGAGATCCCCGGTCCAATCACCCTGTTACGGCCTAAGTTGCCATGGAGATTCGTACAATATGTCAGACCGCTTGGGGCCGGTGCGGATGCTCCCGCGAACGTAGCGCATGGGTACGGCAGCGATGCCAACATGGAATTTGGCACGGTCGGCAGCGCAAAACAACTCGCATTGAGATAGATGGGGCCATTCGGGTTCTTCTTAAAATTGGAGTCGACTGGATTGCATCCAGGACTATAGCTCGGCACTTCACTTGTTTCGTCCAGTTTTGTCCCGTAAGGATCTCCACCAAAAATTGGCGTAAAGGGCTGCCCCGTACTCGCCTTGTAAATCCCTCCGATCTGCCACCCACCAAGTGCCCAAGCCGCGGCCCTGGAATGAAGCTGAGGGCTCGGAAGCTCCCACGTATAACTTACGACAAGGTCTTGGGCGACGTTGAAATCCGAAAGCCCACGGGTCGTTCGCTGATCGAAGAACAGCTGATTAAACAAGCCATTCGGGAAATTGTCGTCTGCAACCGTCGCAGATAGCGTGTCGATGCTCTTGCCCCAGGTGTACGCAACGTGAAATTCAATGCCGTGGGTCACCTTCTTTGTGAGGTCCGCTTGCAGAGCATCGTAAAAGGAGTTCGCTTGCCAAAGCATAGCCGTGAGACGCCCAAAGTTCGGATTCAGCGTTTGGCTTGTCGCCGGCAGCGGATACAGATAACCCGCAGGGGTGAGCATTGGCAGGACCATATTGATGTTATCAAGGCGATAGGGTAGATGAACGCCTCGAGAGCCAACATAACCAACGGTAGCGACCCAAGTGGACGAAATCTGTTCCGCCACACTCAGATTCCATTGCATTACGTAGCTGCGCTTCGGATTGTGTTCCACGTAGTCAGCGTGAAAACCTGTCGTGCTATTGGAGAGGAGCGCGTAAGCACCCGTTGGGAAGGAACCCGCTGGAGGTTCGCCATTGAATTGCCTGACGAACGGGTATTGGTTCGGCGTGATGTCTCGGAACCCGTAAGGCAGCGGTAGTACGTCAAATATGCCGAACCCCCCGCGCACGAGCGTCCTGGAATTCGTGGTGGGCGTCCAAGCGAAGCCCAACCGCGGCTCGAAATCGTGCAGCGTGGGATTCAAGAAATAGGGTGAGCCAAGGTGCGACTGTGCATCCGTCAGGTTCTGTAGATTTGAAATAGCGCCATGAACCTCGTTCGGCAGTGTAGCGATTTCATACCGCAAGCCCAAGTTAACTGTTAGGTTCGGCCTCACCCTCAGATCGTCTTCAAAGTAGATGCCAAAGAGCGTCTGGCGGGTTCCGTAGGTGATTTGCGGAGAAGGCACCAGCCCGCTAAACTGGCGCGGCTGATTCGTCAACAAATCGGAGAGTGAGCTGAACCGGAAGGCTCCATTGGAACTGAAAAAGCTGATCGCATTGTCCTGGATGCGCTCGGCGACCGCGCCGAACTTGAGCGCGTTATTTCCACGCGTTAAAAAAATGTCATCTCCAGCCTGAAAAGAATTCCAGTGAAGAGATTTGCTTGCTCCGAGTGTGCCCGGGTTGCTGGTGATCGGTGTGTCCGGCGTGCTCGTGACTCCTGGTACGGACTCAACCTGACCGGGGAACTGGCCGGGAATGAAACCATACGAGGTATCCTCGACCGATGGATTAAGAATTTTGGTGACTCCTCCATCTATGCCGACCGCACGATTGAATCCAAAACGAGCCGCGTTCAGAAACGTGGGGCTGAAAATGTGTTGTTCATGCAGAGTCACGAGTTGATGCGTGGAAACGATGTTGGATAGTAGCGAGTCGAAAGCGTCGGGCTGAACCACTTTCGAAGTGTCCCGCATATATGTCCCGTTAAACGAGTCTTTTTCGGAGAGCTTGCGATCAAGACGACCGGTTACGTAGTTCTCGTCTGTAACTTGCTGGCCAGCAAAGGTAAAAATCCCAGTGTCGCCGTTGCCCAATATGTGCCCGTTGGGTAGTGGAAAAAAGGCATTCAAGAATCTCGCCACGGCGGGGTCCACTGTAACGGTGGTGGGCGTACAGGCGGGAGTCACGCCATTCGGAATCGAACACAGGTTTCCAGCCCGCGCCGCGGGCGAAGGTGTGGTATCGACCGTAGTGATGCCAAGCGACTGCCGCAGGCCTTCATAGTCAGCGAACAAAAATGTCTTGTCCTTCTGGATTGGCAAGCCTGCCGAGGCTCCAAACTGATTGCGCTTGAACGGAGGGATGATCGGACCATCGAAGAAATTCCGTGCATCGAGAGCACTGTTCCTCAGAAACTCGTACACGCTTCCGTGGAAAGAATCCGTACCGGACTTCGTCGCCGCATTGACGATCCCGCCTGTCGTACGCCCATATTCCGCCGGGTAGTTGCTTGCCAGAACGGAGACTTCTTCGACAGCATCGATTCCCAGGCTGTCGCCGAGAACGCTGCCTGGCGCACCATTCGCGTAATCGTTGATGCTGATGCCGTCCACGCGAAAATTGTTTTGATCGGGTCGAGCGCCGGAAATGCTCATCGCAGCGCCGAAGCCGCGCTCGGTGTTGCCTCCGCCCTGCGAATTTCCCGTCTGCACACCGGTCACACCTGCCTGAAGCGTTGCAAGTTGGGTCCAGTCGCGCCCGTTGAGAGGGGTATTCCTCACGCCCGAGGAATCGACGTTTCCTCCGCAGCAGGATGAGCCTTGGCTGATCGTCGCTGCAGGCGCAACATTGCGCACGATCGTTTCAGGATTGCCTGGTGTCAGAGTCAAGTTCAACTGCCGCGACGAACCTGCCGCGACGTTAATACTGCTCCATACCTGAGTTACGAATCCCGCTGCAGAAACCCGCATTTCGTAGTTCCCGGGAGCCAGGTTTGGAGCTACGTAGAATCCCTGTGGATCGGTTGCAATTGTTCTCACTACTGTTCTGCTATCGAGATTGGTAATCGAAATCTGCGCCCCTGCCAGCGCAGCGGCCCGAGCGCCCGTCACGGTCCCTGTAATTGATCCGCCCGAGGTCTGCGCGAGAAGCGTATGACCGGAGAGAACGACGTACAGCAAGCCAACGAGAATCCACAGCCGAGGACCGAGATATTTCTTTAGAACCAAGCTAGACACCTCTGGCAGATAAAATCCAAATAAAGGTCCTCTTCCTCCAACCAACCTGCGACATCGAATTCACGGAATCCGGGAAATTGAACTGCACAGTTTACGATGCTGTACACATTGCAGCCAGATACATCCAAGGACTAGGGACCCACAGGCGAATTCAACAATGAGAACCTGAAAATGGGATGAAAGCCATTTACCTGCAGGTCCAATTTACGTCTTTCTTTTGATTGTATGACGAAGTACGGTGCGCAAGGTCGGCTCAGTTGATTTCGTCGGCTCAACTGTTCCTTGAAAAAAGGCCACTTGAAAGAAGCTCTTGCCATGGCGGAGGAAGCAATGCGCCTCGGAGCAGATCCTCTCGATTGTGCATACGAGCGCTGGATTTGCTTGATACTTACGGTCGAGTATTTCAGTGATATCACCAGCCCGCTCACGGCTGTGGTTCAAAAACCAGAATCGCTGCTTCCTGCTTACCCTCTTCTGGAACGGCGACATAGAACCGATTCTGCGGATAGACCCAAAGTGATGTTCCTGCGCCAGATCCGGTTGGGACTTTTCCAAGAAACGTATAGTGATCCGCGTCCTGCTGCTGGTAAACGAAAACAGATCCTGAGGGCAATTCACGACCGCACGTTATGTAAATGCGCCTTTGACGCGCATCGTAGTAGACACCATTCATGCGCCCTTCAGTCGGCTAGTGAGCTACCTCCGGCCCTGAATCTGCGTCGTATACGAGCATCATCTGGGGAGAGTTGCGCGTCGCGGTGAACAGGCGATGACGCGCCGAGTCTAGATCCATGTCACCCGCCTGACCAGCAGTGGGAAACGTAAGAGCCAAGCGGCGTTCTTTGTCGAACACGTCGATGCGGGCAAGCTCAAGGATAATAACAAACAGCCGCCGCGTCGCGGGATCAAGGAGGGTTTGACTCGGCTGGTCCTAGTGGTTCACGACCAGATCGCCGAGGAGTTTGTCGCTGCGTGCGTCAATCATGCCCACTCGCCCGTAGTCGAACCCGGCGTTGGAAAAACAACAGCTGAATATGCTTTCGACGTCCATGATGATCCTGTGCCCAATTTTCTGCCTGCCGGCAAACCCGAGGAGTGACCAAGAAGTACGATCCGAATAGATCAACCTTTTTGATTAGTAGCAGTTAGCCGTGATTCGTAGCAACTTTCAGTAACGGCTGTATGTCGTTGACTCTTCGTTTAAGAAGAATTCGACGGCAGATGCTCTATCCAGCTCAGCTACGCGCGCGTGGCCTTTCTCTATTCTAGTCGATTGATCGTTGAATCGAGTACTGGCTTAGATGGGCCGGGGGATTCGCAGCATCCGCACATCGCCGCTCCACCAGCCGCTAGTGCGAGATTTCTTCGAGCGCCAAATTGTTCGTTCGCGGGCCGAAGATTCCCACAGAGAGAATCACCATCACCATGCTGGCGGCGATAAATACGAAGACGCCCTTGGTGCCAAAGCGGTCCAGGAAAAACGCGATCATGAAACTCGTGAACATCGTGGAAAGCCGGCTCCAGGAATAGACAAAACCGATGGCGCGGGCGCGAATGCGCGTGGGATATAACTCGGCCTGATAAGCGTGATACGAGTACGACAGAAGATTGTTGGATAGCGTAACCATCAGGCCAAAACCGATCAGGGCCAGCGCGCCGCTCTGGCGCGCGAACAGCAGGCCGAAGGTGGCGGTGCCGATAGCCGCGGTCACAATCTGCCATTTGCGCTCGAAGCGGTCCGCGAACAGCGTGAACAGCAGCGGGCCGACGGGATACATCAGCGCGATGATCGCCGAATATTGCAGGCTGTTAGTGATGTTGGCGCCCTTGGAGGCCATCAGCGCCGGCACCCAGTTGCCGAATCCATAGAACGCGATGGTCTGGAAAAAATTGAAGACAATCAGCATCAGTGTGCGGCGGCCGTAGGGCGCTTCCCAGATTTCGGCGAATTTGCCGGCGCCCGGTATTTCGGCGGGACCAACGATAGGCTCACTGAGCGGCCGGCCGGTTTCCCGTTCGACGCGCGCTTCGATCAGGGCGATGGCGTCTCCCGCTTCCTGCAAGCGATGCTGCTGCGCCAGCCAGCGCGGCGATTCGGGAATCCCCCGGCGGATGAACCAGACCGCGATCGCTCCGAGCGCGCCGAGAATTACGACCCACCGCCATCCGGAAACGCCAAGCAGCGAGCGTGGGATAAAAAACCAGGAAGCCATGGCGACCGTGGGAATGGCCAGGAATTGCACGCATTGATTGAGCGCGAAAGCCCGTCCGCGAATCCGCCGCGGCGCAAACTCCGAGATATAGGCGTCGATAGTGACGATCTCCACGCCGATGCCCAGGCCTGAAATGAATCGCCAGATGTCCACGCCGACGCTTGTGTGCTGCAGGCCCATCGACACGTTGGCCACCGTGTACCACAACATCGACCAAGTGAAGACCGTGCGCCGCCCGAATTTATCGGCAATCGAACCGAACAGAATCGACCCGGCAAAAAGTCCCGCGAACGTCGCGGCGGCGAAGGTGGCCTGGTCCGTCAAACCAAAAAGACCCTTGGCGCCCACGCGAAATATGCCGCTGGAAATCAGGCCCGGGCTTACATACGCCGTTTGAAACAAATCGTACATTTCAAAAAAAGCGCCGAGAGAAAGAAAAACGACGAGGCGCCAGACCGTCCAGCAGGCTGGAAGCCGGTCAATGCGGGCCGTGATTTCCGCTGGACTGTTTCCAGCCATTCATCGCCTCCACTCGTCTGCGGAAATCGCGCGCTGCACCGCCGGCAGCCTTGCGCCTGCTAGAAAAGTCCGGGAAGTCCCGTGGCCAGTTTTCCTTCCGGCAACTCCACATTCAAATGAAACAATTCACGCGCCGGCAAGGCGGAAAGCTGCTGCACGGTATCAAGAAATCTTTGCGATTCCTGTGGAGAGATAATGCCTTCGGTGAGCGTCTTGAATTTGTGGATATAGTCGGCGCGCTGGAACGGTTTTGCGCCCAGCGGATGGGCATTGGCGACGGCCATGGAGTCTTCCATTCGCGAGCCGTCGTTGAAAAAAATCTCCACGCGCCCGCCGAAAGCTTTCGCCGAAGGATCGGTTTCGTGGTAGCGGCGCGTCCACTCCGGATCTTCGCGGGTTGCGATGCTGCGCCACAGGCGCACGGTGTCCGGGCGATTGGCGCGTTCCTTCGTGTAGCTATCGACGTGATGCCAGCGGCCGTCCTGCAGCGCGACCGCGAAAATATACATGATCGAATGGTCCAGAGTTTCGCGGCTGGCGCCGGGATCGAGCTTTTGCGGATCGGCGGCCCCTGTGCCGATCACGGCGTGCGTGTGATGGCTGGTGTGAATCAGAATTCGCTCGATCTTCGCCGTATCCGGGATTTGCTTTCTCATCCGGAAGGCCAGATCGATCAGCGCCTGGGCTTGATACTCGGCGCTGTGCTCTTTGGTGAAACTTTCCAGGATGGCGCGCTTCGGTTCACCGGGAGACGGAAGCGAAACTTCATACCGCGCCTCGGGGCCATCGAGCATCCAGGCGATGACGCTGTCTTCTCCCTCGTAAATCGGGCTGGGCGACTCCTCGCCGCGCATGGCGCGATCGATCGCTTCGATGGCCAGCTTTCCGGAATGCGCGGGAGCAAACGCCTTCCAGCTACTTATGGCGCCTTTGCGAGACTGGCGCGTAGTAAAGCTGACGTGCACGGCCTGCTGCACGGCCTGGTAGATCGTATTCACCGGCAATCCCAGCATCGATCCGATTCCCGCGGCCTGCGCCGGGCAAAGGTGCGCGATGTGATCGATCCGGTGTTGGTGCAGGCAGATGGATTTCACCAGATCAATTTGAACTTCGTAGGCCGCGGCGATTCCGCGAATCAATTCCTTGCCGCTGCGCTTCATGGCCTGGGCCACCGCGAGGATGGGCGGAATGTTGTCTCCGGGATGGGAATAATCCGCCGCCAGAAAAGTGTCATGCATGTCCAGTTCACGAACGGCGGTGCCGTTGGCCCAAGCGGCCCATTCGGGACTGGAGCGCTGATACGAAGGGACGCCAAAGATTGTGGAGCCTCCAGGGCGCGGACTTCCAAGAGCCATTTCGCGGGCGGACGTCACCGGTCCGCGATTGATCGCGGCGATGGCCACGGCTGCGTCGTCGATGACGCGATCGATAACTGCGCTTTCCACTTCGGGCTGGATGGGTACATCGTCGGCAGCGACGGCGGCGATTTTCCACGCCAGCTGCGCTTCTCGCGATAGCTGGGCGGACGATGGGTAGACTCGGACCTGGTGTTTTTCCATGGAAGACCTGAGTATTTATTTTTCGTCGCCGTACTTCTTTTCCAGCGCGTCGAAGAGCGGCTTTCGCACCAGGCGCTGGCGTTCCGCGAAACTGGCCAACGCGGGATTCGCCGCGTCCAATTTGCCGGCGGCTTTCAACTGTGTGAGCGCGGCCATCATTCCGGCCATGGCTCCTTGCAGCGCCGCATTCGCATAGAGCACCAGGCCATATCCCATGGCCGCGAATTCCTCCTGGCCCAGCACCGGCGTTTTTCCGCCGACGACCACATTCACAATCTGCGGAACGGAAAGCTGGTTCGGAATTTCCCGAATCTCCTCGGCGCTACGCGGCGCCTCGACGAAGGTGACGTCCGCGCCCGCGGCGATGTAGCGCTGCACGCGCGCGACGGTTGCACCGAAGCCCTCAACCGCCAGCGCATCGGAGCGCGCAATGATCAGCAGGTCAGGGCTTGTTCGGGCGTCGACCGCAGCCTTGATCTTGCCGGCCATCTCTTCCGCGGAGATCACGGATTTATTTTCAAAGTGGCCGCACTTCTTGGGCGAGGTTTGGTCCTCGAACTGGATGGCATCGGCGCCGGCCCGCTCGAGGACGCGTACGCTGTGCCGCACGTTCAGCGCATTTCCGAAACCCGTGTCGGCATCGACGACGATCGGTAGCTCAACCGCTTCGCGAATCGTGGCGGTGTGCTGGGCGATTTCCGTGAGACTGACAAAACCAAGATCGGGCAAACCCCAGAGCGTATTCGTCAGGCCCGCACCGGTCACGTACACGGCTTCGAAGCCGAGATCCTCGATCACGCGTGCCGCCAGCGCGTTTGCCGCGCCGGGCACGAGCAGACCACGGCGTTCCTCGAGCTTTGCGCGTAGAAGTTTTCCGGTGCCTGCGGCCACAGCCATCCTCTCCGACTGAACCTGGATTCCGAGCGAATACAGTACACCCGGCGCGAAATTTCTTCCCGCAAGAAATTCCGCCGGCCACGTAAATCCGCGCTATCGCGAAAGAGCCCGTTTCGTCCCGATATTCTCGGGGCGGAACGGGCTCTTTGGCGCACTTCTTCCAAAACTCTTCTTACCCTTTGCCGCTGGCCGCCGCCTTCTGAAATTCGGAGAACGGCACAACGATGCCGTGCATCGGTGCAATCGTCGCAATGTCCAGCTTCAAGACTTGAATCTGCTTCATCAGATTGCTCATGAATACGCCGGGACGAATCCCGCCGGGCGCCGCAAGCTCCGGAAGATCCGGCGTGTAGTCGTCGGCTTCTTCCAGAATTTTGTCCTTCGGAAAATAGACGATCAGCATGCCGCCATTGTGCATGGAGCCGTTTTCATGAAAAATCTGCAGGGTCTGATTTCCCTCGGTAAGCGTGTATTTTTCCTTCACCGCCAGGAATTTGGCTTCCTTCGCGTCCTTGGAAAGATTGTCAGGAGCAAGAGTGCGCGGCGCGGCCCATGCTTTCTGGTAGAACGGCACATTCATTTCCTGGGTGATGATCGTGGCGCCCTCGGCCGCGTAAGTGCGCACACCGCCCGAATGATCGAAGTGCGAATGCGTGTTGATCAGATATTTGATGGGCTTGTTGGGCACCAGCCGTTTGGCCTCGGCGATCACGGCCAGCGAGCGCGCCTCGCCGAGAGGCCCCTCGATCACCGTGATGTAAGTCGGAAACTCCACGACCATGCTGTTATGCGATCCGCCGGCCACAAACCAGATTCCGTCGCCAACCTTCTGCGATTGCACCTTGATGGCTGGCGCGGCCGCGGACTTCACCTCGTCCGGCACGGAAACATTCAGGCCGGGATTGGGCGTCACGGCATTCACCGTGAGTTCCAGCGTCGGCTGGCCCCCCTGCCTCTGAACGATCATCGTGGGGAACTTCACGCCGCTGAAATCCTTGTAGCCGGAGAACGTAGTGACCACCGGCATGTCGCCGAGCACCGGATTCGGCAGCCAGGTCTCCGTTCTCGTAACCATTTTCTGCGCGTTGATCGTCCCTTCGACCTTGAACTTCCCGGTGGTAAACGAAACCACGGTGCCTGCCGGCCCCGGTTTCGCAGTGGCATTGTTTTCCATCGCGGCTTTCAGGAAGCCTTGCGGGGTGAGCCAGATCTGCAGTTGCCGTTCCGCGGCCGCGCCCAGTTGCGGCACTGCCTTGCTGCCCGGCATGTCCCACGCGTATTGGCCGCTTACGAAGTTAGCCTGCTTGTCATCGCCGGCAAACGGGCGTCCGCCGCCCTTTATCATTGGATTGGGTTCGGAATGGACCAAATCTTCTTTCGCCGATTTCGAGGCGTAGTCGATGGTCTTCGTATAGCTCGTAAGATTCGTCGTGGGCCACACGGCGTTCGGTACCCAGGCCTGCCCAAAGGAATTGAGATGTCCCGTTCCCGAATATTGAATGGAAGTCACATCGCCCATCGCCTTCTGGGCGGCTTGTAAAACCGATTTCGCGTCCTGCGCGGAAACAGCTAGTGTGCACAAGAAAAATAAGGCGGCGGCAATTCCTAATCGCTTAGCCATAGCTCCTCCTGAGTAACCGTTTGCTTAAATCTCAAATTCCGGATTTGGCCGCGATCATACGCCAAGCCTATGGATATGGGAAGGCCGCTCAGGAAGTCCCACATGGTACTCGCGGATGGCCGTGCAGCCTAAGGATAGACAGGCCAAGCCGGCGACTTGAATACCAATTCCGAAAACGGAATGGGCGCGGCAGATTCGCCCGACGCGGGAGTACTTAACCGCGCGAGAGCCTCGCGAGCTTCGCGAAAATCCGGGTTCGACTGGATGACCGACTTAAAACTGTCCGTCGCCAGTTGGGAATTTCCGGACTCTTCCGCCGCCAGGCCCATAATGTATTGCGCGCGCCAGGAAATTGCCTTGGCGTGCTGCATGGCGCTGCCGATTTCCCGCAGGGCGTCTTCGGGCCTGCCGACTCCGAGATAGGCGAGGGCCAGATTCTGCTCGACATAAAAAATTCCCGGCGCGAGCGCTGCACTTCGTTCAAGAGCGGGAACTGCCGCGTCCGCGTTTCCCTGTTGCAATTGGAGTTCTCCGAGCAAGGTTGATGGGAAAAACAGTTTGGGATCAAGAGACACCGCCTGATCCAGTTCGGCAATTCCCTCTTTCACCTGGCCGGCCTGAACGAGCCGGATGGCTTTTCCGTAGTGCGCCCCGGGAATATTTCTCCCGTGAATCCAAAGAACGCCCGCCAGCAGAATCGCCATGCCGCCCACAGCGATCAGCCCGGTTACACGATCGACGTGGGACATCTCTTCGGGAGCGAGCTCGATCATCGGGACCGCCGCACTCGGTGTTGCGGGAGGCGCCGCGTTCGGCGCCATTAGATCGGCGGCAGGCATCGCAATATCTGCGCGGCGAAGAATGGCGGGCGCCAGCGATCCAAGGATTAATCCTGCGACGAGGCCTCCCATGTGCGCGGAATTATCCACACTACCCGCGGCTCCGTACACCAGGTTGTATCCAATGAAAATCAACAGGCTTTTTATCTTCTGCCGCACCTGCTGCGGATCCATGGGAGCTTTTTTGAAATACAGATACGAGACGAACGCTCCGGCGACTCCGAAGATTGCTCCGGAAGCTCCGGCGCTAACCCGCCACGGATTCCAGGCGATGCTGGTCAAGCTGGCCATCAGGCCGCTCAAAAAATAAATAACGGTGTACGCTTTCCGCCCCATGTAAAGTTCCAGAGCGCTTCCCAGGCTCCACAGGCACCACATGTTGAAGCCGATATGAATGATGCCGAAGTGGACAAAGGTGCTGCTGAGCGCCCGCCACCACTCGCCGCCCACGGTGAGCGCGCCGAAGTCCGCGCCCCAACGCACGGCGTCGACGATGGACGGCTCGGTCCAGGAAACGCCACTCACACCCATCGCCAGATAAACGAGCGCGTTCAAAGCGATCAGCGTAATGGTGACCGTGGGCTGGAATCTGGCCGCCACCGCGGGCGTAGTGGCCGCAGTGATCTTGCGGCACTCCTTGCACTCCGTGGCCGGAGCGGAGCCGATGGAAAAACCGCTCATTTTCTGTCCGCACCGAACGCAGTTAGGCATCCGTTAATTCCTCGCTTCGCAACTGGGGAACTTTCACGCTCCGAAGGGAAACCAAAGATATGCGGATGGTAATTCAAATTCAAGTAAATTGGCGGCGAATGGCGGGAGACTGCTTCGATCTTGTTAGCAGGCCTGCAGACCGGTCCGATGGGGCTATCCTCCTCTGGACCGTACTGGGCATTTGCTCAGTCCGATTGACGCTGGAGTAGCCGAAGCCTAAGATGAAAGTGCCACTAAAGTTGACGCCTGATGTCTTCTCCCCTTCAACTTGCAAAGTCGATTGCCCGGCCGCTGCTGGTCCTGCTGCTTTTCTGCGCTTCCGCCGCACACGCCGAGCAAATCAAAACTCTAAAACCCCAGGGATATGTCAGCGATTTCGCCGGGGTGTTGAGTCCTGAGGCGAAGGAAAAGCTGACCGCGCTGTGCACGGAGGTCGACCAGAAAGCGCAGGCGCAGATCGCCGTCGTCACCGTTTCCTCGCTGGAGGGTGAGCCCGTCGAGCAGTTCTCGTTTGATCTGGCAAGTTCCTGGGGCGTCGGGCCGAAGCAGAAAGATCGCGGCGTTCTGATCCTAGTCGCGCCCAACGATCACAAATATTGGACTCAAGTGGGCTATGGCCTGGAGCCAATTCTTCCAGACGGAAAAGTAGGCGGATTCGGCCGCGAGGCTGTGCCGCTGCTGCGACAGAACGACTATAGCGGTGCGGTTCTGCTCATCACGCAGCGCGTCGCGGCGGTCATCGCCGAGGAAAAAAATGTTACGCTGGATTCGCTGAACGGAGTTCCGGCGGCTGCGGCGCCTGCAGCGCCGGAAAATAACGATGTCCACTTCTCCACGCCGAATATCATCTTTCTGCTGATCTTCATTATTTTTATACTCTCGCCCGTTCTGGGCTTTATCCTGCGGCTTCTGTTCGGAGGAATCACCGGACCGGGAAGCGGATGGCGCGGCGGCGGCCCGCGGTACGGCGGCGGTTCGTGGGGTGGAGGGTCCTGGGGCGGCGGAGGATTCTCAGGCGGTGGTGGTGGCGGATTCGGGGGATTCGGCGGAGGATCATTTGGCGGTGGCGGAGCGGGAGGAAGCTGGTGAGATTCTTGCCGGAAGGAACGAAACTTGATCGACCCTAAGCTCGACGAATTCGTGGAAAAACTCAAGGCTGCCTCCGCCGCCAATCTGAAGTCCGTGATTTTGTACGGCTCGGCAGCTACAAATGAGTTTCACGCGAAACATTCGGATCTTAATATTCTGTGCGTCCTGAATCAGGCTGGCCTGGCACAGCTCGCAGCGCTGCACGGCTCCATGGACTGGTGGACGCGGCAGGGACGGCACGCGCCGCTGGTATTTACGCTCGAAGAGTTGCGCGGCTCCGCCGACATTTTCACGATAGAGCTGCTGGACATGAAAGCGCGCCACCGGATTCTTTACGGAGAGAATGTGCTCGAGGAGATTTCCGTTCCGATGCACTACCACGCGATTCAGGTGGAGCGCGAACTGCGCACGAATTGGGTGCGCCTGCGCCAAGCCATTCTGGCCGCGCCGGTGAATCCAAAAGTGCATCTGGAAATTATGCTCGCTTCGTTTTCCGCCTTTGTCGCGCTATTCCGGCACGCCTTGATCGCCATGGGCGGCGCGCCGTCGCAGACAAGACGCGAGGCCATCGACCGGATCGCCCAATTCGCGGGCGCCGATCCCGCCGGGTTTCGCACCATACTCGAAATGCGCGAGGGGAAATTGCGCGAGCGCGACGTGGATGCCGAAGAAACTTTGAACCGCTATTTCCAATTCGTGGAAGCGGCGACCGATAAATTTGACAGGGAACTTGAGGAAAGAAAATAGGAAACGAATCGATTTGGGGAGGACGCGCATGAAGGTCGGAGTGATTCTACTGGTGGTGATGATTGTCGTCGCCTTGCTGGTTGGCGGCTCGTATATCGGCAGCCGAAACCAGATGGTGACCAAGAACGAAGCCGTGAAGTCCGCCTGGGCTCAAGTGGATGTGGTGCTTCAGCGGCGCGCTGACTTGATTCCCAATCTCGTGGAAACCGTCAAGGGCTTCGCAGCGCAGGAGCAGACCGTGTTTCATGACATTGCCGCGGCGCGCTCCGCGTTGCTCGGCGCGCAAACGCCCGCGGATAAAATTGCCGCCAACGGGCAACTGGATGGAGCAATCGGCCGGCTGCTGGCGATCGTTGAGAATTATCCGCAGCTGAAATCCAATGAAAATTTCCTGCGCCTGCAGGATGAATTGGCGGGAACCGAAAACCGCATTGCCGTGGAACGCAAGCGCTATAACGACGCGATCCAGGACTACAACACTTTCATCGGGCTGTTTCCTAACAGCCTGTATGCCGGCTGGGCGGGATTCCAGAGAAACAACGCGTACTTTACCGCCACCGAAACTTCGCGAGAGGCGCCCAAAGTGCAGTTTCCGGCGCCGGTCAGGTAGCGCCCATCAGATAGAAGTCAAAGATGGCGACGTCAGGTATGCGCTTCGGGTGCAGAGGGCGCGTCCGGCTGCTGAATCGGAGCAGGCTCCGGCGGAGCCGTAATGCTGGGTTCGGATTTGAATATAAATTTCACGCCGCTCTTGGCATTTTCGGTATTGGTGCGCGGCAGATCAACCTGTTCGAGGCCGACGGAATTCTGCCGGCCATTCATAAGAATGTAGTGCAGCTGGCCATCCAGCATCCAGTAATCACGCACGGACACTACCCTGCCGGATTTCAGATAAATCAGCACTGGAACAGCCAGGGTTGGGGAGCCGGGCGTGGAGGATATGGCCGGCCCATTGGGCGTAACCCAGTTGCCATTGTTACTGGAAGTATCCCCTTCGGCTGGATTTTCCTGAAAATCCTGCGTTTCGGGCGAATTGGAGTAATCGTACGGTCCGGAGTCGGCCGCGTCCGGATACGAAGGATCCGGCGAGCTGTAAAGGTTATAAGCGGGCGGCGCATAGTAGCCATACCCTGCGCCCGGCCAGCCCCACCACGGATCGACCCAGAACGGATCCCATCCCCAGAATCCGAATCCCGGCCAGCCCCAGCCAAATCCGAATCCGCCGCCGCCCCAGCCGCCAAATCCAAAACCGCAATTCCAGCAGCCGCGCCCGAAGCGGCCAAACGGCCAGCCCGTGCGGTTAAAGCCGCGCAATTGCTGGAAAGAAGCCGCTGCCACCGGCCGATTTGAAAATTGCTGCCCGCTTCTCAGGCCGGATGCGCCGGACATTGTGGACGATGCCGATACGGTGGAATTAGGCCGAAGCGTAGTTCTTGCCGAACCTGAGCTGCGGAATGAACCTTGCAGCGTGGACAAAGATTGCGACCGGGGAACCACATTCCTCGCTGCCTGCGTGTTCTCCCACACTTCGCCGCCCTGGCCCGAAAAGCTGCGAGATACTGCGGCCGATCCCGTGGAGCGATTGCCGGTGAACACGTGGAAATTGGAAGGGGAGTTCGACGCGCCAGTCGCAGAGGCGCCTTGCGCCTGGCCGGCAGTGAGGCCGCCAAAGGAATGCCAACGTCCATCGGCAACAGCCGCAGGCGCCGCTGAATTTCCGACCTGCTGACCTGGTCGCGCGAAGCCAGAATTAGGCTGGGCAGCTGATCCTGCTGCACTTGGCCGCGGTGCGGGCGCGAACCCAGGGCGCGAACCTAACTGATTACCGGAACGCATCGGAGCAGAGGCAGCTGCGCCGGGAGCTGCGGAATTGCTGGCGGGCCCCCTGCCGTAACCGCGGCCTGGATTGGAGCGCATCCCGCCGCCAGCGCCTCCACCGCCATGAAAACCGCCTCCGCCGCCACCATGAAAGCCACCGCCACCGCCCGGGTGGCCGCCGCCACCGCGCTGCGCGAAAGCGGGCACCACCGAGCAGGCGAACAGAATGATGAATGTCGAGGTGAAACGGACGGAGAAAGGCTTGCTCATGTTAAGGCCCTCCGCGAACACTGCGTAAGAACTGCGGACGAGTATCTGCGGTAACTCGCTTTGCCTTACACTTCTTAGATACTACTCCGGATAAGTTGGTTGCGCCTAAATTAATCCTGCGGAGCCATGCAGCCGCCTGGAAAAGACGGGTAACGGCGAGCCGGACATCGGACGATGCGAGCCAAAGATACTTCAGATTGTTTATTTGGGATACGGATGCCCGGCGAGGATGGCGAAGGCGCGGTAGAGCTGCTCGGCGAGCATGACGCGGGCCAGTTCGTGCGAAAACGTCAGCGGCGAAAGCGAAAGCTTTTGCGTGGCGCGGCGGCGCAGAGTTTCGGGAAATCCTTCCGCATCGCCGCACAGAAAAACAATTTCGCGCGCGCCGCGGTCGCGCGTTTCGCCGAGCCACTTTGCGAATTGCGCCGACGTTTGCGGTTTTCCCGCGTCGTCCAGCAAGACCACGGTCGCGTCGGATCGAGCGTCAGTTTGCGCAGTGAAGCGGCGGAATCTTCGCGCAATTCCGTGAGTTGCACTTCGGCGAATCGGCCGATGCGCGCGACGATAGTCGTCCAGCAGCGCGCGGATTTCCGGACGGCGGGTTTTTCCGAGCATGACCAGGTGAATTTTCATCGCGGCTCGCCGGGCTTTGGCTCCGGCCGCAGCTTCTTCCGAAGCTAGTTCAATCCGTATTTCTTGCGTTTGTCGAGCAGGGTCTTGCGGCTGATGCCCAGAATTTCGCGCGCTCTTGCTGATCTTGTAGCGCGTGGCCTCGAGCGTGGCGCGAATGGCGTCGCGTTCGATGTCTTCGAGCGAACGCAGCGCCGGCGCCAAAGGCCGAGTTCCGCCGTTCGCACCGATTCCGGAAAATCCTCGGGAATCAGCGACAGCGCCGCCGGAAAACACCAGCGCGCGCTCGATCGAATTTTTCAGTTCGCGCACATTGCCCGGCCAGCGAATAGCTGGCCAGCATTTTGTCGCACCGGCTCGGAAAGCGCCACGTCCGCGCGGCCATGCACGCGCGCGCCGCGCTCCAGCAGCGCTTCGGCCAGCGGCAGAATGTCCGCGGGACGCGCGCGCAAGCGCCGGCACCGGAATCGTCAGCACGCTCAGACGGAAATATAAATCCTCGCGGAACTGCCCTTCGGAAACCAGGCGCGCCAGATCGGCATTGGTCAGGGCAATCAGGCGCGCCTCGATCGTGATCGTTTCCGTGCCGCCCAGGCGCTCGAACTGCCGCTCCTCGAGCACGCGCAAGCAGCTTCGATTGCGTGGCCGGGGAAAGCGCCGCGACTTCGTCCAGCACGATGGTTCCGGCGCCGGCCATTTCCAGGCGGCCCAGCTTTGCGCTCGACCGCGCCGGTGAATGCGCCGCGCTCGTGCCCGAACAATTCCGATTCGACGAGTTCCTGCGGCAGGCTGGCGCAATCGATTTTCAGAAACGGCGCGTCGCGCCGCGGGCCGAGTTCGTGAATCAGGCGCGCCAGATGATCCTTGCCCGTGCCGCTTTCTCCGGTGATCAGCAGAGTGGTGGAAGTTTCCGCGACTTTGCGCGCCAGTTCGAGGACGGCCTTCGACGCGGGATCTTCCGCGATCCAGGCCATGCGCGGCTCGCTCATCCCTCGGCCTCCGCCGCGCCGCTCAGCGGATTTCCTGCGCGGGGTTCTCTGAACTCGATGCGGCGCGCGGCGCGCCAGAGGCGCTCGAGATCGTAATAATGGCGCGCGCGTTCGGTGAAGACGTGCACGATCAGGCCGCCGAAATCGAGCAGCATCCATTCGCTGCCGGACTTGCCTTCGCGGTGCAGCGCGGCGAACGCCGATGCGCTCGAGCTGCTCTTCGATTTCGTCGCAGATCGCATCCACCTGCGGCGTGCTGAAGCCGGTGCAGAGCAGAAAATAATCGGTGAACGCGCCGAGCCCCTCGAGATCGAGCAGGACAATGTCCGCCGCTTGCTTTTCCTGCGCGGCGCTCGATGGCCGCGCGAACGTTCAGGCCGGAATCGAATCCTTTCTTGCGGTCACCGGTAAAGGGCCTGCTTGGTAATGTATTCCTCGACGCGCGGCGGCACAAGCCCGTGAATCGATTCGTTTCGATCCAGGCGATCGCGGACTTCGGTGGCCGAAACGTGGCTGGAAACCGTGTCGAGCACGTAAATCGACGTGCGCCGCAGCGCGATGGCGCGCGGGTCGAGCGGCGCGTGCGCCGCGCCCCGCCGCGCGAAAAGTTCCGGCGGAATCACCAGGCGCAGCGCGTCCACATCGAAACCGGGACGGCTGGCCACGATGAAATCGCACAGGCCCAGCAGCGTTTCGTAATCCTTCCACGTCGGAATATGCAGGAACGAATCCGCGCCCAGCAGAAAATAAAGATGCGCGCCCGCTGCCGTGGTAGCTTCTGCTTGAAATGCCGCACGGTATCCACCGAATAAAATATTTCGCGCCCGGATTGGCCCGCGCCGGATTCCGCAAGCGACGGGACGAATCGCGGATGATCGGCGCAGGCAAGCGCCACCATGGCGTAGCGATCCGCGTAGGACGCCATGCCGCCGCGATGCTTGTGCGGCGGGCGGCCCGTGGGAATGAAATGAATTTCGTCGAGATGAAAGCGGCGCTCGGCGGCGCGCGCCACGGCCAGGTGGCCGATGTGAATGGGATCGAACGTGCCGCCAAAAAGCGCGATGCGGCGTTCGCGCGCCGGTTCGCGCGGAACGCCGCGCGCCTTGCGGGCGGAGCGACGCTCAACGGTCCCCTTTCGCGGCGTGGCTCGCGCGCGCTTACGTGGCGGCTTGCGAGCACTGCGGTGGCGCCGGTTCAGGTGATTCGCTATCGAGCGCTGCTTCGTTTCTCGCAGGCTCGCGATCGGTTCACGGATCTGCGGCGTTCCGGCGTTTCGATCAGCGGCTCAGGCGGCGCCAGGCGATCGAGCGCGTCGGCCATGGCGCGCACCAGTTGCGGAATGCCTTCGCCGGACGCGGACGAAATGGCATGAAATTCGAGTCCGCGCGCGGCGCAGAAATCGCGCAGTTTTTCGAGGCGCGTGCGGTCGGTGGTGGCGTCGAGTTTCGTGGCCACCACGATCATCGGTTTCTCGGCCAGTTTTTCGCTGAACGCGGCAAGCTCCCCGCCAATAATTTCAAAATCGTGCACCGGATCGCGGTCGGAGGCGTCGCTGGTGTCGATCAAGTGCGCGATCAGCCGCGTGCGCTCGATGTGCCGCAGAAAACGGATGCCCAGTCCCACGCCGGTGTGCGCGCCTTCGATCAAGCCCGGGCAGATCGGCGACCACGAACGTGCGGCCGCCGGCTTTTCCGATGGCTTTCCCGGCGCGCCGTCGGCGGAAACAACGCCGAGGCCGGGCTCCAGCGTCGTAAACGGATAATCGGCAATTTTCGGATGCGCCGCGGAAATGCGCGAGATGAGCGTGGACTTGCCCGCGTTCGGAAATCCGACCAGGCCCACATCGGCCAGCAGTTTCAGTTCAAAGTGCAGATTGCGTTCCTGGCCCGGACTGTCCTTCTTCGGATTCGCGCGGCGCCTGATGCCAGGGCTTGGCGAAATGCTGATTGCCGCGCCCGCCGCGTCCACCCTGCGCGATCAGGACGCGCTGGCCGGGCTTGGTCAGATCCGCGATCTGCTCGCCGGTATCCTGATCGGTGACCACGGTGCCGACCGGAACCAGCAGAATCATGTCCTCGCCGGCGTGTCCGGAGCAGTTCGAGCCTTCGCCGTGGCGTCCGCGATCGGCTTTGAATTCGCGGTTGTAGCGGTAGCGCAGCAGCGTGTTGTCGTGCGGATTGGCTTCCAGATAAATGCTGCCGCCATGGCCGCCGTCGCCGCCGGAGGGTCCGCCGCGCGGCACGAATTTCTCGCGGCGGAACGCGACGCAGCCGTTGCCGCCGTCGCCGGCCTTCACGTAAATTTTGGCTTCATCGACAAACACCATGGTTTCACTTCTACCCTTCAAAAGCATACGACAGTGCCGAGTGATTTGCACACCGGTGGCGCATGCTTCAGCTTGCGCGGTTTCGAATGCGACAATCAGATTCCACGGCTGAAGCCGGCGCATTGAAACATAAAAAGGCGGCCCCGCAACCGCGGAGCCGCCTTCTCGAATTCGAGATCCAGTTAATTCGCTGGCGTAGCGGCAGGTCGGCTTGCAGCGGCAGCCTGATCCGGCGGCAGGACGCTGATGTAGCGGCCGTCCTGGCCCTTGTCCTGAAACAGCACGACGCCGTTGATCAGCGCGAACAGCGTGTCGTCCTTGCCGCGTGCCACGTTCACGCCGGGCTTGTGCCGGGTGCCGCGCTGGCGAATCAGAATCGTTCCCGCATGGACCACCTGGCCGCCAAATCGCTTGACGCCCAGCCGCTGTCCCGGTGAATTGCGGCCGTTTACGGAGGAGCCGCCACCCTTCTTATGTGCCATGGCAATTTCCTTTGGAGCTCTTAGAGCTCGATGCCGCTGACTTCAACGGCAGTGTAGTTCTGCCGGTGGCCGCGGACGATCTTGTACTGCTTGCCGTCAGCGATACTTAAAGACGGTGACTTTCGGGATGGCGTCCCTGCTCGACGATCTTGCCGACGACTTTGGCCTTCGCGGCGTCGCGTCCCGGTCAGAAGCTTCTTTTCGTCGGTGCCCACGGCCAGCACGTCTCCAAACGTGATCTCGCCGCCCACTTTGCCGGGCAGGGTTTCCACCTTGACGGTGTCGCCGGGCGCTACCCGGTACTGCTTTCCTCCACTTCGAATGACGGCGTACATCGCCCCTCCAGACACAAATCGGAAACCCTGATTATACGGGTTTTGCGGCCAGAGCGTCAACGATTCGTTAAAGGGCTGCGGACTTTTCGTGGCTCAGTCTCGGAGCCGCCCCTTTCGAGGAGGGGGTGCAGCCGCCCGTGCCCAGAAAGGCAGGCGTAACTCTTGTGCGCACTGCTAGCGGAAGCCATATGTTCTTGCCGATGACTGGAAGATTGACTCTCTCGATTTGATCCAGCAACTGATGCCCAAATAGCTCCCGCTGTGCGCAAAGGCGCGCGCCTGATATATAAGTGTGTAATTCCAGAATTGGAAGGGTGGCGCAATGATGATTTTCCGGCGAATGATGCTGTTTCTGATGACCGCGCTTTCGATGGCCTGCGCTTTGGGGCTTTCCACGCGTGCGCAGCAGCAATCTTTTCCCAAGCAGGCTGATCTTCCAAATCCGTATCGCTTGGAAGACTGGCCGACGCTGCCGGCCAACATGAACGGGGGCAAGTGGGGCGAATTGATTCGCGCGGATATCGATCCAAAAGGAAACATCTGGGTATTTCATCGCTGCTTCAATACCGAGCCCGCGGGCTATGCCACGTGCGTGGGCCGCACCGAGCCGCCCATTCTGGAATTCAATCCCGCCGGAAAAATTCTGGCCAGTTTTGGCAGCGGCATGTTTGCATTCCCGCACGGCTTTACAGTGGACCGCGAAGGCAATATCTGGGCAAGTGACGCCAATGACAGCGAAACGGTGCTGGGCGTTTCGGCAAAAGACGCGAACGGCGTTGTCCGCGGCCACCAGGTTTTCAAAATGAACGCCGCCGGCAAGGTGCTGATGACTCTGGGCAAAGAGGGCGTGAAGGGCAACGGCCCGGACACCTTTGACATGCCCACGGGAATCGCGATTGGAGACCAATGGCGACATCTTCGTGACCGATGGCCACGGAAAAAACGATCGCGTCGTGAAATTTTCCAAGCGACGGCAAATTCATCAAGGCCTGGGGACATCACGGCTCTGGTCCCGGTGAATTTGACCAGCCGCACGATATTTCGATCGGCGGTTCGCAGAACCGCGTGTATGTGGCCGACCGCAGCAACAGCCGCGTCCAGGTTTTCGATCAGGACGGAAACTTCATCGCCGCGTGGAAGCAATTCGGAAGGCCCAGCGCCATCTACATTGCCAGGGACGACACTTTCTACGTAACCGATTCGCAATCGAATTCCAAAGTCAATCCCGGATTCTTGAGAGGGATTACCGTCGGAAGCGCGAAAGACGGTTCGCTCAGCGCATTCATTCCCGATCCCGATTTGGCGCAGGCGGACGTGAATCGAATTTCCGGCGCGTCCGGAATTGTGGCGGACTCGAAAGGAACGATCTACGCGGCCGACGTTGGACCGCACCGGCTGAGGAAATATGTAAAAGTTAAATAGAAGTTTGTTCGCATCTGCGTGGATCATCTTTCGTTTTTGAAGTGTCCGCGGGATGATTGCAGGGCTATCAGAGAAATTGGTCTGTGCTGCGTCGAAATTCCACAGGCTGAAGCTTGTGCTACTTGATGCCCGGCATACGGAAATTAATTTCTATTCGGCTCGTTCTATCGCGATTCCTCGGGCTGACAGCTCGCTCAGCAAAAGCGCCACGGCCGTTGTCATTTCGCCGTCGCCCGGGACTTCGATCGCCCATTCCAGATTTTCGCGAAACGCTCGCGTCACGATGCTCCAGTCTCGCAGCGCACGCGGCATCGTCCTCCCGATCTGAATCACGGACCAATACTGCGCCAGCAACTTCGCCGACTCCACATCTGGCTTCAGTCCTTCGACGATGAAGTGATTGTCTCCGCAGACCAGTATCCCGATCATGCCGGCTCAGGCCTCCAGGCGCGGATCGGGTACCGCGCGTCCGACCGCAAAGTGATAAATCACCTGCCGCGGCAAACGAAGCGAATCCTCTCCCGCCGGGGACGCTACGGAAAAGTTTTTAGCTTGCGGCTCCGCATGCTTCGGGGAGACGGCACTTTCGATGCGCTGGGCTTCGGCAGCAGCGCGTGATGCCGGCGACCCCAGCATGATGAACGACGATTTCTCTGCTTCGCGAACCGCTGCCTCGACATTTCCCGATTCCCGCTCTTCCAGAAAACCGAGATAGCGGTGCACATCGTCGTCATAAAAGGCGCCTATGCCTGTGGCATTCCACCCCAGCGATTCGGCGCCGACGTACAAACGCTGCCCGATCGCCCCGGCGTCGAAAAAGGCGTACCGGTATCCGCGATTTCCAAACGCGCGCGCGGCGCGGTCCAAATCCGCGATCATCGAAACGCTGAAACACGAGTTTCCCGCCAGAGCCTGTTCCAGGCTCAGGAATGCGGCCACGCGCTGCACATTTCCCGAGTGCAATTGCCGCAACTCTCTCCTGCGGGAGTCCCAGAGGTACACGCCGGGATCGCAATCCTCCACGCGATGCACATACAGATACAGCTCCACGAGGTCGACGCCCCTGCGCGAGGACTGCATCGGCGAATCGCTGCCGAAATTTCCGCGCCAGTCCGCGCGCCAGTCGCGCGTTGCGAAATCCAGAAGCCGCTCCAGGTCTTCTCGCTGCATAGGCGCCGCGGCGGCATCAAAATCCAGCGCAGAGCGGCGACGCCGCACGACCGCCGCGAGCGGCAAGTCATTTTGTGTTGGGACTTGACGTTCCGGTGCTGTGGCAGCGACGGAATCTATCGCGGACAGAACTGGCGGAGGGCCGGGCGTATCCGGCAAACAACTTGCAGCGTGAATCCCCAGCAGCAACTCATAGTTCACTTCTCTCGCCGAAAGCTCATTCGGGTGTCCGTCCGCGGCCAATTCGAACGGCCCAGCAGGGATGTGCGGTGCGTTTGGCGCCGGAAAAATTAGAGAGGCCATCGGAGCTTCATCGATTCCGTTAATGCCCAGCGCACGAGCCAGGCGCGCGTCCCCAAAATGTGCGACCGCTCCGCCGCGCAGCCCGAGTCCGCGGGCCGCCAGCAGCAAACTCATCACGGCGTGCCCCAGATCGTGGCAGCAGTAGCGATAGGCGCGCTCGCCATACTTCCAGGATTCCCGCCAAAAAATCGAGCTGAGTCCGATGATCAGCGGCGATTCCCCAGCCCACGGTAGCGCCAACGCCGCCGCAAGTTTCCGCGTCCACACGCCGCGGCCGCGCTGTTCGAGCGCATGGCGGTCCGCGAGATAGTGATAGAGCCCATCTTCGACGCCCACAATTCCGCTCGCCGCCAGATGAACTTCTGTAGGGTGAAGATTTCCTGAGGACGGATTCACACGCAGACTGTAGCGCCCGCCGTCGGGAATCTTTTTCCAGGCGCTGACGGCCATCGAATGCCAAAGCAACCGGCTGAGCAGGTTGGCGTCAAAACGGGTGCTGCCGGAATTTTCAGTTGTAGTTTCGGCGAGCGAAGCCATGGTGGCCAGCGTCCGTGCATCCGAAAAGCCGGGCTGTTGCAGCAGCGGGATTTCCGGCACGCCCGCGTACCGGCGAAAAGGATCAGGTTGATTCCGCCAGTCCAGCTGGCGAGCGTTGGCCCGCACGGAGTCGTAGGTGTGCTTGGTGGCTTGATGGTAGGCGAACAGCCGCTGAGTATCGCTATTCAGCGTTGCGAATTGGGGATCGTCCCATATGCGGGGCAGAAAATGCGTCATTCACGGATCTCGCGGACGCCGCGCGCACTGGCGTCACTCATTCGCGTCCAGGCCGCCCAGATCCGGCTGTGCGCTGCTGTTGGCCGGAGGACGCGGCGAGTTTTTCAATTGATCGAGGCTCGTCTGCAGCCGCGCCCAACCTTTTCGGTTGCGCTTGAGAGTGAACGGCGTGTCCGGGTCGGCGAAATAATCCAGAAGATCGGCGCGAAGTTCGGGCGGGGCGTCTTTGAAATCGTTCTTCGCCAGTTCTTCCAGCAACTTCGTTACGGCATCATCGTTGAGATGGTATTGGCCGGGGGCCGTGACTTCCCCAGTGTCGAAATTATCGTTCCTCAAAGTAGGCAAGCCGGAGGCAGTCTGGCGCAGCAGGAGGCGATAGCGGTCCATGGACGCGTTGAAGCTGGCCTCGAACATCTGCTCGGTGGCGGGCGTGGGCGTTCTAAGCTGCAGCACTTTCAGCGGGCCGAATTTCGGCAGGATTCTCAAGAGGAACGCCAGAATCTTTTCCTTCAGGGTGAACGGCTGGTATTGCTTGCCCCAATTTTTCTTGTAACTGGCTTTGGAAAGGTTATACAGAAATCTTCTTCTGGTGATTCCGGGCTGGTCTTTTTCAATTTCGTCTTTTTTCAGGTTCCAGGCGATCCGCGTGGCTCTCGGCAGCAAACTGCTGACGTCGTACCGGTAAGATTCAATCACCTTTTCTTCGTCGGTGAGAACCGCTTTCAGCTCCAGCCCGTAAGTTTCCTGAAAAGCTTGTTCGAGCAAGGGAACGGATACGTTAAAGCCGATGAAGTCGTGATAATTGTCCGGGGCAAAGCGGCTCTGCGCAACCTCCAGAACGTCAAATCCGAATTCCGTCTTCACGTGCGCCAGCTTGTCTTGCTCGTAGGTAACCGAATCGCCGAATTTCTTTTTCAGTTTGGGGTAAAGAACCGGAACGGCGCGATTGGTGCCGATTGGATGCCCGTCGTTGTCCGCGGCATAGTGGGCCAGCGCGCCCAGCGCGAAGGCATAGCCGTTCAAATCATTCGAATCGCGAATCAAGGCCACCACGAAATCGCCGCTGCGGACGTAGTGCGCCAGGTCGCTGAAGAAAAAGCTTCCGTGCGGGTAGTAGCCCATGTCCTGAATGATGGAGCCACCGTAAGCGTAGCCATGCGCTTCCTTCAGTTGCTCGGGCGTTGCGCCCGGAAAGCGCTTCACGAGCAGCGGTTCAATGTCCGTAGTCCATGCGCTGTCAATGATCGCCTCATGCGCCAGCACGGCGTAGGCGGAGGCGTCGTCCGGCCAGCCCAGGCAAAGAGCGAGTGCCAGAACGGCCGCGAACATTTTCACAGGACTGGCGTGGCGGTATCGCATTTGGCAAGGCATCCTCTTTGTGATCTTAGCGTAGTTGCAGCCTGCTGAGAATTTCTTTGGCTTCGGCATGATTCCGCAAGCGATATCGGGAGAACCCGGTATGGACAATGCCTCCGGCAGCGGGATGGAAAAGTAGTAGCTAGTCCGTTTGCCGCGCCCTTTAGTAAATAGTAGTGAGATAATCGCAGCAGCCGGAATTTTCGCCGGGTTGTTGGGTCGCGATGAAGAGAGACACCCTTTCGCAACTGAGTATCTTGGTCGGCCTGCCGGTATTCTTCCTCGGCGCTATGATTGCTTCGGGGCGCGTGTCGCCTTTGCCAGTGCCCCTCTGGCCAGAGGGCAATACTCCTCGATCCGGAGCCGCAACCGGAACCGCCCCCGGCGCAAAATCCGAAGCGACCGCCACGCCTCCTTACATCGTCATCGGGTTCGTCGGCGGATTCATTCGCCATGACGATCCGGTGCACAGCGAAGTTCAACTGGCGGCGCGCCTGCGCCAGGAATACCCCGCCGGCGTGGACGTCGAAACCTTCGAGAGCTACCGGGGCGAGGATGCCCGAAAGAAGATTCACAGCCTGCTGGACACTAACCACGACGGGTTCCTGACGCCGGCCGAAAAAAATCGAGCCCGCATCATTCTATATGGCCATAGCTGGGGAGCCTCGGAAGCGATCATGGTGGCTCGCGAACTGGGAAAAGAAGATATCCCGGTTCTGCTGACCGTGCAGGTCGACAGCGTGGCCAAGTTTTATCAGAATGACGCGATCATCCCTGCGAACGTCGCCCAGGCCGTCAATTATTACCAGCCCGACGGCTTCGTCCGAGGTCGGGTCAACATTCGCGCCGCCGATCCTTCCCGCACCCGAATCCTGGGCAATTTCCGCTTCGAGTACAAAACGATTCCCTACGCCTGCACCGAGTATCCCTGGTACGACCAGTTCTTCGTAAAAGCGCATACCCAAATTGAATGTGATCCCAGAGTCTGGAAACGGGCGGAAGACCTGATACGCTCAACGATTGGCACGCCCACCGCGCCCGGGGCCGGCCACTAGCCGGACGCGGTGTCGACACCTTCAGTTTTGCAATTCAGAGGGTCAAAACAGGCAGGTTGATGTGCAGCGATAATTCAGTTCTGGCACGCTGCGAAGTGAAAACGGCGTTTCGGCGTTGCTAATCGTGGCAGATGCTTTAGAATTGCTGGTAGAACCCGCATGTGGGCGTGTAGCTCAGCTGGGAGAGCACCTGCTTTGCAAGCAGGGGGTCGCAGGTTCGAACCCTGTCACGTCCACCAAATTTTCCCGTTTAATACATCGGCGAGCCTCTTTACTGGCCCGGATTGAATACTGATTCGGTGCTCCATATCCGGCAGCCGCTTCCTCGCTTTCGCCGGCGGGTTCATCGCGGTTACTTCATGGTGACGAATTCGGATTCATGAAAATCGGCGAACATCCACCGGCCGTTTTGCTTGACCAATACAAACGTGAACATTCCCCGGCGCGGGGCATTTTCCGATCCGTCCTTGGCGCGCGAACCGAGCAGTTCCCATTCCGCGTCTACGGCGGCCACATCGGGCTTCACGAACCGCAAATGCCGGATCTTCGCCGTCCGGTGCGCGTCCTTGAGTGCGCCGGCGAATAACTCCTGAAAGCGCTCCTCCACTTCCTTCTGGCCGTGCTTGGTCAGCCCGCTGACGTTGGTAAAGTCGCCGTCTTCCCCGAAGGGTGCCGCCCAGGCGTGCGCGTCGTGGTTATTAAAGGCGGTCATGAAGTCGTCGATAACCTGCCGGACCGCGGCCGATTCCTTGTCGGACGCACCGGATTGCGCACGGGCTCCGGCAATCGGAAATACCATCGCGAATGACAAGAAAATCGGTACTACCAGATGGACGCGCGATCGATTCATGGCTTGGCTCCTGGGGTGTGAAGAAAATGTTTTGACCTGTGAGCCGGTAACGGTCTGCGCCCCGAACGAATGAACTGCGAGTGGAGGTGTTCGCATCATGATCGCTCGGTGTTTCTTCGTTTGACGCCGGCCTTCCCGGTTTTGCTGGTGTGTTTCGCGACGCTTATGATGCTAAGTGTGGGTCGCTGCACTGTCAATGCGGAACGCAGGCGAGATCCTGACGCGCACGCCAGTTTTGAACAACGCCAAAGCCCGCGATGGAATCGGCCCTCAACTTCTAGACTTCGTTGACGTACAACTGTCCCCGGCAAACCGCGGCCTTATTCACCAACTTCTGCCGCCCTTTTCGCACGCCGGCTTTTCCGATTTTTGGATTCGCATAGTCAAAGTTGTCGGTGAATTCGAACGTATCATCGCGAACTTCAAAAATTCCGATATCGGCTTCGGCTCCCGTGCGCAGTACGCCGAGCTGCGTGCCAAAATCGAAAGTCTGCGCGGGCTTCGACGTTACCCGCTCGATCACCTGCTCCAGGCTCATGCCCAGGGCCATCATTTTTGACACCACGTTGGGCAGATCACCCGTGCTGTGGGTTGCGGCCGCTACGGTCAGGTCGGAGCTGATGCTGTCCGGCGCGAAATCCTGCTGCAGAGCCTGCTCGGCCACATCGAAGCTGACGGCGTTGCGATCCGCGCCTACATCGAAGAAAACGCCGCGCTGCCTGGCCTCTCGCACTCCCGGCAATATTTTTCCATTGGCGTCCAGGATGCCGTTCTGAAAGCCGTGGAAGCAATGCGTGAAGACATCGCCTTTTCGCATCAGTTTCAACAAATCCGCCGAAACGTTGGCGGTGTTCATGGCATGCACCATCAGCGGAAGACCCGCCGCCTCGGCAGCCTCAATCGCCTTTTTCAACAACGCAGGCTCGAAGTCCAACGCGTGGCTGGACACTTCGCGGTCCAGGTGAATTTTAATTCCCACCACGTCCGGCCGGTGCTCCATGGCGGCCTTGGCCACGGACTGTGGAAGCACGAAATCCGGATTGTACATGTCGCGGAAATAGTTCGGACATTCGTGAATGGTCATGGTCCCAAGCGCACCGATATCGACCAGGGCGCGGATTCGAGTGTTCGAATTGCGGACGATGTGCTTGATGAATGCGCCGACCATGATGAAACCGGTGGAGCCGGCGTCCACAACGGTGGTCACTCCCCTGCTGAGGCAGTAGTGATCCGCGTTCATTCCGCTGCCCACGCCGTCAAAACAGTGCACGTGCAGGTCGATGAAACCGGGAGTCACGATTTTATCTTTCGCGGAGTACACGACATCGGCCAGGCTCTCCGGGATATCGGGAGCCATCTGAAAAATTTTCCCCTCTTTTACCGCAACGTCCATTCGCGAATGCAGCTTCTGTCCCGGATCGACGACCGTGCCGCCTTTAATCAACAGATCGAAGGAGCCGCCCGTTTTCTTATCGGAGCTCTGTGCCGGGCCGGGCGCGGAAGCCGGCAACACCTCCGCGGACAGCAACGCCGTGCCGCCTGCGAGCAAACTCTTCGAAAATTGTCGCCGAGTCAGCATAAATACCGCCTTCTGTGAGAGAGAATCGCCGCGAAAGCATAGTTTAGAAAGACCCAGGCAGCAAGCGTTGCCTCGATCGCTACGAGTCGGCTCGGAAGGGGAGCTTTAGCCATGCAGATGACATCAGCCGTGGGCCCTCTCGCGGGCAATGCACCCTCCCGGTCCACCGCCCCCCGATGCATTCGAATCTGTACCGGCGGCTCCCAAAACCATGTATATTGCGGCTATTCCAGCTACCGGAACACTAAGGCCCTGTGAATCGAAGAACCTGACGAGCGCGTTCGCCAGTCTCGGACAGTCGGGAGAAAACCATGAAGAAGTTTCTCGGCCTGGTCTTGATTTCAATTTTCGTACCGGTCAGCTGTGCTTTTGCCGGCGGAACGATCGTAGGCAACGTCAAGGACGCCGACGGAGCCGGCTTCAAAGCTGCATTCGTCCGCGCCCTAAACGTGGACTCCAAGATGACCACGACCGTTTTGTCCAACAAAGACGGCAAGTACGCGCTGACGGGTCTCGCGCCCGGCAGTTATGAAATCTCGGCGACGTCGGTGGGCTTCAAGAGCGACCCGGCAAAACGCAGCGACGTCAAACTCGGCGATGGACAAACCGTGGCCCTGAACTTCACCATGCAAAAGGGCAGGGTCACCTGGACGCAGCTGACGCGGTATCAGGCCGGAATGTTGCTCCCTAAACCCACCTCGCAACCGGAGGCCAAAGATCGGGACGTCCTGCTGCAAAACTGCTTCGGCTGCCATGCCATGAGCAAATGGGGGATGCGCACGGATCATGATGGCTGGCTCGGCGCCATCGGCGTGATGCGCACGGTGGGAGTCGCGGACATCAATCCCGACATCGCGGAGCAGGCCGCGACGTATCTGGCCAGCGCCTTCGGCCCGGATTCCGATACGCCTTCTTCGCCGGAGCAGATGCCGGATTTCAATTCGGTCATGCCGGATCATAACGGCTGGAGCGACGACGCTCTCAATATTGAATACGTGGACTACAAATTGACGGGAGAACCGAAGGATCGTCCCGGCTCCGGCAGGCCCGACAAGTACGGAAACGTCTGGCTGGAAATGGGCGGGGGACTGGCCAAGCTGAATCCAGAAACCGGTGAATTCAAGACGTTCCGACTGGACGATCCCACGCGGCCCAACATCCACGAGGTATTCCCCACGGCAGACGGCAATTCCGTATGGCTGACGATCACCGATCAGAACGCGCTGGTACGCTTCGACACGCACACCGAAAAATTCGATCCAGTTTATAAAGACGCCTATGACGGTCCCCGCCCTGTGCAGACCAACACCATTGCTCCCTGGCCGCAGTTCCGAAATAACGACACTCCGACCATCGGCAACGCGCCAAGAACGCATACGGCGGTCATGGATCTGACGGGAAATATCTGGGCTTCCGGCCGGCCGCTGAAAAAATTTGACGTGGAAACTCGGAAATTCACCAACTTTAGCGATGTTCCCGATACCTACGGCATCGCCGTCGACAAGGAAGGCAACATCTGGGCCGGCGAATTTACCGCCCGCGACTACCGCAAGCTGGTGAAGGTTGATCCCAAGACAAACAAAGTGACGAAGTACACTCCACCCAACACCGACGACAAGCTGAACGGCGCGCCGCGGCGCGTAAAGGTGGATTCCCAAGGATATATCTGGTGCGCCGATTATTTCGGCGGGAATCTGACGCGGTTCGATCCCAAAACCGAGCAGTTCACGATCTTCAAAATTCCTGGTCCCACTCCAACGCCGTATGGGATGGGAATCGATCACGATGACAACATCTGGTACACATCGTTCTTTACCGATGTGACCGGCCGCCTCGATCCCAAAACGAGCAAATTCACCGAATACCCATCGCCGTATGGAGAGCGCAGCACGCGCGATCTCACGGAAGACTCCAAGGGGCGCATCTGGTACGGTGTGGAGAGCATGTTCCGCGTGGGCCATATGCGCCTGCGGCCTGATTCCGAAATCGCCGCGGCGCTCGGAACGATATAATTAGGAAGAAAATGAAAATCCTTCTCTCTATTTTAATTTCGCTGGGACTGCCGGTGGGTATTCTGATGGCGGCTCAGGGTGACAATTCACTTCAAAGCGCGGTATCCAAAACCGCGGTTCGCGCGCCATCAGACGTCGTGCCGCTGGCTTCGATCAAGTCTCTGACCCCGATCCAGGCAGCCGGGAAAAAACTCTTCGTTCAGCGCTGCTCGGTGTGCCACTTGCCGGCTCTTCCTTCCTATTTGGCATATGGACCTGTGCTGGACGGGAGCATGGTCGCAGAACTCGGCGAGCAGACGGTACGCAATCAGATCCTGCGGGGCTCCGCAAGAATGCCCGGATTTCAATACACACTCAGCGCCGCGGAAATCGATGAGACGCTGGACTATTTGAAAACCCTGGCCCCGCCAAAACCAATGGAAGGAAAATAGGCCCAATGTTCCGACGACACATAGCGCCTGTAGCGATCCTGTTGTTGAGCTTCGTTTCCGGGCAAGCCTTGCGCGGCCAGCCCGCGAGCAAATCCGCCGGCTCAGCCATCCTCTTCGGAACGGTGCGCGACGCAGGCGGCCATCCGATGGAAGGTGTAGCAGTTTCGGCCTCGGCGGCAGGCGCGACGATCACCACTTCCGTCTACACAGATGAACAGGGTCGCTATTACTTCCCCCCAGCGTCCGCAGGGAAATACAAGCTCTGGGCTCAGGCAGTGGGCTTTCAGGCCGGGCGCGCGGACGTTGACCTGAGCGCAACCGATCATTCCAAACAAGACTTCAGGCTCTTGGCGGCCAAGGATTTCGAACGGCAACTCACGTCTCCAGAGTGGCTCTCGTCCTTGCCGGATGCGACTTCGGAAGACCTTCGCCTGCGATTGATTTTTGTTCATAACTGCACCACCTGCCATTCCGCGGCATTCGCGTTGCAGAATAAATTTGACGAGGCCGGCTGGAAAGCAATTCTGGCGCGCATGGAAACGATCAATGTGTACGGAAAGCCGGGTGAGCCGCCGAGCCCGTCGATCCAGCACTATAAGCAGGAATTGGCGACGTACTTGGCCCGAGTTCGCGGGCCTGGCTCATCCCCGCTCACGATTAAGCCGTTTGCGCGGCCCACGGGCGAGGCCGCGCGCGTCGTGGTCACCGAATTCAACATTCCGTCCGCTGCGAATCCGAACGAACTTGTGGATCAGGACGGCAGCGACTGGTCCGAGGGCATTCCGTCAGGCGGCAACGGTTCAGCGGGCCTGCACGACTTGACCATCGACTTCAACGGGAATGCGTGGATCACCAACGGCACGGAAAATCGGAATCGCAGTTTTCTGAAACTCGATGTGGAAACCGGGAAAGCTACCAATTTCCGGCTTCCGGCTCCGGAGGGCTTCGCGCGCGGCACTCACGGCATCACGCACGATCAGAACGGAATCGTGTGGATCAATTTGTTCGAAAAGGGCGGAACCTTTGGGCGCGGCAGCCTGCTCCGGCTCGATCCCAAGGCCGAAACATATGAAGTCTTCACTCCCCCGGCGGAAATGGGCCCGGTGGGGATTTCCGTTCAGGTGGACGGCAAAGGCAAAATCTGGGCCGCATCCGACGGCGCCATTGTGTTCGATCCAACCACAAAGACAATTCACCTATTTTCAAGCCGCTCACTCCGGGGACCGGCGGCTACGGCGTCACGGGAGACAGCGCCGGAAACGGATGGTTTTGCCAGCCCGGGACTGGACATCGTGGGCATCGCCGATTTCGCGACTCGCAAGGTAAGCGAGCTCCGGTTGCCGCATCCGGCCCGGCATCGAGGAAATTTCCACGGAGGAAGATCGCTCATTTTTTCCCATTGCGCAGTCCACGTTTACCACCGGAGTTCTGCCGGCGCAGGGTCCGCGCCGCATGGCAGCGCAGGGCGATTATGTCTGGTGGTCAAACTGGTTTGGGCAGAGTATTTCGCGCGCCAACATTCACACCCGCGAGGTGGAATACTTCAACGCGCCAATCCGCAATGGGTCCCCATATGCCATGATCGCCGACAAGAACGGAATGTTGTGGGTAGCCTTTCCCAATGACGACCGCGTGGCCAAACTGAATCCGTCGACTCGAGAATGGACGGTGTACAACTTGCCCAGCCACGGCACCAATACGCGATTCATTACCGTCGATAACCGCAAGGAATCCGTGGAGGTATGGGAAGCTTCGTTCATGACCAGCAAAGCGGTCCGATTGCAATTCAGGACCAAAGAGCAAATGCTGGCAGCGGCGCTCGTGAATAGCGAATCACTCGCTCGCAAATAATTCGGACCCTCGAAGATCTCCTGCGGCGCAAGTCTCGGAGACAGATGCGTGAGCTGCTAACGGTTAAAGTCCTTTCTTCGCAAGCCAATCCAGAATGACCTGCGCAATTTTCTCGTTTCCTCTGTCCAGATACATGGGATGGCCGTGGCCCGGCAGGCCGACGTCCGCCAGGTAGATATGTTCGGCGCCCACGAAACGAGCGGTCTGCGCATCCACCTCGCGCGGATGCCGCGGATCCTGATCGCCGGTCACAATCAGCTTCGGGACGTTTGCAAACTTCTTGCGGATCGACCGCCAATCCTTTACCATCGATGTTCATCAACTCGTTGATGGCGCGCGCGCTTTCAGGAACCAGGCTGGGATAGTACTGGTCCATCGCTTCAGTAGGAAAATTGGAGGCGCTGGCAAACGCACTTTTCGCGGCGTCCAGTTTGTACCAGGCCGGTTTGTCTTCCGGCAGGTAGGGCCCCGGCCCGCTGGTTACAAAACTTTGGCCGATCGCTGAGGCGGCAGGAAAACTGCCCTTGGGAATATTGGCCGGCGGGACGGGAGCGACGCCAATGATCGCGGCCACCTGATCGGGAACGGTTTCGCAAAGCTTCCAGCCAATCACTCCGCCGATGCTGTGAACCAGAAACACGGAGCGCCCGATTTTCTTCACCAGAGCGACACTGTCATCCACCGCATGCTGCAGGGACATGGTGGCGTAATCAGGCGGCATCGGCGAACGTCCATGACCCGGCTGATCGACAACATACGTTTTCCAGCCGTGCCGCACAAAATATTTGGCCCAGCCTTCGCGCCCGTCCGGCGTGCTGACAAATCCCGCTCCCGTCGTACAACAACCGTGAATTAGCACAATCGGCGTTTTATGCGTGGGATGTTCCGGAAGGAAGTATTCCACGTACATTGAATACGGCTGCGGGCCGACAAAGAAATTGCCCTCGGTGAAGACCAGGGGCTTCGGTTCCGCGGCGAATCCCGCCGTGGCAACTGCAAAAGCGAATAGCAGAGCAAATGTTCGAACGTTCGTTATCGCGCGCAAGATTCGCTCCTGGTAGTGCTTGAGTCGTACGAAGCTTTAGCTGCTGTAGTGGCTCGGGAATTGCAATCGATCCGGATCAAGCTCCCGGCTACTTTGACGGTGGGAGAGGCACGGCGGCGCCGGCAGCCGGCCGCCACGTTCCGTTTTCTTTCACAAACACTCTGAGAAAAGTTACCTCGCGCGTGACGGCGAGTTTGCCGCTTTCATCCAGAAACCAATGATCGGATCGAAACGCCGGTGCGGTGTGCTCGAAGTCCGGCTGGCCCTGCGCGTTCACGCGAACCTTAAATGAAGTGTGATCCACGGCCATGGCAATGTTTCCGTACACCGCCATCAACTTGAACTCGGTTGGATTGGGACCCTCTCCAGGCACCACGTCCTTATAGGTTTTGGCGCCTTCGGTTTGTCCGGCGTACATTTCCGCTTTGGTTTGCGCGCCGACTCCGGGATTGATCTCAAAAAACTGGTCGGCCCAGAATTTTCCACGTGAATCGACGCAGTCCTGCCGCTTCGATTCGTAGTATTTTCCCTGGCACAGCCACTGCAGATCCGCCTCACGCAAAGTGGATTCCAGTTCCGTCCAGGCCTTGCTCCCTTTCTTCATGGAACCTTGCACGGAATCCTGAGCCGATGCCAACGACGAAATGGCCACGAAAGCGACGATGAAAAATACACGAATGGCTGTCATTGAAAATCCCCTGGATGATTGTAATCGTCCGACGCAAAATAAGCAGCCCGCGAAACCGCGTGGCGTCCGCGAGAATATGCGGTTGATCGCATTTTGAGAGAATCGGCTGGAAGATAGCAAACCGCTCCAGCACCAGGGCATAGGCCCGGCGCTGGAGCGGTCGTGATATTACCGCGGGCCTACCAGATGATTTTCAGCGACACCTGCATCTGGCGGGAAGTCGTGGCCGTGCCGTCACCGCCGTCAAACGCTCCGGCGTTCGCCACGCATCCACTATTGCCCAGGTTGCTTGAAGTGCAGGCACCGGTCGGACCCGGGACCGCCACCGTGTTCAAAGGCAGCAGCGTGGGATCCATGATGAATTCGTTGGTCACCGGCGGGTTGAAGTTGGCGCGATTGAATAGATTGAAGACGTCCAGGCGGAGCTGCACGTTGAACGCTTCGGAAATTTTGGTGATCTTGGTGTTCTTGACCACGGAGAAGTCAAAGTCCACCAGGCCGGGACCGGTCATAACGTTGCGTCCCTCATTGCCCAGCTTGATGAAGTTGGTGCCGTTCACATTGGTAACCGGCGGGATCACAAAACACTGCAGCTTGATGTAGTTGTTGACGTTGCCGGGATTGGTCAGCGAGTTTCCGCAGGACGACACGCGGTCCGGGTAAGCGAATGGATCGGAGTTGTTCTGGCCGAGCACATCGCCCTCGGCAAGCAGCGCCGTGAAAGGCTCCCCGGTGGAAGCCGAGAAGATTCCGCCGAGTTCCCATCCTCCCGCCACGCTCCGGGTAAACCCATTCCAGGACTTCGGCGTCGGCATATCCCAGAGATAATTCAATGTGAACACCTTCTCCGTGTTGAAGTCGGATACCGCTCGCGTCAGCTTGGGATCAAACCAGTTCAGGGTCGAAATGGCCGTGATCACGGAATCGGAAATGACCGCGCCGGAAGCCGTGTCAATGGATTTCTGCCAGGTAAACCCGGCGGAAACCTGGAATCCGTGGCTCATGGCCTTATTCAACTGGACCTGCAGGCCGTTGTAGAGCGACGAATTGCGGAAGAACGTAGCCGGCAGACGGCCCCAGCTCTGATTGATTACGGTACCGGAGCCACGCGCTGGGCAGTTGTTGCTGTTTCCGCCGGTGAAGAGATTGCCCGGCGCCTCGCAGGGCCAGTAGTACTGCCCGCCGATTTGGGTCGGCAGCACTTCGTTCACGTCATCCGTTTGCGTGGTGCCGTGCACGCCGTGCGAGCCGACATAGCCGACCAGCACTGTCGTGTTGGGCGCGATTTCGCGCTGCACGCTCAAGTTGTACTGAATCACGTAGGCCCGTTTCGGAGCGCGTTCGATGAATGCAACGCGGCTCTGCCCGGCTGCGGAAACCTGGCATGCCGTGGAAGTTCCGGTCGGCCAGGGAGTGGGCGGTGTAGGCGGTGGTGTCGGGCAGGGGCCAAACGAGCCGGACGGCCCGAAGGAGCCTTCGGCCAGATTGTGGCTGCTGCCCGATACCAGGAAGGGAGCGGTGTTACCGTTCGAAGTGCTGCCCATGAATGCCAGCAAAGGAAGCTGGTCATAGAATCCCGCGCCTCCACGGACCGACATTTTTCCATTGCCCTTGGGATCCCACGCGAATCCTACGCGCGGATCGAAATCATGCAGCGTGTTGTTTTTGAACAGAGGTCCGGTGCGCTGGTCGCAAGTCGCGTTGCCGCCGCTGTCCTTAAACGCCACGCCGCAAAGCGGAAGTTGATTCGTGCTGGTCGTGAAGATCGTGTCCAGCGTCGCGTTTCTGCCCTTGGGATCGTTCGGAACTGTAGCAGGTTCGTAGCGCAGCCCCAGGTTGATCATCAGGTTCGGGCGGATTTTCCAATCGTCCTGCACGTAGACGCCAAACAGAGACTGGCGCATCTCCTCCGGAGCGAGCGTGCCAGGAATGTCCGTGGTGATGCTGGCCGTGCCGGTGCCCCCCAGGCCCAAGCAGCTGACACACGGCGCACCGTTGGTCGTGCTCCCGCAGGCCAAGGACGCGCCTTGCGTCGCTGTGTCGCTCTGCGCGCCGCAATTGTTGAGGAAAGCGCCCCACGACCCGTACGCATAGATGCCGCCAGGCCGGGGTGAACGCAACACATTGAGCTGCATGCGCTCCACGCTGAAGCCGATCTTGAGGGAATGTTTGCCTTTGGTCCAAAACGCATCATCGTAGAACTGATACGAATTCCAGTGGTTGGTTTGGGGGCTATTCGAAGTCAAGCCGCCTGAAAACTTAATGGAATTGGCGCCGCCGATGGCCACCTGCGCGACGTCGAGACCCGGAAAAACTCCGAGTGTGTTATCGCCCGCGGCAGAATTGACAGCTACAGAGCCCGCCGGACCACCCTGAGTAACGCGGTTGAATCCGAAGCGCGCTGAATTGACGAAGCTGGTGCCAAACGTATGCGTTTCGCCGATCGTGGCAAACGTCTCGCTGGTGGCGGTATTCACAACCTGGTTGTCGTAGTTGTCCGGCGTGCCGGTGTTGGCCTTATCGCGGAAGAACGTACCGGTCAGGCGGTCCTTATCTGAAATGCTGTGATCGCCGCGAAGGATGTAATAGTTTTCGGTGCTGACCTGGTTGGCTCCGAACGAACAATTGTCATGGTACACGTCGGAAGTATGCGTAATGACGCAGAGCTGCTTGCCGCCGATGGTGCCACCCACCGGAAAGAGCTTGGTCAGGTACGGCGCCACGACTGGATCGGCGTTGGCCGCTCCAAACACAGAAGGAACCTGGCTCACTTTCGAAATTCCCAGAGCCTGGCGCAGTCCTTCGTAGTCTCCGAAGACGAATGTCTTGTTTTTGATGATCGGGCCGCCCGCGGAAACGCCGAATTGATTACGGCGGAACGGAGGAACCACGCCATTGGGGTCAAAAAAGTTAGGCGCATCCAGCCAGTCGTTGCGAAGGAATTCATAGCCCGTTCCATGGAACTGGTTGCTGCCGGATTTCGTAGTGGCGTTTATGATGCCGCCGGAAGCCCGGCCGTACTCCGTAGAGTAGCTGGTGGTGAGGACCGAAAACTCCGCGATGGCATCGACGCCGGAATTGGAGCCCAGCACGCTGCCGGGGCCGCCGTTTCCGGGGTCATTGATGCTCACCCCATCCACGCGATAGTTATTTTGCTGAGGTCGCGATCCGGAAATGGAGAGCTGCAGGCCGTAACCGCGCGAAAAGCGGTCGCGCGATTCCAGGTTCGGCTGCGTATGAAGTTGATAGACGCCGGTGGTCAACTCGGCCAAGTCGCTCCAGGAACGCCCGTTGAGAGGCAGTTCCTTGATGGCGGCCTCCGTGGTCAGCGCTCCGATTTCAGCGTTGGTCAGGTTCACGGTCGGGGCTTCCGTGGTCACTTCGACGGTCTGGCTGGCTTGCCCGACCTGCATGACCATGTTTAAGGTCTGCGATGCGCCGACGGTCAGTGTCAGTCCGCTTTGCACGGCCTTGGCAAATCCCGTCGCTGTAATCGTCACGTTGTAATTGCCGGGCTGAAGGTTGGGGGCGGAGTAGAGCCCGTCGACGTTCGTGGTAACCGTGCGCATATCGCCGGTCGCGACATTCACAATGCTAACTTCCGCGTTGGCCACCACGCCGCCGGATTGATCGGAAATCGTTCCGGACAGGGTCGCCCCGACTGCCTGGGCGTGCAAACGCACCGCGCCGAACGACCCGATGACGATGACCGCACACAACAATAGCCTCAATAGGCGTGCGGTATTCACACCATTCCCCATAACGGTATCCTCCGATTTGAACTGAATGCACCCCGAGATCTAGTGGAAGCAAGTTGCTCAATAAATCGATGGGCGTCAATCGAATAAAACTGAAATTTATCTGAAAAAGATCTGATTAACGGCGGGGATTCCGATGAATTCAACGTTCCCAAAAGCCCGATCTCCTGAAAAAGCGAGGGGAGGCACCACCCGAGTCTCACCGAGCAGGGCTGCGCCGGTGGCGCGCCGCGACGATCGGAACAATCGAGCCGGAAAACGGGCTTGTGTCCGCCTCTTTGGCGGCACCCGTTATCTTGCTGATACGGCAGGCTTTGCGCATCGACATTTCGCAGCTTCCCGAAGTTCGACTTGCCCTTTGCTCAGTCCATGCGCAGAATCCGTTAGTCCTTATTGGACACAGCAACCACAAGTACTATTGCCCGATTTGCAACTTAACTGCTCTTATGGATGGGTGACACCCATGAGCCTGGCAGACGCTCTGCCCGCACACTACGAATCCTCGTTTTGGTTGCGCGTCCGGAAAGTTGAACGGCGGCAATGGTGGCTGTGGGCCTCGGCCATCGTTATAACGCTTCTGCTCACCGCGGGCATGGCCTCTTTTTCTTTCCTTTTTGAGCAGACTGATCCCACCTTTTCCTTCACCCTGAGGCAGTCGGTTCGCGGCCTGGTGGGGCTGGTTTTTATTTTCAACGTCTACACTATCTACCAGCAGCTGCAGATTCATCGCATCCGCAGACAGCTCTCCGATCAGGAACAATTGTTCCGCATGATTTCGGAAAACGCTGAGGATTTGATTACAGTTCTGGACCGCGAGGGCACCCGCCTGTATGACAGCCCCGGATACACCAAGATGGGATACTCCCGCGAGGAATTGCAAATCGGAGAGGTCCCGAAACAAGTCCACCCGGATGATCGTGCTGCGCTGATCGCCGCGCGCCATGAAACCTTTGAGACGGGCAGTGGTCCGCGGGTGGAGTACCGGTTCCAGCGGAAGGATGGCGAGTGGCGCACGCTGGAATCCACGCGAGCGCCGGTGAGAAATGCCCGGGGCGAAGTTGAAAAAGTTGTGATCGTCAGCCGCGATATCACCGAGCGCAAGCGCGCCGATGAACTCCTGCGCCGGCGCGACGAACAGCTTCGCCAATCACAAAAAATGGAGGCGGTTGGGCGGCTCTCAGGCGGAATCGCCCACGACTTCAATAATCTGCTGGGCGTCATCATCGGGTACAGCGAGTCGATCGAGTACCGCCTCACCGCCAATGATCCGCTGCGCAAGAGCGCCGAGGAAATACGCAAGGCCGGCGAGCGCGCTGCTTCCCTGACTAACCAACTCCTGGCCTTCAGCCGCCAACAGGTTTTGCAGCCGCAGATTCTTGATCTCAACTCCCTGGTCAGCGATATGGGCCAGATGTTGAACCGCCTGATTGGCACTCATATTGAGCTCTCCACAAATCTCGCGGCGGATCTGGGCCGCGTGAAAGCCGAGCAGAGCCAGATCGAGCAGGTCATCGTCAACCTGGCGGTCAACGCTCGCGACGCTATGCCCGATGGCGGCAAGCTGCTGGTGGAAACATCTAATTTCGATGTAAGTGCAAAGCTGGCCGGTTGCGACCCTTTCCTGGAGCCGGGGAGGTATGTGCTGCTCACCGTAACTGATACCGGCGCGGGCATGGACGCTGAAACGCGCCGCCATATTTTTGAGCCATTTTTCACCACGAAAGGGCCCGGCAAGGGCACGGGCCTCGGACTGGCCACCGTGTACGGCGTGGTGAAACAGACTGGCGGGGGCGTGATTGTGGAATCCCAACCGGGCCAGGGCTCCAGCTTCAAGATTTTCCTGCCGCGGACCTCGGAAGTAGCGGCAGCGAGCGCTCCCGCGAAAACACGCACTGTCGAGCCAAAACAGACCGGTACGATCCTGATTGTCGAGGATGAGGAAGCGCTGTTGCGGCTCACTGCAGAACGACTTGAACAGAGCGGGTTCGAAGTGCTCCAAGCCCACGACGGTGTCCACGCCTTGGAAGTGGCCCGGTCATTCCAGCGTCCCATCCACCTCGCTCTTACCGACGTCATGATGCCGAAAATGGGCGGGCAGGCGTTGGCCCGCAATTTGACCGAGGCCCGTCCGGACATTCGAATCATATTTATGTCGGGCCATGCCGAGCGGAATGTTACGAATGGGGAGCCGCTGCGTTCTGGTTCTGTGACAATTCAAAAACCGTTCAGCCACGAACAGTTGATGGCCATCGTGAGGCGCGCGCTCGATTCGATTCCGCTGGAAGTTCAAAACTGATTTCGGCAACCACGGTTACCTCCGCGTCGAACTCTCTAAACTAAATCACTAACTTGGTTGTATTTAGCACGAAGGACGTGTTATTTAGGTAATCGGGGATGCACCTGCTTTAAGAAGCACTCCCCCGATTCCAAGCCGGATGTCGTAAAAGGTTGAGCGCATTAAAATTGGGCCGTTGATTCACTGGACTGCAGGTCAACGTGGCGCTGGCAGGCATGAAAAAAGAAAACGTACTTCAGGTGATTGGTTTTTCCATAAACACATTGCTGATTTGTTCGATTATTCTCAGTCTGTTTGGCATGGCTTGGGAATATTCCACCCGCTGGTATTTGTCGGGCTTCGCCAACGCGGTGCTTCCCTCGACCTCCTCTCCTGAACAGAAGGTAACTGCCATTCTGAGCTGGATGTCAAAGGGCCCCTCGCGCGAGACGGAATATTACAGCGACGATGGCGAGAACCGCGATCCGGTCGACACCTTGAATTACAGCGAACTTCTCAACGTTTGCGGAACAGCCACAAACGCTTTCGTCAATCTGGCCTCCGCCGGCGGACTGGAAGCGCGGCGCTTGCTGCTGCTCGACGAGCAAAACAAGAGCACGAATCATGTGGTCGCGGAAGTGCTCCTCGAAGACCGCTGGATTATCGTCGATCCGACATTCCATCTCATTCTGCGAGACAGTGCCGGACATCTCTTGACGCGGGAGGAACTCGCCCGTCCCGATGTCTATCTGGACGCCACGCGAAATATCGATCACTACGACATTCGCTATAATTATGAGCACACTGCGTTCATTCATCTGGCCCGGATTCCATTGATCGGATCCTTCCTGCAAGACAGATTTAATTCCTTCCTGCCCGCCTGGCAGGACGAAATCAACTGGACCGTTCTCGTGGAAAGGCAGTCTTACTCAACAGCCATTGTGGGCATCACGCTGCTGTTTCTGGCCCTGTTCCTGCGCCGCCTGCTGGTGTGGTACGCGCGCAAATCTGCAATTCACCCCATTCCCATCGGGGCGTGGGATGCGTTAAAAAATGGCAGCATGGCCCTTTTTTCCCCCGCTTCGGCGGCACGCGCGCAAGGGGATTTCTGGACCCTGTGACCTGCGCCGGCGATTCATCGTCATCGACTCAAGCTTGGAAACAGTTTTCATAATTTAATTTTGCTCTCCAGGGGGCGGTAATGGGCGGTTTCACAGCCGGATTAGTTACGGGATGTCTGCTGGGAGTCTGCGGGACTTTTCTGCTGCTTACCGTGACGGCTGCGTTTTCCTCGGAGGGGTCGCGGCTTCTGCATGTACGATCCTTGCCGGGAACAATTCTTTCATCTATCGCGCTCCTCTTGATCGCCGGATTTTGCCACCACATGGCTATCGGGAAAGATGCCTCGATGCTGATGCTGCTGTTCGCGGTTCTGGCTGTTTCCAAACTGGAGGGATTATTGAATGGCCTTATCGCCACGGGAATCGCGGCGTTTGTCCTGGCGTACTGGTTTTTCCCGCCGGCCGGCGTGCTGATCAGAAGCTCCAGCGACCGCCTGGCGCTCGCCATGTTCCTACTGATTGCCACACTCGGCAGCCGCATGGTGGGCAGTAAGCACAGATCCCTTACCTGAGTCGCAGCCCGCGGCCGCGCTACGTGCCGCTTCGCAAAAACGGATCCTTGGGATTGCTCGTCCCCAGATTTATGGCAAGATCCAGCGACTTCTTCTCCTGCGCGGTAAGCGCCCGGCTCTGCCCCTTGGCCAAATCTCCCAGCAGGACCGGCCCGATCGCGACTCGAACCAGCCGCCTGACTTCAATGCTAAGATGTCCTGCCATGCGCCGGATCTGCCGGTTTTTGCCTTGGTCCAGAACAATTTCCAGCCACGTGTTTTTTTCCCCGCCGCGCAGAACACGCGCGCTTTTTGCGCGAAGCAATTCCCCGTCGGCAGCGACGCCGGCTGTCATTTTTTTCGCGACGGTCTCGCCGGCCGCGGACGTGACCTGAACGTGGTAGGTCTTATCCACGTGCGAATTTGGATCACTGATGCGCGCTGCCCACTCGGAATCATTGGTCAGCAGCAGCAAGCCCTCGCTGGCTTTGTCCAGGCGGCCTACAGGACCCACCCACGGAAGATTCTCATCGAGAAGCGAATAGACTGTGTCGCGTGACTTTTCATCCGAGGCCGTGGTCACTATGCCGCGCGGCTTGTTCAGCATCAGGTAGATTCGAGCCTCGGCCGTAACAGGAGCTCCGTCCACTTCGATTCGATCGCGCCGCAGACGCACCGGGCTTTCCGGATCAACGCGCTTCACGCCATTTACCCGGACGCGGCCCGCGCCGATCAGCTTCGCCGCCTGCGAGCGCGAGCAGAATCCCAGCTTTGATAGCGCCCTCGACAATCCCACGTTCCGCAACTTAGTGTCCCGATTCATTTTCCCCGCAGTTTCGCTTTCGATCTGCCTGCAGCGTCCGCCGGGCTCGACGGCCCTTAGGACGCTTCCGCGGTTGCCCCCGCCCGCGGGAGAGTATAATCTGAGTTCCGTACGGCTTCCTCTCTTGCAATGGTGATTGGTTCGAAGCGAGGTGAGACGTGTTCGACGCCTGCCGGATCTTGATCGTATCCGCCGATCCCCATCAGTGTGACACGATTCGTGACATCGCGGCACGTCTCTCCGTTCAGACTGTCTCGTGCAATTCCCTGTCGGCGGCCCGAGCACGGATCGAAGGCCAGTCCTTCCAATCCGTTCTTTGCAGCGACGATCTGCCGGACTGCACTTTGCGCACGGCCGTCAGTGTTTTGAGCGCGTCCACTCTTGGCGCGCCGGTGATTGTGCTTTCGCATCTCGCGGACTGGGACGCCTATATGAAGGCGCTCGGCGTTGGCGCATTCGATTACATTGCCTGCCCCCCGGATCCTCCGGAGCTGGAAAGAATTTTGCGCCTCGCCCTGGCTCAAAATCCTCCGCCGCGGCGCGCTTCTCACACCGCCGCTTGAACGATCCGAGATGCCGGTGCCTGAGGGCTGCGCGGGCGCGACTTCGCTGCGGCCTTTTCCGTCTGCGGGGCTCTCGGCGTGCGGCGATTTCAGCGCGGAGTCGGCCTTCCGTCATTCTCATCTTGCGCCACACCTTCGAATCGTGCTTCCATTTCTACTGTGACTTCCCTCTTCGTCCCCTGGGACTTTCTTCTCATCCTATTGTTGCTGGCCGTGGTCATTCCCTGGCGTGGAGTCACCCGGCTCCGGAAATTGAGCGCCAATCCGGCGCCGAGCAGTTCCGAGCGCATGGCTCTCTACGGTTCCACAATTCTGTTTCAATGGTTGCTGGTGTTGATCGTGGTATGGAGATGCGCCGAAAGAAGCGTAAGCCCCGAGGAACTTGGCTTTTCCACCAGCAATCCCTGGCGCCTGGTGTGGACGGGCGCAGCTCTGACCGCGATTCTTTGCTTTAACCAGTTCGCCGGTTTGCGCAAGATGTCCCAGCTTCCGCCCGAAAAGCGCGGGTCTTTGTTCGCCGTTTCACAAAGAATCATGCCGCGGACGTCCAGTGAGACCTGGCTCTTCGCCGGCCTGGCGATCACTGCCGGCATCTCCGAGGAGTTCCTATATCGCGGATTCGTCTTCCTGGCGTTTGTGCGGATAATCGTCAACTATGCAGATCCGAATCCGGCGGCGGCGATTTTGTCATCCGTATGGTTTGCCGTCGCGCATGCGTATCAAGGTCGACGCGGGATACTAACTACGCTTGTAGTAGGTCTTATCTTTGTTAGCGTGCGGATTTGGACCGGCAGCGTTCTTCCCGCGATGGTTGCTCATGCGGGTATCGATCTGGTGGCCGGACTCAGTTTCTCTCGAATGCTCCGTAGTGTTGGAGCTGATGACAGCGCACATGTCCTCTAGTTTGAAGGATCATCAAATATTGGAAGCCTTGAAGCCTTTCTCGATTTCTCCGGGCGTGCAGCAACTGGCCAGAATTCGTGAGTACATTTTACTTCTGCTCAAATGGAATCGCACGGTAAGCCTCACAACGGTGACGGATCCGCAGGAGATCGTGCGGCGGCACTTCGGTGAATCGATGTTTGCCGTGAATTTGCTGCCTGTGGAAAACTGTCGGCTGGCCGACTTTGGAACAGGTGCCGGTTTTCCGGGCTTGGCGCTGAAAATCGCCGCGCCGAAAATTCAAGTCGAGCTCATCGAATCGAACAAAAAGAAATGCGCGTTTCTGGCAGAGGCAATACGGGTATTAGAATTGACTGACGTGAATGTGCATTCCGAAAGGCTCGAGGAGATTCGCCCTGATTCGCTTCAAGCCAATGTCATCACGGCCCGGGCAGTGGGCGCATTCAAACTGCTGCTTCGGTGGTCCGCGGAAGCACTGAAGGCAGGCGGGGAAGTCATGCTATGGCTCGGCGCCGAGGACGCAGCGCGGGTCGCAAATAGCCCCTCATGGATTTGGGAGCCGGCAATTAAAATTCCTGACTCGCAACGCAGATTCATCCTGGTAGGACGCCCAGCTATCGGAAGTTCTAAGAGTCAACTCTGAACCGGAAATTTTATAGAACACCTTCAAATCATCATCGCCAATCCGCAATACAACCTTTGTGGGCAGGCCAAAATTTTGCCGGGGAAGCTGGACAATCAAAACCATCGGGGATTTGCGGACAAAAAAGAGCAGCAGACTGAGAGTTGATCCTTAAGATCGGAAGGCCTGAGTTCGCCGCTTTTAAGTCCGTTCCCACGGTCGTATCGGGGAAGCGGGGCTCAGCCATTTTTCACTGAGAACCATCCAAGTTGCCCACAGCCTCTATCGCCAATGTTCCACGTGGAACATTTGTCCGTCCCAGGCCTGCCTATCAACTGGCGATTGAAAATACAAAAGAATCAATCCTTAGCTCGAAATCCAGCCAACCAAGTTTGAGCCCGAACGCCCTATTAGACAGGAACTTATATTCCGCGCTTTGCTGGTGGCCCCGGGGAATCGCTTCAGGCGTATGCGAACTCTGGCCAACCTTGCGTTCTCCAGTATGGTAGGAACGCCTACAGCGCAAGTGCTCCATTGGCCCGAAAAATCATGGAAGCACACCGCGGGTGCTAGGCTGAAGAAATCTTTTGAACACACGCACTGGACCCGACGTGGCCTACCTAGAGTTCTGCAAAGGCACGATGCAGTAATCGACGCGAACCTCCAGAATAATCACCTCGCTTTGTTCATGGGCTAGCAAGAGATCGCTGGGCGGTTACGAGGTCGCCGACCTTATCCGAAGCCACGGCTCAAGACCGGTTGCCTAGGACAGGCTCCATCAGCTTGGGTTGGATTTACTAATGGCGACAGGTCGCAGGCCCGCACTGAGGCCGGCCAGGTGAATTTACATCTCGGCCGGAGAAGTGCAGCTTCTAATTGCCTGGTTTTCCCGCAATCTAAAATTCGATCACGTGCAATAATATCGCCCGTCTCGATCTGGAATTTTTGTTTCACGTGAAACAATTTGCATAATTTGCGATTGCTGTGTTAGATTTCGCCGCCTGGAGTCAAAATTGGGTCGAATTATTGCAATTGCAAACCAAAAAGGCGGTGTCGGCAAGACGACAACAGCTATTAACTTGGCTGCCTCCCTCGCCCTCTCCGAACAGCGGACCTTGCTGATCGATTGCGATCCTCAGGGCAATACCACCTCGGGTATTGGCTTTCCGAAGGACCCTTCGCGGCGAACTCTTTATAACGCATTGATCCTCGGCGAACCCATCGAAAAGATCATCCTTAAGACCCAGATCGATGGTTTAGATCTCATCCCTGCGGATAAGAATCTTGTCGGCGCCGAAGTGGAACTCGTAGCGGTCGATCAGCGCGAATACCAGCTAAAAAAGCTCCTCCAGAACATTCGGGATTCCTATTCGTTCATTATCATGGATTGTCCGCCCGCGCTCGATCTTCTGACCCTGAACGCTCTGACCGCGGCCGATTCCGTTCTCGTTCCGATCCAATGCGAGTACCTGGCGCTCGAAGGAGTTTCGGAGCTTCTGGACACGCTCATGCGGATCCGCAGGACGCTGAACCCGACGCTGGCCATTGAGGGAATCGTTCTGACGATGTATGACGAGCGCACCACACTATCGAAACAGGTGGCGTCGGATCTGCGCAGCTTTCTTTGGCAGCCAGGTTTTTGAGTCCGTGATCCCACGGAATGTTCGCCTGGCGGAAGCGCCCAGCCACGGGAAGCCCATCCACTTCTACGACATTCATAGTAGAGGCGCGGAAGCCTATATCAATCTTGCAAAGGAGGTTATCTCGAATGGCCAGAAACGCATTGGGAAGGGGGCTGGGAGCTCTGATTCGTGATTCAGAGGCTGCCGCCCCAACTGTTCAACGACTCGCCCCATCCGGCGCCGCCACAGCGGCCGCGCCGGCGCCAGCCCGCAGTGCTCCGCCGTTGCCACCACCGGCGGACCGCTGCAGGTCGATATCGATCTGATCGACCCGAGCCCGTACCAACCGCGGACCCGATTCGCCGAACAAGGCGCTGGAGGAACTCGCCCAATCCATTCGCTCCAGCGGAATTATTCAGCCGCTGGTGGTGCGAAAGATTGGCACGCGCTATCAACTGATCGCCGGCGAACGCCGCTGGCGCGCCGCGCAGCGAGCGCAACTGCTGCGCGTTCCTGTCGTGCTGCGGGAAGTCAGCGAAGAGCAGGCGCTGGAGCTAACGCTGGTAGAGAATATCCAGCGCGAGGACCTCAATCCCATCGAGCAGGCACGCGCATTTGACCGCCTGATGGACGAGTTTCACCTCACGCAGGACGAAGTCGCATCACGTACCGGCAAAGACCGCGCGACGGTCGCGAACTGCGGTTCGCCTACTGTCCTTGGAAGGTCACGTTGCTGGAATGGATTGAAGAAGGAAAAATCACCGCCGGCCACGGCCGCGCTTTGCTGGCGGTCGAGGATCGGAAACTACGCTGCGAACTGGCGCAAAAGGCGTCGCGCGGAAAGCTGACCGTCCGACAGCTGGAACGAATGGGCACCCGGCGCGCGCGCGAATAAGCGGCGCAACCGCTGACTCGAGAGCTGTCGACCCCAACCGCCAGGCAGCAATCGACGAACTTCAAAAACAGATTGGAACACGGGTCACGCTGCATATGCCGACAAAGGGCCACGCCGGGCAGCTGATCCTGGAGTTTTATGATGAGGAACAGCTGAACGGCTTTTACGAGCGATTGATGGCATAATACTACATATGTAGTTATAATGGCTCGACCAACGGCCAGCCTTCCACTAAGTGCAAGTATTCACTACGGTCACCGCGTCCGCATTTTCGCGGTTCCCGGGCTCGCCAGTCCGTTAAAATCGATATTCCCGCGCTATCGCACATCGCTCGTACGATTTCGGAGGGCATTCCATGCAGTGGCGATCGAAAGAGCAGAACAAAGATACCGACAGCAGCACGAATTCACCGGCTTTCTCGACAAGGGCGTGCGGTTTGAGGGCACGCTGGAAGCTTCCGGGGTATTTCGCATCGACGCCCAGATGAAGGGAAACGTGCTTTCCACGCACAGCCTGATACTCGGAGAAGGCGCCCGCGTGGAAGGGCAGATCGAAGGGAATCACGTGGTCATTTCCGGAAAATTCGACGGCGTAATCTTCGCCAAAGGCCGCGTGGAAATTCAGGCCAAGGGAGTCGTCACCGGAGAGGTTCACTCGCCCTGCCTGGTGATCGAACCGGGCGGAATTTTTGACGGGCATTGCCACATGCTGGCGGCGTCGGAATCCACCAAACCGCTGACCATCCCGATTCGTATAGCGTCAGCTAATCACGCATCGCTGATTCCGCCTTTCCAGCAATGTAGATTTCTGGATTCTCCGATCGCGATATTCTCGAATAGCTATTCCATGATCCCACCATGGACACGATTACTCACGGAATTGTCGGCGCACTGGCCGGCAAAGCGCTATTTGCGGGCCGAGATGTTCCGGCCCGCACGAACCGCGCCGCGATGGGACGAGCGCTGAGTTCTCCGACCGCGCGAGTCGCAATCGCCGCGTGCACCGTCGGGCGCGATTTTTCCGGACATCGATATCTTTGCCGGACCCGTCGCAGGGAATCCCTCTGGCAATCATGGAGTGGCATCGCAATATCACTCATTCCCTGGTGCTGTTGCCCCTGTGGGCGCTGCTGCTGGCGCGTCGTGACGTTGCCGGTGGCGCGCTGGCTCCGCTGGAAAGCGCCGTCATTCCTCGCACTGTACGCTATCTTACGCCGTTGGGACTGGCAACCCACATTTTCCTCGATCTGGTGACGAATTTCGGAACCATGGTGTGGAGTCCTCTGCGCTACTCGCGGCCGGCATGGGATTGGATTTTTATTGTCGATCTGACGCTGACCGGACTAGCGCTCACGCCGCAGCTCGCGGCGTGGTGTTATCGGCAGCCGGCGCGAATTTGATGGCGCGCGATCGCCATCTGGGCGCGTTCGCACTGCTCTGTAGCAGCGCGTATGGAACCTATGCTGTTCGCCAGGTCGCAGCGGGTACGGATTTCCAATTTGCAGGCGTCGTGGTGATCTGGGCGCGTATTGGCGGGAATTGTTTTTCTGCCGTCGGCAAGGGGAATTGGATTCGGGTGGACACGCGCCGCCTGGTGCCGCACCGGACTAATGCGCTGCTGTGCATTTACATCGGGCTGGCCGCTGCCGCGCACCACAAGGCGCTGGAGGATGTACGGCGAGTATGCCGCCGCTCAGCATTTGCAGCAGGACTATGTGGCCGCGCTGCCGTTACCACCGACACTTGCACGCATTGGGCCGGGTTGATCACGCACGCCGGACGGCGTGTGGCGTACCACGTTCCACGAACCGAGCGGCGCGGTGGACAACGCGGAATATTTCCTCGAGCGCGCCGATCCCGCGATCTGGTGGAAGTCGCCCGGAAATTACGCGACGTGCAGATCTATTTGTGGTTCGCGCGATTTCCGGTGTGGCGTGTGGTACCGCTCGGGGGAAATGAAACGGCCGTGGAAATTTCGGATGTGCGATTCTTTCGCGAAGGAAATCGCATTCGCGGACGCGAATCCGCGCGTGGCCGGCGGCATCGGGCCGATGCCGACGAGGCAGTGCAGGATTCACGTTTCAAGTGGTGTTCGACGCGCACGGCCGCGTGGTGTCCGACGGATTCAAGGAGCCCGAGTAGCCGCGTCAGAACGATGCGTCAGGAGTGCTTCAGGGACTCAAGCCTTGCTCTATTCGGGAGTTAATCGTCGCGGCTGAACGGGCCGCGACCGCAAGATGATCACTGATACAGCTGTCAGCTGGCGGGGTAAACCACGACCTGGCGGTCTTCGCCGGTGCCTTCGCTTGCGGTGCGGACTCCGGCTTCTTCCTTCAAAACCAGGTGCAGAATGCGGCGCTCGCGCGAGGACATGGAATTAAATCGAAATGGCGCATGGGTTTCGCGAACCCGGTCGGCGGCGACGCGCGCGGAGAGTTTTAATTCTTCAATGCGGATGCGCGCGATAGCCGGCGGCATCGAAGCGGATGCGTCCGTAAAACTGGGGATCGAGCCAGAGCCAGCGCAGGGCGATATGCTCCAGCGCCTTCAGCAGTTCCGCATTGTGCTCCAGCGAGCAAATCCTGATCGCGTCCCTTGAAAATTCGACCAGAATTTCCGGATTTTCGAGTTCCGCGGCGGGCGGCCGCGCCGGTCGGCTGAACGAATTTCGTAGGACAGCTCGAAGCGCGCCTTCTGCAGCAGGGTGTCGATGCAACGGCGCAGCTCTGCGGTGGTCGCCGGCATGGTCCAGTTTTCCGTCGACGATTAAGTTGGGGCGCGAGTACAGACATCAAGGGGCACTCCTTTCGACGTTGTGCGGAACGCAGCGCTATTTCTTTCTTACCCGGTCCGCGCGACGGCTTCGGCGGAGGCGGCGTGGTGCGATACAGATACCACTGCTGTCCGATTCCGACCATATTGCTGGTGAGTATATACAACGCCAGGCCGCTCGGGGAAAGGGCAAACATGCCGCCGAAAATCAGCGGCGTCATGGCCATCATCTTGGCCTGCGCGGGATCCATGCCCGGCGTCGGCGTCATCTTCTGCATGAAATACATGGAGATGGCCATGACGATCGGCAGAATGATAATAGGGATCGCGGGCCGAAAGGTCGTGGATCCAGCCGAATCCACGGCGCGTGGCGCAGCTCGATCGTATTCGCCAGCATGCGGTACAGCCCGAACCAGATGGGCATCTGGATCAGCGTCGGCCAGCAACTGCCCAGCGGATTGATGCCCTTCGCGCGAATACACGGCCATGACTTCCTTGTTCATTTCGGCCTTGCGCGGATCGCGCATCGAGTATTTCTTGTACCGTTCCTGAATGGCTTTGATTTCCGGCGCGACCTTCTGCATTTTCAGCATGGCGCGCATGCTCTTTACCTTCAGCGGGAACATCACCATATTGATGGCGATGGTGATCAGCACAATGGCCCAGCCGTAGTTGCTGACGTATTGGTACAGCCAGCGCAGCCCGTAAAACAGCGGCTCGGCAATGAATCCCCACCAGCCGAACTGCACCAGGCTGTTCAGCGGCGGTCGGATCGCTTTCAGGCCGTCAATGCTCTTGGGACCAACATACAGCGCGAAGTTCGAGCGGTCCGGGCGCCGCGACTCCCACAGCCATTTGCGGCACGATTTCGGTTTCAGTCTTACCGTCGACGGTGGTTTCGTGCGGAAAGGTCCATCCGGTCAGGGCCAACGGAGTTTGCGCCAGGTCGCCGCGCGCGTGAACGGGCGGCAAAAACGCAGCCGCGAAGTACAGATCTTCAATCCCGACAAAATCAAACGTGCCAGTAACCGCAAGCGCGAACGGTCGTTTGGCCGGGCTTGCCCAGATTCTTGGCCGCCAGCGTATTGAGCTTTCCGGCCGCGCTGGTGAAAACCTGCGTTTGCAACGCGGCGCGATACGCCGTGACGTCGCCGAAACCTCCGGACCAGATGATGCTGTTGCGCAGCGGTTTCCCGTCCAGGTTCACCGAGGTCTTGCACGTCGACGATGTAGCTATCATTAAATTTCAGCTGTTTGGTGACTTCCAGATGGCCGTCACTCCAGGCCAGCGTAATCTCGGCTGGAGCGTGCAGCATGGCGCCCGGCGCAACGGGCGCGCCGCCCGAAGTCATTTCAAACAGCGCGTTGTTGACAGCCATTTCCTGCTGCGGATCGTCCAGCGCCAGCGAAAACGGCCAGCTGCCGGACTGCTGCGCGGCGTCGGCATGCACCAGATCGAGGGTGCGCGGCGGTTTGTTGTCGTCGGTGAATTTCTTCAACTGCCAGCTGCGCACCACGCCGCCGCGATTGGAAATTTCCACGCGATATAGATCGCTTTCGATGACGATGGAGGTCTTCAGCCGTCGCGGCACGCAGCGTTGCGGGCGCTGCAGGCGTGGCAGGTTTAGCGGAGCCAGGGGAGGTAGCGCCAGCCGCTGCGGGAGCTGCGACCGGCGAAGCCGGCGCCGTCGAGACGGCCGCGGGCTTGGCGGGCGGTTCCTGCGGCGGTTTGAAAATGAGCGACCATCCGGCAATCACGACCACGCACAGTACGATCGCCAGCAGCGAGCGAGTTTCCGTGGACATTTCCTTGGCGTCGCTCACGAACGAACCTCTTCCGTAACATGCTCAAGGGAAAATTCAGCAGCGCCTTCCGAAGCGGATCCAGTAGCACAGACTTCAGTCTGTGGCTTTTCCGAACCGCTGGCAAAATCGCGTCGCCGGAAAAATCTGTTTGCCGGGATCTACCCTCGCGATCCTCCGCGTCCGGAACCAGGTCCACGCCGCCGCGGCGTGAACGGATGGCAGCGCGCGATGCGGCGCAAAGCAAGCCACGAACCGCGGCGCGCCCCATGCACGCGCACAGCTTCAGCCGCGTAATGCGAACAGGAGGGATAAAACTTGCAGGCGCTGGGCATCAGCGCCGAAAAAAAGACTGATACACGCGCACCGCGAAAAGCAGCACACGCGCGGCAACGCTCATGCCTTGGGCGCTCGCGCTCCGGATGCCACGCAGCAGGCGCACCAACTCCGCTTCCAGCGGCGCGAAGGGCGCCTGCGCCACTGAACTCTTCGGATGAATCACGATGTCCCATCCCGTAGGAATCTCCGTCCTGTTGCGCCGCAGAATTTCACGAATGCGGCGCCGGATGCGATTGCGCACCACCGCGCCGCCCAGCGCCTTCTTCACGCTGATGCCGAACCGGCTGGAGCGCCGCGCTTGCCGCGAGCGCCGTGGCAGGGGAACGCTCGCCCTCGCGCAGAAACTCCCGCCCGGGGGCTTCTTTCGGAAGCGCAATCTGCGCGCGGAAGAAAACGGAAAACTGAGGGCTCGAGCGGCGCTGACCGGCGCCGTATACGGCTTCGTATTCGACGCGCTTCAGTAAACGCATGGCGCGGGGAAAATCCTGCCGCGGCTCGTCCAAATCTGCGTTTCTAGATGGGCGTAAGCCGATGGCGACCCTTTTTGCGTCGAGCCGCGAGCACCTTGCGGCCCCCTTTAGTCTTCATGCGCGTGCGAAAACCGTGCGTCTTGTGACGACGGCGCACTTTCGGTTGAAACGTGCGTTTCGGCAAAGCAATCTCCCCTTCAGTCTCGTCAATTGGACCGAATCAAAACGTCTAGTGTAGTCGAGGGGGGTTGGACGGTCAAGGATGGGAGGGGCTCGTGTAGCTGCCCGCGAGAAAGGGACGACTGCTGAGTTGAGCGCACCGACTATCGGGGACGCGACTCTGCCGTCGCGAAAGAGACACGAATCCATCGCAGCTTTTCGCCAGAACGCCCAATTTACCGAGACCTTAGGCGAGCCGAGTAGCGCGATGACTTGCTGCCGAGGAAATCGCGCCCTGAGCCTGTGTTGGTTGCTAAATTATTGCAACGCGAGTCCGCGTCTGTCTGCGATTATGTTTGCCATTCCGTAAGAAACTACTTCTACCTGCTGAATTCTTCTTCCCAGCTACCAGGCAGTCCCAATGCGGAACTTCCGGCACAGCCGGAGGCCGCGATCTCCACCGGGGAGCTCGCAGCTGCCTCCGGGTTGTCATTCTGGTCACGAACGATCGTACTAACGAATCGTACCCGTAGTTCCATGGACCCAGACGGAACGTTTTCGGAAAATGGGTTTCACAAGGGAACACTAAATCGCATCTGGAAACGCCATACGGAGGCAATAAATGAAGCGCAAGTCGATTCTGATTCTGGGAAGCACACTCGTCGCAGGCTTGGCCATCACTCTCGCGGCGCACGCCGCGATCCTGACCAACGGGCTGGTGGGTCGCTGGATCTTTAACGAGGGCACCGGCATTAATGCCTTGGACTCCAGCACTATGGGCAACGTCGGAGTATTGGCGGGCAGCGCTTCGTTCGTGCGCAATGACGCGCAGAAAGTTTCCGTCCTCAACATCTATGGCCCATCGGGAGAAGTCGATTACCCTGTGACAAAGGCGGTCCAACCGGCGGTCGGCACCGTGATGATCTGGGTGAAGCCCTCCACCGTGCAGCTGGCGGATGTGGTCCGATTGAATACGAATATTCTCGCCGCTTGCAAGGCGTCCGGCAACTTCTACGCATACGACTTGAGGATCAGCAGCAAGGGCAATGCGGTCGCGATCATAGCGAATGATGATCCCAAGACCTGCGGGAAATCGCCGCAAACCGTCCTGCAGGGCCCCGGCAACCAGATTAAAGCCAACCAGTGGGCTCATATGGCCATGCGGTGGGACGGTAACTCGGTGTCCCTGTTCGTTAATGGCAAGTCTGCCGGTTCGACCTCCTATACCCCGGACGCTACCGGCCTGAGCTATGACAACACCAATGCACTGAAGGTTGGCGCGGCGATCTGGGACTTCAATTCCGGCTACCTGGAATATGCGGGAAATCTCAGCGATCTGCGGGTTTATAACCGCGCGCTGTCCGATACTGAAATCAGCAATATCGCCCTTGGCGGTCAGTAGACGCGTCATTCGCCCCCGGCCCCGCAGCGATGATCGCTGCGGGGCCAGAGGCTCGTAATCTTTAGGCGGCTTTTTTGGTATATTGAAACGAGCAGAATAGGCTGGATGTAGTAAAATTGTTGAGGGGACAACAATGAGTTCAAACCAAGCTGCCACGCAAAAGAAGTCTTACCACAAGCCGGAGCTTCGAGTGTACGGAGATCTTCAGATCCTCACGAACGCCGTTGCCAGCAAGTCCTCGCAGCCGGATGGTGGAATGGCCGGGACGAACAAGACCACTTGAAACCTGATTTCCCGGCCGCACGGAAACCGGCAGGCCAAGCCGCAGATTCGCGGAGCAGCCGATGAACAGAGAACGTCGTCGAACCCACCGGTTTTTGTTTGAGGCCCCCATCGAACTGACTCATGTTCCATCGGACTCCCAGATTACAGCGGTCACCGGAGATATCGGGCAATTTGGATGCTTTGTAATAACCGGATCGTCCTTTTCGATTGGATCGGCGATCAAGCTGGGGATCACCTATAACGGTAGAACGTTTTCCGCAACCGGGTCGGTGATGTACGTGATCAAAAAGCAGGGCATGGGAATTGCCTTCAATGAACTCAGCGTCCAGAGCCGATCGGTCTTGGATCAGTGGATCGCTGAGCAGAGCACCGAGCCGATTTTGTTGCGGAAGTAAAATCGCAAACGAAACGCAGAACCATCCCTTTTCACGCATACTTCTCCGCCATCCTACCAAGTGCTGGGAAAGTCACGATGACCGGCGGCGCGCTTTTCGGCGGGAAGAATTGGCTTTGGAGTTTGCTTTTCGCGGCGGCGTTTTGGGCAGGTCTTCCGGAACTCGGCGTTCGTCCGACCCTTCCCTGGATGGCGCAGACGCGGCTGCAGGCTCCGAACGCGGCAGCATTGCGGTCACGATCGTGCCGCTCTTGTCCGATTTAATTTCCAGCTTTCCGCCCAGTTGCCGCAATCGCTCCTGCATGCCGCGAAAACCCACTCCGGGGGTTTTACCCGCCGCCACCGCGGCTACTTTTTCCTCGGCGAATCCGCCCCCGTTATCCTGAACTTGCAGGACGGTATTGCCGCCGGTGTCCGAGAGAATTACCCGCACGGCACTTCCTGTGGAATGGCGATGAACGTTGGTCAGGCACTCTTGCGCAATCCGAAACAGGCACAACTCGTGTTCCTTCGACAAGCGGGCGAAGGCCGGCGATATTTCCAGTTTTGCGTCGATCCGGCTGCGCTCGGCGAAGCCGTCCACATACCATCGCAGCGCGGATCGCAACCCCATTTCGTCCAGCAACGGCGGATGCAGAAGGTAGGAGACGGTGCGAATTTCATCGGAGACGTGCCGGACCAGCTCGCTGCTTTCGTCCACGCGCTGGGCGGCGTTAGGACTGAGTTTTGACCGCTCCTTCAAAACCACGGAGATATTCATGCCCACGGCCGCGAGCAGCTGGCCCAGGCCATCATGCAGTTCGCGCGCAATGCGCCGCCTTTCCTCGTCCTGCACCTGTAACAAACGCGCGGAAATCAGGCTCTCCGTTTCGGCCTGCTCCGCGCGCTGGTGGATGGTGATATCCCGGGCGATTTTGGAGGCTCCCACCACCCGGCCAAACGAATCGAGAACCGGCGAGATCATCAGTGAGATGTTGACGCGTTTTCCGTTTTTATTCAGGCGCACGGTTTCAAAGTGGTCGATACTTTGCCCGGCCCGCAAACGCTTCAGGAAGGTGCGCTCCTGATCCTGGAATTCGGGAGGGATAATCAAATTGATCGGCCGACCAATAATTTCTTCCGGCGTATAGCCAAAGAGTTTCTGCGCTCCGGGGTTCCAGGTCTGGACCACGCCGTTTAAATCCTTGGAAACGATGGCGTCGTCGGACGATTCCACGATCGCCGAAAGCCATCTGCCGGTTTCTGAAGCGGTGATGGCCTTGTAGGCGGCGGCAGCGAAGCGCGCCAGGCTTTCCAGCTGCCGTTTGTCTTCGGAGTCGAATTTTCTCTTTTCGTCGTGGGCCACCGCCCAGACCGTGCCCACCGCCTCTCCCGCGACGTAGAACGGAATCAGCAGAGCTTCTTCCACGAGCGGGGTTACCGGAGCAAAGTACGTGAATACCTTCTCCACATGTTTGAACAGGAGCGGAGCGTTGCGATCGAGCACCGTTCCGCACGGCCCGAAATTCCGAGGGGTGCCGCCACCAACGTAACTTTTCCACTCGCCGGAGATCGCCGGCCAATAAAAACGCGGGACGCCGCCTTCCTGCCGCAGCAGACTGATTCCCGCCGAACCGCAATCCAGAACTCTCAGGATGGTGTCGGTCAGTTCCTGCAATATCGTTTGTGGAGAGTCCGCGAGGGACTGTGCCAGGCTGACCAGGGCTTGATTTTCCGTCCGATAGTCAGGCGGGCGCGAGGGACGCGCAGCCAATTCCTCGGTGAAGAGGATCGACTCCAGAGAGACGGCATCGGTGCCCTGAGTGGTCATTTCGTCGCCGGACAGTCTTCGTCCTGCTCGTTCAAATTTGAATCATTGATTAAAACGGAGCCGCAAACTGGTCTAAGAATAGGGATACCCGACGGAACAGCAATACAGCGATTACTGTACGGTTGCGTACGGAGACCACTGTATGGGCGGGTCGAGCCGCCAGCGGCACCACGCGCTGAAATCGTTCCTGGACTTAGTTCACCGAGGTATAAGGTTCGGTCAGCGTGAAGGGTGCAATCTCAATTTCAAACTGCTCGTTGCCCTGCGTAATCATTTGATATGTCCCATGCATCGAGCCGAACGGAGTGGTGAGCGGGCAGCCGGAGGTGTACTCGAAGCTTTGCCCTGGCGCCAGCACGGGCTGCTTGCCAACGACTCCAGGGCCCACGACCTCTTCCACTTTTCCCATGCCGTCGGTGATCACCCAGTGCCGGCTAACAAGCTGGACCGTGTCCGGGCCTTCGTTCGTGATGGTGACGGTGTAGAGAAAAAACCATTGGCTGCTCTGCGGCCGGGAACGCCCGGGATCATACTGAGCGTGCACGCTTACACGAATGTTTCGGGTCGTGGCTTCGGAGGAAGACATCTGAAACATGATACCGCAGCCGCCGACTTTTGCGTCACGTACGCGCGAGAGGCTTTGCTGAGGAGATTCAGAAAGATTCGCGGCTTTGAACTATTTCGCGCAGGGCTCGAATTGCGGTTCCGCTACGCCAAGAATGCCGTAGGCTTCCTGGCGCGTGTGAACCACATGAACGTTAGGGTGAGCGCTTCGTCCTTCCAGCTCAAACATGCGGGCCATCCCGAAAACATGGGGAGCGGTGGCGATAATAATACGCAGCGGTTCATGCCCGACAATTACAGGTTGCAGTGCGGCAAGATCGAGGATGGTCTGCCGCGAAACCTCGAAGGACGAAACTTCGGCCAGGTCCGTGATGCCGGCCAGCGGCTCAGATAAGGAGATCCGGGACGTGAAGTCACGGCAGTAATTCTTGAGATCCGCGTCGGTAACTCGTCCGTCGAGCCGGCCGCGAAGGATGCGACTGCCCGAATCGAACTCGAAAGCATAGGGCATGGTGGCTACCTCGCGGGAACTCCCGGTGGGCGCTGCCAGTGCGGTGTAGCTGACGGCAGCACTAAAGATTCGCCGACCCATCCTGGCTCCGGCTTAAAAACGATCCACTGCTTGGTCGGAGTCTACACCAAGAGACGCGATTCCGCTATCACTCTCGTAAGGTGTTGATTGGTAAATGAAACTCGCGCGTTATGCCCGGGAGTTCTATCCCCGAAGCCCGAGGATCTGCCGGGCTTCCTTCGGCGTGGCCACTTCGCCGCCGAGCTCGTTGATGATGCGCACAGCCTTCTCGGCCAGCGCGGCATTGCTTGGGGCCAGCACGCCCTTGCTGAGGTACACGGCGTCTTCCAGGCCTACGCGAACATGTCCGCCGAGCAGGAACGATAACGCCATGGCCGGATAGGCCATGCGGCCGATACCAAAGGCGGCCCAGTGCGCGCCTTCGGGCAGAAGCGACTTCGCATACAGCAGGGTGTTCGCGGAGGTCTCAAACCCGTACTGAATTCCCATCACGATCTGGAAAAGCGGCGGCTTGTCGATCACGCCCTGCTCGATCAGCGCTTTGGCCAGTTGAATATCGCCGCTGTCGAAAACTTCCAGCTCCGGCTTTGAGCCGGCTTCTTTCATGGCCTTGGCCATGGCCGTAATGCTTTTGGGGGGATTGATTACCGCGGATGCGCCGGACCACATGGTGTTAAGGTCCAGGCTGCAAAGTTCGGGCTTGAGCGCAACGACATGCTCGACGCGGCGCATCGGAGTCGTCAGGGTCGTGCCCGGCGCGGCAACTTTTGGGTCATCCTCACTGGGAATAAAACGCTGCCCCGGACCGGTGGTCAGATTGATGATCACGTCCACGTTGCTGTCGCGGATGCGGTTCACCACTTCGCGATAGTGCTCCAGTTCCATGCTGGGACGGCCATCCGGATAGCGCACATGGATGTGCGTAATGGCCGCGCCCGCTTTGGCCGAGTCGATACACGCGGTGGCGATTTGTTCGGGCGTGCACGGCAGCCCAGGATGCTGTTGCACAGTCGTTTGATTTCCGGTCACCGCCACGCTCAAAATCGTCTTTCGCGCCATCCGCTTCGGCTCCTTTAGTCTCGCGGCCGGGTTCGTTCGTCATGCGGCCGCACACAGATATCGTAATAAAAATATGGTTCTTCTAAAAGATAACACGCCCATCTGACGGAACAAGTGTGTTTCAGGGACACAGCGGCGCTTTACCCTGAACGTTTGCGAAGGGCTCGTAGTAGAAAGCGGCAGCACTATGCAGAAATTATTTCAAGGCGTAAAGATCGTAGACCACCGCGGCCCCGGCGCGTTCGCCAACGGCCACCGCCTGCAGCCGTGTGAGCCACGAGTAGCGCGCATCGCCGGTCTCGAACAGTGGCGCGGCCCGCAATGATGCTCCGGTGGCCGTGGTCTGCCCAATACCGTTGTACGTAACGAGAATCAGCGCGCCATCGTCGGTCTTAAGCGTGAGCCGGACATCGAGCCGGTAGCTCCCGTCCGGACGATTGGTGATCCAATCGCCCGCGGGCACCTGCACGGTGGCCTTCACCCGCGGCCCCTCGAAACTTCCGCCCGTGATGTGCACGATCGTCCGCGTACCCTGCGGGCCATTTTCGATGATCGTGCGCGACCCGATATCGGCGCGCAACGTGCCGAGATATTCGAACGCGGGAGGAACACGCTGCGGCGCGCTGGCAGCCGGCGCGGCAGGCGCACTGGTGGATGAACTTTGAGCGAACGCAACGACGCCGGAGATACTCAATCCGAGGCAGATCAGGAATACGGTTAGGAAGCGCATCGGCCCTCCAAGTGTGGAATGGCCGATTATAGACAGGTCTCTGGGGAGCCGCGGGAGAATTCGACCGCAGCGCCCGTTTCCGTTCTGGTCGCCGTTGCGGCGCCCGGCGAATCCTTTTCGGGACGGAAGGGGCGCGTGAATGGGGAAGTTGCGGCGCTGCGTTCCGGGCTCAGTGCACGGAATGAAATTGCAGCGACGACAACAGCGTACTCAGCCCATTCCACATGATCTGCACTCCGATGCAAACCAGCAGAAACGAAGACAGCCGCAACATCACGCTCATTCCCGTTTTTCCGAGCACGCGGCCGAGCCGGCCCGCGAAGCCGTAGCACAGATAAATGCTGACCGCGATCAGGAAAATGGCGACGACGGCGGCAACCACCAGCAAGACGTGAACGCCGTAGCGCTTCGTGGTGTTGGCGCCGAGAGTAATGGCTACCGAGATTGATCCCGGACCGACTGTGAGCGGCAAGGTCAGCGGGTAAAACGCCTGCGCGGAAAATTCCGTCGGTTGGACGCCGCGGTTCGCATCGAGCGGTTCGTCCTTCTGCATCAGCATTTTCCATCCCGTGGCGACTACGATCAAACCGCCACCGACTTGCACCACCGGCAGAGACACCCCGAAGAAAGTGAGAACGTGCGCGCCGATAAAGTAGGAGCTGATCATCAGGTAGAAGCTGTTGATGGCCACCTGCCGCGAGAGCGCGCGCCGCGTCTCCGGCAAATAGCCGTGGGTCATGGCCAGGAAAATCGGGCTTCCGGTCAAGGGATCGACAATCGGAAACAGCGCGCTGATGATGAGGAACAAAACTTTTACCGCGTCGGCCACTTGTTCCTCCTCGGGCGCGGACACTGGTGCTCATGGAACTTTAATCGTACGCGGAAAAAGTCCACCGCGGATCGCGGAGCGCTAAGGAGCTTCCGGAATCCAGCCGGCCGCGGCGCGAGCTTTTTCAGCGGCCTGCTCGGGCGGAATTGAGGCGTCCCACAAATTTGCAGCGATTCGGGTGCCGGTAATCTCATTCGCCGCGTCTGACACCAGCCACATCAGCGGCGGAACAATAACATCCGGCGGCAGCAACGCTTCGCGCATGTTCAGCGGAATATCCAGCGGAACCATGCCGGTGTCGGTCGCGCCGCCCGGCAGCAGGGCATTCACCGTCACGCCGGAACCCGCCAGATCCTGCGACCAGATGATGGTCTCGGATTCGAGCGCGGCCTTCGATGGACCGTAGGGAGAAAATCCCGGCCGGCGCATGGTTTCGTGGTTGATCGAGATGTTGATGATGCGTCCCCAGTGCTGTTTCAACATGAAGGGCGCCACCGCGCGGGACATCAGGAAAGGGCCGTTCACGTTGGTGGCCACGATCAGTTGCCAGACCGCCGGATCGGCTTCCCAGAATTTGGTCGGCGTGTCGAAAAATTTCTCGCTGATAAAGCGCATGCCCCGGCCCGCGTTGTTCACCAAAATATGCGCGCTGCCGAATTCGCGAACCGTTTCGTTCACCACGCGCTGGCAATTGGCTTCGTTCGAGGCGTCGGCCAGCATCGGGCGGACCGCGCCGGCGTCCGGAATCTGCGCGGCTTCCTCGGCCACCGCATCGATTTCGCGCTTGTTGCGCATCGCGGTAATAACGACGCTGGCCCCGGCGCGCGCCAGGGCCAGCGCCATGCAGCGGCCCAGGCCGCGACCCGCGCCCGTGACGATCGCCGTCTTTCCCGAAAGTTCGCCGCTCATGGCTCCTCGCGATTTCGTTGGCCACTGGATTCTACATTTAAATTCGATTTGCGGCTGTACTTCCATCCTTGCTCCGGCGCTGGCACAATGCCTTGCAGCGGCTGGCACTGTCTTCACAGGCTGCGGATAAAATCCTGAGTTGTCATTCTGAGCGCAGCGAAGAATCTCTCTTCGATCGAAGTGCGAGCAAGAAGAACAAGGAGAGATTCTTCGCTGCGCTCAGAATGACAACGTGTCACGTTTTTTCGCAATTTCTGAAGTCTGCGCCATTCGCGAATCACATGACCACGCGCCACGAAAAAGCGACCCTGCTGATCGTCGAAGACGAAGCCAAGATGCGGCGCCTGCTCGAGCTGCGCCTGGGCGAAGAGGGTTTCGCCGTGCACACCGCCGGCGACGCCGAAACCGGCCTGCAACTCCTGGTGCGCGAGAAACCCGAACTGGTGGTGACCGATCTGCGCCTGCCGGGAATGAGCGGCCTCGATTTCTTGCAGGCCGTGAAGCGCTCCAACGCCGCGCTGCCCGTGGTGGTGATGACCGCATACGGCACGGTCGAATCCGCTGTCGAAGCCATGAAAGTCGGCGCTAGCAACTACGTCACGAAACCGTTTTCTTTTGACGAACTCATTCTAGTAATCCGCAAGGAACTCGCTTCGCACCGCCTGATCGAGGAAAACCGCTCGCTGCGCGAAGCCCTCGGCCGCCGCTACTCCTACACCAACATCATCGCGCAGAGCGACAAGATGCAGGCCGTGCTGGCGCTGGTCGAGCGCGTCGCGCCCACCAACTCCACGGTGCTCCTGGGCGGCGAAAGCGGCGTGGGAAAAGACTTGATCGCGCGAGCCATACACGAACATTCGCAGCGCGCCTCCGGCCCGTTCATCAAAATCAACAGCACTGCCATTCCGGAGAATTTGCTGGAAAGCGAATTATTCGGTTACGAGAAAGGCGCTTTCTCCGGCGCCACCGGCAGCAAGCCCGGAAAATTTGAGCTGGCCGATAAGGGTACTCTGTTCCTGGACGAAATCGGCGACGTGCCCGGCGCGATTCAGGTGAAACTGCTGCGCGTCCTGCAGGACCGCGAATTCGAGCGCCTCGGCGGAACGAAAACTTTGAAAGTGGATGTGCGCCTGGTGGCCGCAACCAATCGCGATCTGCGCGCCGCGCTCGAAGACGGCACGTTTCGCGAGGATCTCTATTACCGCTTGAACGTGGTGGCCATCGACATCCCTCCGCTGCGCGACCACAAGGAAGATGTTCCGGCGCTGGCCAATTATTTTCTGGAGCGCTACGCCAAGGAGGCCGCAAAAAACATCACCGGCATCACGCCGGACGCAATGAAGCGCCTGATGGAATATCACTGGCCGGGCAACGTTCGCGAACTACAGAACATCATCGAGCGCGGCGTCGCGCTTTCCGTTGGATCGACGCTGGATGCCGCCGACATCTATCTCGACGATCCCGCCAAGCGTTCCCACGCTCCCGGCTCATCACCCTATGCCCTACCAACCGGCGTGACGCTCGAACAATGGGAAGACGAAACCATCCGCGAGGCTGTTCGCCAGGCCAACGGCAACAAAAGCCAGGCCGCCCGAGCGTTGGGACTTTCCCGCAATGCTCTGCGCTACCGGCTGTCAAAGTTAGGAGTAGCTGATCCGGAGGATGTGGAGAATTGACGAAGCAATTCTGAAGAACCAGCGGCTGGATGAAAATAAATCTGTAGTGCGGTCATTCAATCGCCGAGGACAATCTTCGCTGCGCTTCTTCGAGCGAAGTTGGCTTTACTCTTCCGGAATTCAAGTCTTCCATCCGTCGGACGATTTCCGCGTCCCATGCTGCCTGCACAGCCTCGTCCTCGGCATCCTCAAGACTCTCAATTAAAGAGCCCGCCAGTTCCGCTCGCTCGCCGAACGGTAGTTCGAGCGCCTTTTTGAGTAGATCGAGGGCTTCTTGGCTCATGGAGTAATTGTATACCCCAATGCTGGTGCCTAAAGCGAACCTCGGCATGGTGGTTGAAATCCACCACCACTGCTTGAGAAACACCAAGTTCTCGGCACTTCGCAAAGGTTCGAATCCTGCAGAATATTTCATAACGTATTGTAAATAGGTAGGTTGTGGATCAATTGAAATCAACCCCCAGATGGCCCCCGCCCTGCACTCATCTAACACGGGTGAGAGCACAAGTGGGCCAGGAGCAATGCAGGAGGTCGGCCATGACAATCCAATTTGGGAGACTAAGGACCGCGGTACTGACTGGCGCGCTGATCTTCGGATTGAGCGCTGTGGCAGGCGCCCAATACGCGCCGCCGGCCTCGCAGCAGCCCATGGAGATCCCGACTCAGGCGCAATTTCCTCCTCCGGGGCAGAGTTCGCAACCGCCTCAGTCACAGGGGCAGCCGCAGACTCAGGTACAACAGAGCGATCCCGGCGCGGCGCGCATGAGCTTCATTCGCGGCGACGTTTCGACGCAGCATGATGGATCGAGCGAATGGACGGCAGCTACGCTGAACACGCCGGTGGTCAACGGCGATCACATCTCCACCGGACAAAATGCCCGCGCGGAAATTCAGCTGGATCACGCCAATATTCTGCGCTTGTCGGAGCGCTCCACGGCCAACATTGTGAGCCTGGCGCGCAACCAGATGCAGCTGCAGGTCGGGCAGGGCCTGGCCAACTACGAAGTCTTCAAAAATAATGACGCCAACGTGGAGATCCAGACGCCCAATGTGGCCATTCGCCCGGAAAACGGAGAAGGCAGCTATCGCATTCGGGTGAATTCTGACGGCGAAACGATCGTGGACGTGCGCAAGGGCTCCGCAGAAATTTCCACGTCGCAGGGCAGCACACGCGTGGAGCGCGATCAGCGCATCACCATTCAGGGCAACGCAGACACCGCGCAATATCAAGTTTCCGGCGCGCCCGGCCGTGACGACTGGGACCGCTGGAACGGAGACCGCGACCGCTCCATCGAAGGCGCCGACAGCTGGAAGCACACCAATCCAAACTACACCGGCAGCCAGGACCTGGACGCGTACGGGCACTGGTCCAATGTTCCGGACTACGGCGATGTTTGGTTTCCGTCCGCGGACTCTGGATGGGCGCCGTACCGCGATGGCCGCTGGGTGTATGAACCTTATTATGGATGGACGTGGGTTTCCTACGAGCCGTGGGGCTGGGCTCCTTATCACTATGGACGCTGGTTTGTCTACGGCGGCAACTGGGGCTGGTGGCCCGGGCCGGTGTATGCAGGTTACGACCCGGTGTGGGCTCCTGCGTACGTTTCCTTCTTCGGATTCGGCGGAGGAGGCTGGGGAGTTAATTTCGGAATCGGCTTTGGCGGTTACGGCAACGTCGGCTGGTTGCCGTGCGGGCCTGGCGACCGCTTCTTCCCGTGGTATGGGCGCGGCGTCAATCGCGTGAACGTGGTCAACGTCTACAACATTCACAATAATGACTATCGCGGAGGAATGAATCCTTTGCGGCAAGGCCCGCGCGCGTACTCAAACGTCGATCGCGCGTTCAGCGACGAACATGTACGGTCGGGCTTCAGCTCCATGAAAAGCGATGATTTCGGACGCGGCCGCGTGCCGCAGCGTCAGTCGCGGATTGATGCAGGATCGTTTCGCCAGGCCAGCATGATGACCGGCGCGAATCCCGTGTCGCCGTCGCGCGAAAGTTACCGCGCCAGCGACCGCCAACCGAACCCCGGTTCGATTCCAAATCGTGGCGTCACCAATCAGCGCTTCTTCAATGGGAACGCCCGCGCCAACGGGTCGTTTCAGGGCAACAACGGCGGCGGCAATTCGAATCGCGGCGGCGGGAACTTCGGCAACAACGCGGGACCCCAGAACGCAGGTCGCACAGGTTCAGCGGGATTCGATCAATCCAATACCGGCCGCGTGAATCGCGGCCCGGAATCGTCGCAGAATCCCGGTCAGCGCGGCTACACGCAGGCGCCTTCGCAGCAGCAGTCTCAGCCGATCCAGTCTTCGCGGCCCGGTTGGCGCACGTTCACTCCGCCTTCCGGGCAACAGGGATCTTCGAACGGCGGACGCGGATTTGAAAATCAGAACGGCGGACGTGGGCCTTCGAATTATTCACAGCCTTCGGAGTCGCCGCGGCAATATCAGAACCCGGGCAATTCGAATCGCGGTAGTTCCGACAACCCGCGCGGTAATTCCGGCTCCTATGGATCGAACCGGCCCACGCTCAACATGCAGCAGCCGGTTGTAACGCCTCGCGGAAACGACTCGAACAATAATCGACCGCCTAACACGGGTAATTATCGCGGCTATCCGGGTGAGGGTTCGCGCGGCGGGTCTAATTCCGGACGGCCCGCGCAAAGTGCGCCAAGCGGCGGCAACTACAACGGTAATCCCGGGTTACAACCGTCCGCCAAGCGGTGGCGGTTACAGTGGCTACCCCAGTGGAGGATCGCGTGGCGGTTCTTATTCCGGGCGGCCCGCTCCCAGCGCACCAAGCAGCGGAGGAAACGGCGGCGGATCTCGCGGCGGGCCCTCCGGCGGCAATTATGGGGCGGATCGCGAGGCGGCGGATATTCTGGCGGAGGCTCGCGTGGCGGCAATTCCGGAGGCGGAGGCTCGCATGGCGGCTCCGATGGCGGCCACAACCATCACTAGTTTGGGTTCACCCCGTCTCATCCCTCCTCACTCACCGTCAGGAGGCTCCGCAAGGAGCCTCCTGCCCACCCTGCGAAAAGCGAGGACAGGAGAGGATGAGAACAGTTTTCGCAGCCCCGGTCCCCAGTCCCGGAAACATGCAGGAACGCTGGTATACCGCGTTTCCGGCATTACGCTCTAAAATGTGGGTAGTAAACTCGGATGCAGAGCCTGGCGGTTTAGAAAGCGCACGTCGGAGGCATATCAGCGATGCGAAAATCAACGTTCCTGTTCCCCGTGCTTTTTTTGCTGGCGGCCGTATTCTCCGTTTTCTCCCTGCCCGCGTGGGCCGATGATGACCCGCCGGGAAGAGTGGCGCGCCTCAATTTCATGCAGGGAAATATTTCCTTTCAACCCGGCGGCGAAACCGACTGGGTACAGGCCAGCCCGAATCGCCCGATGACCACCGGCGACAATCTGTGGGCTGACCGCGACGCCCGCGGTGAACTCCACATTGGCAGCTCAACGATCCGCATTGGCAGCCAGACCGGCGTCACATTTCTGAATCTTGACGACCGCACCGTGCAAATTCAACTGGCGCAGGGCTCGCTGAACGTAAACGTGCGCCGGCTCGATGGCGGCGACGATTTCGAAATCGATACGCCGAATCTGGCGTTCACCCTGCAGCGGCCGGGAGACTACCGCGTGGACGTCGACGCGGATGGCAACGCCACTACGATTTCCGTGCGTTCCGGCGAGGGCCAAGCCACCGGCGGCGGCAGCGAATACCACATGGACTCCGGCGATCGCGCCACGTTCACCGGGACGGATTCACTGAACTATGACGCCGGCCAGATCGGGCGGCCGGACGGCTTCGATGCGTGGTGCCGTTCGCGCGATGACCGCGAAGAGCACTCGCAATCGGCGCGCTACGTTTCACGTGACGTTACCGGATACGACGATCTTGATGAAAATGGCGAGTGGCGCACCGTCCCCGACTACGGCGCCGTCTGGTATCCCACGCACGTTGCTGCGGACTGGGCCCCCTACCGCTATGGACACTGGGTCTGGGTCGCGCCCTGGGGATGGACCTGGGTGGAAGACGAGCCGTGGGGCTTTGCTCCTTTCCACTACGGACGCTGGGCGGAAGTTGGCGGAGGCTGGTGCTGGGTGCCCGGACCGGTCGTAGTGCGGCCCGTGTATGCTCCGGCGCTGGTTGTATTTGTGGGCGGCGCGCATTTCGGGGCGGCCATTTCGTTCGGAGGAGGCGGCGGTGGCGTGGGCTGGTTCCCGCTGGGGCCGCGCGAGGTATACGTTCCGCCCTACCGCACGAGCGAGCGCTACGTGCAGCGCGTGAACGTGACGAACACCACGGTAAACGTGGTGAACGTAACGAATGTCTATAACAACACCACGGTCAACAACGTTCACTACGTGAACCAGAACAACGTAAGGGCCGTGACCGTCGTTTCGCACGATACTTTCGTCAACGCGCGCCAGGCGAATACAGGAATCGTCCGCGTGAATGAACAGCAGCTTCGCGGAGCCGAAGTGCAGCGCAATTTCACGGTCGCTCCGGTGCAGAGAAGCGTGGTGGGCGCCGGCGCCGCGGCCAACTCGCGGCCTCCGGCCGCCGTGATGCAGCGGCAGGTGGTGGCCGTGCAGACGCCGCCTCCGCCACGGCCATCCTTTAACGGTACACCGCAACAGCAATCCAGAATCATTCGCCAGGCTGCCACCATGCCGCAGCGCGGACAACAGCAGAGCCAACAACCCATGCAGCAACAGCAGCGCGGACAACAAGAACAAATCCAGCAGCAGCCCACCAAGCAGCAACCGCCACTCCGCGGTCAGCAGCCCACACCGCAACAGCAGGGGCAGCCGCCGATACAGCAACAGGGTCGCCAAGAGGGGCAGCAACAGCAACACGGCCAACAGCAGCAACAAATCCAGCAGCAGCCCGCGCAGCAACAACCGCCACTCCGCGGTCAGCAGCCCACACCGCAACAGGGTCGCCAAGAGGGGCAGCAACAGCAACGCGGCCAACAACAGCAACAAATTCAGCCGCAACCCACGCAACAGCAACCGCCGCTGCGCGGTCAGCAGCCCGCACCGCCACAGCAGGGGCAGCCCCGCGAGCAGCAGCGCGACCAGCAACAAGGCCAGCAACAGCAGCATGGCCAACAGCAGCCACAACAGCGCGGGCAACAACAAATGCAATCCCAGCCGCAACAGCAGAATCCGAACGTGAGATACGCGCCACCGGCAAGGGCGAATGACGATACCTACCGCCCGCATCAATTCGAAAAACCGCAGGAGACGGCGCGCCCCACTCCTCCGCCGCAGGCTCCGCCTCCCCAGGCCGCGCCTCAGCAGAAGAATGACCGCGAACCGCCTCGACAACAACAGCAGCAGGATCGCGGGCAGGATTCAAAAAAGCAGGGAGACCAGAAGGACAAAAAGTAGATCGAGCCGCGGAGTTCAAGTAGCACAGACTTCAGTCTGTGGGGGTTCATAATCCTGCCACAGAGTGACGCAACGGGCACGATCTCTCGCTAAAAGACGCTCTCAAAATCCGCAACACGGAAAAGCAAAATCCCCGCGACCCATATTCGCGGGGATTTTTTTGCACTCAGCACGCGCTCAAATTTACTTCGCAGGCTGCGACGCGGCAGCCGGAGCGCCGTTCCCGGCAGCCGGCTTCGCATTATCCGCCTTCTTCACCACCACGATATTTTCCAGATATACGTCGCCTCCGTTCACTACAACATCCGCGGTGATGTGATCCTCCGGCGAAAGCGGCGTCAGCAGATTGGGATTCTTCACCGCGTATCCCATGGTCATCGCCATCATGAATCCGGGAATATCCGCGGCATCGACCGTAACCTGTTGCTTGGCGGGCTCAATGGAAACCACGCGGCCATCCAGTTTGTAGCGTTGCGGACCTTGCGCGGCCGGCGCCGGCTGCTCGGCCGGCTTGGGCGCGCCGCAACCGGAAAAGCCCGCGAATATTATCACTGCGGCCGCGAGCATGATCCGCGCCAGAAACGCGTTTGTCTCGGTTCTTGTTCGTTTTCCCATGTGGCTCATCCTTTCGTGCTGCTCCGAGCATCACGCGGACACTTCAATTCGCCGGGCGCCCGCAGAGACGAGGATAATCCATATAAAAAGGAATTGGAAATCCTGGAGCGCAACAAAACGCCAGCCAATTTGTTACAATCCGAAAAGAAACCATTGGCCAGTTCCCCGGTAGCTCAACGGTAGAGCGTTCGGCTGTTAACCGAAATGTTGCAAGTTCGAATCTTGCCCGGGGAGCCAATCTTTTTCCTTCTCACTCAGCAGACGAGCGAGTCTCTTTCTCCCTTCCCGACAAGGTTGTTTGCCGGATAATTCCTTCGGCCTTGAGGCTAGCTGTTCCGCTCCTCGTCCTGAGGCAGGAGAACTTTTTTAGACCCGAGTTGCAGGTTGGGAACAAGCCAGCGGAAGAGAAGCGTAGCCCCAATTCCTCCCAGAAATTGAGCCACGACAAACCAGGGGACATCATTGGGCCGGATGCCGGCGAATGTGTCGGATAGGCATCGAGCGATGGTGACGGCGGGATTGGCAAACGACGTCGATGCTGTGAACCAGTAGGCCGCCGTGATGTACGCACCGACGGCGAACGGCACAGCATTCGATCGCAGCCGCGAACAACCCCAAATGACGGAGACAAGGCCGAAGGTCGCTACAAATTCACTGAACACCTGCGGTAGTCCGCTGCGAACATGGCGCGACACGGAAACCAGCGGGAGACCGAACATGCCGTGGGCAACGGCGGCCCCGGTGATCCCGCCCAGCACCTGACCGATTACATAGTGAGGAGTCTGTTTCCAGGGTAACCCGCGTTCGAATGCATCCATCACGGAAACTACGGGGTTGAAGTGCGCTCCGGAGATCCCGCCAAAGGCGAAAATGAGCGCTACGAGCGCCGCGCCCGTGGCAATCGTGTTCGCGAGAAGTGCGATGGCGACATTGCCGTTCGCCAAGCGGTCTCCCATGATGCCGGAGCCGATGACCGCAGCCACCAGGAAGGCCGTTCCTGTGAATTCCGCAACGACCCGGCGCGCGAGCGACGTTTTCATTCGCGCCCGATGCGATCAATTGTATTTTTGATCGCCAGGCCATCAAGACTGGTAAACGGTAAGGACAGAAACAGGCTGATTCGGCGGTCGAGAATCATGAAGGCATCTCGAAATGCCTTCTCGATTTGTTCGGGAGTGCCCGTCACGGCCGCTGGGTCAGCCACTCCCCAATGCGCCGTCATGGGTTGGCCCGGCCAGATGGGACAGACCTCTTTGGCCGCGCTATCACAGACCGTGAACACGAAATGAAGTTGCGGCGCGCCTGGCCGGGCGAACTCGTCCCAATTCTTGCTGCGGGCGCCTTCGATGGGCAGTTGCGCAAGCTCAAGTTGCCGCAGCGCCTCGGGGCGAACGCGTCCCGTGGCATGGCTTCCCGCACTGTAAGCGGTGAACTTCGGGTTGCCTTTGCGATTCAGGATGGCCTCCGCCATGATCGACCGGGCGGAATTTCCAGTGCATAGAAACAAAACGTTGTAGTGATCGATCATGGTTCGCTCGTTACTTGCAGCATCCCGGTCCGCAACAGGCATTTGATTTGGTCGGCTTTGCGGCACGGATAAACGCGCCCATGAATTTGCCGTCCACCTGTCCCGCGAGCGAATCCACATCCACGCCTTCGCCGCAGAGGAACTCCCGGGCATCTTCCAGCCTGTAAATGCGGGTGGGTTCGATCTCCACGTTTTCAAATCCGGCGTTCACCAGTTTGCTGCGGTATTCGTTCTCATCGAGTGCGCCCGCGATACACCCAACCCACAGAAGAACACTCTCGCGTATCTCCGGCAGAATTTCGCCGCGAGTCACCACATCGGACACGGCGAATCGACCTCCGGGCTTCAGCACGCGAAGCGCTTCCTTCAGCACGCGGTCTTTGTCAGCGGAAAGATTGATGACGCAGTTTGAGATGACCACGTCCACGGAATTATCGGGAAGTGGAATGTTTTCAATCTCGCCCTTCAAGAATTCGACGTTGTCGAGCCCGGACTTCCGCTTGTTCTCGTTCGCCAGCGCCAGCATTTCATCCGTCATATCGAGGCCGTACGCTTTGCCCGCCGGGCCAACGCGTTTCGCCGACAAAAGAACATCAATTCCACCGCCAGAGCCCAGGTCGAGCACCACTTCTCCCGGGTTCAGATTCGCTAGCGCGGTTGGATTGCCGCATCCCAGCGATGCCAGCAGGGCCTCAGCGGGAATTTCCTTTGCTTGCGAGGCATCGTAAAGATTTGAGGTGATTGGGTCGCACTTCAATCCGTCCGACGCCGCGGCACCGCAGCAGCAGCTTCCTCCGGCCGTAGCTCGCAGGGCAGCTTGTCCGTACTTCTCTTTCACGGCATTTCTTATGCTTGTGTCGCTCATGGGTCTCCTATCTGCAAATCTGCACGATGTCACGCGGCCTTACGGCCTTATTCCGGGTGCAGCATTCCGCGTAGAGGAACTGCAGCAATTCCTGCAAGGCCTCGGTGTTCGCCGTGTAGCGCAGGAACGTGCTCTCCCGCTGCACTTGCACGAGCCCTTCGTTCTTGAGTTTGTCCAGGTGATGGGAAAGCGTCGAATTGGGGATGTCCAGCTCGGTTTGAATCTCGCCGACGGTCAGACCGTCCGGATGGGCGGACAACAGAAGTTGCATGATCCGCAGCCGCGGCTCCGTGCCAATCGCCGAGAACATATCGGCGTATCTGGCAACCTGTTCCGTATTTCTCTTGCTTGTCGGGGGAACCATATTTCGATGATTGCAGAAATACGGATTTATGTCAAATCAAATCGAGGGCGATCCGCGGTGTCTTTCCGCAGCGGCCGACCGGAATTTGAGCAGGATCTATTTGAAGGGTTCGTCTTCGCCGAAATGCGTGACTGCCAGGCTAAGCGCCTTGCACAACGCAATTTCTAACCAGCGCGCTTGGCGGACTCCGCTCGCGCCGGCAATTTCCAGTTTGGGCGAATGTAGTGGCAGGTGTAGCCGTTCGGAATGCGCTCAAGATAATCCTGATGCTCGGGCTCAGCCTCCCAGAACGGGCCGGCTGCGGCGACTTCCGTCACCACTTTGCCTGGCCACAGGCCTGAGGCTTCCACGTCCGCGATGGTTTCCAGCGCGGTTTGCTTCTGCGCTTCGCTGGTATAAAAAATGGCGGAGCGGTAGCTCGCGCCGCGGTCATTGCCCTGGCGGTTGGGCGTGGTGGGATCGTGAATCTGAAAGAAGAACTCTAGAATTTTCCGATAGCTGATCGTTTGGGGATCGAAAATAATCTCAATCGCTTCGGCATGCGTTCCGTGGTTGCGGTAGGTCGCGTTGGGCACATCACCGCCCGAATAGCCGACGCGCGTGGAAATTACGCCGGGGTAGCGGCGCAGCAAGTCCTGCATTCCCCAGAAGCAGCCTCCCGCCAGAATCGCCTTTTCCGTGGGTCGTGTCATTGTGATTGCCCTCCATTGCGCTCAATCGTAGTACGTAGTTCTGCCGCCATTGGATGTTGAGAGCTGAGCCGTAGAGTCTGATTCTATCATCGTCGCGGGCCGGCTCCCCAACGCCATCCAGAGACGACGGCCAGGGAGCGAAGCGGGTTCGTCAGCTAAACAGACTGCGGAAAAAATATATCGTGTTGTCATTCTGAGCGAAGCGAAGAATCTCTCTTCGATCCAGGTGCGAGCAAAAAACAAAGAGAGATTCTTCGCTTCGCTCAGAATGACAGCATTTTTGAATATTTCCGCAGCCAGTAAGACTCAGAGCGCGGAGGCCTCTCCTCATCCCGCCCTGCCGATTCTCTGCAAAGATTTCTGGGCCGCCTCCACGCCGTTGAACTGGGCCTCTTCAAAAATGGAAATGCCGCTGGGGTCGGAGTTGGCGAACAGAATGCGCCCAGCGGAATCAGCGGAGGATCCTCGCCCGTGATTACCTTGAACTGCTGCAGGATTTTCAGGTTGGGATCTTAGGCGTCGAGGATTGAGTGGCAGCTGGCGCAGACGATGGTCTCAGCCGTGTCAAACGAGCGTCGGAATCTGCCCGACTTTTTGCAGGTCCACGTCGGTGCGCGCCAGAACACTTTTGCAATATTCACAAACGGTTTGAACGCTGCTCGACCAGCGAAACACGACTTTCGCGCCGCAAGTCGGGCACGTCGAGGCCACGGTTGTCATCGAGTGTCATCGCCGCGCGGAGATCGCCGGCGCTGCCGCTTCGTTCTGAATCAGTGCCGGGCGGCCATCTCCTGCGGAAGCACGAAAATGCGCGAAAGCTGCCGCACCGTTACCGACTTGGCTTCAAACAGCCTCTGGAAGACGCCTTCAAAATTCCATTCGGTGCGCGGCGCGCAGCAGAAAATGTTCAGGCACATCGAGCCGTGCTCGGGAAAGGTATGAAAGGCCACATGCGATTCCGTCAGCAGGCACAGTCCGGTGATTCCGCCGGTCTCCGAAAACTGATGCCACTGCGCCTCTCCGACCGGATGCAGATTCAGCTCGCGGATGATTTCCTCAAACAGAGTTCGCGCCGATTGCAGATCGCTCAACGACCGCGAAGAACAGCCGGCCGCGTCAATTACCCACTCGATTCCAGTCATCGGGCTCCGCCTTTGCGTGCGCCTGGGCGTCCCACCTTCGCGGCAAACTTTGTTGCGTCTTTTGCTGCGCCCCTTGTTGCGCCCTTTGCCGCGCCGGGGACCCGATGCTAATAGGGCCGCCGCATGGATGTCAATGGGTTGAGAGCTGCGGTAGTTGGGTGGCTCGCAGCGAACAATTATCGTGAACGGGGCGGAAGATTCGCTGGCCTGCTCCCCTTAATCCGCACAAAACTGAGTACGATTTCATATTGAGCCCCGTCAAAACCCCTACCCTCCAAAAGCGGGAGAGTCGGCCACCCTGGAATTCAAATACACTTCAAAGGCTGGCCCACCCGCCGTTCAGGAATCGGAGGAACCCCAGCAAGCAGTGCATCCCCTCCGGGCTGCCCTTCTAAGCGTTGTTTCGGGCCGTTGACATTTTCAAAAAATATTAACCTCCCTGTCGATTTCACTCCCGCCCATTCGATCTATAGGTAGAAGGGACGCCGATGGCGGGTCACGTTACATTTACCCTTCCAGATTCGCTGGATGCACCGGTCGTCAGCAAGTATGGATGAGTTCCGGGAAGTGATTGCAAACACTTAAAATAGGGAGAAATATCATGTCACAACCGACGCACGAGCAAGGACAGCTCCAGCTTCAGATTTTTGATTTGAGGCGCGAACCGAAACTGCGCCAGGCACGCGACTGGTTTTTTCAAAACTACCACGTCAATTCTTTCGACGAAGCCATGCGCCTCGCGCCTCCGGGAACGGAAAATGGGACGCTGGCCATGATGGTGTTCGGTTACTGGGAACAGGCCTGTTCCTACCTCAACCACGGTCTGCTGCACGAAGACCTGTTTTTTGAAAACAACGGCGAATTCTATGGCGTGTGGGAACTGGTCAAGGTTGGCATCGCCGAAGGCCGCGCGCGCTTTTCCAACAAACAATTTCTCGCCAACGTGGAAAAAGCGGCGCAGCGCTACGAAGTGTGGATGGAAACCCGTTCGCCCGGCCACATCGCCGCCATGCGGCAAATGATGAAGCAAGTCAGCGAGCAGCGCTCCAAGACGGCGAAGGCCTAAGCGCTAAACATGCGCGGGCCGGAATTGGCGCAAGCCCGCGCAATCACGGCGCCCTGGTCTCCGCAAAAATCATAGGCGGATCGGTTCAGAAGGCCGGTCCGCCTGTATTCGCGGCGGTGAGTTCCGCGTCGCATTACGAATTTGTCTCGAAGGCGCTTCGAATTTCTTCGAAATTCTTCCACCGATCAGCTAATGTTTTCTGTGCCGGAGTCTGCGCAGCCCTTCGAGGTCGTTGCAATGTGGCGTATACTCGCGCACGCCGCACGCTCTGGACTTTCGTGCGCGAATGCGGAAAGGGAAAAAAGTTTCCGGACAACTATCCTCGGAGCAAGTGAAGCAGGACGCCGGCTCGCCGGGTTCGCGCGGCGCGGCCATCGCCATGTACGGCGTGCTGCTGCTGGCCTATTCGGTGAATGCCGCGGACCGCCAGCTTTTCCCGCTCCTCGCCCATGACGTTCGCGAGCAGTACGGTTTTTCCCTCTCCGATACCGGCCTGCTCACCACAATTTTTACGTTGGGGTTGGCCGTGGCGGGATTGCCGACCGGATATCTGCTGGCGCGTTTTTCGCGCAAAACGGTTCTGCTCCTGGGCATCGGCATTTTTTCCATCGGCACGGCACTCACGGTCCTGGCGCATGGATTTCCGGACATGCTGGTCTACCTGGCCGCCACCGGCATCGGCGAAGCCATGCAGCTCACGGTGATGATCGCTATCGCCGCCAATTATTTTGTGGGCTACCGGGCGGCAGCGATCGGATCGATGAATGTTTTCTTCGGCCTGGGCGCGTTCAGCGGGCCGAGGCTCGGCGGGCTGCTGCTGACCGCCTATAAATCCTGGCACATTCCCATGCTGGCGTTCGGAGTTCTGGGCTTTGTGATGATCGCGGTGATCGCGTTGAGCGTGCGCCCCTGGTTCAGCGAGACGCGCCGGGCGGCCGAAACGCGCGCCGATCTGCGTGGCGCGTCCACGCTTTGGAATCGCAATACGATTATCTTGACGGTCCTTAGCGTCTTTGGCGGGCTCATCTTTTTCGGCTTCACTGGAATGTATCCCACGTATCTACGCGAAGCTCTGCACTATTCCCCAACGTCGGCCGGAGTGGTCATCAGTTTTTACGGGGCGGGCGCACTGCTCTCGATCTTTGGCGGGTGGCTGGGAGACCGCTTCTCGCCGCGAATCGTCCTCGGCGCTGCATATTTTTCTTTGGCGCTGCTCGGTTACCTTTGCTTCCATGGTTCTGCGGACGTCACGACCAAGGCGATTCTCACATTCGCCTATGGCGCCATTGGAAGCGGTACCGTCTACGTAAATCTCGCGGCCTACCACGTAAAAGCGGTGCGCAGCAATTTGTCCAGCCGCGCTTCGGGCATGTTTGTGACCAGCGTTTACGCCGCCGCTGCATCCGCTGGTTACATCATGGGCGGAATCGCCAGTCACGCCGGGTGGGCGCTGGCAGGGGAACTTCAGATTTCGCTGGTAGCCACAGCCGCCGGAATCCTGGCGCTGACTCTGCGCCCGGATCAGATGTCGCTGTAAGTGGAGCAAGCTTCAGCTTGCGAGGTTTGCCGCCAGAAACGTCTCAAACCGCACGGTAGACCGACAAAAAGAAGTTGTCATTCTGAGCGAAGCGAAGAATCTCTCTTGGGTTTCTTTTCCAGTGCTCGAATTGAAGCGCGATTCTTCGCTTCGCTCAGTAGCACACATCAAAGCATTCTCTGCGCAAGCTAAAGCATGCGCCACACTACTTCGCCAACTCCTTATTGACCAGCCCGTACGGCTTTTCGCCCTTCAGGCACGCCAGCGCCTGCTCTATAGCCTTGCGTTGCAGCAACGCGCGGGCCTGTTGGCTGAGCCATGCCGTGTGCGCCGTCACCACGATTTTCGGATGGCGCACCAGCGCCGTCCGCACCGGAGTCACCGCCGTTTCCGATTCCACCACGTCCAGCCCGGCGCCAAAAATCTGCCCCGCATCGAGCGCGGCGATGCAGCGCCGTCTCATCGATCAGTCCGCCTCGCGCGGTGTTGATGATCGACGCATTGCTCTTCATTCTTGAAAACGCCGCCGCTCCGAAGATGTGCCGCGTTTCGTCCGTCAGCGGCGCGTGCAGGGAAATGAAATCCGCACGAGCCAGCAAATCATCGAATGAAACCCGTTCCGCTCCCATCTCCTTCGCGCGTGCCTCGCTCAAGTACGGATCGTGCACAACCACGCTCATCCCCAGCGCGGAAACTTTTCCCGCCAGCAGCGAACCAATCCTTCCGCAGCCGAACAGCCCGCACGTCTGCCCGCGCAGCCGCTGCAGCGGAGGCATTTTCGCCACCGCCCAGGTGTCCTCGCGGGCCAGCGCGATTCCCGGGATCATCTGCCGGCTGAGCATCATCAGCAGGGCCAGCGCGTGGTCGGACACTTCGTCCAGGCAGTAGTCGGGGACATTCGCCACGTAGATCCCGCGCTCGGTCGCCGCCGGCACATCGATCGTATCCACGCCAATTCCGTAGCGCACGATGATCCGGCAATGCTCCATGGCCGCGATGGCCCGCCGGGTTACCGGCGCGCGCGCGTTCAGCACTGCATCCGCATCCCGGCACAGTTCCGCAACCTGATCCTCATTCACTGCTTTCCCCGCGACCAGTGTCCCACCCGCCGCCTCCACTGCCCGGCGCTCTTGTTCCACATCGGGAAAACGATAGTCCGTGATAACGATTTTCAAGTTCCCTCGTCTTTCCTGCTGGTTGGTTTTGGCCCGCAATTCTGAATTTTTCTTCATTCTTGGCGCAGCATTTGACATCTTCTTTCCAAATGATTCTAATGGATTCTCATTTTTATTTTGGGAGGAAAAGTATTCATGTCTGATCTAGGAATGATTCCAGTGGATTGGGAAGCACGGTTTGATCCGCAGCGCATGCTGCGGGAACGTCTGCAACGGGCCAAGGATGCGCTGAACAATTCCGATCTGGATGCGCTGTTTGTGTTCCGCACGGAGGATGCGCGCTACCTGACGGGCTATCGCCATCATCTGGGCCCCGCGTTCATCATGGGCAATGCGGTCACGGTGTTGTCGCGCAATCACGATCCGATTCTGTGGACCATGGACTTTGAGCACTGCAAGCTGCGCATGCCGTGGCTGTCGCCGGACCAGATTCGCCCGCGCGCAAATTTCCGCGAAAAAATCGGCATGAAGCGCTGGGCCGAGCAGGTGGAAGGCCTGATCGGATCGCTGGCGGGCAAGCGCGTGGGCATCGACATCTGGGACATCAACATGGAAGCGGCGATCAAGGACGTGTTTCCGAAGACCACGTTCCATGACGGCTACCAGAGCGTGCTGATGCGCGCGAAAGAAATCAAAACGCAGGACGAAATCCTGTGCCTGAAGATGGCCAACGCCATCACGGAAGCCGCGCTGGATCGAAGGCATTCGCGCGCTGCGGCCCGGGGATCAAGGAATGCGAAATCCTGGGGATCATCTGGGGAAAGATGACGGCGATGGGCAGCGAGTGGACGCAGTGTTCGAACATCATCTGCTCGGGTCCGTACACGGCGCCGTACCGGCGATTCACTTCCGACCGCATCATTCGCAACGGCGACCTGGTGATCATGGACGTCGGCGCGGGCTACAACGGCTACTGGGGCGACCTGACGCGCACGTGGGTGTGCGGCACGGTGAAGCCGACGGCGGAGATGAAGGACCTGCATCAGAAGTGCTACAACGCACTGTTCAATGCCGGCAGCAAGGTGCGGCCGGGCGCGACGAACGCGGATGTGTTCGCGGCGGCCGATCCGTATGTGCTGGACAGCCTGGGGCACGGAGCGGGCGTGAATCCGTGGGAAGCGCCGTACTTCAGTCCGGCGTCGAAGGATGCTGCCGGTGGTGCTGAAGGAAGGAATGGTATTTAACCTGGAGCCGTACGCGGGCAAGCCGGGCATCGGCGGCATTCGCCTGGAGAACGATCACATCGTGACGAAGGACGGCGTGGACATTTACACGACGTATCCGTTCGACGAACGCCTGGTGAACGAATTGCACCCGCTGGACACGACCACGGGACGGACGCGGTAGGTTCAGTAGCACAGACTTCAGTCTGTGGATTTCCAGATGATCTTGGCGCGAACTGGAGCTTTGTCGGCCGTGTAGGGATTTGCTAGGTCTTATGGAACCCCACAGACTAAAGTCTGTGCTACTCGAGTCGCTGTGCTGCATCGCATCGAAATGAACTCAGCAAACTCCAATCCGAGGGCGACCTGCCTTCCTTCCGCCTGGACGGCCGACTGGCGGTGATCACCGGCGTCGAGCGACGGCATCGGCGAACGTTCGCCGCTCGCTTACGCTCGCTCGGGCGCCGAGGTTGTCCTGGTCAGCCGCAACTCGTCAAAAACTGCTGGACGTCCAGCGCGACGTTCGAAGCGGCCGGCGGACGCGCCCACGTCGTAGCCGCCGACGTAAGCAAACTCGCCGACATCCGCGCGCTCGAACAGGAAACGCTCCCGATCATGAAGCCGGCAGGGAACCTCCCGCTGGTCCTGGTCAATTGCGCGGGATTCGGCTTCACCAAGGCCGCCCTGGATATGACCGAGGAGGATTGGGACCGCATCCTGGACGTTCACGCCAAGGGCACATTTTTCTGCTCGCAACTCTGGGTCGGCTGATGATCGAGCGCGGCTACGGCAAGATCATCAACCTCAGCTCCACCTGGTCGACCAGCACGGACCTGGGAAAGAGCGTCTACGGAGCCGCAAAGGCCGGCGTTTCCTACCTAACTGCCGCTCTTTCAACAGAATGGGCGCCTATGGGCATGCGGGTCAACGCCATTGCACCCACTTCGACGCTTGACCGAAAACACCAGCCGAAGGCCTTTCGCGATAATCCAGAACGCGCGCAGCGTCTGCTCAGCCGTATCACGTCTCGGGCGATTCGCGCAACCCTCCGACATGGTCGGCGCCGCGATCTTCCTGGCCAGCCCGGCCTCCGACTTCGTCACCGGGCACACGTTGTACGTTGACGGTGGCTGGCACACGGCACTATAGCAAAGCGCGGCGTCGATTCCGAGCGGCCAGATATTTTATGTAAATTACTGATTACAATTCTTTTAATACGGAGTTCCTCTGATGGCGCTCGCACTTTCTACCTTGAGTTTCGCGAACAAGACTGAGCGGAAGTCGGCGAATCCTGCGCGGGATCTGTCCGAGAGTCCTAGGCTTCGCTCACATTGACGCGGCTGTCTGTTTCAGAGTGAACAAGTTGGTTACCTCAAGATAACGGTTTTACCTTCAGTGATTTGACGAAATACTCCGAATAGGCTACAAATTTTACAGTGGTTTGGGGTCAGGGGTTATGGAAAGCAGGGTCGAGCCAGGGGCTGTTTTGTACTCCGGGTGTCCTTCGTTTCTTCGCGCCTCAATCCGCGACATTTACTCCATTGCATACCTGCTCTAAGTTTTGGGCAATGAAGATGAATGTCACTTCAACGTTGAATCAAATTACGGATCTTTAGAAGTTGTTGGTGAGGGTCCGTCAATCCTTGGGGAGGGCAACTAGAAATGGTATTTAGTGGTTTTGTAAAAAAGCATTTCGCCGTAATCCTAACTATATTCGTCATTCTAACTCTCTGTACCTTTGGTTCTATACCGGCCAACGCGCAGGTAACGGGTGCGACGCTGTCCGGTACAGTAACCGATCCGTCTGGCTCAATCGTTGCCGGGGCGGAAGTGGCCATTAAGGAAATGTCGACGGGAACCATCCGCACGGCTACCACCGACGACGCCGGGCTTTTCTCTGCACCGAACCTGAATCCGGGAACCTATGAAGTCACGATTTCCGCCCCGGGATTCTCAAAAGCTGTTCAATCCAACCTGACGCTTTCGGTCGGGCAACAGCAGACCCTGAACATCGCCTTGAAAGTGGGCGAGTCGAATCAGACCGTAACGGTGCAGGAGACAGCGCCAACCGTTGAGCTCACATCCGCAACTCTGAGCGCTCAGGTGGATGCCAGCACGGTCCGCGAACTTCCTCTGAACGGCCGCGATTGGACGCAGCTGGCTACTCTCGAACCGGGCGTCGCCACCGTGCGTGTCCAGGCGAGCACCAGCTCCCCGACCACTAATCGCGCTAACCGTGGATTCGGAAACCAGCTGACCGACTCCGGCCACAGCCCGTATGAAAACAGCTACCGCGTAAACGGAATCAACATCAACGACTACACGAACGGCTCCCCCGGCAGCGTCATCGGCGCCAACCTCGGCACCGACGCCATTCAGGAATTTTCGGTTCTGACTACCGATTACACAGCGGAATATGGCCGCACTTCCGGCGCCATCATCAACTCTGTCATGAAATCCGGGACCAACGATTATCACGGGACAGTTTTCGGGTTCCTGCGAGATGCCAGCCTGGATGCCAAGAACTACTTTGACAGTGCCAGCAAGCCCATTCCTCCTTTTCAACGCTACCAATACGGCGGAGCCATCGGCGGCCCGATCGTCAAGGACAAGACGTTTTTCTTCATTTCCTATGAAGGCGTGCAGCAGCAGCTGCAGTAACACCGTTAACGTGGTGGTGCCCTCTGCCGCGGCCCGCGCGGGAACGTTTTGCACTCCCAATAACACCAACCCTCCGACCTTCACCTGCAACAACGTCGGCGTCGATTCCCGTGTCGCCCCATACATGAACTTCTGGCCCGTGGCCCCCGCTACCGCTACGCTTTCGGCGGACGGCAATACGGACCGATTTTCGACGAACGGTTTGCTGAAACTGAAGGAAAACTACGCGACCGCCAAGGTCGACCACCACTTTTCCGAAAAGGACTCGATGAACGCCAGCTGGATGTTCGATCGTGGTCCTTACACCCAGCCGGATCCGCTGCTGAATGTGACCTCTTCGCTATTCAGCTTGCGCGAAATGATCGGGTTGGAAGAAACTCACATCTTCAGCTCCTCGTTCGTCAACACCGCGCGCTTTGGTTATAACCGCTCGCACGGTATCAACGGCGGTGTCGTCGGAGCGATTAATCCGATTGCCGGCGATACTACCCTCGGTGTCCGGGCCGGTCTTGCAGCCCCGATTATCACGTTTAGCAACGGCGGAATCACGTCTACCGCATCGGTCGGCAGCGCTTCCCAGAACCTTCTGGCATCCAACTCCTTCCAGTTTTACGACGACGCCTTCTGGACCAAGGGCAAGCACACTCTGAAATTCGGAGTGGCCATCGAGCGCATTCAATTCAACGCCTCAACCCTGCAGCGTCCCAATGGACAGTTCACCTTCCAAGACTTCGGGCAATTCCTGCAGGACACTCCGCAAAAGGTTCAGGAATTGGCGCCGGGAAACGCGTTCGAGGTCGGATCGCGCCAGACCGCCATGGGTTTCTATGCCCAGGACGATTGGAAACTGAAGCCGAACCTTTCTATCAACGTCGGCCTGCGTTATGAGCCGGTCACTCTGCCCACCGAGGCCAGCAACCGCTTCGCGGTGCTGACCACTCTTGCACAACCGGCCATTGCCACTGAAACCGCTACGCCGGTGCACACGCTGTGGTCAGGAAATCCGTCTCTGAAGAACTTCGAGCCCCGTGTCGGTTTCTCGTGGGATCCGTTCAAGGACGGCAAGACTGCGGTTCGCGGCGGATTCGGAATCTTCGACATCCTGCCGATCCCCTGGACCTATACGCAAACGTTGCCGGCGCAGTTCCCGTTCACACTTCCAGGTCAGCTCCAGCAACCTGCACCAGGGCGATTTCCCGATTGTGTCGTTCCCGCTGAACACTCCTTCGTCCTTTAACGTGGTGTATGTGCCGCAGAATCCTCCGCAGGCGTATGCCATGAACTGGAACTTCAACATCCAGCGCCAGGTTACCAACAACATTACGGTGACTATCGGCTACGTCGGTTCGCGCAGCATCCATCTGCCGGACCTGCCGGACAACATCAACTATCAACTTCCCACGTTGAGCTCTGCCGGATACATCTTCCCGGCGGGTGGAACTCCGAAGCTGGATAATGCCGTCGGAGGCATGCGCGCGCGCCTGTGGGACAACGAAGGCTGGTACCACGGTTTGCAGGTTGGCGTTACGAAAAACCTGAGCCACGGCCTGCAGCTACAGGGCAGCTATGCTTTCTCCAAGTGCGAGGACACGGGCTCGAACATGGCGTTTAACGACCCGTTCCAGAACTCGCTACCTGACTACTTCTACTTCGACCACCACCTGACCAAAGGTCTGTGCGACTTCAATGTCGGGCAGAGCGGCGTCGTGAGCTTCATCTACACGATTCCGACAATCGGCAAAGACTCCAAACTCATGTCCACGGTTCTCGGCGGCTGGCAGGTCGGCACGATCGTTACGGCTCAGACCGGCTCGCCGTTCACACCCGTGCTCGCGGGCGATCCTTATGCTCGTGCACAGGGCGACACAAACATGGGTTACGTGGACCTAGTTTCCGGCTGCAATCCCGTCAACTCCAACTGGAAAACGGCAGGCGGGTTGCAATACCTCAACACCAATTGCTTCTCGCTTCCGACCGCTCCGGCGGCCATGGCGTCCCAGTGCACCACGTATACTGGAACGCTCACGCCGCCCTCCGGCCAGGTATTCTGCCCCAACCTGGTTGGCGACCTGCACCGCAACCAGCTGGTTGGTCCGGGACTCTTCGACATGGACTTCTCGGTGTTCAAGAATTTCAAGATCACCGAGCGGATCACCACGCAAATTCGTGTCGAGATGTTTAACGTCCTCAACCACCCCAGCTTCCTGCCGCCGCTCAACAACGAAGCCGTTATTGACGGTACGACCGGAAGCGTCGCGGGCAACGCGGGGGTGATTGACACCACGTCGACCGATCCGCGTCAAATCCAGTTTGGATTGAAGCTGAACTTCTAGTTCCAAACCAACCAGCAACGAAAAAAGGCCGGGCGAAATCGCCCGGCCTTTTTTGTGATCGCGGCAGGACACGCTGAACGGGCCGCGGAAAAATGGAACAAACACCTCGTTTTTGTCAATCTGAGCGGAGCGAAGAATCTCTCTTTGTTCTTTTTGCCCGCACTTAGCATCGAAGAGAGATTCTTCGCTTCGCTCAGAATGACAGCGTTTTGAATTTTTCCGCGACCTCTGAAGCCTGTCCTACCTTTGATTTTTACTGCGCAACGTCGTACACCAAAATCTGCGCGGTTGTGGCGCCCTTCCCGGGAACGGCTACGTACAGCTTGTTCAGCTCCGGAACGAACCGGGCGGTCTTTGCTCCAGGCTTGGTTGGAACGGTTGCAGTCACCTCGTACTGGTCCGCGCCTTTCTGTGAAACGACGGTGACCGCACCCGATCCGCCTCCGCCGGGAAGGTAGATGCGATGGTGCGCGGCATCCCAGGCCAGATCATCCACGTAGTCCGCGACGTCGAGGCTGGTCACTTCTTTTCCGGTGTCCGCATTCACCACCACCAGTTTGGAGGGCTTCCTCGTCGCCGTGAACAGACGGTGCGTGGCCTCATCATATTGCAGCGGCACATTATCCTTGCCGGCGCTGACCGGCCAGGTCTGTGTCACCGTGCGCTTCTCGCGGTCCACCACGCCGATCGAATTGATCCCAGTCATGTTCACGAAAAGCCGCTGCCCGGATTTTTCGATGGCCATGGATTCCAGGCGGTTGGTTTGCAGCGTCAGGTCGGCGATTTTTTTTCCGGTCGCGGTATCGACCACGCTGATGAGGCACGTTGGCGTCTTGGCCGCGCGGCCGCCGTTGACGACGTAAACGTATTTCGAGGCGGGATCGTACACGAACGGATCGGCATCGATCGTCAGAGCAATGTGGTCGATCAGTTTGTAGGAATCATAATCGAGAACCTTGATCTCTGAAGCTTCGCCGTCCACCACATAGATTTTTTTCAGGTCTGCCAGCGGCAGCACGTTGTGAGGTTCCTTGAAATCCGTCAGCGATTTCAGATGCGCGTAGGTTTTCAGATCGAATACTTCGACGGCCGGCTCGTCCTCCGAACTCAGAAACAGCCGGCTGCCCTTGAGATCCACTCCGAAATGGTCCCAATGCCGTGCGCCCGGCACGTCAATGGTTTTTACCAGTTTTAACGGCTCGCTCTGCTGCCCAAAAGATGGAGCGCCCAAAGCCAGCGCCACCACCACGCCGCACAGAAACTTGTTCATGTGAGCTCCTCGAATTTCGCGGAAAGACGTCACCGCCGTCTTGCTCCGAACCAGATGCGCATACAAACGCGTGGCGGCGCCCAGCAGTAGGGAATCACGCCGATTGTAGTTTTACAACCTGAAGGTCATCTGTAAGCGGGAAAGGGGAAGCGGCGGCTCGACAGGAGTCGCGGCTAGGGAGAAGCAGGCTAGGCGTGAGCAGCGGCAAAACGTCACGCGTGTGTCATTCCGAGCGGAGCGAGGAATCTCTCTTCGATTTGAGCCCCAGAGAAGAACCCCGGAGAGATTCTTCGCTTCGCTCAGAATGACAAGTTGAGAGATTTTCTGCGCCCAAGCCCGGACATCAAAAAAAGAGGGCCGGGCAATTGCCCGGCCCTTCTTCGATACGACTCAGCTTGTGGCCGTTTACTTCACCATCTTGAACTTGTCCACGCGCCGCCCGATATCCGTTTCAGCAACATAAATGTTGCCCTTGGAATCGATGTCCAGCGTATGGCAATGCGTGAACTCACCGAGTTGGTGTCCGGGACGCCCGAACTTGGTGATTTCCTTGCCATCGTGATCCATGATGTGGACGAGTTCGTTGCGGCCGTCGGCCACGATCATGTATTTCTGATCCGGATCGCGCGAGAAGCGCAGCCACCATGCCGTGCCCCAGGAATCCGGCGTTTCTTCCTTGTAGCCCTTGATCCAGATGTTCTTCTGGAATTTGCCCATTTTGTCGAAGACCTGGATGCGGTTGCCCTGGCGGTCGCAGACATAGACCAGACCCTTGTTGTCCATCACCACGCAGTGCACCACGCCCATGAACTTGCCGCCTTCGCCGGCCGCGGCTTCTTCCTTGTTCCCCTGTTCGCCGAACTGGCGCAGGAACTTGCCGTCCTTGTCGAACACCACAATGCGGTGATCTCCGTAGCCGTCAGCGATGTAGATGTCGCCATTGCCGGGATCGACCGCAATGTCCGCGGGCTTGTTGAGCAGCGTCTTGCTGCGGTTCATGGCAATGCCGGTGATCAGGCCGGTGGAACTGTCAAACAGGCCCTTGGTGCCGATCTGCAGCAGCATCTTGCTGCCGTCGTGCGTGTATTTTTGGACGAGCGCGTCATCGTTTCCGGCGACGTAAATATTGTTCTCCTTGTCCAGAATGCAGCCGTGGATGGAGGCGGGAGCGGTTTTGAAATCTCCGAACGTGTTGACCAGGTTGCCGTCGGAGTCATATTCGAGCACGGGAGGCGCAGGCGTGCCCACCAGCTTTTCCTTTTCCTGCAAATCGCCGCGATTCACTTCGAAAATGTGGTCCTGGGCATCGACGCAAATTCCGCCGGCGCGCCCTGTGACCATCAGGCCCGGCAACGGCTTGGGCCAGGTGGCGTCAATCTCCCACTTCGGCACTTGTGCCTGCGCGGGCAAATATCCCATCACGATTCCCAGCAGCCCTGCCAAAAGCCATGTAACTTTCCCGTTCCTCATCGCTTGCCTCCCCTTGTCATTTCAACCCAAACTCTGCGATCCAGTAGCACATCGACTCTTTTACCCTGAGCACTTGCGAAGGGCTCGCTGTGCGGGTTTTGCAATTGTACAGTCGGCCGAAAATGAATGGACTCGGCAAAAGGCGCACAGCGAAGAGTCGCTGTGCTACGAAAATCGCCGCCTTACTTTGTTTTCAGTCCGATCTGCAGCGCTTCCGCCAGATGCAGCGCTTTGCGGCCGGTGGCCTGCAGAATCTGTTCCCGGCAACTGAAACCGTCGGAAACGATGAACCCATCCTCCGGCGTTTTGCGCACCGCCGGCAGCAGCACCCGCTCGCCCAGCGCCTGGGACAACGCGTACTTGTCCTTCTCAAAGCCAAAAGGTCCGGCCATGCCGCAGCAGCCGGAATCGATGGATTGTACGTCCGCGCCCGTTTTGCGCAGCACGGATTCTTCCGCGCCCATGCCCATCAGCGATTTGTGGTGGCAGTGCCCGTGCAACAGCAGTTTCCCGGAAAGCTGCGGCGGCACGAAGCCCGGCGCTTTGCGCTCCAGGAATTCGCTGAGCAGAAAAGTCTGGCTGCGCAGTTTCATGGCCCGCGCATTTTGTGGGAAGAGGTTGCGCAGTTCATCCCGGAACACCGAAGCGCAGCTGGGCTCCAGCACCACGATCGGCACGCCCGCATCGATTTGCGGGCCCAGAGTGTTCATGATGGTTTCGAGATATTGCTTGGCTTTTTCCAGCAGACCGAAATCGTACAGCGGGCGTCCGCAGCACAGGTGCACTTGCGGAACGGTGACGCGGAAACCGGCGGCCTGCAGAACTTCGTAGCGCCGCGCTGCTTGTATCCGGATGAAAATAATTGTTGAACGTATCCGCCCACAGAATCACTTCGGGCACTGCCGTTGCGTTTCCGTTCGCGGATCCGGCGCTTCCGGGAACCGGCACGTTGCGCTTGCGAGCCCAGCTTTGAAACGTGGAGGATGCCAGTTGCGGCATCTGGCGCTGCGGCGCGAGATGCAGCATGGCCTGTGCGATCTGCTTGAAGCCCGGCGCGCTGCTGAAGAAATTCGCCAGCCAGGGAGCGATCGATCCCAGCTTTGCCCAGCGGTCAATCATTCCAAACGCATAGGCGTAAAGCGGACGGCTGTGATTTTCGTAGTAGTGCGCCAGAAACTCAGCCTTGTACGTGGCCACGTCCACGTTGGTGGGGCATTCTGATTTGCACGCTTTGCAGGACAGGCACAGTTCCATCGATTCTTTGACGTGCTCGTCGTTCCAGCCCTTGCCGATTACTTCGCCCTGCAAAACTTCCCACAGCATGTGGGCGCGCCCGCGCGTGCTGTGCTCTTCCTCCAGCGTCACCATGTAGCTCGGGCACATCGAACCGCTGTCCTGCTTGCGGCATTCGCCCAAGCCGATGCAGCGCAGCGCGGCTTTGGCGAATGAGCCGTCATCATCCGGAAACTGAAAATACGTTTTGGGATCGTTGGGCTTGTAGTCCGCTCCCAGCCGCAGATTCTCGGTGGGCAGGTAGGCGTTGACCACCTTGTTGGGATTCATCTTGTTGCCCGGATCCCAAACGGATTTGAATTCACCGAACGCTTTGATCAACTCCGGCCCGTACATCTTGGGCAAGAGCGCGGCGCGCGATTGCCCGTCGCCATGCTCGCCGGAAAGCGAGCCGCCATAGCTCACCACGATGTCCGCCGCGCGCTCCACGAATTCCATGTAGTTGCGGATTCCCTGCTCGCTCTGCAGATCGAAGCTCACGCGCATGTGAATGCAGCCGTGGCCAAAATGCCCGTAAAACGCGGTGTGATAGTTGTATTCGTCGAGCAGTTTGCGGATGTCGCGCAGGTAATTGCCCAGCTTTTCCGGCGGAACGGCCGCGTCGTCCCAGCCTTCCCACTCCGGCGGCATGCCGGGAGCGGCGGCGGCCGCGCGGGGGCCGGATTCGCGCAGCTTCCAGACGTGTCGCGCCTCCACCTTGTTATACAGCCTGATGTTGGGAGGATCGGGCGATGCTTTGATTTGCTCGATGAGCTGGCGCGCCTTGGCGTCTGACTCCGCAGGGTCGTTCGAACCGAATTCCACCAGCAGAAATCCGCGGCCCTCGGGAATTAGTTCCAGGTTCGGCGCGTTTTTCTTCTTCAGGCCGTCGACGATGCTGCCTTCAAAGCCCTCAAGGCCGATCGGATTCAGAGGCAAAATTTCCGGAACGTGATCCGCGGCGGAAAACGTATCCGGATAAGCCGAGACACACAAGTGACCGGTGCTGCGGGCTTTGAATCAGCCGCAGCTTGGCTTCCAGCACCATCATGCAGGTGCCCTCGGTGCCCACGAGGGACTTGGCCACGTTGAAACCGTTTTCGGGCAGCAGTTGATCGAGGTTGTAGCCGGAGACGCGCCGGGGAATGTTCGGATACTTGGCGCGGATCAGATCGGCGTACTGGTCGCGAATGCCGCGCAGCTTGGAATAAATTTCTCCGCGGCGCCCGCCCTGCGCGATGATGGCTTCGAGCTCGGCTTCGCCGTCGATTGCGCCCACGGTGATCTGCGTGCCGTCATACAGCAGGATGCGCAATTCGATGACGTTGTCGACCGTTTTTCCCGCCAGCAGCGAGTGCGTTCCGCAGGAATTGTTTCCGATCATTCCGCCCAGCGTGCAGCGGCTGTGCGTCGAGGGATCGGGGCCGAAGGTCAGCTGATTTTTTTCCGCGCGGTTGCGCAGCGTGTCCAGAACGACTCCAGGCTGCACGCGCGCAAACCGCCCCCCGACGTCGATCTCCAGAATCTGGTTCATGTACTTCGTGAAATCCAGGACCACGGCGACATTGCAGGTTTGCCCGGCCAGGCTGGTTCCGGCGCCGCGCGGCAGAACCGGCGCGCCGAATTTGCGGCACGCGGCCACGGTGGCGATTACGTCGTTTTCATCGCGCGGAACGACCAGGCCAATGGGAATCTGCCGGTAGTTGGAACCGTCGGAAGTGTACAGCGCGCGGCTGCCGCGGTCGAAGCGCACTTCGCCCTTCACCGTTCGTTTCAGTTCGCTTTCGAGTTCGGCGGCCTTTCGCAAAGGAATCAACAGGCTTGGCGTGCGAACTTAGAGGCAGAGGTGCCGATATTTGTACGGTTCCCATGATGGCGGCTGTGCAGCCAGATATTCTGGCCCGTGTTCGGCCGCATGGCAAGTAGCAAGACTCCAAACAGGTTACGCAATTTGGAATGTAATCACCCGTCCGGGTTCAGCGCCGCTGTGTCACGACTCCGGACGGAAAAAGGATTGCTGACCGGGACATCTGCGGTGTATATCTGAACGACTGCAATCATAATGACGGAGTGGGCTGCGCTGGAAAGCCCTCAGGAAACCGTTCAGGAATTATCTTCCGCAGGCAGTGGAGGCACGGTTATGGAGAAGCACGAAGAGTCCGGGCGAAGCTATGTGCGTTGGGTGGTGCTGCTTCTCCTTTGTTTGATGTACCTCATCACCTATCTGGACCGGGTGAGCGTGGCCAACGCCGCGCCAATGATCAGCAAGGAATATGGCTTCAGCAAAGTCACCATGGGCGTCATTTTCAGCGCCTTCATCTGGGCCTACGCACTCTTCCAGGTGCCTGGCGGATGGCTGGGTGACCGCTTTGGACCGCGGCGAGTCCTGACCGTCATCATGGCCTACCGCACTGTAATCGCCGTCCTCACGACGCTGGTTACCGGCTTTTATTCGTTGTGGGGCATCCGCTTCGCATTGGGCGTGGGCGAAGCCGGCGCGTTTCCCACCGCTACGCGAGCCATGCAGATGTGGTACCCGCGCGATGAGCGCGGCTTCGTCCAAGGTGTGAGCCACGCGGCCAGCCGATTCGGCGCCGCCATCGGCCCTCCCATTGCCGTCGGCATCATGATTCACTACGGCTGGCGATCCATGTTCTACCTGATCGGCGCGCTCAGTTTGCTGTGGGCCGTCCTCTACGCGCTCGTTTACCGCAATATGCCGGAGGAAGACAAGTCCGTAAGCCGCGCGGAACTTGCGCGCATTCGCGGCGTGGACGAAAAAGGCGAGATTAAAAGTGCCAATACCGCCAAGCGCCCGAGAATGTCGTGGGATCTTCTGGTGATGCTTTTCTCTCACGGAAACATGTGGGCCATCATGTGCGCTTACGCCGCCTACATCTATTCGCTCTGGTTTTTTCTTTCCTGGCTTCCGTCTTACCTTGTCGAGTACCGCCATTTCACACTGCTCAAGACTGGTTTGTTTGCTTCCATGCCGCTCGCCGCTGGGGTTGTAGGAGATGCTTTCGGCGGCTGGCTGACCGACAAGTTGCTGGTAAAAACCAACAACCTTAAGCTTTCCCGCCGCTCGGTGGCCATCGTAGCCATGCTCGGCTGCGGCACCTGCACCATGTTCGCGGCTCTGGCCGCGAATCCCAATACCGCCGTCTACTGCCTGACGGCAGCGATGTTCTTCCTCGAAATGACCATCGGCCCGGCCTGGGCCGTCCCCATGGACGTCGGCGGAGAGTTCTCCGGTACCGTCTCCGGCATGATGAACATGGGCGGCCAGTTTGTCGGCGCACTTTCGCCAACTGTGTTCGGATACCTGGTGTCCCGTGGCTCGTGGGTCGCGCCGTTCTCGGTTTCGGCGGGCCTGCTGTTCATCGGCGCGGCGATCTGGGCCTTCTGGATTGACCCGGAGAAGTCGGTGATCGATCGCGGAACGGGAAGCACCGGCCCGACGATCGGTGTAGTTCCAACGCCGGTGGCGGCGGGAAATCGGTAAGTATTAGTTAAAACACTTATTGTGTTAGACTTAAGACGAGCTAACGCCATAGGCTAGTGGTCGATTACGTAATCGCCATTTTGAGATGCCATTTTACCATGATAAAATGGCAATATGAGATCCAAGGTCACTGTTGATCGAGCCGGTCGCGTGGTTCTTCCTAAAGCGCTCCGCGATGAATTGCAGCTATCGCCCGGCGATTCGCTGGACCTCGCGGTGCGTGGGAACGAAGTAACGCTGCGGCCCACTCGATCTGCCAGAGCGCTGCAAAAAGAACACGGCGTCTGGGTCTTCCGCCTCGGCAGTCCTCTGACGGAAACTGAAACCCAGGAAACGTTGGAATCCATCCGTGCGCAACGCCAGCGGAAAATCCTCGGCGAAGAGAAGTGAAGGCCTTCCTCGACACTTCCGTTCTGGTGGCAACCTTTTACGCCGACCACGTGCATCACTCGCCCAGCATTGAGCTATTCCTGCGTTACGGGAAAGAGCAGAGTTGTTGCAGCGCGCACAGCGTTGCGGAAGTTTACGCCACCCTCACTGCGATGCCCGGGCAGCGTCGCGTCACCGGCCACGAGGCGCTGTTGTTCCTCGGCGACATCCGGCAACATCTGACGATCATCTCGCTCGACGAACACGAATACTTTCAGTTGGCCGAAACTTGCAGCAATGCAGGTCTGTCCGGAGGAGCAATCTATGACGCGATCATCGGGCATTGCGCGCTGAAAGCGAATGCCGAAGTTCTCTATACGTGGAATTCCAGGGACTTTCTTCGACTACCCTCAAACATCGCCGGGCGCGTCCGCATTCCAGAGAAATAGTTTTGCACGAAGGCTGTCAGGAAGTGTGAGAGTCAAAGGTAACACTGGCCGAGATCGCGCCGAAACTCCAACCGAAAACTCCCGCCACCGTTCAAGGCTCGACCGATGCCGGAAAGAAAATGATTTGAAAAATACTTTGGATCGACGCGGTCGCTCGACCGCCAGCTCGAACCATCCAAACATCAACCGTAATAGCAAACCGCCGCTGACGGATTACCGCGGTCGACAGAATCGACTACCGCGCCATGGCTGCCGGCTCGGCCTTTTTCTGCGGAGTCGACAGCGAATCCATCGCCGCCAGCACGCCGCCTGCTTTGTGGGGCACTCCGGCCAGCTTCAAACCCATTTCAACGCCGCACAGCGTTCCCGCCAGCGTCAGGTCATTGAACGCACCCAGATGTCCGATGCGGAATACTTTTCCCGCGAGCTTGGAGAGTCCGGCTCCGAGGGACATATCGAAGTGCTCGAGGATCACGGCGCGCAGCTTGTCCGCGTCATGGCCTTGCGGCATGAAAATGGCGGTCAGCGAGCTCGAATATTCTTTCGGTTCCTCGCAAACAATTTCCAGGCCCCAGGCGCGAACCGCGGCGCGCGTGGCTTCCGCGTGGCGGTCATGCCGCTTGAAGATATTCTCCAGGCCTTCTTCCTTCATCATCTGCAGCGCCTCACGCAGGCCGTAGAGCAGGTTGGTCGGCGGAGTATACGGGAAAAATCCGGTGCGGTTGGGCTTCAACATTTCCTGCCAGTCCCAGTAAGCGCGCGGCAACTTGGCCGTTTCACTGGCGCGCAGCGCCTTCTCGGAAATGGCGTTGAAGCTCATGCCCGGCGGAAGCATCAGGCCCTTCTGCGATCCGGCGACGGTGACGTCCACGCCCCATTCATCATGGCGATAGTCGATGGACGCCAGCGACGAAATCGTATCCACCAGAAACAGTGCAGGATGCTTGGCGGCATCGATGGCGCGGCGAAGCTCTCCGATGCGGCTGGTCACGCCGGTAGAAGTCTCATTGTGCACGACCATCACAGCCTTGATCGTGTGGCCTTTGTCGGCCGCCAGACGCGCTTCCAGTTCCGCAGGGCTAGCGCCATGGCGCCAGTTGCCCGGCACGTAGTCCACGTTCAGCCCGAATTTCTCTGCGATTCCCTTCCACAAATTCGAAAAATGCCCGGTTTCGAACAGCAACACTCGATCCCCGGGAGAAAGCGTATTCACCAGCGCCGCTTCCCATGCGCCAGTTCCCGAAGCGGGATACATCACTACAGGGCCGGCGGTTTTGAAAACCGCACGCACGCCTTCCAGGACCTCCTTGCCAAGCTGCGCGAATTCCGCGCTGCGATGGTCCATGACCGGCATATCCATGGCGCGCAACACTCGGTCGGGTACGTTCGTGGGTCCGGGAATCTGAAGAAAGTGGCGTCCTGTATGAATCATGGCTGCTCCGGTTAAAAGTTGAAGCAAAATTGTACATGCCGGTACGCAGGAGCGCAACTTAGGTGCGCCGGAGACACTAATCAGTGGACGATGCGCCAGAATTTCGGCCGAAATTCGGCTGGCGCAGATTGGCGAAGGTTACTTCCCGCAAATCTCGCCGCATAGCGGAGGAATCGTGAGGCCTGAGGGCGATTTCCGGCTCTGAAATTAGAAGATTAACCCTAGTGATATCATGAAAGTTAGGGCGATTCAGAATTCAGGTAATGACAAAGTGGGGACAGTATACAGATTCGTACCAGCGCAATAGCCACACCCGCCGACCGTCGTCGCGGCGACTTCCCGCGGTACGCCTCTCCGACCTATAACTTGTTTAGGTTGACTAGATAGCGGACCGTGGTGTACGAATACTAAAAGCCGTTTTGTCTGGGTGTGCTACCGCAACCGGGAGCGAAGGTCGGCATCGAATTGGATTCAGAGGAGCGTCATGAATACACGCATAAAGGCGGTACTGACTGCCGCGGGCTTGGCCTCGGCAGGATTGCTGTTGTGGGTGGCCGGCGGACATGCCCAGGCCAAAGGTTCGGCAGCTTATAACGGCGTCATCTCCGGAACTGTAACAGCCAACAGGGATTATGCGCTTAGCGAGGCGTCCGGCGAGCATATCCCGGCGCTGGTCGCGGTGCGCGTGCGGGCTCGGGACGAAGCCCGAAAGATCACCTACACCGTCTTCACCCAGAAGGGCCAATACCATATCTACAATCTGCCCCCTGGCACTTACGAAATGTCCGCTTTGCAGGATGGATTCGATTCCAAGGGTCCCACGGTGGAGATTAAGAGCGGCGACACCAAGACCGCCGACGTGGCCCTGACCGCCCGCCCGGATAAGCTGCGCTCCGAGCTGGTCGATTTCGATACCCTCTTCCCTCCAGGCCCGACCCGCGAATACCTGATGCAGAACTGCATGGGCTGCCACGGCTTTGAGCATATCCCCTGGCAACGCATGGGTGGAGGTGCCGGCCGCAGCCCTGACGTTTGGGGCGCCGCCGTCAGCCGCATGTTTAACATGGACGGCACCAGCCCGGTGAACCACACCGGCGTGCCGCAGGTGAACCCCGCGGCAATTCCGGAAGCGAAGCGGGAAGAGATCGCCGCATACTTCTCCAAGATTTTCCCGGAAGGACAGAAGCGGCGCGACCTCAAGCTGGACGATCTCAAGCTGGATGAAGCGGCCCTTTCCAAGACCATCTTCATCGAGTACGACCTGCCCCCGATCAAGGAGGGGCCGCGCGTCGAGTATTCCGAGCATGATGTGTGGCCAAGCCGTATTTCGAACAACGTTTACGTCGCGCAGATGGGAACCGATTCGGTGCAAGCCATGGACAGAAGCCGCATCGATTACCCGGGCCGCTTTCAGACGTTCGCGCTTCCGAATCCTGATGAGGGACATCGCGTCGTAGGTCCGCACGGCATCACGCAAGCCAAGGACGGTCACGTCTACACGGCTGACATCGATCAAAGCGCGGTTACCGAACTCGATCCGGAAACCGGAAAATCGACGATGTACACCACGCCGACGCGCAGCACGCCGCACACGATTCGCTCCGATTCCAAGGGCAACGTGTGGTTCACGGAAATGCAGGGAGTCAGCAAAGTCGGCAAGCTCGATGCCGTAACCAAGAAGATCACCGAGTGGGATCCGTCGCCCACCGACACGAACGCTCACTACTACGGCATGACCGTGGACCAGAAAGATCGCGTGTGGGCCGTGGGTATGACCTCGCACAAGATCGTCGGCTACGATCCGAAGACCGACAAATGGTCCGTCTATGCCACGCCGACGCAGCCCTCCGGGCCGCGCCGTCCTACGGTCGATTCCAAGGGCAAAGTCTGGTTCTCCGAGCACATCGGGCAGGCGCTCGGCATGCTTGATCCGGACACGGGAAAAATCACCGAATACAAGGATCCCTTCAAGCTGGGCGGCGGCTACGAATGCTATGCCGATTCGTCGGACAACATCTGGGTCACGCTCCGCAGCTACGGCGTCCTGGCTCGCTTCGATCAGAAGACCAAGACCTACACGTACTTCCCCGAACCCTTCCCGGATATCATGGGCCGCGAACATCCTGGACCCAACGGCACCCGCCTGGGTGGCCTGTATCCGCCGAAGATCGAGGAAGGCGACAAGGGAACCTTCTGGTATTCGGGAATTCGCATGACGACGCTGACCGCCTTCAAGCCGGAAGGAAACGTGCCGAACAACAGCATGGCGGCATCCAAGTAGAAGTTCATACGTAATTGGCGAGCGAGGGTCGCGGTTTCCGCCGCGACCCTTGTTTGTTCGAAGGTTTGTACGAATCGCTTTCGATTGAGTGTGGCAACACCTGCCATCGTCGTATTTCAAAGCAGGAATTCCCATAGAATCAGAAAGCCGATAACCGTGGTACGCAGCAGTACGCAAATACTCGAAAAAAGGAGCAACAGTGCGCAATAAAGCGAGTTTGACCCTGGAAGATGCAAACAAGATCGTGGCCGCGTGCAAGGTCGAGGCCGCTAAGAACAAGTGGAACGTGACCATCGCCGTGGTGGATGACGCCGGATTCCTCGTTCAGCTGGAACGAATCGACGGCGCCCCGGCGCAGAGCACCCTGATCGCCGCCGGCAAGGCGCAAACCGCCGCCGCAACGCGCACGCCGACCAAGACGCTGGAAGATATCGTGAAGGATCGTCCGGCCACACTTTCCTTCCCGGGCCGCGTGCCGGTACAGGGCGGCTTGCCGATCATGTATCAGGGCGAGTGCGTTGGCGCCGTGGGAGTTTCCGGCGCCAAGTCGAATGAGGATGAGCAGGTTGCCGCCGCGGGTCTGAAAGCGATCGCGTAGCAGCGCTGAAAGCGTCTACTTGTTTTCGCCTGTTCCCGGGATGTTCTGTTCGAAGTGAGCAACGCACAGCCAGCGGCCGTCTTTCTTGGAGTACACGTTCATGAAGCGCCGCTGGCTGTGAGAAATTTCTCCGCGATAATCCACCACCGATTTGCTGATGCCGGTCAGCACCGCGCTGTCTCCGTGCATGGTTACCTCAACATTGTCGTGAGCGAAGGACACGAAATGTAGGGTTCGCTTTTGAAATTCCGCCAGGTGCTCGGCCTTGGAGAGAAGCGTACCGGAAACATTGGCGTAGACCAGGTCGTCGGAATAGATGCTGCCGAGCAGCTTCGCGTCCCCGCTTTGCAGCGCCTGGTTTCTGACGTCCTCCACTTTCAGCACTTCCGCCTTCGCGGTTTCCTCCGCGCTGGCGGCTCTGGTCCGCCAGGCAATTGCAAAAATTGCAAGAATCGATAGGGCAGCAGCAGCCATTCTTCGCCGCGTCATGGTGGTTCTCCCGTCATAGGCTAATGTGGCGCATGCTTTAGCTTGCGCGGTGTTGATACAAGTTCGCTCCAGCATAGCTTTCTGAATCCTGCATCGCCTGCCGCCGATAACACTGCGCAAGCTAAAGCATGCGCCACTCGATTCGGTGCGATTCTGGTGCGGAACAGTCCGACTAACCTACTCATTTGTAATAGCATGCGGCTGATCGAGCGTCAAGCCGGCGCGCGGGCTATGGTGGCACAGACTTCAGCCTGTGGGGGTTAGTATTAGCAAGGACTAAACCCCACAGACTGAAGTCTGTGCTACTCAAACCACGGATTTCTCGGGATCGATGAAGAATGTCCAGATCACTGCACCGACCACCATCACACCGGCGCTTACCAGGAACGGGGCAACCCAGAACCCGCGATTGAACAGGCTGCCATAGACGACCGCGGTAGACGCTCCACCCAGCGCGCCGACCATGTTCATGATGCCGGTGACGGTGCCGCTGAACTGGCCGCCCACGTCCATGGGTACCGCCCACGCGGGGCCGATCACCCACTCAAGAAAGAAAAACGAAGCGGCCAGGAACAGAATCGAGCTGAACTGGCTTGCGGTCAGCGCCGCGGGAATCACAAAAACGCTGGCCAGAAGAAATCCGGGCGCCGCGACGACGCGGCGCGCCAACCGGGCGTTGCCCGTTTTTTTGAAGATCAGGTCGGAGATGGAGCCGCCGATGACATCTCCCGCCATTCCCGCAATAAGCGGAACCGAGCCCCAGATGCCGAGCGAGCGGATGGACATGTGCAGATGTTCCCGCAAATAGGTGGGATACCAGGTGAGATAGAAGTTCGTCCCGAAGAAGAAACAGAAATAGCCGAGCGCGATGAACCACATGTTTGGTGAAAGCAGAATGCGCTTCCAGGGCGTCGGAAGCCGCGTGACGCTCAGCGATTTAACAGTGCCGTCCGGCTCGACGCCGCGGATGTGCGCGAGTTCCGCGCGATTCACGCCTTTGTGCTCTTCGGGCCGATTGCGGTAGAAGGCATTGAATGCCAGCGCCCACACAATACCCAGCGATCCGAAAATATAAAAAATCGCGCGCCAGCCGAACGCCAGCAGGATGCTGCCGGCGATGAACGGCGTGACGGCCACAGCGAAGCGGCTGAAAAAATGCGTGATGCCCTGGATGCGGCCGCGCTCGACGCGCGGAAACCACAGCTGCATGCCGCGGCTGGCCACGGGAAATGCGCCCGACTCACCGAGGCCGAGCAGAAAGCGGGCGCCGAAAAGCGTGCCGAATCCGAGCGCGGCTCCGGTCATGACCGCGGTGGCCGACCAGAGCGTCATGATAATGGCCAGCACGTTCTTCGGCCCGAAGCGGTCCCCGAACCAACCCGACGGGATTTGGCCCAGGGCGTAAGCCCACGTGAACGCAGCCAGGATCAGCCCCATGGCGGTCTTGCTGAGGCCGAATTGCTTCGCGATTTCGGGCTGCGCGATGGAAATGTTGCTGCGGTCCATGTACGTGATCAGGTACATGAAGCTGATCAGAACCAGCACGACCAGCGGGTTCTGGTGGGCTTGGTGGCGGAGTTCTCCACCGTGACGGCGCTGGTGGAAGCGGACGTGCCATTCATGTCCGACATTCTTGCCCCTCACGGTGATTCAATCGAATGGAAATGAGAAGTGATTGAGGTTTAAGTAGCACAGGCTTCAGCCTGTGCGGTTTCGGTCTGTCCTTGCAAGGACTATTGGAGATCCACAGACTGAAGTCTGTGCTACCGAAGGCCGCTATTCGCTGGAACGGGCGGGCGTTGTTGCCCGTGCGCCGACCAGATCGGTGTTGCCGGCGCGGCCCGCGGTTGCCGCGGGCCACACGATATCGACGGGCCGGTTTTCCTCGGCGGACAGGTCCGCGGCCTGATACACCTGCATGACCATGCGGGCGTGCTCGGCGGTGACCAGCGGCTGCTTGCCGAGCGCCACGCACTCCAGGAAGTGAATGGTCTCCGCTTCCATCGGACCGGCATAAACGTGATTCACTTTTTCGCCGGGCATGGTGGAGAGAGGAAATTGAATGCCGCGCTTCATGGTGTTGATGCAGACGTCGCGGTGCGTATCGTCGACCATCATGGCGCCTTCGGTGCCGACCAATTCGATCCAGGTGGAGGAAAAATTCGGATACGCCGGAGGCAGCACCCAGCCCGCGCCGATGGTGAACACGCTGCCGTCGTCCATCGTCACGATGATCCATACGCAATCCGGCACGTTGTGCTGGCCTTCATGATTTTATTCACTTCCTGCGCGTAGACGCGCACCGGTTTGCGCGGCGCAAAGCACCACAGCACGAAATCGATATCGTGCGTGGCTTCCATCGCGGCCGGGGATAGCTTGACGCGGCCGCCGATTTTCTTGCCCAGGTTGCGCGTGATGTGGCGGCTGACCAGCGCGCTGCACGGCTCGCCGATGGTGCCGTCCTCAATGGAGCGCTTCACGTAGGCGAACTTGGGATTGAAGCGCTGCGAATAGCCGATGGTGAAGAGCAGCGATTTGGAACGCGCCAATGCGATCAGCTCGTCGGCTTCCGCCAGAGTCAGCGAAATCGGCTTTTCCAGCAACACGTGCTTTCCGGCCAGCAGCGTTTCCTTGGCCATGGGGTAGTGCACGGTTTCCGGCGTGGCGGAAACGATGATGGCGTCGATGTTGTCGTTCTTCAGCAGCTCGCGGTAATCGGTCGTCGCGGTGACGGGATTCGTCTTGTCCGCCACTTCCTTCAGGCGCTCTTCCTTGATTTCGGCGATGTGCAGCTCGCTTACGTAGGGGCTCGCGGCGCAGGTTTCCGCGCGAATGCCTCCGCACCATCCGGTTCCGATGATTCCGATGTTGACCTTCTGCATGAGTCCTCCCAATCGTGGTGTAGGAAAACCTATGGTATCCGATTTTTGTACGGGCGGGCGAGAAACAGTAGCACAGGCTTCAGCCTGTGGGGTTCCATGAGTCCTTGCAAGGTCGATGGAACCCCACAGACTAAAGTCTGTGCTACGGGAAACCGTCAGCCTTCATCGCGTCCTGCTCAGAATCCAAAAAGCGAATCTTAAGGGGCGATTCTCCCATGCTAAAGTTGTCGCTCGATTTTGTTGATCGAGGAGGACGGGAATGCAGTTCATGGAAAAGTTGCGGCCATTCACGCTGCTGCTTCTGCGCGTGGGTATCGGCGTGGTGTTCATGGGCAATGGATACCCGAAAATCTGGGGCCGCCGGCTCGAACACATCGATGAATTCGTGCACGTCGCGCATCTTCCGGCCTACTTCGTTTATATCGCCGCGGCGCTGGAATTGGGCGGGGGAGCGCTGCTGATTGTCGGGCTATTTACGCGCATAAGTGGATTGCTGCTCGCCGGCGAGATGGCGGTAGCGTTGTGGCGGGATGAAAAGATCTTTCAGCACCCGCTGAATATCGAATCGTATGGGCTGGCTGTGGCTTTGGGCGTGGGGGCCTTTGCGCTGGCGACTTTCGGGGCGGGATCGTTTTCGCTGGACCGCGTTTTCTTTGGCAAGGGGAAATCGCCGCGCATCGCGAAATCCTGAAGATGAGAAATTTGCCGGAAGACGGCCGCTGCGTGGCACGGAATTCAGATTGAAACTGGAGGGAGATTCACAATGAGCACGATTTTCGCCGATGCCTGGCTGATCACGATGAACGAAAAGCGCGAGGTGCTGGAAAGCGCCAGCGTGTGCGTGGAGAAGGATCGCATCGTGGCCATCAGCACGCGCAAGGATCTGGAAAAACGTTTTCCTTCCGCAGAAATTGTGGATTGCAAGGGCCGCATCGTGATGCCGGGCATGGTCAACACCCACACGCACCTTTTCCAGACGCTGCTCAAGGGCCTGGGCGATGACATGGTGCTGAAGAATTGGTTCATCTGCATGACCGGCCCGAGCGGCGTGCACCTGCGGCCCGAAGATGCGCACGCCGCCGCGCTGCACGGCTGCGTGGAATCGATCCGCTCCGGCGTTACGACGCTGGTGGACTTCATGTACGTGCACACCAAGCCGGGAATGGTCAAAGCGGTCTGGGAAGCGTATGACGAAACGGGAATGCGCGGCTTCGTGTGCCGCGGATTTGTTTCCCTGGGTGAGGAATACGGCGTGCCGCGCGCCTTGATCGAAAAACCGGAGCACGCCATCGCCGACGCGCGCAAACAAATGCGCCGGTACAACAAGCCGGGCGCGCGAATCCAGGTGGGCGTCGCGCCCAACATGATCTGGGCCGTCGATGAAAAGGGATACCGCCTGACCCGCAAGCTCGCCGACGAAGAGCATGCGCTGATCACCACGCACATCGCCGAGACCACTTTTGAATTGCAGACGGCCGCGACGCGCTACGGCATGAATGACACGGAATTTCTAAGCGACATCGGCTTCCTCGGACCGGACGTGCTCGCCGCGCATTGCGTACACTGCACGCAGCACGACATCCGCATCCTGAAGCATCACGACACCAAAGTGGCGCACAACCCCTGCAGCAATCTTTATCTGGCCTCCGGCTGCCCGCCGATTCCGGCCATGCTGATGGCCGGTGTCACCGTGGGCCTCGCTTCGGACGGCCCCGCGAGCAGCAACAATCACAGCCTGTTTCAGGCCATGAAGTTTGCGGCGCTGATGCAGAAGGGCTTTCATCAGGACGCCACCATCATGACCGCGGAAAAAGTGATGGAGCTGGCGACGATCGATGGCGCGCGCGCGGTGGGACTGGAAAAGGAAATCGGCTCGATTGAGGTGGGAAAGAAAGCGGATATCGTAGTGATCGATTTCAACAACGCGTTCATGACGCCGATCCATCATCCGGTATCGGCCATCGTTTATTCCGCGCTGGGAAATGAAGTCACTACCGTGATGATTGACGGACAGTTTGTAATGCGCGACGGTGTGGTGACTCGCGTAAAAGAAGCCGCGGTGCGGCAGCAGGCACAAAGACACGCGGATGACCTGGCGCGCCGCTCCGGCTCGGATAAGTTCAAGAAGCGCCCGTGGCGTTCGATGACGATTTAATGTGGCGCATGCTTTAGCTTGCGCAGTGCGAGTTTACACGAGAGTGACATGGAACGCTGCGGGGCGATCTGGGTCATTAAGCGCTTCAGCCGATGTAAGAGCTTACGGCGCAAGCTAAAGCATGCGCCACATCAATCCTTCTCATACGGCACCATCAGCGACGCGGGCTGCACGGCTTTTCCTCCGAACAATCCGGAAATTGCCAGGATCGTTACGATATACGGCAGCGCCAGCAACAGCTGCGACGGCACGTGCGTGCCGAATATTTGCAGGGACAGCTGCAGCGCATCGCAGGCCCCAAACACGATGGCGGCGACGGCGGCTTTCAGCGGATGCCAGCGGCCAAAGATCACGATGCCCAGCGCGATGAAACCCTGCCCGGACACGATCGATTCGCGAAACAGTCCCACCTGCGCCAGCACCAGGTAGCCGCCCGCCATTCCCGCGGCGGCGCCGGAAATCAGCGTGCCCGCGTAGCGCATCCGCGCCACGGAAATTCCCGCGGAATCCGCCGCGGCCGGATTCTCACCGGAGGCGCGCAGCGCCAGCCCGAAATTGGTGCGAAATAAAACGAAATGGGCAACGAACGCCAGCGCGATGGTCAGGTAAAAGAGAATCGTCTGCCCGAACACCACCGGACCGATCACGGGAATTTTGGCGAGCACCGGAATATTCAAGGGTTGGAACATCGCGATGCTTTCGGGAGCCGCGGAATTTCCAAGTGCCTTGCGATAAATGGTGCTGGCCACGCCCAGCGCGAGAACGTTAAACACGAGTCCCGCCACCACCTGGCTGGCCCGCACCGTCACGTACATCCACGCCAGCAGGGTATTGGCCGCGATTCCCGCCAGCACCGCCACCAGCAGGCTCAGCCAGATCATTCCGGTGTAGTACGAGGTGAGAAAGCTGGCCAGCGCCCCCAGCAGAATCGTCCCCTCGATCCCGATATTCAGCACGCCGCTTTGCTCGGCAAAAGTTTCTCCGAGCGCAGCGAGCAGCACCGGACCGGCAAGCCGCAGGCTGGCCGTCAGCCAGGTGACCACGAAGGCCGACAGAACAAATTGCGGGCCGTTCACTTGATCACCTCTTCGGCTGCGGGCGGCGATGTTTTTCCGGAGAGCGCAGACAAATTAATTTTGTAATAGCGCAGCGCATCAAACGCCAGTACCAGCAGCACCGCGAGGCTCTGCAAAATAAACGTGATCGAGGAGGGAATGCTGGCGCGGCGCTGCATGGCGTCCGCGCCCACGGACATTCCCCCATACAGGATCGCCGTCGGAATTACGGCCACGGGATTGAGCCGCGCCAGAAGCGCCACCACCAACCCCACGAATCCAACGCCACCGCTAATGCCGTCCATCACCCTGTGCTGCGCTCCCAGCGCGTCCACCATTCCGGCGAGGCCGCCCAATCCGCCCGCGAAAAACGCAGCCAGGATCACGCGCCGCGCCACGTCAATCCCCGCATAGCGGGCTGCAGAGGCGTTAAAACCCGTGACAATCAATTCGTAGCCGAGTGGCATTTTTTTCAGCAGCAGCCATACCAGCGCCGCCGCGGCGATTGCGATCAGGATGCCCGCGTGCGCGCGTGTTCCGGGAATAATAAAAGGGAGCCAGGTCGCCCGCGGAAACAGCTGCGTTTCCGGAAGGCTCCCGGGCGCCCGCATCGGCCCGGAAACCAGATATTGCAGAATGAAAATCGCGACGTAATTGGACATCAGGGAGATCAGTACTTCATTTCCTCCGAGCCGCGCGCGAACCAGCCCGACCAGCGCCGCCCACACTCCCGCCGCGACAAAAGCGGCGAGCAGGGCCAGCACCAGGAAAAGTAAAAATGGTATCGGTCCGAGCCACGCTCCCGGCGCCGTGCCCAGCGCCAGCCAGGCTGTGGCCGCCGCGCCAATCACGAAGCAGCCCTCGAATCCGAGGTAGCTGAATCCCGAACGCCAGCTCACCACCGTGCCCAGAGCGATCAGTGACAACGGAGCGGCGCGTACCAGTGCATACCCGAAACCGCGCAGGGTTCCAAACGGCTCATGAAACAGCGCGAAATAGGCTTCGAACGGACTCGCGCCGTAAGACAGAAACAGAAATGAGGTAATGATCATCGCCGCGGCGAACGCGCCCGTGGTCGTCGCGAAAATCGCCAGCGGAGAATCGGCCGGCGTCAGCCGCCGTTCAAAGAGTTTCGCCACGCGGCATCTCCTTGAAATTTCCGGCTTGAGCCGCGGGCGTACCCGGCGCAATTCCCGCCATCATCAATCCGATTTCCTCCAGGGAAGCGCCCGCTGCATCCACAATGCCCATGATGCGGCCTTCGAACATGACCGCAACGCGGTCGGCGAGGTTCAACAATTCCTCAAGTTCCGCCGAAATCAGCAGGATGGCTTTCCCTTCCTGCCGCGCGTTCAGCAATTCCTTCCACACCGCTTCGACTGCGCCGACGTCCAGGCCGCGCGTCGGGTGCTCCACGATCAGGGCCGCCGATCCGCGCATGATTTCGCGGCCCAGGATCAGCTTCTGCAGATTGCCGCCGGAAAGTTTTCCGGCGGCGAAGTCGATGCCGGCGGCGCGCACCCCGAAGCGCGAAACGAGCGCCTGCGCAGATTCGCGCGCTTCGCGAATTCCGCGAAAGATCCCGCGCGTATATTTTCTCTGGAGGCCGAGAATTGCGTTGTCCGCCACGGACATTTCCGTGACCGAGCCCACATGGCGGCGATCCGCCGGCACGTAGGAAAGCCCGGCGGCGCGGTGCCGCGCGACGCTCAGGCGCGTGATGTCTCCGCCATTCAGAAGGACGCGCCCGCCGGCAATCTCGCGCAGCTGCATCACCGCCTGGGCCAATTCGGACTGGCCGTTGCCGTCCACTCCGGCGATGCCCAAGATTTCCCCCGCATGGACTTCGAGGTTCAGGCCGCGAACTTTTTCGTGGCCGCTGTCGTCCCGCACGCGCAGCTCGGAAACCTGCAGCACCGGCGCGCCGCGCTTGCGCTCCGCTTTCTCGGCGCGCAGGTTCACTTCGCGCCCCACCATCAGTTGCGTCAGCTCCTGCCCGGAGGTGCCGCTGATTTCGCGCGTGGCCACCAACTGGCCGTCGCGCATCACCGACACGCGGTCGGCAATTTCCATGATTTCGCCGAGCTTGTGCGTCACGAGTACGACCGAACGCCCGTCAGCGCGAAGCTTGCGCAGCACGCCGAAGAGCTGATCCTTTTCCATGGGCGTCAGCACGGCGGTGGGCTCATCGAGAATCAGAATTCGCGCGTCGCGATACAGCAGCTTCAGAATTTCCACGCGCTGCTGCACGCCGATCGGCAGCGATCCGGTTTCGGCCGCCGGATCGAGCGCCAGTCCATGGCGATCGCTGATGGCTTTTAATCTTTCAGAGGCCTTTGCCAAGTCGAGCAGCGGCCCGGAACCTTCGCGCAGGCCGAGCACAGTGTTTTCCACCACCGAAAACGGCCGCACCAGCATGAATTCCTGATGCACCATGCCAATGCCCAGCGCGATGGCGTCCCTGGTGCCGCCCAGATGAACCGGCCGGCCATCGATGAGAATTTCGCCGGAATCCATGGAATGAAAACCGTAGAGAACCTGCATGAGCGTGCTTTTTCCGGCGCCGTTTTCGCCGAGCAGCGCGTGAATTTCGCCCGCGCGGATCGTCAGGTTCACGTGATTATTCGCGAGCACGCCCGGAAAGCGCTTGACGATGTTTTTCATTTCCAGGGTATGCTTCACCGCACGCTCCTTCACGAAGCCGCCTCACTCAAATTTCCAGGTAAATGCCGGGCCCGTGCCCGAGAAACAAAATGAACGCGGAAAGTCTACGCGGACTTACGCGACGATCGAGTCGACATCGATCTTGCGCTGGGCGATGTCAATCCACACTTTTTGAAACGTGGCCCACGCCTCCGCCGAGACCAGCCGCGGATTGTAGTCGCCGTTCTTGCCGCACTTCTGCAGCCACATTTCGTTCACCGGTGGCCGCCACTCGGTTCCGCCCACAAAGGTGTTGGCGGCCACTTCCTGCGAAACGCCGATCACCATTCCGCCGAGATTCATCAGGAAGCTGGTGGCCATGTGGTTCGGCGCAAGGTCGGTCTGGTCCGAGTAGCAGCCCATCATTTTTACGTTGCCCGCAACCGCGCCCTGAATCGCGCCAAGCCCGGTTACGTCGGCGGCGTGCCACAGAACGTCAGCGCCATTTCCGATCAGGATGGATGCGGCTTCGCGGCCCTTGGAGGCGTTGTCATAGTCGCCGGTAATAATTCCCAGCGCCTGGATTGCCGGAACCGTGGCTTTGGCTCCGGCGATAAACGCCTTCTTGATGCGGTTCTGGTTGGGATCGTCATTGCCGCCGATGAAGCCGACGGCGCGCTTCTTTTCCGAAATCAGCGCCGCCAGCACTCCCGCGCCGTACGCGGCGCCGAAGTAGCCCATGTTGACGAACATGATGTTGCGCGGGACTTCCTGCTGCGGCAGAAAGGTGGTCACAAAAAAACGCTGCTTCGGATAGTCGGGAGAGACTTCCAGAAGCGTGCTGCTGAATTCCACGCCGTGGCCCACCAGCAGATCGAAGCCGTCATCCGCGTAGCCGCGCGAGACCTGATCCATCTGCGCGATGCTGATGTTTTCGGCGTAGGCCGTTCGAAAGCCCCGCGCCTTCAGCGTCGTCAAGCCTTCGAAAGCCAGTTGGCTCCAGCCGCCGTCGGTGATCACGCCGGAAAGAAGCAGTACCACGCTGGTCGGGCGATCCGGCGCCGCCCGGAGGTCGGGAATCGCCGAATAAGCGAGGGCCGAGGCAAGCACTCCAGTGAACCCGCGCCTCGTGATTCGGCCCATGTCGTTCGTCCTTTGCGAAACTCCAGCCCCGCTGCATTCGCGGGCCGACCCGCGAAATCGCCCGGGGAAGAAAGAATACCATCGGGGCGTGAGGGAGGCCAACGGCGAGGGGATTTTTCGGGTTGGATCCGGTCGAAAAGAGAGGAGCAGAAGTGCTGGGAAAGCTAGGACGAAACCGCCAGATGGTGGATCGCGCATGGCGCGCCGCTGTAGACCACGGCGCCGGCATAGCCTTCGGCCGGCTGAAACGCTTCCAGGCGCCAGTCCGGCGTGACCCCATCCAGAAATAGCGCAGGCTGGCCCGGCAGCAGGCTCACCGAAAAACCGTCCAGCGGCGTTTGTAATCCGGTTCCCAGCGCTTTCAGGTACGCTTCCTTGCGCGTCCAGCAACGAAAAAAGGCCGCAACCTTCTCTTCGTGCGGCAGCGTCTGCAGATCGCTGACTTCACGGGCGGAAAAATAGCGCCGCGCAACGCCTTCGCCCGCGGATTCCGCCTGAATCCGCTCCACGTCGATCCCCAGGTTCCGCCCGCGGGAAATCGCATACGCCGCGAGCCCTGCCGAATGGGCCAGATTGAAGGAAGCTCCGCTCACGGCGCTGGCTCCCGAAAGCTCCGGCTTTCCGTAGGGTCCGTACGCGAACTCCAGGCCGCCAGGCTCCTGATGAAGATACTTTCCGAGCAGCGATCCGCAGCAATCCCGCGCGCGACCACAAAATGATTGCGGTCTTTCACGAAATGGAAGCGGTTCGCCCGGGCAAGTTCATCCGGCGAGAGGGTCGCCTCCCACCCGGCGCGCTCCGTTTCGCTGCGATCCAGGGTGGCGGTCCAGATCGAGATGTCGTCCGCGGCTTCTCCGCGTGTTCCCGAGGTTGTTTCCGGTACCAAAGCACTCCCCTTGGCCGTCGTCCAGCCGGCGCGTCCTAGGAACATCGTAATCTCGAAATCATGGTCGCAGGGGCATGAGTTTGCGGGGATTGCCCAGTCCTGCAAGGAAGCGCCCCGGCGATGGTCGGGGCTTCGGGATGCGCGGTTTAAGGCCTCCCGTGATCGCCGTCACATGAAAGCCCTTACGGATGCATGTAACGAAACACGGTCTGCAATTCCCGCGCTTAACGCTGGCGATAGCATTTTAGCTGGGATAACATTTTGTGTACCTATGTCTAACTACGAATCGCCGTGGATGACGGACGAGCTACGAATGTACCGCAGCAGTGTGCGGGAATTCCTGGAGGAGGAATTCCTGCCCTTGCAGGCCAAGTGGCGCGGGCAGCATCGCCCGGACGCGGAGGCTTGGCAAAAAGCGGGCCAGACCGGCTTGCTCCTGCCGGATGTGCCGGAGGAGTACGGAGGAGGAGGAGGCTCGTTCGCGCATCAAGCCGTGGTGACCGAAGAACTGGCGCAGGCCGGAATCAATTTCGGCTGCGGCGTGCAGAGCATCGTGTCGCACTACATCCTCACGTACGGCAGCGAGGCGCAGAAGAAGAAATGGCTGCCGGCGATGGGCCTCGGAGATCTGGTCGGAGCCATTGCCATGACCGAACCCTCGGCCGGCTCGGACCTGCAGTCGATCAAGACCACGGCGCGGCGCGAAGGCAGCGAGTACATCATCAGCGGCTCAAAAACGTTCATCACGAACGGCTGGCATGCCGGCCTGGTTTGCGTGGCCGCGAAAACCGATCCGAAAGTCGCGGGCTTCCGCGGCATCTCCATGATCGTGATGGAAACGAAAAATCTGAAGGGCTACCGCGTCGGCAATTCGCTTGAAAAAGTGGGCATGCATGAAATCGACACCTGCGAGCTTTTCTTTGACGACGTGCGCGTGCCCGCCACCAACTTGCTGGGCACGGCCGAAGGCGCGGGCTTCTCGCAGATGATGGAGCAGCTGCGCTACGAGCGGCTGATGATTGCCGTCGGGGCCATTGCCACCATCGAGCGCGCTCTGTCTATCACCATCAAGTATGCCAAGGAACGAAAAGCCTTCGGGCAGGCGCTGATTGAATTCCAGAATGCGCGCTTCAAAATGGCGCAGTGCAAGACCGAGGCGCAGATCGGCCGCGTGTTCATCGACAACTGCATTGAGAAATTTATCGCCGGCCAGTTCGATCCGGTCACTGCAGCAATGGCCAAGTACTGGATGACGGAGACGCAATGCCGCATTGTTGACGAGTGCGTGCAGCTGCATGGCGGGTACGGCTACATGTCCGAATATCCGATCGCGCAGATGTGGCTGGACAGCCGCGTGCAACGCATTTACGCCGGAACGAATGAAATTCTGGAAGAGTTGATTGGGTGGTCGCTGTAGAGTGGGGCAAGCTTGCGCTTGTCTGGTTTAAATTTTCGGCTGGCTGGAATCTAAACCTGACAGGCTGAACAGGTTGCGGAAAAACACCTCGTGTTGTCATTCTGAGCGAAGCGAAGAATCTCTCTTCGATCTAAGTGCAAGCAAAAAAGAACAAAGAGAGATTCTTCGCTTCGCTCAGAATGACAACATTTTAGATTTTTCCGCAGCCTGTGAAGCCTGTCCTACTTGGAAGTCGCTAGTTTCAGCGCTCGTTCACGTGCTGTTCTGCCGCGTGGAATCTTTGTCGACTTCTGATGCGCCGCCTTCAGGCGAAGGGATAGTTCCTTCGCCAGTTGTGAGACGTTCGGCTCCAGCATGACATTCTGTTGGTGCCCGGGAACATCGCACATTTCCAGGTTGCCGCGGACCGTGTTCTTCCAGCCCAGATATTGGTCAGCAATCAAACCCTTCAATTGATTTTTCGCGCGGAACACTACGACGTCGCCGTCAAAGGGCGCCGGCCGGTATTGATCCATGGCTTTCTTGTGCTCCACGCCCAGAGCCTCGAAGAAATACAGTTTGGAGAGTTCCGGAGTCATGGCGGCGTTCTTGCCGGTGATGTCCCGATAGGCAATCGACGCCCGCACCCGCAATACATCGGCCAGATGGATGATGCGCTGCATCAGGTAGCCCTTGCGGCCGTTTGAGAAATTTTCCGCTTCCAGCCGGACGCGCTTGGTCAGCCGGTACCAGAAGCGCTTGTACGCCGCAGTCCTCGGCTTGAAGTCCATCGCTTCCGGATGGATCGACTGGACCATCATCACCAGCGAAACTTTCTGGCCGGCGGCAACCAGTTGCTCCGCGGCCTCCAGCGCCAGCAATCCGCCCAGGCAGAAACCGCCGAGGAAATAGGGGCCCTCCGGCTGAAACGCCCGAAGTTCGGCCACGTATGCCGCGGCCATCTCCGGCAGCGTGGCGTCCTTGATCAGATTTCCGTCCAGGCCGCGCGCCTGAAATGCATAAACCGGCTGGTCGGAATCCAGGTGGTTTACCAGCGGGTGATAATCCAGCACATTTCCGCCGTGCGCGTGCATCAGGAAAAGCGGCGGCTTCGATCCGCCGGTGCGAATCGGAACGAGCAGCGACCAGGAGGGCTTGAAATCCTCCTTGTGCAGCAGCGCCGATAATTTCGCAACGGTGGGGGCCTGGAGCAGCGTCGCCAGAGGCAGGTCCACGCCAAACTCTTCGCGAATGCGCGAGAGCGCCTTGATGGCCATCAGCGAGTGCCCGCCGAGATCGAAAAAGTCGTCGTGAATTCCGATGCGCGGCGCTTTCAGCAACTCCTCCCACATGGCCGCGACTTTCTTTTCGGTTTCCGTGGTGGGCGCCACAAATTCGTGGGCCGCCGAAATGCTGGCGTGCGTCGGCGCGGGCAGCGCCTTGCGATCGATCTTGCCGTTCCGCGTTAGCGGAAACGATTCCAGAAAAACAAACTGCGACGGAACCATGTACTCCGGAAGCGACTGTTTCAGAAAAGTTTTCAGGTCATCGACGGCCAGCGTGCGGTTGGGCTGAGGCACGGCGTAGGCGACGAGTTGCTTGTTACCGGGTGTTTCTTCCAGCGCCAGCACGGTGCAGGTCTGCACGGAGGGGTGCGCCGCGAGCGCCGCTTCGATTTCTCCCAGCTCGATGCGGTACCCGCGCACTTTCACCTGATCGTCGGCGCGGCCAAGGTACTCCAGAATTCCATCCTGCCGGTAGCGCGCCAGGTCTCCGCTTTTGTATAGCCGGGCGCCGGGCTTTCCGGAAAACGGATCGGGGATGAATTTTTTCTCGGTCAGGTCCGGCCGGTTGAAGTATCCGCGGGCGACGCCCGCTCCACCGATATACAGCTCGCCCTTGACGCCCGCGGGAACCGGCTGCAGCTTCGCGTCGAGAATATAGAGCTGGGTGTTGGCAATGGGCCGCCCGATGGCCACGGGTCCGGCCTTGGGATCGGTGGGCCGCACTTCGTGCACGCAGCATCCCACCACGGTTTCGGTTGGGCCGTACTCATTCACCAGGCGCGTTTCGGGAGCGAATTCGCGCCACAGCACCAGGTTTTCCGCCAGCAGCGCTTCGCCGCCGATCACGAATGTCTTCGTCACGGTGGCCGATTCTTCGGAGCTGAGCTGTTGGCTGAGCAACTCCAGATGGGCCGGCGTGATCTTCACCAGGCTGCGATGTTCCGGCTTTTTCAGCGCCGCAATCAGATTCTGCGCGCCAACGTCTTCCGGCAAAAGTTCCACATAGCCGCCGGCGAGCAGCGCCGGATACAAGCTGGTAACCGTCAGATCAAATGAGATCGAGGAATGTACGGGAACCGGGCGCCCCGCTTCCACACCGTACGCGCCGATGGCCCAGGTCAGGTAGTTCACCAGGCCGCTGTGCAGAATCATCGCGCCCTTGGGCGCTCCCGTTGAGCCCGACGTGTACATCACATAGGCGAGGTTCGACGGCGCCGAGCTGGACGCGGGATCTTCCGTGGATTCCGCGGCCACTTCACTCCAGCCGGAATCGACGAAAATCGTTTTGCCGGCGGCGTTCGGAAACAGGTGTTTCAGATCGCTGCTGGTCAGCAGATATTTCGCGGCGGAATCCTCCAGCATGTAGGACAGGCGGTCCTGGGGATACGCGGGATCGAGCGGAACATACGCGCCGCCGGATTTCCAGGTAGCGAGCAGAGCGATCACCATTTCGGGAGTGCGGTTCAGGCTCACGCCCACCAACACTTCGGGGCCGACGCCGCGCTTTTGCAGGAAGTGCGCCAGCTGGTTGGCGCGTTCGTTCAGTTCGCGATAGGTCAGCGTTTGGCCCCGATGCTTGACGGCGACCAGCTCCGGCGTTTTCGCGGCCTGCTGCTGAAATAAGTCGTGCGTGCAAACATCCGGAAAAGCAACGCTCGTTTCATTCCAGTCGCGGAGGATCCGTTTGCTTTCGCTTTCGGTCAGCAGCCCGATTTCCGATATGCGGCGGTCAGGATCGGCGCTCGCCGCGGTGACAAGATTCAGCAAATGCCCGGCCATGGCGACGATGGCGCCGCGATCGAATATGTCCGTCGCGTAGACGATCGATCCGCGCACGGTTGCGCCGCGGTCCTCAAACGAAAATTTCAAATCCTCCGAAACACTCCCGCTAAAAGTTGCGGCGGCCGCGCCCCCCGAAACGAAATCCACCGCCACGGAAAATAGCGGCTCGCTCGAATCCGGATTCGGACGCACGGCTTTCAGCACTTCGGAAAATGGTAGGGCACTATGTGCGTCGGCTTCGGACCACAGCGAGGAGACGCGCGATTGGAGCTCGGCAAATGTGGGATTTCCGGCGAGATTCAGTCGCAAGGCAACGCGGCTTTCCGAATTTTCCGCCGCATTACCCGCGAGCGAACTTCCCAGGATCATGTCGTCCTGCCCGGAATATCGCTGCAGCAGCGCGGCGACCCCGGTAAGGAGCGTGACACGCAGGGAATCCGCCGACGCTCCGGCCACGCGCCTGAGCGACGCGACCAGATCGGACGGCAGTTCGAATTCCTCGACGGAGCCAGCCGGAGCTTCGTCCGACGTCCGGGCGCGGTCAAACGGCAGCTGCAACCGCGGCACATCGCCCGTGAGTTGATTCTTCCAATAGTCCAAATGCCTGGACTGGTCTGCTGAATTTTGTCCCATATTCGCGGTGTCGAGCGGCGTCGCTCGATTCTTGTTCCGGCCGTGTACCTGCGTCGGAAGCCATTTGTTGCGCGCGGAAGGCTTTCCCTCCTCCCGGCTCAACGGATCAAACCCTTTAAACGAAAGACTGGTCGACCATCAGAGACGCCAGTAGCCGAATCTTGGGGTCTCGGAATAGGGCAGACGCACCAGGACAATGGCAATTGCCGTGCCATCCGGAAACTGGCTGTCCGCTGCGTCGTGCCCTCGCCAACCGGCCACAAATACATAGAAACAATGTAGTTACCATAGCGCAATCATTGCAAGAGGCATTCTTCGAGGCACGTCCCATTGGTTACTTCGCAGCTGAGGGAAAAAGGTTTCCCTATATGGCCATCGGCCTCCATGCCCCGATTCAGCCTGATTTGGCTCGATTCCGACGGAAAATTGGCGCCCGCGGCTTACTTCGCCTGCGAAGCGTGGCTGGCCGCTTGCGGCTCGGCGTCGCCGTGAATGGACATCGCGCCCGCCGGAATGGCGGGAACTTCGCCGTGCGGCTCGATGCTCCAGCTCTTGGCCATGCGGTTGCCGCCCGCGGTGAGGCAGAAAAACGCGGAGAGCTCGATGATTTCCGCGTTGTTATAAAACTTTCGAAGCTCGTCGTACACTTCCTTGTCCCGGCCATCATCCAGCGTGAGCGTGCGCGCGTAATGGAGGGCGGCGCGGGTTTTGGGATCGGGATGCTCCCAGTTGGGCAGGGCACAGCTGCGCTTTTCCTCCTCGGTGATGGAGGGCGCAAGCGGAGAAATTTGCCGGGCGCAGAACTCGCAGCCGATGATCTGCGCGATCTGAATTCGCGCCAGCTCCTTGATCTCATGCGACACGGTGCCGCCGCGATGCAGCATGTCCCAATAGCCCGCGAAGGCCTTGGCGACTTCCGGGTTCTGTCCCATGGTCCGATACCACTGCGGCGGCGGACTTTTCGTGACCTTGGCACGCTCGATCACTTCGCGCAGTCCAGGCTCTGCGGTTTCTTCCTTGATTTGCGGGACTTGCGGAACGTGTGTGGCATTGGACATGGTGACCCTCCGGATACTGAGACGATTCAAAAGCAGTAAGCGATGAAAAAAATCTTGTTGCCAATCCGACTGCGGTAAAAAAGTGTTTCCCGGCTTATTCCATCGGCTGAATACGCACGATGCGCCCGGTGCTGTAGTCCGCGTACCACACCGTAGTGGGAGTGGAACTCTTGTCCACCCAGACCGCCCGGGAGTGCGAATAGGGCTCCGGCATGGCGTATTCCGTCCAGTGCCCGGTCTTCGGATTGTAGCGCAGGAATTCCCGGCCATGCAGTTCGCCGCCCCAAACTTCACCGTTCTTGTCGGGCTCCACGGAATATAGATCGGTGTACGGTTCCACCGGCCCCGGCGGATAAAACTCCCGGATGCGCTTGGCCTTGGCGTCTAGCTCGACCAGCGTGCCGTTCTCTCCGCCGAACCAGGCATTGCCGAAGGGATCGAATCCTCCGCGGCGTCCCGCCGATTTCCTGTCGCCCGAATCCAGATTCAGCATCTCTCCGGTGCGGATATCCAGCAGCTCGGCCGAGTTTCCAAACGTTCCGGAAATTGCTCCGCCGGCCCAGTAATTGCCGTCCTGCGAAATGATGCCGTCGTAGCTGAAGGGAACTTTCATCGGGTACTTCTGAACGGTTTTCCCCGTTTTCGGATCGATCTTTTCCGCGGCGTACCCGCCGCCCATGCTGGCCCAAACGAAGCCGTCCGGCGTGATATCAAAGTCCGCCATGCCGGCGGAATTGATGGGAAAAGGAGCGGCGACGGGCACTTCGACCATCTCGCCATTGCGCGGGTCGAGCTTCAGCAGCTTGTGCGACCAGGGCTCGGAGATCAGCACCTCGCCGTTTTTTTCCACCAGCACGTGGTGCGTACCGGGTTGCGCGCCGGGCGTCAGCGGCGTCATGTATTCAGTCACCTGGCCGGTGCGCGTATCCAGCCTGCCGAAGTAGCGGCTCAGATGGCTGGTGTACCAGATGTTTCCCTGGCCGTCGCCATACACGTCATGCGCGCTTTGCAGGGCGCGCGGCAATTCGAATTCGGTCACCACCACGCGGTTGGATTCGCCGGTGAGCCGCGGGAACGCATACATCGGCGGGTCCACGGTTTCCGGGCCGCGAACCTTGGCCAGCCACTTGGTCAGCAGGCGATCGGTGGCCTGCGCCGAATCGCTGACCGGTTCCAGCGGATCGTTGATCAGCGGGCCGCCGCCGCGATGCAGCATGCGCGCCACCAGCACGCCCCAGCTGCGCTCATCGTAGCGATTTTTGAAGATCTGCTGGAAGGAATGGCATCCCAGCGCGCAGGTGTTGTGCAGCGCCTCTTTTTCCTCGACCGTACCCGGCAAATTCCAAAGAATTTCCTCGCCGCTCAGTTGCGATTCCACTTCGGGCGTGGCCGGAAGCGCGCGGGTTTTCGCGATGCGCTCCAAAATGATTTCGTCGAGCTTGCCGGCTCCGTCGATGCGCACCGCGTCGCGGCGATAAGGCTTGAACTCCAGCGGATTGGCGATGCGCAGGGTATAAGTTCCCGCCTGCATTTTTGGAAATTCATATTTGCCGTCTTCGTTCGTGTAGACCGTAGTGCGCACGCCGTTCGGCGCGATGAGCTGCACCATGATGCCTTCGGGCGAATCGCCGCTGGCCACTTTCACCGTGCCGCTGGCGCCGCCGGAGAGCCCGCTCTGCACCGTCCATTTGCTGGATTCCGCGCGGTACCAGGGATTGGCCGGAAGATGTTCGCCCTCTACGCAGCACTTGTTGCTGTGCAGGTAGCTGACCACGTCCGCCACATCCGCATTGGAGAGCGTGGTGCCGAACGACGGCATGCCGGGGCCGCCCTTTTTCACGTGGGCGGCCACATTTTCTTCCGTCACCGGAACTCCGGTGATCAGCGCGGCGCGATCAAAAAGTTTTTCCAGCGTCGGGGCGGCCTGCTGGTACTGGTTGTGGCAGGCCCAGCACTTGTGCCAGTAAATATTCTCGCCGCGGTCCACGCCGCTCTCGGCAACTTCCAGATATTTGTCGGTGCGGTAGGAGCGCTGCAGGTCGTCATGGAGCGCGGAGGGCGCGGGCGTGTCGGCGGCGCCGTCGGACGGTGGCGCGGCGTTCGCGGGCCGGCCTGCGAAGCTCGCTACGCAAAGAAACAGGATGAAGGGACTTCGACGTAAGAGCGCCACTGACCGCCGCATATTCACCTCGACTTCAGAAGATTCTCTCGACCGACTCGTGTTCGGGCATACGAACCCGCCATCGCCGCCCGCGCCACCCATTGCCGGTATTCTATAACGATTTGCTGCAGGAATGCCCGGCTTTGGCGGCCAGGGGTGTTTTTTCCGTTGAATTCGGCGCGGCTGCACACCAACGGGTCCGAACGAAATCGGCAGCGGTGGCAATCCGCTCGATATAAACTCATTCGTCAAAAATAACGCCGAGGTAAAAGCCGCTTTCCGAAAACTCATCAACGATGCCCCAAATCCAACCGCCTTCCGGACACCCCGACTTTTAAATTTCCGGCCGCGGCGTGTTAAACTTCTGGTCCTTTCCTGCTCATGGAAAATCAAACCTGGTTGAATCGAAGGAGAATCCCGTGAACTACTATGGTGGCAAAGAGCTGGCCCAAAGTTTCCGCACCGTCCGAAAAAATACTTTGGCAATCGCCGAGGATATTCCAGAAGGCAAGTACGGTTTCCGCCCCATGCCCGAATCGCGCAGCGTGGCGGAATTGTTCGCGCACATCGGCATGGCCGCCGCATTCCAAAAACAGGTTCACGGCGTGGAGCGCCGTTCCACCCTGGCCGGATTTGATTTTCCGGCGCTGATGCAAAAAATGCAGGCGGAAGAAAAAGCTCCGCGCACCAAGGCTCAGGTGATCGAACTGCTCACGAGACAGGGCGAGGATTGGGCCAAGTTTCTGGAAAAGCTCGACGACAATTTCCTGGGCGAAGTCGTAACCATGCCGCCGGGCGGCACACCGCCGGCACGGACCCGCTTTGACATGCTCCTCTCCGTGAAGGAGCACGAAATGCACCATCGCGGGCAGTTGATGCTGATCGAGCGCATCCTGGGCATCACCCCGCACCTGACCCGCCACATGCAGGAGCGCTTCGCCGCCAACGCCGCTAAGAAATAGCTAGGCGGCCGGCGTTACGGAACACGAATAGCATCGCAGGCAGCAAAGCGGGCTCGCTGGAAAACTTCGGCGAGCCCGTTTTGTTTCCACTCGGAGCAATCTCGCCCGCCTGTGATTGTTTCCGCTTTTGCTGAAGTTTTTTCCCAGCCCGTGCAGGCGCCCGCGCCAAGCGCTGGCCGGCAACACCAAGCAGGCCAGCCGTGAGGATGCGAATCCCGGCGGAGAAAATCATTAAGGTGCGCGAAACACAGCACCGGCTCCCGCCGGCGGGATTCCGTGAGTCCGTGAATGGACTTCTGGAAACCTGCCGGAGGAAGCCGGCCCTGTTGAATCACTGGTTTCGTTGCAGCTGGTGAAAGCTGCGGCCTAGCTGGTTTTTCCGGCGTACTGCAGTTTCACGCGAGCGCTCTTTTCAGCCACCGATTTCGCCAATTCTTCCTTATAGGTTGTCAGGCGCTTGGCAACGTCCGCATCGGATGTGGCCAGAATTTCCGCGGCAAAAATGGCCGCATTGACCGCGCCGGGTTTGTCGATGGCCATGGCCGCCACCGGAACGCCGCCGGGCATTTGCACGCTGGAAAGAAGCGAATCAATTCCAGAGAGGACCGTGGTGGCCATGGGCACGGCAACCACCGGCAGGGTGGTGACCGCCGCGATGACTCCCGCCAAGTGCGCCGCGCCTCCCGCTGCCACGATTACAACCTTCAGTCCGCGCGTCACGGCCGTCGAGGCGTATTCGTGCGTGCGCGCCGGAGAGCGGTGCGCCGAAGTCACTTCAATTTCGTAAGGCACTTCAAATTTCTCCAGCATCTTCGCCGTTTCGCTCATCACCGGCAGGTCCGTGTCCGATCCCATGACGATTCCCACGAGCGGTTTTTTCGCGTTCTTCTTTTCGTTTGCCGAGTCACTGGCCATGATGGCTCCCTGTGTCTTTAGGATTGTTGTGAAAATGAATTCAGAATGCGTTTGATATGGAGTCACCGCTGCGGGAATGCGCGGCTCCCGATTTCTCTTCCAGTTCCACGCGATCGCCGCGGCGTATGCGTCCGGGCTCAATCACGCGGCACAGCACGCCGCGCCGCCCGCGAATTTCCTCCTGCAGTCCCGGCCGAATTTCGTCCATCTGGTGGCAGGGCGTGCAGGGCTGCGTGATCTGCAGCAGAACCTCTCCGACCCGCAAGCGCTGCGCGAGCGACAAATTCTCCAGCACGATCCCGCGGGTGGTGATGTTTTCGCGGACGCGGCCAGGCTCAAGGCCAAACTGCTCGAGCGTTTCGACGTCCATCACCAGCACTTGCCGCGAGCTTCCCGCGCGGCCGTGGATGCAGTCCTTCAGGCCCTTGTTTTCGACCGCAAACACTTCGTCGTACTCGCGCATCGGCTGTCCGTGCGCGACGCACTGATATAAGTGCAGCACTTCACCCACGCGGCGCCCCCAGCGCAATGCTTTTCCTCAGGTCGCCTTTGGCTCCGATGTCGGAGCGGCAGTGCGCGCCTTCAAATTCGATCTTTCCCACAGCCTCGTACGCTTTGTGGATTGCCTGGGGAAGATTATCCGCCAGCGCCGTCACGCCCAGCACCCGCCCGCCGCTGGTCACGACGCTGTCGCCTTCGCGTTTGGTCCCCGCGTGAAACACTGCCACATCATTCAGCGCCGCTGCTTCCTCGAGTCCCGTAATTTTCTTTCCGGTCTCGATGGTTCCGGGATATCCGGCCGAAGCCATCACCACGCAAACGCTTGCGCCCGGCTTCCACGAAGCCTTGAACCGGTCCAGCTTGCGCGACGCCACCGACTCAAACGCCGCCGCCAGATCAAAGTCCATGCGCATCATGATGGCCTGCGTTTCCGGATCGCCCAGCCTGCAATTGTATTCCAAAACCATCGGTCCGCTGGAAGTGAGCATCAGCCCAAAATACAGAAAGCCGGTGTAGGGAATGCCCTCTTCGGAAAGTCCGGCGATCGTCGGGCACACGATATCCTTTACGATCATGGACTCGTACGCCGGCGTAATCATTCCGTCCATGGTAAAGGCGCCCATACCGCCGGTATTCGGTCCGCGATCGGCGTCGAACACGCGCTTGTGGTCGCGCGTGGGGGCCATGGGCAGAAACGATTTTCCATCCGTCAGCACGATGAAGGAAAGCTCCTCGCCCTGAAGCGCGCCCTCCAGAAGCACGCGCGCTCCGCCATGGCCAAGTTCGTGCTTCTGCATCAGCCGGCGAATAAAAGACTCGGCCTCTGCGCGCGTTTCCGCCACCAGAACACCTTTGCCCGCGCACAGGCCGTCGGCCTTGATCACCACCGGCCAATCAACCGCGTCCAGCGCGCGAATCGCTTCCTGCGGCGAATCGAATTCTCCATACAGCGTGGGCGTGGGAATTTCGTAGCGGTCCATGAACTGCTTGGCGTAAATCTTGCTGCCTTCGAGCCGCGCGTCGCGCTGCGACGGGCCCACCAGGCGCATCTTGCGGCATTCAAATTTATTGCGGATTCCGCCGACCAGCGGCGCTTCCGGTCCGACGATGGTCAGATCGGGCTTCAGATTCTCGGCCAGCGCTACAAGGCCCGGAACATCGTCGGCGCTCACCGGAATGCATTCCGCCAGCTCTTCGATTCCGCCGTTGCCCGGCGCGCACCAGATTTTTTCCACTTCGGGCGACTGCCGCAGCCGCCAGATCATCGCGTGCTCGCGTCCTCCGCCCCCGATCACCAGAATTTTCACAGTAGGCTCACGATAGTCGGAGGATTCTCGACTGTCAACCCTGGACGGTATGGTGAAGGGCCGGTGCGCAGGTACGCTGGTGCAGCCTTTTCCGCCACGACCGCGATTGACTTCCGTCGAATGCGGGCATATAGATTGGCGCATCACGAATCCGTTTTCTCAACGCGGCGGGGACACTGTGAACATCAGAAATTTAGTTTTGGCCACGATTCTCGCTCTGCTGATCGCGCTGGCCGGGCGCTCTCAATCTGCAAGTCCGGCTGCGCCGCTTCCCGCGCCGGGCTTCCATCACCTGCACCTCAATTCCCAAAATCCGGATGCCGCCATCGATTTTTACATGAAGGAATTTCCAAGCACCAGCAAGGCCAGCGTCGCCGGATTCCCCGCGCTCAAAGCCGGGAAGGTCTACGTGCTGTTCACGAAAGTCAGCGCGCCGCCTCCGACCACGCCGCAAACCGCGATCTGGCACTTCGGCTGGCACGTAACCGACGTTCGCAAAAATCTGGCGATGTACAAGGAGCGCGGCGAAGTGAAACTGCTGCCGCTCTACACGTCGGAAGACGGCGGGTCGGTGCTCATCAGCAGCGACACGTTTCCGGGAACAGGCGGAATTCTCGGCCTGACAAAATCGCAACTTGCCGAAGCGAAAGCCGCGGGCGTCAAGCCCGAAGGCGGCGCGGGCTTCGCCTACCTGCAAGGCCCCGACGGCGCGATCATCGAGTATCAGGGCAACATGCCCGTCGAGCGCTTCAATCACGTGCACATGTATCAGGAGAATCCGTATTGCGCGCAACTCTGGTATCAGAAACATCTCAACGCTCCCGTGCCGCCGCCCGCGCCGGGCGCGGTTGCTCACACCGAGGCCGATTGCAAAGTGGAGCGCAGCGAGCCGAGCTGGCCGGGCCTGGAAAAAGAAGGCACGCGCAGGAAACCTTCCGCGGGAGTTCTGTTCGATGACGTAGCCATGATGTGGTACGAGCGCCAGGGAGATCAGCCGCTGGTCAGCACGCGCGGGCATCTGGCCGATCACATTGGGCTCAGCGTGGGAAATCTCGATGCCTGGGTGGCCAAGCTGAAAGCGGAAGGCGTGAAATTCCTGAAACAGCCTTACAAATTCGGCGACACGCGCGCCGTCATGATCGAAGGCCCCAGCCTGGAAGCGTTGGAACTGGTCGAAATAAAATAGCGGCGCACAATCCGGCCGCTGTTACTTCGTAATTCCCATCTGCCACAACGCAAACGCGTAGTCGAATGCCGCTTCGCGCAGTGCATCGTACCGGCCGGACGAACCTCCATGGCCCGCTCCCAGATTGGCTTTCAACAGAAGCACATTTTTGTCCGTCTTGGTGGCGCGCAGCTTGGCGACCAGCTTGCTTCCCTCCCAATACGGCACCTGGCTGTCGTTCAGCGACACTTCCACCAGCATGGCCGGATAGCCCTTGGCCGTTACGTTGTCATACGGCGAGTAGCGGATCATGTAATCGAAGGCGTGCTCTTCGTGCGGGTTTCCCCACTCGATGTATTCGCTGGTCGTCAGCGGCAAGGACGCATCGAGCATGGTGTTGATGATGTCCACAAACGGAACCTGCGCGACGATGGCCTTAAAAAGATCGGGCCGCATGTTGGCGATCGCGCCCATCAGCATGCCTCCGGCGCTGCGTCCCTGCGCCACCAGGCGATCCGGCGAAGTGTATTTGTTTTTTTCCAGATACTCCGCGCAATCGATGAAATCATTAAACGTGTTGGTCTTGAACATCATCCGGCCGGCTTCGCGCCACTCTTCGCCAAGTTCGCCGCCGCCGCGAGGATAAGCGATGCCGAAAATCACGCCGCGATCGAGCATCACCAGGCGATTGGAGGAAAACGTGGGCGATTGCGAGATGCCGTACGAGCCATAGCCGTTCAGCCACATTGGCGCGCTGCCGTCCATCGGCACGCCTTTTTTATAGACAATGGAAATCGGCACCTGCACGCCGTCGCGCGCCTTGGCCCAGATGCGTTTTTCTTCGTAGCGGTTGGCGTCAAACCCGCCCGGCACCTCCTGCTGCTTCATCAGCTTGCGCGTGCGCGCGCCGAGGTCGTAGTCATACACGGATAGCGGCGTGACCATGGACTGGTAGTTGAAACGGATCGTCGGCGTGTTGTATTCGCGGTTGTCGCCCAGCGACAGATCGTAGTCGGACTCCTGCGTGGTGATGCGGTGCGACTCCCGGGTCTTCATGTCGATCACGCGCAGATAGGCCAACCCGCCTTCGCGTTCGGTGATCACCAGATGCCCGGCAAAGGTTTCCAGCGCGTCGATTTTCACCTTGGGGTTGTGATCGATGAAGGGTTTCCAGTTTTTCTCGGAGGGATCGCTGACCGGCGCGGTAACCACGCGGAAATTTTTGGCGTCCTTGTTGGTGGTGATATAAAACTGGCCCTCATAATGGGTCACGTCATATTCGTGGCCGGGCCGGCGCGGCGCGATGATTTTGAATTGCCCGGCGGGATTGTCCGCCGCCAGGAAGCGGTACTCGTGGGAAGTTTTGGCTTCCGATTCCAGAAAAATCATTTTCTTGTCGAGTGACCGGCCCACGCCGATATCAAACAGCTCGTCCTTCTCCTCGAACAGCAGGTCGCTCTTCGGAGCGCCGACCGCGTGCCGCCAGAATTTGTTTACGCGCTTGGAGACGGGATCTTCGGTCGTATAAAAAAGCGTCTTGTTGTCGGCGGCCCAGGCGGCGGAGTCCACGCGATCGATGTGCTCGCCGAGCGTTTTGCCCGTGCGCAGATCCTTCACATAAAGTGTGAATTGCCGGTAGCCCGTAGTATCAATGGAATACGCCAGAAGGTTGGCGTCATCGCTGACGTGGAATTCGCCGAGCCCCAGAAACGTGTGCCCCTCGGCCAGCTTGTTCAGATCAAGCAGAATTTCCTCGGGCGCGTCCAGGCTGCCTTTTTTGCGGCACTGGTACGGATACTGCTTTCCCTCTTCCGTGCGCGAATAATAGAAATACTCGCCTTCCCGCGCCGGCACGCTCAGGTCCGTCTGCTTCACATGGCTGAGCATTTCCTTGTACAGCGACTCCTGAAACTCGCGGGTCGGCTTCATCACTTCGGCGGTGTAGGCGTTTTCCGCTTCGAGATACTTCATCACGTCGGGATCTTTGCGGTCGCGCAGCCAGAAGTAGTCGTCCTTAAGAGTCGTGCCATTCACCAGTGTTTCGTGCGGCACCTTTTTAGCCACCGGAGGCTCCGGCGCCGCGCTCTGGGCCAGCGCGCCGGGAGCCAGCAGCGCCGCCGCCAGCGCAGGCCGCAGTAACAGTTCCGTGATTTTGTTCATTTCACTCTCCGGCCGGTCGTCAACACGCTTGGCCATTTGCTTTGTACCGAGGTCATTCCCGATGGGCAGGAAACCCGGCGGAATATTTTCCTTCCTCCAGCCGCACCATCGAGATGCTCCAGATTATCACGCGCGTTGCCTGATAGAATCACGCCTGGCCAAGCGCGGTTCCTCGGGTGCATCCGGCTTTGCGTGATTAAGCGCTGGACACAGGTTTACCGGGGAGCAATGGCAACGATTTTGCAAAACTGTCCCGGGACGTGGTATCGATTATCGTGCTGGCGGCAAACTACTGAACGGTTAAAATGCTTTGGGAGGCAATGCGTTGCGAATTTTTGTCGAGGGCCAGCAGGAGTGGTTGGAGTCGGCGGGACACGTGTTGATGGTGCTGGCCAAGTTTCTGTTTCTCGCGGCGTTCGCGACTCTGGCCTGGAGCGCTTTCGTGCGCTTCACCTGGCGCGCCGCTCCCGGCACTTCGGCCTGGCCGCCCGGAACTACCGCCACCGGAATCCTGCTGATGTTTTTGGCTGTGGCTTTTTACGTCGCGGGCAAAATCGCCGTATTCGCCGGCCGTAAGATGCGCCGGCGGGACACCAATCCTTCCTGAGCGTTTCCTTCAGGTGCAAATCTCGGCTGCGTGCCAATCCTCTCGTGATTGGGAATTGTGGGTCGCGGCTTCACAGGCTGCGGAAAAAGTCCCTCGATTTGTCATTCTGAGCGGGGCGAAGAATCTCTCTTCGATCCAAGTGCAAGCAAAGAAACAAAGAGGGATTCTTCGCTCCGCTCAGAATGACAAATTTTAAGTCTTTCCGCAGCCCGTTCAGCCGCGTCATTCAGGCACTCAAAAAGGGCTTCAGCCGCTGAAGTTCTTTGAAGTTAACTGGACCGGCCGCATTCTTGGGATTACATCGAAACGAATCCGCCACGGCGCTGCCCGCCATTCTCCGCGCGCCGGGATTTGACGCCGCAAAATACGCGGACTACCATTCGCCGGGCCATGCCACGCGCGTCATCACCCCGCTATTTGTTTCCCGCTTTGCTCCTCTGTTTTTTCCTGTCCGGCGCGGCTGGATTGATCGATCAAGTGGTTTGGAGCAAGGCGCTGGGACTGATTTTTGGCCACACCGCGTATGCCATCGCCACCGTGCTGGCCGTGTTCATGGCGGGTCTCGCATCGGGCAGCGCCTGGCTGGGATCGCGCAGTGAGCGCTGGACGCAGCCCGTGGCACTCTACGGCTGGTTGGAATTTGGAGTGGCAGTGACCGCCGCGCTTTCTCTCGCCGGCCTAGCGGGAGTTCGCGCAGTCTACGTGGCCGCGTATCCCTATGCCGCCGGACACGCCGGCGCATTGTTGCTCCTGAGGTTCATCGGCGCGGCGATCGTTTTATTTCTGCCCACGTTTCTGATGGGCGGCACCTTGCCCGTCCTGGTGCGCGGGCTCGCGCGGAACGCGGGCGAACTGGGCGCGCGCCTCTCTCGCCTCTACTGGATCAACACCGCCGGCGCCGTGGCCGGAACATTCGCCGCCGGATTCCTGATTTTGCCCGCTCTCGGGCTGCGACTTACGCTGGGAATAGCGGTGGCGTTGAATCTCGCCGCTGGAACACTCGCCTTGCTGCTGGCGCGCGAAGCGCCCCCTTCTCCAATCTCCGAATCAAGCGGCTCGCTGGCGCCCGAAACTTCTGATGACCCGCATTCGTCGCCGCTTCCGCCCGCAACGACTTCCGATTTTTTCCTGGTGTGCTTCGCCGTCGTGGGCGCCACCGCCATGTGCTACGAAATCGGCTGGACGCGCCTGCTGTCAACGCAACTTGGCAGTTCCACCTACGCGTTCACGCTGATGCTGGGCACGTTTCTCACGGGCATCGTCCTGGGCAGCGCACTGTTTGAGCGCTGGAGCTGCCGCCACACGCCGGGCGCGATGACGTTTGCCGCGACGCAAACCCTGACTGCGCTCGCGGCCATTGTTTTTCTTCTGTTCTTCACGCACTTGATCGAAGTGCTTCCGCCCGTGTTGCGCACCACGCACGAATCGTTCGGCGGCCTGGTGCTTGGGCAGTTCGTCACCAGCGCGCTGGCCATGCTGCCCACGGCCGTGGTTTTTGGCTTCAACTTTCCGGCCGTGGTCCTGTTGATCGCCGGAGCGCCGGGCGGCGCAAGCTCCGGCACAAGCAAAGCGGTGGGACGCGCCTATGCCTGGAATACGCTCGGAGCCATCGTGGGAGCGCTGGCGGGCGGTTTCTGGCTGATGCCGCTCCTCGGAAGTTTTCATCTGCTGGCGGCCACGGCAGGCGTGAACCTGGCACTGGCTGCGGCAATCTCTATGAAGGCCGCGATTCGCGCGCCGCGCAAATTTCTGGCGGTAGCCGCAAATTTACTCCTGCTGGCCGCCGCGGTCTTCGTGGGATTCTCTCCCGTATTTTTACGATCCCGCAGTGGCCTCGTTTAACACGCTGATGTACTGGAACCTTTACGATCGCCCGCTGACGCTTCGGGAAAACGCGCGCGCCCTGGACGTTGTCTACTTCCGCGACGGCCTGAACGCCAATATTTCCGTGGCGCGCAGCGACGATTACATGGCCCTGCGCACCAACGGAAAAGTCGACGCGTCCAATCACGACGCCACCACGCAGCTTCTGCTCGGGCATCTGGGAGCGCTCGCACATTCGCCGCGCCGCGTTCTGCTGGTGGGTTTCGGCAGCGGCATGACGGCCTCCGCGCTGGCCGCTTATCCCGAACTCGAACGCCTGGACGTCGTGGAAATCGAGCCCGCCGTGGTGGGCGCCGCGCCGCTGCTCGCGAAATTGAATCGCAACGTGCTGCTCGATCCGCGCGTGCACGTGACGTTTGACGATGCCCGCAACTTTCTTTTCACCACCCGCGAAAAATATGACCTGATCATTTCCGAGCCGTCCAATCCCTGGATCGCCGGCGTCGCCACGCTTTTCACCAGGGAATTTTACGCCGCCGTTCACTCGCGGCTGGCGCCCGATGGCGTCTTCGTCCAGTGGATGCAGGCCTATTCTCTTTTTCCGGAAGACTTGCAAATGCTGTTCGCCACGTTTCTCTCTGAGTTTCACGGCGCTACGTTGTGGCACGGAGACGCGCCGGACTTGATCCTGATGGCGCCCAGCCCGCCCTCGGAAGAAATTCGCAAGCGCGCGCAGGCTCTATTCTCCGCGCCGCGGCTGCATGACGATTTCGTGCAACTGGGAATGGAGAACGCCGCGGGAATTTTTGGTTTTTATCTGCTGGATGACGCCGGCTTGCGGGAATTCAGCGCCGGCGCGCAAATCAACACGGATGACCGCACGCTGCTGGAATACCACGCCCCGCGTTCACTCCTGGTGCACGGTCTGGAGGACCAGAACCGCGAAGCCCTGCTGCACGAGCAGCGCAGCCCGCTCCCCGCGGACGTCTCCGCCGACCTGCTCGATGCAACCCTTGCGGATGCGGCCGCTACTTCGATCAATCAGGAAGACGCCGACGGCGCGGATCGATTCCTCGTGGCGCTCGATCATCGCCCCGTCACCTTGCAGATGCAGATCCTGCGCGGCCGCGCCGCGCTGGCCCGCTCCAATTTTCAATCCGCGTTCCGCGCGTTCGATGCCGCTCTTGCGCTTGCGCCGGATGACGTGCAGGCGAAATGGGGACTGGCCGAATCCAACCGGCACTTCGGCAACAACGAAAAAGCCCGCGTCCAGCTGGAGGAAATTCTCGCGCGGAATCCGCGTTACCTTCCCGCGCTGCGTTCGCTGGTAAAGCTGGACGTGGATTTTTCGCGCTGGCCGGAAGCGGAGGACACGCAGCGCCGCGTGCTCGCCGAAGACTCAGGCTCAGCGGCCGCGGACCTGGCCCAGCTCGCGGATATCTTGCTGCACGAAGACAAACAGGACGCCGCCTACGCCGCCATGCTCGATGCGCTGGCCGCGGATCCCTACAACTACCAGGCGCACTTCGATCTCTCCGAATTTTTTGCCAAACGCAATCGCTGGCGCGGAAGCGCGTCAGCACCTGGAATTCGTGATGCGCTTCTATCCCGACCAGGATGCGGCCGTCTACCCGCTGCTGTTCCGCGCCGACCAGGCCCTAGGCGACCCGCGCGCCGCCGCCAAAGCGCTCCGCTTCGGCCGGCGAGTCTTCCCCGACGACTCCGAACTCCAACAATTAAGCCTGCCCCTCAAGTAGGACAAGGTTCAGCCGGGTGCCCCATCCTTGCGCTTTCCGCAAGGGTGGGCTCTTGTTTCCGTAAACGTACAGAAACTAAACTCAAAAACTCCGACCCTCCAAAAGCGGGAGGGTCGGCCACCCGGAAGTGCAAACACTCAGAAAACGCAAAGACCGGTGCCTCGTGGATGACGCGCAGGAGTGTTATTATTCAGTGACGAAGCAAGGTCAACTAAAAACAGCAACAGGGTGGGCCTATCGCCGGCGCTGAGACGATGAAGCTTCGTTTCGCACTTCTTATCGAATCGAGCGTTTATGAGATCATTCGATTCAGACTTAAGAACTGCGGTTACACGCTCGCTGTTCGGAATCAATTGAAGTACTGAGCCTGTCACCTGGATCCAAAGGCCCTTATACGGTTCCATCAAGCTGTCAGTCTGAAGCGTAGTACGCCCACAAAGAGTGAGCAATCCTCGCGCAGTTCTGTTCGTGGAAACCGTCTTGGTCGGTTCTGTTAGTTTCGAATGCGGGTCTGCTATCAGTTCCGGAAGCATTAGAAGCCGCATTGCTGTCGACATTGTTTATTGCTGCCGACAACGTTGAAGCTGTCGGATACGTCCGGCAGTTGGGGCGCTGACTTCACAGTTTGACTTTGGAGTCCTAGAGCATGACGAACTTCTGGCACTAAGAACACGGCTAGCAGGGCAAGGATACGTAGCATTACGTCTCCTGCGGTCCATTTCTCGCTCGTGCTCCAGCGTGAATGTTTCGCGGCTTGGACACGTATCGTTTCCTGTCTTGTTTCCATGCATTGTAGCGAGTAAGCTACGGCGCAGCTACGACAGGAGCAACTCTGATCCCCAATACATCGCGGAGAACCTGATCGATGCACATTCGGATAATCCGGCCATGGAGTAGTTTCGAGTTGGCTCGTGCGGACGCTTCGCTCGGATACGGCGATGCGTTCATTGCGTTTAAGATCTGGCAATAGCTCCTCCGGTAGGTGCGGCTCGTCGTCTGCCAGTCGTTGGAGGACCGGTGCGCCGAAGACTCTTCTCTGCTGGGTTTCACATCGCCGTAACCGATCCTCGTCAAGGTTTTGATAGCTTCGATAGGACCTCACAAGCGCGATAGGTGGCTGAAACGATTGTTGCCAGTCGCAATAGAGGCGGGTGCACACAACGGTGCTGCCGTCTCGACGTACCTTCAACGACCACGATACGTCGACGCTTCGTGCCTTTCTGATTTACGCGAGTGGCCGACAATCCCGATTCATTTTGGAACTTTCAACACGCGCGTATGGACCAGAACGCCTCGACTCTTGGCCGCCTGCCATTCGTTGAAAACTATCTCGCCACCGAAGAAGCACCGCTTATAAGCGTCCTTGTAGATCACTTGGTGCGCCCCTTCGACATGAGTCCGCGAGCCCCACCTTTACCACATTCACGCCGACGACTAGGCATCTCGCACCGTGGCCCTGGCGATCTGCGCATTTCTTTCTTCTTGCCATTGTCGATCACCTCTCGATTTAATTCTGCGACCAATGGTAGATGCACGGCCAGTAAGTAACCTGCATGTATATCTTAAAGAGTGATTGACGAATTGGGCACTGCGAAGATTTACGGCGAAGCGATGGAGATCCTAGCTTGTCCCCGGCGCTATCGCGGAGCATGTAGACCTGGCAACGCTGGCCGTTTACCGCAACGCCAGTGAGATCATAATGCTGACGCGCGAACTGTGCACTTCGGCGGGTGACGCATGCTTTTGAGACGGTTTTGATTTTCCGGGTGGCCGACTCTCCCGTCTTTGGAGGGTCGGGGTTTGACTTGTGGTTCATTCCAGCCATCGAAGCAACTCCCCACCCTTGCACAATGCGCAAGGATGGGGCACCCAAGTGCCTCTTGATTCTTGAGAGCGGATTAATACGCGGCACCCTGCGCCGTGCGGTGCAAAGCACAAACTAGATTCAAAACTCCGGTTCCTCTTAACGCGGCTGGCTTGGATCTCGCCCAGCCGAAAAGAAGGCAGACAGGCTGCCCTTCATAAACGCTCAGGGTAAAAAGCCAGTCGAAACAAAAAAAAGGGCCGCCGAAGCGGCCCTTCCTGTTGCCAGCAACCTGCGTTGGTAATGGGTTAGTTTGCCTTCGCGGAGGCTGCAATCGCTTTCGGCGCGCTCAGGTAGCCTGAGATCTTCTTGTCGTTGACCTGGTTGACCACCAACTCCATCGGCTGGCGCGATCCGCCGGCGTAGAAGTAGATGGGTTCGTTGACGGCCTTGTTCTTCTTTTCGAGGCGCATGTCGTCCACATAGAGCGCCACGGTGTACTGGTGTTTCTTGGCGCTGGCGCTGCGGAATTCGATCTGCGTCTGGCCCACATGTTCCTTCTGGCCCTTGGTGGTCAGCGTGAACTCGTAGTAGTCGCGCTCGCCCATCCGCTTGAGCTGTTCGAGTTCCTCGTGGTTGCGGGCAATCAGTTCGCCGTGCTCGCCGCGCAACTGCTGAATGCTGCCGTTGGTCGTGTCGAGGGCGGACTTCACGCCGGTGACGTCCGAGCCCAGAGCCTTGACGTCATCCGAGCTGGCCTTGGTCGCCAGCGTGGACTGCACGTCGTTCAGCTTCTTGGTGTAGTCGGCGCGGCTCTGCTTCACCTGGGTGCGGGCCTGGGACAACTGGTCCTCGGTCAGCTTGAGCTTGTCGCCTTCGAGATTCACTTCGGCTTGCAGTTCGGCGTTGGTGCGTTCGGCCTGGGTCATGCGCTGCGTCAGCGCGTCCTGCCCGGTTTGAAAAGTCTTCGCCTGCGCGGCTAGCGCCTGCTCCGCATCCCGCGCGTGGCCTCCGGCATTCCATGCCAGGCCAACGCCGACGAGTGAGAGAATCGCCAAGCCCACAACCGCAATGCCCATCCAGCGCGGCGAACCTTCGGAAGTTTCCTGGTAGTTCGTGTTTTCGTCCATTTCAATAATCTCCTTTGCGAATTCCCTCGCGCAGTGGGAAGTGCATGCGTAGAACCAAACGCCTGGTTGCGGGCGGATGGCCTACATAACCTGAACGAATAGAATACTTTACGACAGTTTGAAAGTGCAATCGCCGTTGAGTTTCCGTGACACCAAACGTGTAAGTTTTACCTCCGGGGTCGTGCAGAAGCTCGATAAGGAATTGAATCCACTACCCTTGGGAGCGGACACACTTTGCTAGGAATTTATACAGGGGAGGCAGAAGCTAAGTGCTAGAGGGGTAGCAGATTAGGCAACGCGCGAACGATCAATCTGGGAGGGTTCCAGCTGGCGATCGAAGTAAACTTCCAGGGTCAGCGCGGCGGCATCGAACACAGTCCGGCAGTTGGGGCAATAGCTGACATGGCGCTGCACGTCACCAGCGACTTCCGGTGCCAGTCGGCCTTCCAGGTATTCACAAATCAGGCGTATCGTCGCTTTGCAGGTCATGCCCATGGCGGTTCCCCCAGTGCCGAGCGACCTTTAAACATGCACGCCGTCATCCAAATAGGCAGACGACTTCGATTTACTTTAACCATATTGTAATGAATTGTTTACGATCTCACCAAACGTACAGATAACCCGTCGCCTGGTTCGAGGCAGGAGAAAATTTTCTTACGGGGAATCATTCTTACCAATTTGGAACGAGTGCTTTGCGCATATTTACGCTCCACTTTGCAGCAACCGGGACGACCCGCTTCCGGCCGAGCTGCTAGCGGGTGATCGTCATGTTCCGCAGTACCGCGATCCGCTCGGACAGTGGCGGGTGCGTGCTGAACAGGCCCGAAAACACCTGCCCGGCCGTCAGCGGGGCCACGATGAACAGCGAAGCCGTGGTCGGGGAAACATCCATGGGAATTTGCTTGTTGTACGCCCCCAGCTTTTCAAGGGCGCTGATCAGGCCGTACTGGTTGCCCACCATGCGGACGCCCGAGGCGTCGGCCGCAAATTCGCGCTGCCGCGAAATGCCCAGCTGGATCAGCAGGGCCGCGATCGGCGCAACAATCACCATCAACAGAGCAGGCAACATTCCGCCATTGCGGTCGTCACGGGAATTGCCAAAGCCGCCAAAGATCATGGCCCATCGACCCATGGACGCGATCCAGGTGATCGCGCCCGCCAGGGTGGCTGCGATCGAGGTGATCAGAATGTCGTAATTGCGCACGTGGGAAAGCTCGTGGGCGATTACGCCTTCCAGCTCGTCATCGTTCATGACCTCCATCAGGCCCGCGGTCACGGCCACGGAAGCATGGTTGGGATTGCGTCCGGTGGCAAAGGCGTTTGGCGCGGGCTGCGGAATCACGTAGAGCTTCGGCATCGGCAACTGCGCCTTGGCCACCAGGCGCTCCATCACCTGATACAGCCGCGGAAGCTGCTCGCGCGACACCGGCTGAGCGCCGCTGGAAGCCAGAGCGATTTTGTCCGAGAAAAAGTAGGCGAAGCCGTTCATGCCCACGGCGAGAATCAGACCGAGGGTCATCCCCTGCCTGCCGGAGATCGCCCCGCCGCCCAGTACCAGCAGCAGCGTGAGCGCGGTCAAAAGAAACAGCGTTTTAACGGCTCTCATAATTTTCACCTAATAATTACTACGCAAATTCAGTCTAGATGTTTCGCCGGGGTGGGTCAAACCGCTGCCCACCCAGGCTGCAAACGGAAACCTATCGCCGCCGGCCGGACTTCGCCGCCGACGCGGAAGGCGCCGCCTCCCGCTTCGCCTCCGCGACTTCTTTTTTCTGCTCCGTCTGCTCGAAGCGCATGGCGTCGGAATCCGGATCGATATCGACGCGCACCAGGTGCCCCGGCAAAACGCTGCCATCAAGAATGCGCATCGCCAGCGGATCCTGCACCAGCCGTTGCACGGTTCTCCGCAGCGGGCGCGCCCCGTAGGCCGGATCGTAGCCGTCCCGCACCAGGCGTTCGCGTGCCGCGGGCGTCAGCTCGATGCTGACTTTTCTTTCCGCGAGCAGGCGCATCACCTTGGCCAGCTCCAGGTCGATAATCTTGTTGAGCTGTTCCTGGCCCAGCGGGTTGAACAGCACGATGTCGTCAATGCGATTGATGAATTCTGGCCGGAACGCTTGCCGCAAGGCTTCCATGGCTTCCTTGCGCGCGCGTTCCGGATCGCTCCCCGCGAGATCGAAGAGCGCGCTCGATCCGACGTTGGACGTCATGACCATTACCGCGTTGCGGAAATCCACGGTGCGGCCCTTGCCGTCGGTCAGGCGGCCGTCTTCCAGAATCTGCAGCAGAATATTGAAAACGTCCGGATGGGCTTTTTCGATTTCGTCAAACAGAATCACCGAATAGGGATGCCGGCGAACCTGTTCCGTAAGCTGGCCGCCCTCTTCGTAGCCCACGTAGCCTGGAGGCGCGCCGATCATGCGCGACACCGAATGTTTTTCCATGTACTCGGACATGTCCAGGCGGATCATGGATTTTTCATCGTCAAACAAGAACTCGGCCAGCGCGCGCGCCAGTTCCGTTTTTCCCACGCCGGTCGGCCCGAGGAAAATGAAGGAGCCGATGGGCCGGTTGGGATCGGAAAGTCCGGCGCGGTTTCGGCGGATGGAATTGGCCACGCGCTCCAGCGCGCGGTCCTGCCCGATCACGCGATTTCGCAGGCGCGATTCCATGGTGACAAGCTTCTGCGCCTCGCCTTCCAGCAGCCGCCCGACCGGAATTCCCGTCCACTTGGCCACCAGCTTGGCGATGTCTTCCTCGTCGACTTCTTCCTTCAGCATGCCGCCGTTCTTCTGCACGTCCTGCAGATTTTTCTGTGCGGCGGCGAGGTCTTTCTCGGCCGCGGCGAGTTTTCCGTAGCGGATTTCGGCGACTTTCGCCAAATCCCCGCTGCGTTCCACGCGCTGCTCCTCGGCCTTCAACTGTTCGATTTTTTCCTTGGCCGCGCCGATCTTGCCGACTGCTGTTTTCTCCAGTTGCCACTGGGCCTTGCGCGCATTGGATTCCTCGCGCAATCCGGCCAGCTCCGCTTCCAGAATTTTCAAGCGTTCCTTGGAATGCGCGTCGGATTCACGCAAGAGTGCCTGCCGCTCGATTTCCAGCTGCAGCACGCGCCGCTCGATTTCATCGATCTCCACCGGCAGTGAATCGAGCTGCATGCGCAGGCTGGCGCCGGACTCGTCGATCAGGTCGATGGCCTTGTCCGGCAGAAACCGGTCGGTGATGTAGCGGTGCGAAAGCGTGGCCGCGGCCAGAATCGCGGCGTCCTTGATGCGCACGCCGTGGTGCGTCTCGTAGCGCTCTTTCAATCCGCGCAAAATCGCGATCGTATCCTCGGGCGAAGGCTCGGCGATCAGCACAGGCTGAAAGCGGCGCTCCAGCGCGGGATCTTTCTCGATGTATTTTTTGTACTCGTTCAGCGTGGTGGCGCCGATCGCGCGCAATTCGCCGCGCGCCAGGGCCGGCTTCAACATGTTGGAGGCGTCCATCGCGCCCTCGGCCGCTCCTGCGCCGACGATGGTGTGCAGTTCGTCGATGAAGAGAATAATCTGCCCGTCGGATTCCGTGATTTCCTTCAGTACGGCTTTCAAGCGGTCTTCGAATTCCCCGCGATATTTCGCGCCGGCCACGAGCGCAGCCAGGTCCAGGGCCACCACGCGCTTCGGGCGCAGCACTTCGGGAACGTCGCCGGCAACAATGCGCTGCGCGAGTCCCTCGACGACGGCGGTTTTTCCGACGCCGGGCTCGCCGATCAACACCGGATTGTTTTTGGTGCGGCGCGCCAGAATCTGCATCACGCGGCGAATTTCATCGTCGCGGCCGATTACCGGGTCGAGTTTTCCGCGGCGCGCCAGTTCGATCAGGTCGCGGCCGTACTGTTCCAGCGCGCGGAAAGTGGACTCCGGATTCTGCGACGTCACGCGGTGGCTGCCGCGCACAGAGGTGAGCGCCTGCAGGATCGCTTCGCGCGAGGCTCCGTGCTTGAGGAGAAGTTCCGCGGCGTCATCCTTGCGAATGGTGGAAATGGCCAGCAGCAAATGCTCGGTGGAAACGTACTCGTCCTTGAACTGTTCGGCTTCGACCAGCGCGCCTTCCAGGACTTTGTTGGTTGCCGGGCTCATGTGCTGCTGCACCGCGCCGGTTACTTTCGGCATGCGCACCAGGCGCGCTTCGATTTCGCCTGCCAGGGTGTCCGGGCGCACTCCGAGACGGCCGAGCAGCGGCGGCACAATGCCGTCCTGCTGCGCCACGAGCGCGCCAAGCAGGTGCAGCGGCTCGATCTGCTGGTGATCGTGCCGTTCCGCAATATCTTGCGAGGCCTGCACGGCTTCCTGGGCTTTTACGGTGAATTTGTCGAAGCGGACCATGTGGCTTTTACCTCCGGTTCAGAAAAGGAAGGGGCCGGTTTTTTCTTTCCGGCCCCAGAGTACCGCGGGACGACCGCCTGCGCCGGATTTTACTTTGCGTTGCCGGCGGCAGCGCTCGCGGCGTTTACCGTCACCTTCACCTGGCGCGGCTTGGATTCCTCGCGCTTCGGGAGCGTCACGGTCAGGACGCCGTTCTTGTATTCGGGGGCGATAGTGGTCATGCGAAAATCCTCCGTCCGTGCAGCCGCGTTGTATATATAACAGCAACGCATAATAAAATATTAGTGTATTGTTGTCAATGCTTTTCTCCGCTTAGCGTGAATGCCTACAGATTACGCAAACAATTGAAAAATATAGTCTTAAATGTACCTGTGAAAAGAAGCGTTTGCCCTATCCCGCTGTTCTGACTTATATTCCCTGCACTCAACCATGCGCCTGTCCGACTTTCAGTTTGAGCTTCCTCCAAGCCTGATCGCCCAGCAGCCCCTGGCGGAACGCGACGCTTCCCGCCTGTTGATCGTCGACCGCAGCTCGCAACGGCTGGAGGATTCCGCCTTTCGAGCTTTCCCGGACCTGCTGCGCGGAAACGAACTGCTGGTGGTCAACAACGCCCGCGTGATTCCCGCACGGCTGTTTGGGCACCGCGAAGGGGTTCGGGCGGAGACGCCCGGCCATGACCGGCGCACACAGCAGGGAGTTTTTATCGTCCGAGATTGAAGTGCTGCTGACCAAGCGGCTCGGGCCAGCGGAGTGGGAAGCCCTGGTGCGCCCCGGAAGAAAAATCCGCGTGGGGGAGCGTATCCGCTTTGGAGAAGGCGAACTGGTTGCCGAAGTCGTGGGTCGCGGCGAGTACGGTCTGCGGCAAATTCGCCTTTCGGCCGACGGCGACGTCAATGAGGCCATCGAGCGGCTCGGGCATGTGCCGCTGCCTCCGTACATTTCGCGCGACGACGAAACCGCGGACCGCGAACGCTACCAGACGATTTTTGCGAATCATCCTGGAGCCGTGGCCGCGCCCACGGCAGGCCTGCATTTTTCGCCGGCCATTCTGGAAAAACTGCGGCAGCGCGACAGCGAGATCGCCGCCAGTCACACTGGACGTCGGGCTCGGCACATTCCAGCCAATCCACGAAGACGAAATCGACCGGCACAAGATTCACACCGAACGCTACGAGATTCCGGAGGCAGCAGCGTCGGCGATCTGCCGGGCGCGACGTGACGGCCGCGCGATTCTTGCGGTGGGAACGACGGTGGTGCGCACGCTGGAAGACGCCGCGCAGAAATCGGCGGAACGCCATGGAGGCAAGTGGAACCCGGTGGAAAATCTCGTTGAGCCGGGCGCCGCGGAAGCCTCGATTTTCATCAAGCCTGGCCATACGTTTCGAGTCATCGATCAGCTGGTCACCAATTTCCATTTGCCGCAATCGACACTGCTGATTCTGGTCAGCGCCTTTGCCGGGCGCGAGTTCATCCTTCAGAGCTACCGGCACGCAGTCGAGGCGCGCTACCGCTTTTACAGCTACGGCGATTGCATGTGGATTCGCTAGACAGTTTGTGGAAAAAGTACTTCGTCTTGTCATTCTGAGCGAAGCGAAGAATCTCTCTTCGATCGAAGTGCAAGCAAAAAAACAAAGAGAGATTCTTCGCTTCGCTCAGAATGACAATGTTTTGAGTATCTCCGCGGCCCGGAGAACCTGCTTTGCGCTCCGCCTTGATTTACTTTTCCAGGTAATACTGCACCGACGTCACCAGCCGGACGGTCTTCATCAGGCTGCTGTCGGCGTTCGTTCCGTACGCGACCCCCTCGTTCGATTCTCCGGTGTCGCCGCCGGAGTTTGCCGCTACGATCGAGAAAATTCCCTGGCTGGCCTGGCGGATCGATCCGACCGAGCTTCCGGAATCACGTGCGAACCGGTCGGCAGCGGCGCAGCACCGCTGTTCAGTCCGAACCGCAAACCCTCGACAGGAGCACGGAATTGGAAGGAGTTAGTTCGAATGCCGAGGCGCGGTAGCGTGTCCGGCAGATTCTGGGAACGTGGAATCCGTGGCCATGGGACACACACGAGTCAAATTCCACACGTCGACGGAGGTCGAGAAGCATCACTGCGTCAGTCTGGAGTTCCACACCGCCTCTGCGTCAAGCCCATCCCGAACCAGAAAACTCCCTCGCAAAGGAATTCCCAACCTGCGCGTGCGGCGTCTCCGATTTCGTCTATAATCGGTGGGCCTTGTCGGGGTGGCGCGGGTCGCGTCCTCTCGGGCCGTTCACATAGCGATGCGATTTCTTCTGTTAAGCGACATTCACGCGAACCTGACGGCGCTCGATGCGGCACTCGAGGCGGTAAAAGGCCGCTGGGACCGCATCTATTGCCTGGGCGACGTGGTGGATTACGGACCCGATCCGAATGAAGTCACCGGCCGCGTTCAAGAACTCGCTCCCATCATCATTCGCGGAAATCATGACAAGGCCGTGGCGGGAATCACGGACCTGGAAGAATTCAATCCCATGGCGCAACTCGCCGCGCTCTGGACGCGCCAGCAGATGCGGCCCGACACGATGGAGTACATCGCGAAATTACCCAAGGGGCCGCTGACCACCGACGGCATCACCATGGTTCACGGCGCGTATCAGGATGAAGACGAATATGTTTTCGTTCCCGGCCAGGCCCTGGGAGGGCTTCTGGAATCTCCGACGGACGTAACTTTCTTCGGGCACACGCACCATCAGGGCGGGTTCGCTTATCGCGCGGGACAAATTGCCGTGATTCAACTGCGTCCGGACCACGGCGCGAATTTCGCAGCTTTGCGCGTGGAGCCGGGCACGCGGTATCTGTTGAATCCGGGATCGGTCGGCCAGCCGCGTGACGGAGACCCTCGCGCGGCCTTTGCCATCGCCGACCTGGATCATCAGGTCATCGAATTCTGGCGCGTGCCGTACGATATCGCCGCGGTTCAGAAGCGCATGGAAAAAGCAGGCTTGCCATTTCCACTGATTGAACGAATAGGCGTGGGGCGCTAGCCTTAGGTAGCACAGACCTCAGTCTGTGGCCGTTCGTGCTCGCAAGAATTCAAGTTCACCGGCTAAGAAAGCCGAGCCACGAAAGAAGAGGATTCCGGACTTGATGCCCAAAGAAGAACGCAGCCGCCTGCCGGTCGCCTTCCTGATTGGAATCGCGATTGTGACGGTGCTGGTCGGCGTGGCCCTGCTGGTCAGCAAGTATTCTTCTCCCGCCGGTCCGGAAGTCGAAAAGCCGCTGCCGATGGGCCCGGAGGAAGTGGCCTACGCGCCGCAAATTCATTTCTCGGATCCCAAGATGAGCCGCGCGGCGAATTTTCTGAATCAGGAAGTGACCTACGTATTCTGCACGGCGGAAAACAGCGGCAACCGCAAAGTGCAGCAAATTGAAATCACGATTGAATTCCACGACCCGTTCAACCAGGTGGTCCTGCGCGACAAGCAGCGCCTGTTTCTGCCGACGGCCCAGCCCTTCATGCCCGGCCAGCAACGGGACGTACAGATTCCCTACGAACATATCCCCGTGCAGTGGAACAATGTATTTCCCTCGATCGTCGTGACCGGCCTGGCGTTTAAATAACCACGCCGCGGCGGAATCCCAAATTGGTTGTGCCCCTCCGGCGAAAAAGTGTATTCGATGCCTTGGCACGTAAAGTGACAATAATCGAAAACCGCACGCAGAAAATCGACTATAATCCGCGGACGTGGAATTGGCCGCCGAGCTTCGACGGGCCCTTGCCGGCGTGTGCGCCGCGGGTACGCCGGAAGTGCGGGAGAACGGCGAATGGCTGGCGGGCCTCGAAGGCGTTCAGTATGAGGTAAGCGCGCAGGGCGATGCAGCGCTTTTGCATTTGTGGAGCGCCGAGCAATCGCTGGTGCGCCGCGTGCTGCGCGTGGCGAACGAATCACACGAACGCGTGGTTCTCGAAGTCAGCCGCCTGGGCTATGCGCGGAACGCGCAATTGGAATTCACGGTGGGCGGCGCGCCGCGCGAAGGGCGCCGCGTGGAACGCGAACAGTTCGCCATCCGACTGCGCCGCCTGCTGGCCGACCAATTTCCCGACGAGGCCGTCGAGTCGCTCGCGGCTTCCGCCGACCTGCACCGTTCCCTTTCCGGCTCCTACACGCGCGGCTTGATGCGCCGCGGCTCGGAGGCAATCGCCGTGCTCGCGGCATCTCCGAATGAAGATAGCGCCACGATTGACGGCATCCTCACCTTTGGATTGATCTGGCTGCAGGACGCGCGCGATCGCGCCCGGCGATTTTCCGTGCAGCGCCTGCGCCTGCTGGTCCCAGAGAAAACTTCGGCAGTAATTGCGCATCGCCTCGGCGCCCTAGCTTCGCCGTCGGAAGTGGAGCTTTTCGAATATCAGCCCATCTACTGGCGCGTGCGGCGAATCGCTCGGTCCAACGCCGGCAACCTGGCGACGTGGGTGGTGGCGCGCCGCGAGATCGAGCAGGCCATCGCCGCAGCCATGCCCGTGGCCGAACGTATTCAACAGCTCGCGCCGGACGCAATTTGCATCGGCGTGGCTCCCGCTTCGCAGGACGTGACGCTGCGTTTTCGCGGCCTGGAGTTTGCCCGCTGGCGGACCGGAGCGATGTGGTTTGGCTTGGGAGATCGGCAGGAAGTCTTGACGCCGGATCGGTGGCAAAGCATTGGAGTCCCTGGTTGAACAGTTGCAGCTTCACCGCCACCCCTCCGCCACGGACACCCGGCATCGCCTCTACCGGGCTCAGCCGGAGCGGTGGCTGGAAACGATGGTGGCCGCCGACCCGGGGCGCATCGATGCGCGGCTCGATCCGCGCCGGATCTATGCCCAGGTTCCGGCATTTTCCTCGGGTGACCGGGGGATCATCGATCTACTGGGCGTGACGCGGGATGGACGGCTGGCCGTTCTGGAATTGAAAGCGGCCGAGGACATTCAACTGGTCATGCAGGCGGTGGACTACTGGCTGCGGGTGCGCTTTCATCACGATCAGGATGATTTTTCGCGGTTCGGCTATTTCCCGGGAATGCGCCTCAATCCAAAGCCGCCCTTGTTGTACCTGGTCGCGCCGGGATTCCGGTTTCACCCGTCCATGGATATCGTGCTGCGATACATCTCTCCGGAAATTGAAATCGCGCGGGTGGCCCTGGCGGAAAACTGGCGCCGGGGGCTGCGTGTGGTTTTGCGGCAATAAGACAGGGGACCGCAATGAAAATCGCGGCATTTTGCGGGAAAAAGGGCCTAAAAAAAGAGAAGCAGCCTTGGCAGAGCCAACGCTGCTTCCCGGGGTGTGTCCTTGAAGTGGTTTGTCTAATTAGACGCTGCGAAAATGAAAAGGTTGCATTGGTTAAAATAATTTTAGATGAACACCGTGTTTTTCTGTATCAGGGCGAAACAGCGGAATCCTTGGGGCGACTCAAATCCTAGTAAAATAAATACTTGCGCCACTTTTCGTCTTTATTTCCAATCAGCCGCATCAATTGCCGCGAGGTATGGAGCGTAAAAGGACGGGGCCGCCGAGCCAGGGCGAATCCGGCTTCCTCAGGCGTGCGGTCGCCTTTCCGGTTGTTGCATTGGTAGCAGCAAGCCACCAGGTTTTCCCAGGAGGAGCGGCCGCCGCGGGATCGCGGCACGACGTGATCCAGGGTCAGCTCCCCGGCCGGAAGAATCCGTTTGCAAAACTGGCAGGTGTTGCGATCACGCAGCAGAATATTTTTCCGCGACAGTGCGCGCGTCTGCTGCGGAATGTGGCGGTAGGCCAGCAGCCGGATCACCGACGGGACCTGCACCGACCGGGATGCCGAATGGACCTGGGTGTGATTAATTTCTTCGGCCTGGGCTACGCCCTTGAGCATCAGAACCATGGCCCGGCGCACAGCGGTGACATTGATGGGTTCAAACGTGGCGTTCAGGACCAGCACCGGCTCCTGCATGATGGCCGGCTTGCGAACCGCAGGCGGGACGGCACCAGGCGGGCGCAGGTCGGCTCGGACGTCCGGCGAGTGCTTCTGCCGGGAGGGTCTACCGATTTGGCCCGGTGGCGTCATTCTCCGAGTCCTGATCGCTCCACACTGCTAGCGGATCCGGCGATCGAGACAATGCTCTGGCAACGGTCAGACCGACCACTCGGGCGGCTCCGGCGGCCTTAAGAGCCCGGGAGCAGGAATCTAAAGTGGCCCCAGTGGTAAATACATCATCTACCAGTAAAACACGCAGGTTGTCAACTTGAGCTGTCTGATGCGTAGCATAAGCGCCACGAACGGTTTCCCAACGCTCCCGGCGCGTCAGCCGGAGTTGATTGGGCCGGGGCTTGGTTCTCACTAACAAATAGTATCGAAAAGGGATACCTAGCAGGCGCGCCAGCGGCTTGGCAATCAGCTCGGCCTGGTTGTAACCCCGCTCCCGCAGTCGGCCGCGGTCCAGCGGCACGGGAACCACCACGTCCGCGGCGAAGTCCCGCGGGCCGGCGGTCCACCATGCCGGCCAGGTGCCGGGCAAACCACGGACCCAGCGGAAGCACTTTCTCGTACTTCAGCAAAAGGATCGCGCGAGAAAGCTGCGGCGTGTAGAGCCCAAAACTGCGCGCCAGGTCAAAAGCGTAGACGCCGGTGCGGCATAAACGACATTCCGATGGGAAAATATCTTCCTGTGGCGGGGCGGAATCAAATGGCCGGCCGCATCTGGCGCACAGCGGTGCAGGAATCGTTCGGCTGAGCGCCGTGAGGCAGGCATGGCAAAACGGTATGCGCGTGCCGCTATCCAGCGGTTGTTCGCAAATGCGGCATGGCGCGGCAAAGACGAGCGACGCCAGCGCGTCGCACATGCCGCGAAGATGCGCGCGAACCGACTCGGAGGGGTGGGCCACAGTGAGCCCAGCTTACGCCGAAAAGCCTCCCACGGGAAGCAAATTATGTCACGAATCGTGCCAGAATTGAGAGGGCTTTGGAAGCAAGGTCGGTCTCGGAGGTCGGAACTTTAGTCCCGACCAATGGGTTTTCCGCGCAAGGGCTGAAGCCCTTATTCATAGAAACTCGGAACGGCCGAGCTAAAGCTCGGCCCTCCAAGGGAACCTAAGTTTGGACGGAGCTAGGATTTGAACTTGGGTTTAGGGTTCGAATTCAGGTTTCGAATTCAGGTTTCGAATTTGAGGTTAGATTTAACGCTATACGCACAAAATTCGTTTCAGGAATTGCTCGTTGCTACGTTTCAGCGTGGGCAAGTCCCTGTCCCACGGATAGCGCCTACACGAATTTCATCAGGAATCGCGGGCTGGGAAAAACGGTCCGGGAATTCGGGTCGTTCTTTTTGCAGTCGCAGATGGGCAGCGTTACAGCAACCCCTGCTCGTGCTTTTCCGCGCAACTCACGCAGTGGCCGCGCCCAGGGCACCGCTTCCAGGCGTTTCTGCTGCAGTTCCTCTTCGCACTCCATGCAGGTGCCGTAGGTATTGGCCTTGATGCGCGCCAGCGCGCCGTCAATCAGAGCCAGCATACTGCGGTCCACGTTGGTCTGCCCGAACAGGAATTCCTTGGTATATGAATTGGCCGCTTTATCAGCGAGATCGACGGTCGGATCGTCATCCGCGGTGCGGCCCTCTTCCTCGGTTCGCGCAATGGTTTTTATTAGCTCTTCGCGCCGTGTCTGCAATTTCTTCTTATAGTAGTCCAAACGCTTCTTATCCATAGTCATGGCCCCACAAGTCGCCAAATTGACGACATTACAAACGGGTGATTGTAGGCCCAGTGTGGACAACTGTCAAGGAATGGCGGGACTCGGTAGTGGGTCAGTTTAATTCTTCCACTCAATCGACAGCCGCAAGCGCTAAGAGTTTGCTGAGGGCTGTGGCGGTGGTTTGAGGCAAAACCGACTGCACCGGACCGGCGGAGTAGCGCAATCAGGCAGGGATGTACGTCAGCCTAACCGTGTCCTCGCCAACGGGATCGGTGGAAACAAGGCGGAGCGGCGGTCGCGGGCCGGCAAAGAATGGCTTGCCGCGACCAAGTACGACGGGGCGGAAGTAGAGTCGATACTCATCGATAAGACCAAGGTCGGTCAGGCTGCGTGCTAGGTCTGGTCCGGAAACTGCAATCTCCCCAACGAGCCGAACTTTCAGGCCACGTATCACCGCCTCGATGTCATCCTCGACAAGTGTGGCGTTGGGGCCGACTGACTTCAACGAGCGCGACACGACCCACTTCGGTTGGCGCCGCCACGCCGCCGCGAACTCGTGGCGCTCCGCAGTCCACTCAGGACGGTCTTCGTCCCAATAACGCATGACCTCGTACATGCGGCGACCGTATATACTGCCGGCCAGATTGCGCACTTGCTCTATCCAGTGACGGAAGAGCGCGGGGCCTGTCCGCATTTCCAAGTGGTCGACATAGCCGTCCAGGGACTGGTTCATTCCGAAGATGAGTTTCGCCATGTTCTCACACCTCCTGGAACTCAGTACCTTAGCCCGATAACTCTATCAGTTATCGCAGCAACGTTAAGCTGCAATCCCAAGACTCGGGAGAGATTCAGGTTGAGTCAAAATGAGATGGGGTCCCCAGCCTTGCGGTTCGTGCAAGGGTGGGATTCCTGTCCATTCCACCGTGGTTGAAATGTGAATCAATTCAAGACCTGCTCCCGAAAAGCCTCAAGGACGAGGCACCCGCCCAATTCGAAAGGCCCCAAATTCTACGTGTCTCCCGGTATTGCCCCGGCTTGCCGCCGTGCTATACTTTGTGACCCATCCCTACCCGAGGCGTTATGCCGTTGGGGGAAAGGGTGGGACGGCAGAAGCCGACGCGAGGCCTGGGATTTTGGGGTGGGTTTCGCGCGATTCTCGGAGGTGGGTTTATCGCGGAACGGAGTTTTCGGCAAGCAGACCGGATACGGGTGAACGACGAATCCGGGCGCGTGAAATTCGCGTGGTGGATGAGGATGGCGGGCAGCTGGGTGTGATGCCGCCGTTCGAGGCGATTAAGCTTGCCCGGGAGAAGGGCCTGGATCTGGTGGAGATTTCGCCGACCGCCGACCCGCCGGTTTGCAAGATCACCGACTACGGAAAATATCTCTACCAGACCAACAAAAAAGCGCACGAGCAGCGAAAACATCAGAAGGGCTCGCAGCTTAAGGAAGTAAAGTTCCGTCCGGCGACGGCGGAACATGATTTCCAGGTGCGCAAGAACCAGATCATCCGGTTCCTTGGCGAGGGACACAAAGTAAAGGCGATGATCTTTCATCGCGGCCGCGAGATGGCGCACCAGGAAGTGGGCCGCGCCAAGATGCACCGCTTGCTGGGGGAAATCGCCGAACACGCGCTGGTGGAAATCGGGCCGCGCATGGAAGCAAACGTTTTGATGGCGCTGCTGGCGCCCAAGCGCGGCGGCGGGGCGCCGCCGGCGAAACCAGCGGGGGCTCCGGCCGGTTCCTGAAACTTCGCCGGACGATTAGAAGCGGCAGCATCCTGAACGCTCTGCCGAAAATCAGAGAAATTCAAAATTGCCGCGACCCTGCGCGGAGGCGGCCGGGATAGGCTGTCCTAGAAGAGATAGAGAGGAAACGTTCGTGGCAAAAAAAGTGAAGAAGCTGAAACTCAAGACCCATCGCGGGGCCGCCAAGCGGTTTAAGATTACGGCGACAGGAAAAGTGATGCGCATGCATTCCGGCAAGCGCCACCTGCTGGGCACGAAGAAGGCGAACCGCATGCGCCGCCTGAAGAAGCTGAAGCAGGTGCATCACGCGGACGCCGGCAACGTGCACAAGATGCTTCCGTATGGATAGATTTTAGTAGCACAGCGACTCTTTACCCTGAGCCCTTGCGAAGGGCTCGCTGTGCGGGTTTCGCGATCTGTAGAACGCCGGCGAGCCCAGGTTCAAGCTGCAAAAACCGCACAGCGAAGAGTCGCTGTGCCACGTAAAGCTTTTTGCTGTGCCAGGCAGAGCGCAACCCGCCACGGTGGGCCTGCCGGCCAGCGGTCCGGTCCGAATCGAAATAGGGACTGGGCTACGCTCGCGGAATTTTCGCCTCGCGCGAAAAATTCGCTGAGCTTCTAAACACGCCGTGGAGATGCTCTCGCTTTCCGATTGGGTGTGCGTTCCCGTGCGCGGGAACCGCCTCAATGCTCCGGTCAGCGCCGCCTCTCCGCACTTGGAGAAAATAAAATGGCTCGAGTTAAACGTGGAACTAAGCGCCGCGCGCGCCGCAAAAAGTTTCTAAAGCGCACCAAGGGCTTTTTCCTCACAAAGTCCAAGCTCTACCAGTCCGCACAGGAAGCGGTCAATCGCGCGGAGCGCTTTTCGTATCGCGATCGCCGCGTCCGCAAACGCCAGTTCCGCACGCTGTGGATCCAGCGCATCGGAGCGGCCGCGCGCACCGCGGGAATTTCCTACAGCCAGCTGATGCACGGCTTGAAAGCCGCCGGCGTCGAACTGGACAGGAAAGTCCTGGCGGACATCGCCGTAAAAGACGCCGCGGGATTTACCGCGCTGATCGAGCAGGCCAAGGCTTCGCTGGGCGCAAAAGCCAAAAAGTAGCGCAAAGAATTCAAGCAAAAGAAATGTGGAGCAAGCTTCAGCTTGCGGGCTTTGGTTGCTGCGGGACCAATCCTGCCGCGACAAACTGCCGCAAGCTAAAGCTTGCTCCACTTGGAGTTCTTCCCGCGCGATGACTGCGGATCCAAATTCGACTGCGAAAACGTTGCCGCCGCTCGATGCGGCGTCGCCGGAGGATGTGTCGGCCCGTTTCGCCGAGCTGCGCGCGCGGTTCGACGAGGAATCGGCTCGCGCCACGGACGAAAACGGCTGGAAGGTATTGCGCGACGCATGGCTCGGCCGAAAGTCGGGGATGCTCACGCAAGTCACGGAGACGTGGCTCAAGCCGGCCAAGCCGGAACTGAAACGCGCTATCGGACAGTCGCTCAACGAATTCAAGGCGCACGTAGAAGCGGCGCTGGAATCACGACGCGCAGCTATGGAAGCCGCCGCGGAAACTTCGGCGCTGGCACGGGAGCGCGAAGACCTCTCGCTCCCCGGCGTCATGCGGCCGCTGGGCTCGCGCCATCCCTTACGCCAAACCTTCGAGGAAATCGAGCGCATCTTTTTCTCGCTGGGCTACTCGGTGGTGTCCGGGCCGGAGATGGAAACTCCGTACTACAACTTCGAGGCGCTCAACATTCCCGAGCACCATCCGGCGCGGGACAACATGGACACGTTTTATATGGCGCCGCCCGTCGCCGAAAGCGCTCCGGGTAAACCAGGCGCGGCGCCACGACTGTTGCGCACGCACACCTCGCCGATGCAGATCCGCACCATGGAGAAACAGCCGCCGCCCGTGCGCATCATCGTTCCGGGAAAAGTGTATCGTCGCGATAATCCGGACGCGACGCACGGTTTCATGTTCCACCAGATCGAAGGGTTGTGCGTCGACACCGGCATCACGTTCTGCGACTTCAAGGGCACGGTGGAATATTTCGTGCGCGAGTTTCTGGGACCGAAGGTGAAAACGCGCCTGCGGCCCAGCTATTTCCCCTTCACCGAGCCATCGGTGGAAGTCGACGCGACCTGCGTATTTTGCGGCGGCAAGGGCTGCAACGTGTGCAAGCAGTCCGGATGGATCGAATTGTTCGGCGCGGGCATGGTGGACCCGGCGGTCTACGGCTTCGTGAATTACGATCCGAAAAAATATTCGGGGTTCGCATTCGGCCTGGGCGTGGAACGGCTGACGCAGTTGAAATACAACATCAACGATTTGCAGCTGTATTTCCAGAATGACGTGCGGTTCCTGCGGCAGTTCGCGTGAAGCGGCGGCGGCTAAGGCGGCTTCGATAGCGACTTTACGTCACGGCTGAACAGGCTGCCGAAAATCTCAAAACGCTGTCATTCTGAGCGAAGCGAAGAATCTCTCTTTGTTTCTTGCCCTCACTGAGATCGAAGAGAGATTCTTCGCTTCGCTCAGAATGACAATGAAAAACGACGGATGAAAGTTCTCTACAACTGGCTCAAGGAATTCGTCGAGCTGACGGCGGCGACGGAAGAACTGCGCACGCGGCTTTCGCTGTCCGGCACAGCCATAGAGGCGCTGGAGCAAACCGCGGCGGGGCCGATGCTGGACGCCGAGTTGACCTCAAATCGCGCGGATTGCCTGGGCCACTACGGCATCGCTCGCGAAGCGGCGGCGATCTACAGCTTGCCGCTCAAGCGCGTGGATCCGCGCCCCAAGGAATCCTCCGACCAGGTTTCGTCCGCCGCGCGTGTGCAAATCGATTCGCCGGAATTGTGCGGGCGTTACACGGCGCGCGTTCTGCGCGGCGTAAAAGTGGGACCTTCTCCCGACTGGCTGCGGCAGCGCCTTGAGGCGCTCGGACAATCGTCGATCAACAACGTGGTGGACGCAACCAACTACGTGATGCTTGAGCTTGGGCATCCCATGCATGCCTTCGATCTGGATTTGCTGGCCGAGCAGCGCATCGTGGTTCGGAGCGCGCGCGCCGGAGAAAAAATGCGCACGCTGGACGGCCTGGAGCGCACGCTAACCACGGAAATGTGCGTCATTGCCGATGCTTCGCGCGCCGTGGCCGTCGCCGGAGTGATGGGCGGCGCCGATTCTGAAATCCGATCCACCAGCCGCAACCTACTGCTGGAATCCGCCTGGTTCGATCCGATTTCCATTCGCCGCACTTCCAAGGCGCTGGGCCTGCGCACGGAAGCTTCGATGCGATTTGAGCGCGGCGCCGATCTGGAGATGGCGGAGACCGCTTCGCGCCGCTGCGCCGAACTGATTCTCAGCTTGTGCGGCGGCGAATTGCTCGGCGGAGTGGTGGACGTTTATCCGGGACGCGCGGAAGCTCCGGCGATTGAATTGACGCGCGCGGAATTCCTGCGAGTGATGGGCGCGGACGTGCCGGACAAAGAAATCGAAGCGATTTTAGCGGGGCTGGGCTTCGCGCCGGTGCGTTCCGATGCCGCGGTGACGCGCAGTACTGCGCAATCGCCGGCGGCATCCTGGAAATGTGTGCGGCCCTCCTGGCGCGGCGACGTGACGCGCGAGGCGGACTTGATCGAAGAAGTGGCGCGCATTCACGGAGTCGACAAATTTCCGGCGCGCCTGCCCGCGGCTAAACTTCCCGCCGCGCGGCTCGACTACGCCGAAGCGGACGAACGCCTGCGCGAAATTCTGATCGGCCTCGGCTATCAGGAAATTATTACGATTCCGATTGTAGACGAACCGAGCGACGAGTTCTTCCGCGCCACGGGCGCCGTGCCGGCGCGCATTGCCAATCCTCTGGCCGAGGATGCTTCCGTGATGCGTTCGACTGGAGCGGTAACCATGGCGCGCACGCTGGAATGGAATTTGAACCACGGGCAGCGCAACGTGCGCCTGTTTGAATTCGGAAAGACCTATGGCTGGAACGGAACGGAGCCCATCGAAACGCGCATCCTCACGCTCGGAGCTTCCGGCATGGCGCGCGAAAAAGGCTTGATCGAAACGGAACGCGCCTATGCCTTCGCCGATCTAAAGGGCGACCTGGATCAAATCGGGCATATTGCCGGTGGATTCGCCTGGGCCGCGGGCGGTCCGGACTGGCTGCACGCGGCGCACGCCGGAACGTTATCGTTGCGCGCGGATGGCACGGCAGCGAAGCCCATCGGACACGCTGGCCAGGTTTCGCGGCGCGTCTCGGAAAAATTCAAGCTGCGGCAGGATGCGTACATCGCGGAGTTCGAGCTTGAGCCGCTGTGCGCAGGATACAAATCCGCGCGGGCCACGCTGCGGTACAGGCCGCTGTCGCGCTTTCCGGCAGTGGAGCGTGACTTCTCGCTGGTCGTTGCGGATGGCACAGCGTTCTCCGGCATCGTCGAGGCGATTCGCGGGCTGAACATCGACGAGGTGGCGTCGATTGACGCCGTGGATTTATTTCGCGGAAAGAACGTGCCGGATGGAAAATTCGCGCTGCTCGTTCGCGTGCGATTGGAAAGCCGGCAGGCCACGCTGACGGAAGCGCAGCTCACGGAATTTTCATCGCGGATTCTAGCGGCGCTGGGAGAGAAACTCGGAGCAACGCTCCGCATGTAGGGGAGTTTCGCAGCGCGCGAGTGGCGCACGCTTTAGCTTGCGAAGGTTTGCTGCAGGGCCTTCATCGGTTGTCGTTTCCACTTTCGCCGGCTGAAGCCGGCTCCACTCGCCCGGGATACACCAGCGCAAATGCGGCTGCCGCCAGCACCACCACGCCAAAAGACATAACGCTGCCTTCCGGCCCGACCGAACCTCCAGTCAACCACACAGGACCCTGCAACGAAGTATTGAGCAAATGCCCCGGCGCGACCAGGCCGCTGTCCGGCACCGAAAATAAAAATGTCTCGCCCCAATCGAAGGCGGCGTGCAGACCCACGGCGAACCACAAATTTCCGGTGCGCCGCAGCGTGAGGCAGAAAAACATGCCGATCACAAACACGCTGAGCGCGCCGACGCGGCTTTCCCCGTTATTCTGCAAGTGAATCGCGCCAAATCCGGCAGAAAGGACGATAGCCGAAGGCCAGAATCCGATACCCGTAGTTAGCGTGAATTGCGCGTATCCGCGAAAAAGAAATTCCTCGAACAGCCCAACAACAATGAAGCTGCCGCCCCACATGAGAGCGTAACCCCACACTTCCGGACCATGCAGCGCCAGGCCGGCAAACGAAATTCCGCCGAAGGAGCGGATCAGCGCGATCATCGCCGCGATCATGGCGACTCCCCAAATCGCACCCTGCCAGAAGTGAGCGCCGAAAGCACTTGCACGCGGCAAACCGTAACCGCCAAATTCCCGATCTTCGATCATGGCCATGATGGCTGCGGCGAGGCACGCGGCAAGGATCCCAACTCCATCCTGGCCGAGCATGGCGACCGCCGTGATTTGCGTGCGGTTGACTTGCGGAACGTGCGCGGCTTTTGACAGCAGGCTGCCGATCACCGTAAAGACGATCGTCAACAGCAGAAAAATCAGCAGCCGCCATCCGGCGCGCAACTCCCGTTCATTCCAGAAAATCTTGTGCGCCCAAGTGACCGGCCCGACGGGCGGACCGAACGGCGACCTCACATCCGGATTTTCAGGAATTTGCTCGAGAGACATTCTTCGGTTTACTCCGGTTCGTGTTCGGCGTAGCGCTTCAGGCGCGCCAGATAATCCTGGTTGCGGCGCTCCACGGCATGGCGGGTCAGCAGCCAGTCCATGGCTTTGCCGAGCAGGCCGGGCATGGTGTAATCGCTGCGCATGCGCACCACGGTTTTCGTCGGACGCTTCGCGGCCGGCTCGTCCACTCGCTCAAACTCCCAGCGCTCCAGGCCTTTCACTCCGTAGCGATCGCTGAATCGCCACTCGAAAACGCACGCCCGTTGCAGCGCCGTCACCACGGCGGTGTGCGCCACTTCGCGTTTGCCCAGATTTCCGGCGATATGCACTTTTTGCGATACGGCGAAATCCGAGGCGCCGTCCTGAACCTCAAAGCTGGCCTGCATGTCCGAGCCATACCAGTATGGCATGCGCTGCGGCACGAAAAAGGCGAAGACCACTTCGGCCGGCGCCGCGATCTCCACCGATGTGTCAATTCGCGCCATGAAGTTGGCGCTACTTTATCATGGCGGGCCGGTAGTACAGACTTCAGTCTGTGGGGTTTCGGTGGTATCAGGACCAAACATTCAAGCTTCCATCGATCTGGACAGGCCAGCGGCTAAACGGCCGGCAGAGCATCTCGCTTTGTCACTCTGAGCGGAGCGAAGAATCTCTCTTCGATCTAAGTGCACGCAAGCAAAGAGAGATTCTTCGCTCCGCTCAGAATGACAGCTTTGTGAATTTTTCCGCGGCTCGTGAAGCCGTGCCCTTTAAGAAGGTGTCCTGGCTTAAGCGAAACGAAAGAGTCGATCTTCAGTGGACGTGCGAAATTCAAGCGGCCGGGAATGGAATGGCAGCGGCGGCAATGATATGCCGGGTGTGGCGCTCCTGCACGAACACCACCGCGCGCAGGTTAGCGCGATTCCATTCGTGCTCTGCGTGCACAGGGACCGTGGAAGAAAAACCGGCCGCCGCATTGTCAATTTTTCCGACCGGCAGGAGTTGCCGCACCACACCGTCATGCTCCAGGGCGCGGCCGGCATTTTCTCCGCGCTTCACGTCAGAGTGAAGTTTGTTTTCGGCCAGCACCAGAAACAGTCTCTGGTCATTCTCCTGGGCGCTCTGCTGCGCGGGGCTGTTCGCATTGCCCTGCGGATCGACGTGAATTGAAAGAACGCCGTCCTTCTCCCAGGAAAGCTGGATGGCCGGTTTCGGCGTCCGGCTCGCGGCGCCGATGGCGCGCAAGGCGTCCGAATCCGAACTGCCCACAAATTGCGCACGCCCATCCACAATCATTTGCGGCGTGTAAACTTGCGCGTCACCGAATGCCGATCCGTATTCGTTTTGCCGATCGGTGGCCGCTTCGGAAGAAAACGGATCTTTCCAGCCGAGCCGGTCCCAGTAATCGACGTGTTCCTCCAGCGCGATGATGTCTGCGCCGTGCACGGGTTGGGTGCTCCCCAGCCGCGCCAGCAGCGCGTCTGCGGGAGGGCAACTCGAACAGCCCTCGGAAGTAAACAGCTCGACAAGAACCGGCGTGGATGCGGCGTCCGGCGCGGCAGCCACCGCCGGCAGAGAACTCCAGGCCTCCGCGGATGTGCCGGGCCGCCGGGCGAGCAGAACCGCGAACAAAATGGCGGCAATGAATATCGTGATCGCAGTGGATCGAAGGGTCATGGAAGCTCTCCCTTTAGCCGGTTTATGTAGTGTAATACGTAGTTCGTCAGCACGTGGATGAGGGTGTTCGAGCAGAAAGCCCCGGTAGGGTTTCTAAGACCAGCGGGCGCAGGCGTCCGCGTGCGCCCTGCTTCGCAATGTCCATTCCTGGAAGGAGTTATCTATATCAATGGGCCCGGCCGTAGCCCCCAAACGTCCAGCGCGCGCCCACCGTGGAATAAAGTCCGTAAGGTCCGGCAGTGCCCAGATCGGCTAAGCCGACTTCGTGATTGTATTTGCCTAGCCAATCGACCTGATGCTGCTGCACGCGAATCTCGAAATTCTTGGGCAGCTCAAAGCCGAATCCGATCGACCGTTCCATCGCGATGCCGGCTGGAGACCAGGTGTACTTGTGCTGCGGCACGTTGTTGCCAAAAGAAAACGTGGGCGTGAAAAATAGAAACAGATGCCGCGCCAGCGTCTTGCCGAACGGCTGGATTTCGAGATAGCCGCCGAGCAGATAGCGCGCGTAGGCGTTGCAATCGGAGTTCGCCCCGCCGGCGGCATTGATGACCGCGCCTGACTGCGAGCAGCGACCCAGATCGGGCTCGTTGTGAGGGCCGGCGACATTAAAATCGATATAGCCGCGGATCCAATTGTGCGGAAACAAGAGGCGGCCTTCCGGCACTCCCCAGGACGTCGGCCGCGGCGCCGCGGCAGCGCCGGCAGCGGCCGCGGGCGCCGCCGGTGACGACAGGCTCGCGGTGGCGTCTTGAGCGCGCGCTGGCAACCCGGTGAGCGCCAGCAGCGCCAAAAATACAAACCATTCCCCGATTCGATTTTTCAAAATACTTCTCCTTTTGGCTGCGGTGAGGATGTAACGGGAAACCGTTCCCGGCTGCCCGCGTGGGGTTCACGGAGGCTTCGGCCGGACCGTCGGCAGCGGCGGCCCTACTTCACGAATTCCGGTTCGCCCTTCCCGGCCCACGGATTGTAGGTCTGCGCAAAACGCATGCGTTCGTCGAGCGGCGGATGATTGTAAAACCACATTTTTACGGCGGTCGATGGGCTGGGCGCTTCGAGATCCACTTCGCCCAGTACTTGAAACGCGTGCGCCGCCACCACCGGAGCATCCGTTACCAGGCCGTGAATTACTTCCAGGCCGAACTGGTCCGCCTGATGCTCCAGATGCCGGCTGTATGCGTTTTGAATTGGCGTGGAAAGAAATCCGAAAACGCCGAGCAGCAGCAAGAGCACCGGCAGCGAAGCCAGATCATCCGGTCCGCGAATGGACCAGGTTTCTCCCCAGCGCCCCAGCAACCAGTGCAGCGAACGAAATGACAGATACAGAAAAAGAAGGAGCAGCGCCGTGGCGAATTGAATGCCCAGGCGCACGTGGCCCAGAACGTAGTGCCCCATTTCGTGCCCGGTCACGAACAGCACTTCGTCCCCAGTCATGCGCCCGATGGTGGTGTCCCAGATGACGACGCGTTTGCTGGCGCCCAGGCCGGTGACGTAAGCGTTGAGCGATTTCAGCTTGGCGCTGGCGGCCATTTCAAAAATGCGTGTCTGCGGAATCGGCGACCCGGCGCGAATGGTCATGCGCTCGATGTTTCCCGCCAGGGCCGGCTCGGAACGTTCCAGCGGCGTGAACTTAAAAAAGAGCGGCTCCACGATCAGCGGTTCGATGATCGCTCCCAGAATGATCAACGGAATCGCGATCACCCAGAAATAAAACCACCACTTGCGCGGGCTTTTGCGAATGGCGAAGTACAAAATCCAGACCAGGAGAATGCCGATGGCGACTTCCACGCCTTCGCCCTTGAGCCAGTCGGAAAACCAGGACGACCAGGATTGAATCGATTGTTGGTACTGCACTGCAAGGTGATGCTGCCAGATCGCGGTGGGCAGGCTGAGAACATCGAGCGTCAGCAACAGGAGCGGCGTGAATACCACGATCCGTCCGAAATTGTCTTCCGTCCAGCCGTTCGCCCAATCGCGAAATGTGGGAGCCACGCGAAGCTGCAAGAGCAACACCAGCAGCAGGAGTCCATAAGCCACGTCGATAAAGTAAAGCTCGTGTCGCGCGTGCGCGTAGGCGATGGCCGAGGCTTCCTGCGCGGGAGTGAGTGTATAGCCCTGCACTTGTCCGGCGGGTGGAGCGGATGTCCCGGGCGGAGGCGCTGGGGATGGTGGCGCCGATGGCGGCGCGGCGGACGGCGGAGGCTGGGGCTGCGGCTCCTGCGCGTGGCTAGTCGGCACAAAGATCGTTACGGCCGCGGCTAAGATAAAAAGCAGCGGGAAAACTGAGCCCGCCCGGATGATAGTGCGATTCAATGGCATTTCCCCTGACAATTCCGCGCGCGGAGTATGAAGCAACGACCGTCGCAGGCGCAAGTACAGTAGAACGGTTGCAAGGGATCACTCTTGCAAGGACTGATGGAACCCCACAGGATGCCCTTGCGCCGCGACTAGGCTGAAGCCTGTGCTACTGATTCGGCGCCTTCAAATTGTAGTTGCGGATCGCTCCGCCGACCGCGATGCCTGCGTGGATCGCGGACGTCCAGCGCTCCAGCCGGTGATGTCCGGTGCGGTGGAAGATGTAGGAGACTCCGATCGAGGCGCCGGTCGCCGCCACTTCGATTCCCGCGAAGAGCGCGTGATTATCCACGATGGAGTTGGTCAGAAGAGCTTCGTTAATACCGCGATGGCGCAAATTCAAGGTGGAGGCGTAGTCCAGAGCGCGCCCTGCACCCACGGCTCCGAACAGCCACAGGTTTTCATGATCCCAAAAGCGATGGACTGGCACGGCGGCATCGATTCGTGGCTGCGTAGCCTTAGGATCGGGGAGGGGGTTCGTTTTTTGTGCCTCGGCCTGCGCGGTGGGAGCGCTCGGCAGGCTGCTGCGATCCGGATCCTCCGCGGGCTGCTGCGCCCGGGCTGCGGAAATCGCGGCGAAGAGAAATAACAAAACCGTGACAGCGCGCCTCGTTGGATTTCCGATCTGCGTACCTGGCTTCCTTTCGCTCCCGGACGGTTGCCGTGAATCTTTCAGCATTCGCGGGAGCCCGCTCTTATTCAGAAGCACAGATTGTGGGCAAGCGCCGAAAGGTTGTAAAGCGGGAAGCGTCCCCGTTGAAGAAATTTTCATTCCTGCAATGCGCCGCGCGGGTTCCGCCGCGAGTTTTTGCGGACAGCCCGCGGCAGGCCGGCGGCTTTCTGCAACCCCACCACTAGGAATTGTATCTTTTCCCTTGACACCACAAGAGTTGCAGCGCAAACTCCCGGCAACTTTTTCCGCGTGTTCCGGAGTTAGGGACCGGAACGGCGGGCGGATCGCGGCGGGCGCTGGAGGCCGGCCCCGATCCTTTCGCCAGGCGCGGAAGAACGGCGCGTTAATTCCACAGAAGTGACAGGGGGAGAAGCGTGCAGTATTTGCCGGGATGGACTGTGCAGTGCATTAACCCGGAGTGCGCGGCGCGCGGGCACTGGCTGCGCGCGGCAGACTCCGTGGGAGAGCTGTGCAGCAATTGCAGCGCTCCGCTTCGCAACGTTCCACCGCCAATCAGTCCCCGCTTGCGGATGCGTCCCCGCTCGCTGGGTAGTTACCGTCCGCCGGGCCGTTCACCGGGCCGGCAGCGGTAATCGAACGAAACTCAGGGCCGCTCGTCCCGGTCACTCCGGGACGAGCCGTCCCCGCCTTCTCTCTTCCTTCCACCTGGAAACCTCTCCCTCGGGCAGCACCGGGAAATTGGAATTGCGATTTCGTAGCACAGCCACTCTTGGCTGTGCGGTGTTTGCAATTGCTCCGACACTGGTGGCTGATCGTACTCGGCAAAACACGCACAGCCAGAAGTGGCCATGCTACAGGAGTGACCTAAAATGGGGAGAGCGGCCGGTGGGGGGACGGCCGCTCGTGGGCATGGGCAAAATTGAAAAAGTCGTTGTTGCGCGAGCGCTATCGGGGACGGCCCGCCGGGCCTGACAAGCTTAAAAAAACCAGAACCGCGAAAACCGCGATACAGGCGGCGGTCATTCTCTCTTTCCCGCGCCGTTCCGTGTAGCTCTCACCACACGATCATTCTGCCCGGAAGCTCCGTTCGTGCCAATGGACCAAGGGTTACATTCGCAGCGGTACCAGAGTACCCCTGGTCCCACCGGTCCAGTGGGACAGGCTTTTTACCCTGAGCATTCATGAAGGGCAGCCTGTCTGGTTTAGATCGTGTCCAACCCAGAGAAGGCACACAGGCTGAAGCCTGTGCCACGGCGGCGTGCGGTTGAACAGCTTTTCTTCGCGTGCTAGCCTACTCCGCAGCTAAGCCCTTCCAGTTTGTTCGTTGTACGTGAGGAATTGCTGATGGTGTCTCCCGCGAGACGGTTCGATGCGTCGGCCTGTGAAGACCGCGTCCTCACGGAGGTGCGCGAGCTTCTTTCGGAGTTGGGGCACGCCTCGGCGCTGCGATCGGCTGGTCCGGCCTCTCACCTGGACCGCGATCTGGGACTCGGCAGCCTGGAACGCGTCGAATTGCTTCTGCGCCTGGAAAAATCCTTCGGCACGCGGCTCGACGAGGAAGTTCTGGCGGGAGCGGAAACCGTGCAGGACTTGATTTTCGCCGTGGCCGCGGCGAATGGCGCACAGGCAAACACCGGCGTCCGCACCGAAACGTCCGTGAGCGCCGCGCGCGGCATCTCGACAGACCTCGCTGAAGGCATCCCCGCCGCAGAGACATTCCAGGAAGTACTGCGGCAGCGCGGGCGCGCGGACGCTTCGCGCGCACATCTCATCTTCTATGAGGAAGAAGGCGAGAGCGCTGCGCTGACCTTCGGGCAACTGTTTGAAGGGGCCGAGCGCGTGGCCGCCGATCTGGCCAAGCGCGGCATCGGCCGTGGTGACACGGTGGCTCTCATGCTGCCAACCTCGCGCGATTTTTTTCTAACCTTCGCCGGAACTCTTCTCGCCGGCGCGACTCCCGTTCCGATCTACCCGCCGTTTCGCGCGGATCGCATCTCCGAATATGCGGAGCGGCAGGCGGCGATTCTGGCGAACGCCGGCGCGCGCCTGCTGGTCACATTCCGCGAAGCAGCGGGCGTGGCCAAACTGCTGAAGCCGCTGGCACCGACCTTGGAAGGCGTGGTGACCGCCGACGCACTGACGCAATCGGGCGCCCCGGCGCCGCTCGGGCCGCAAGTGCACGCGCGCGCGGAGGACCTGGCGCTGCTGCAATACACGTCGGGCTCGACCGGCAGCCCCAAGGGGGTGATGCTCACGCATGCCAACCTGCTGGCCAACGTGCGCGCGATCGGCGAGGCGCTTGGACTGCGCAATGACGATGTCGGCGTGAGCTGGCTGCCGCTTTATCACGACATGGGTTTGATCGGCGCGTGGCTCATGCCGCTTTATTTCGGATTGCCGGTGGTGGTGATGTCACCGCTGGCGTTTCTTTCGCGGCCGTCGCGATGGATTCGCGCGTTTCACAGGCATCACGGCACAATCGGAGCGGCTCCCAATTTCGCGTATGAACTCGCCGCGGCAAAAATTTCGGAGGAGGAACTACATGGCGTGGACCTGAGCGCGTGGCGCGCCGCACTGAATGGAGCGGAACCGGTTCAGCCCACAACTCTGGATCGCTTCGCCGCGCGCTTCGCTTCCTGCGGATTCCGCCGAGCGGCGTTGTTGCCGGTTTACGGACTGGCGGAGGCTGCGCTGGCCGTGACCATTCCGCCGGTGGGGCGCGGTCCGCGAGTCGATCGGCTGGAGCGCGCCGCATTCGCGCAGACCGGCAGCGCCGTGCCGGCGCCACCGCCGGCCGCCGGCGAAACTCATGCAAACGCCTTCGCCGAAGGCGTGAAAAACGATCCGAACACAATTTCGTTTGTATCCGTTGGGCCGCCCGTGCCGCGGCACGAAGTACGCATCGCCGACGAGCGCGGAGAGGATGTGGGCGAGCGCGTGGAAGGGCAACTGTGGTTTCGCGGACCTTCCGCCACGCAGGGCTATTACCGCAATGAAGCCGCGACATCAGCGCTGCTTCCCCAGGGCGCGGCCGCAGGTTGGGTAAATTCCGGCGACCGTGCGTACCGCGCGGAGGGCGAGATTTTTATTACCGGCCGCGTGAAGGACATCATCATTCACGCCGGGCACAATCTGTATCCGCACGAAATTGAAGACGCCGTGGCCGGCGTGCCCGGCGTGCGCAAAGGCTGCGTGGTTGCTTTCGGCGCAGCCGATCCGGCGTCAGGCACCGAGCGCCTGGTGATCGTCGCCGAATCGCGCGAGAAAGATCGCGAAGCCCGGGCGCGTTTGGCGCAGGCCATCAATGCAAAGGTCACCGAGACGCTGGGACTTCCTCCGAATGTGGTCGAAGTCCTTCCGCCGAACGCCATTCCGAAAACCTCCAGCGGAAAATTGCGGCGGGATGCCACGAAACAAAGTTTTCTCGCCGGGAAATTGACTTCGGGCGCGTCGCCGGCGTGGCTGCAGCTTGCGCGCCTGGCCGCGGCCTCCAGCGCAGGGCGAGTGAGCGGCGGCGCTGCGCCGCGCCGTGGAAATCGCCTATGGGCTCTACGCGCTGGTGATGTTCGCAGTGTTGCTGCTGCCGGTGTGGCTCTTCGTGCGGATTTCACCGTCGCGAAAACTGTCGGCGCGGCTCACGACAACCGCACTGCGCGTGTATTTAAAGGTCGCGGGATGGAGCGTGCGCGTGGAGGGCCGCGAGCATTTGCAGCAGAACGCGCCGCGAATGTTCGTAGCCAATCACACCAGCTACGCGGACATCGTGGTGCTGATGGCGGCGCTGGGCACGGACTACCATTTCGTGGCGAAATCCGAAGTGATGTCCATGCCGTTTTTCGGAACGTTTTTGCGGAAGCTGGGCCACTTTTCTTTTCGCCGCGAAGACCGGGAATCGCGCCTGCACCAGGCGGAGCACATCGAGAAAGCGCTGCGCCGCGGCGAATCCGTTTTTGTTTTTCCGGAAGGAACCTTCAGCGCGCAATCCGGAGTGCGGCCGTTTCATCTTGGAGCGTTCAAGGCGGCCATCGCCGCGCATCGAGAAATTGTTCCCATCGCGCTCGATGGAACGCGGCGGGCGCTGCGCGACGCCACCTGGCTTCCGCGCCGGGGAAAAATTCTTATAACCATCTGCCCGCCGATCGCGCCGCCGGAGTCAGCCGATGACTGGCAGCAAATCGTGCGCGTGCGCGACGCGGCGCGGGAAATCATCGCGCAATTCGCGCGGGAGCCGCTGCTTTAGCGTCACCCGGCACTGAGGGACAAATCTGCGTTCTGATGTAGCACAGGCTTCAGCCTGTGGGTTTCCGTCCGGGCTGGGCAACGGAACCCCACAGGCTTCAGCCTGTGCTACTTTTTGTCCTCGCGCTTTTGCCTAATTCTTCAACTGGAAGACGACGGTGATCGTGGTCTCGACTTCCACCGGTTCGCCGTTCAGTAGCGTCGGACGGTAGCGCCATTGGCGCACGGCGTCGAGCGCAGCCTTTATAAAAAATCCAGAGCCGCTGACAACTTCCAACTCACGAATGTCTCCATCGCGGCCGATGATCGCGTGCAGAACCACGATCCCCGATTGTCTCAATTGGATTCCAAGCGGCGGGTAGCGCGGCTCGACCCGGGTGATGAGTTGCGCAGCGACGATTGGCTCGCTTAGCCGAAGAGGTTTGTTTTCCGAGGTGCGCCGGGAAGTCTCCGTTGGCGCTGCGGGAGGCACCGCGCTCGGCCCCGGGAATGTGAAGGAGTTTCCTTCACCCGCTCCCGGCATCACTTCGCCTCCAGGAATTCCAGGTACGTCGACTGCCGGCGTCGTCCGATCGATAGAAATCGGGTGGGCAGCAGTAGTCGCATACGTCAGAGCCGCTTGTCGTCCGTTGGGTGGCCGGAGCGCGGGCGATGTCAACGCCTGCGGTGTGGCCGAAGGCCGTCCGCGAAATACAAAGGGCGCAATTGAGGATTTCGAGAAGTTAGGCTGGGCAACTGTCGTCAGCAGCGGCGAGGCCACCAGCAATCCAAGCAACAGAATTTCAACGAGCAGCGATACGCCAAATGTCTTTCGCCGTGAGCGGCGAGCGAGCGATGTTGTTTCCGGATCGCCTTCCACCAGGCACCGCCCCAGCACCGTTCCCTCTTTTTCGATTTCAGGCGCACTACTTCCGCAAGTGTGCTCTTGCATAGACGCTCCCCTATTCCGCCAACCCATGCCACGTCAGTGGCCGGAGCTGGCTGTTCAAGAATGGTGAGGAGCGCGCTCTCGCTAAGTTGGACACCGAAGCCTCGCCGGAGTTCCCAAAGCTCTAGGTTCGGGGACTTTGACGAGTTGAACGGGAGTGGGCCGTTGGAGCGGAGGGGTGAAGCTGGCCGATCATCATACCGGAGATTTCGACATAACATTCCTAATATCAATCAGTTACAAGACTTTCGCTTTGCATGCACCAACTTCCGGGGTTCGCGCATCAGATATGGAGTTTCCCTATTTTGGAGAGGTATAACATCATGCGTCTTCCTTCGAAAGAGGCAGTGGGGGTCCGTTACACGGGTTGGGCCGCGCTCGGCCGCGATCCGCAAGAAGATACTTTGGAATATACGTGTCCGTATTGCGGGGAGCATGGCGAAAAGGCGGCACGCCGCACGCCGGATCAATATCACTTTACCGATGGGTTTCTGCAGGACTTGCAGGGCGAGATGGCCGCTTGCCATTCCTGCCGGCACTCGTTACGCATCGCTCCGGTAGTGCTGCTGCATGACCAGGACGAGAAGCGCCGGTTCGAAGGCGTTTTTTCGGATGATCTCGTACCCAGCAAGAATTAAAGAGTTCGCTCCTCCTAGTGCAAAACGGGCCGCCCTGAAATTTCGAGGGCGGCCCGTTTTGATTTTCCCGGCGTGATTGGCAGAGCGGTTGGCTTTGGCCAGCGGCCGCGCAGCGAATACTGCCATCGACTACTGCAGCAATTTGTCCGGCTCGAGATGGTGCTTCTCCAGATCGTCGCGGACGCGGTCAAAGGCTTCGTCCACCGTATCGGCAAATTGCAGCATCTGAAATTCGTGCTCGTTGATCGTCCCGGTGCGCACCATGTGTTTCCAGTCCAGCACGCGGTCCCAGTATTTTCTCCCGTAAATCAAAATCAGGTTGCGGCGGTGCAGTTTTCCCGTTTGCATCAGCGTGAGCATTTCCCAAAGCTCGTCCATCGTGCCGAAGCCGCCGGGAAAAACAATCAGCGCCTTGGCCAGCTGCGCGAACCACAGCTTGCGCATGAAAAAGTAATGGAACATGAAACTCAGTTCCGGGCTGATGTAGTCGTTGGGCCGCTGTTCGTGCGGCAGTTCGATGCTCAGGCCAATCGATTTGCCGCCGGCCTCGTCCGCGCCGCGGTTGGCCGCTTCCATGATGCCTGGGCCGCCGCCGGAACAGATCACGAAGCGCCGCGGGTGATCGCCGAGGGACATGGCCCAGGCGGTGATGCGCCGCGAAAGCTCGCGGGCCTCCTCGTAGTAACGAGACATCTGCACGGCGGACTTCGCGGTGCGCAGCGCACTGCGGTACTGCACGGGATTCAGGCGCCTGGTTTTGGCTTTCTGCAGCTTTTGCAAATGGGCCTTGGCCTGAACGCGCGAAAGAATGCGGGCAGAACCGAAGATCACAATCGTGTCGCCCACTTTTTCCCGGCGCAGGCGCTCCAGCGGATCGATGTATTCCGTGGTGATGCGCACGGGTCGCGCCGGAAGGCTCTCCATGAAAAGCGGATCGCGATAGGGCGGCTCAATTTCCTTGGAACGGCGCCTGCGGTTCATGAAACCTCCATTGCAAGTGATAGCAATTTGACATTCTACGCAAGCGTTGAGAGGAAACACCAGAGACACAGTCGCTCACTGTTCCGGGTAGGCACTTTGCAGCACAGCCACTGTTTGGCGAGCGGTCTTGTATGCCGCGCGCAGAGCCCTCCTCGCCATTACCATGGCAAACCCCGCACAGCGAGCCCTTCGCAAGGGCTCAGGGTAAAGAGTCGCTGTGCTACCCGGGCCAACGCCACGCCTCCTTTTTGCTTCCAACGTAGTAGACTGGGGATGAGATGACTTCGAGACGAATCACCGAACTTTGTCTGGCCACTATGGGCGTCGCCGCACTCTTCGTTGCGCCTGCCCGCCTGGCGGCGCAAGAGACACCCGGCCCGATTGCTCCCAAACCCGGCACGCCCATTCAACAGCCGCCGCAAGGCACGATCCGCGTTCGAGTCGCTCTGGTGCGTGCCCCTGTAGTGGTGGTCGACACCAAGGGCGAGCCGGTTCTCGACCTGGCGCAGAAAGATTTTCACATTCGCGATGAAGGGACCGAGCAAACCATTGAGTCCTTCGATCTGGGCGGCGAGCATATTTCCGCCGTGTTCGTCTTCGAGACCAGCGCGCGCATCGCGCCGCTGCTTCCCGCGGTTCAGAAAGCCGCGATTGTTTTTACGCAGACGATCGTTGGCGCTTCGGGAGAGGCCGCGGTCCTCAGTTATGACAGCAGCGTCACTACTCTTCTGCCCTTCAGCGCGGACAGCGACAAGATTGAAAAGACCATCGCCCATCTTCAACCCGGGGACGCCGGAGCGCGTCTTTACAATGCGCTGGCCACCGCGGTGGGCCTGCTGCGCGGGCGTCCCGATGGGCAGCGCCGCGCGATCGTCGTGGTCGGAGAAGCCGGCGACGCCGGGAGCGAACAGCGGCTCGGCCGCATCCTGCGTGACGCGCAGCTGGCAAACATCGTGATTTACAGTGTGGGGCTATCACCCACTGCCGCGGGATTGCGCGCCCCACCGGCGCAATCGGGGCCGGGTCCTGCGACTCCTCCTGGAACGTTCGGCGGCCCGCCCATGCCCGGCACGGCACAAACTCCCGGCACCCAGGCGCAGTACGGCGGCAATATCGATCTGATGGGACTTGCGGAATGGGCGGTGCGAAACGCTTCGGCCGTGGTGAAGGACCGTCCGCTGGAAATTGCCGCGACGGCTACGGGCGGAACGTATCAGTCTTCGTTCAAGGAAAGCACCATTGAGAAAGCGGTCGATGCTATTGGCGGCGAGCTGAACTCGCAGTATATCCTCAGCTACCATCCCACCGGCGCGGACGCCGCGGGCTATCATCAGATCAAAGTGACGGTCGATCGCCCCGGAGTGAAAGTGCGGACGCGGCCTGGGTATTACCTGGAAGCGAAGTAGGTAGCACAGCGACTCTTTACCCTGAGCCCTTGCGAAGGGTTCGCTGTGCGGGTTTTGCCATTTCCATCGACAGGTGACCAACCTACGGTTTACAAACCCGCACAGCGAAGAGTCGCTGTGCTACTTAACCCACGATCGCAGTCGTTTTCAAAACGTGGAGGCCTGCGGTTTCGTCTCCAGCAACTTGGATTTGGGCTCGGGCCTCGTCCTGGGCGATGCCTTTGGTAAAAACGCGCCAGGCGATCTCCTGCGGAATTGTGGTCTCTGAAATTTTGTCTCCCGCGGGCGACGCGATCATTTTCCACCGGTCACCCTCCCCAAACAGATACCAGCTTCCTCCGCATTCGCCGGAAACATTAAATTGCGCAAGAGTTCCCGGCCGGGCCGGCACATCGCGATAGGAAAACGGCAGCGCGCGCATAAAACAATCCAAAACCGGAAAGTAAAATTCACGCGTCATGATTCCCGGCTTACCTACGGCCACACGGATCTGCTGCTGATGGTGCCAGCGCTCGGTGAATTCACGCGCGGTATCGAACCAGTTGGCCGATTCTTCTTCGCCCGCCCAGCTGACCGGGAACATGGCTGTGCCGAAGGGATCGAGCGCCTGGTGGTATTCCGCGCATTCGCGCGAGGCCGTTTCCATTCTTGCGGTGAGCTCTTCCGCGCTGAGCTGGCGGTACCGGCGAACGCCCTCCGCGTTGAGATGATTGATCAGCGCGACAAGCTGTTCGGCAGAGAGTTTCGTTGAATTTTCCGGCTTGTAGCCTTGGCGCGCGGCGGCCAGTTTCCTCGTCTGCGTGTCGAGCAGATGCGCGGCGACGTCCTTCACTTTCCATTGCGGGGCAAGAGTCTGCGTCTCCCACTCTTCGGGCGAAAGCGAGCGTAAAAGTTCGATCAGGCGCGTTTCCAGCCCGGGAAAAAGATGCGCGGTAAGAATCGGCTTCAAGTATTCGTGGGGGGCAGCCATAAAATCGCGCTGAAAGAGACAGTGTTTTTAGCGGCTTAGGAAGGGCAGCCTGTCTGGTTTAATTCTCGGACCTGCAAGAACTTGAACCAGACAGGCTGAAGCCTGTCCTACTTTTACTTCTTTTCTTCCGCGACTTCGGAATCTTCCTGAATCGACGCGGCCGCCGCGATCTTGTCGTCCTCTTCGAGGCGCAGCAGGCGCACGCCCTGCGTTGAGCGGCCTGCTTCGCGGATTTCGTTGGCGTGGACGCGGATCACCTTGCCGTATTCGGTGATGATCATGACGTCGGATTCCTCGGTCACCTGCAGAGCCGCTACCACCGGGCCGTTGCGGTCGGTGGATTTCAGGTTGATCACGCCCTTGCCGCCGCGCGAGGTGATGCGGTATTCAGCGAGCGGCGTGCGCTTGCCGAAGCCCTTCTCGGATACGGTCAGCATCAGCGACGTCAGCGAATCCTTAATCGCTTCATTCTCGATCTCGTCGAGATTCTGCGTGTCGGATTTCGATTCCTTCTTGATGATTTCGAAATCCGGCTGCACGGGCTCCATGCCCACCAGGTAATCGCCCTTGGCAAGGTCCATGCCGTTGACGCCGCCGGCGTTGCGGCCCATGGAGCGCACTTCGGTTTCGCGGAACAGAATGGCCTGGCCATCGTGGCTGGCCAGGAAAATCATCTGCTTGCCGTCGGTCAGGTGCGCGCCGATCAGCTCGTCGTCCTGATCGAGATTGATGGCGATGATGCCCGTCGAGCGCGGGTTGGAAAATTCGTTGAGCGCAGTTTTCTTCACCGTGGCGTTGCTGCGTGGCGAGGAAAATAAATGTGCCTTCTTCCTCCAGGTTGCGCGCGGCGACCACGGCGGTGAGGTGTTCGTCTTCCTGGAATTTCACCAGGTTGGAAATGGCCTTGCCGCGCGTGGCGGCGGCCGCTTCGGGAATCTCATACACCTTCAGCCAGTACACGCGGCCCTTGGAGCTGAACAGCAGGATGTAGCTGTGCGCGGAAGCGACGAACAGGTACTCGACGAAATCCTCGTCGCGCGTTTTCGCGCCGATGCGGCCCTTGCCGCCGCGCGACTGGTGGCGGTAGACGTCCACCGGTGTGCGCTTGATGTAGCCCGCATGGCTGACGGTGATGGCCATGTCGACGTCGGCGATCAGGTCTTCCAGCTTGATCTCCTCGACGTTTTCGACGATCTCGGTGCGGCGCGCGTCCGCGTAATCCTTCTGGATTTCGCGCAACTCCTTGATGATCACGGCTTTCAGCTTCTTTTCGCTGGCCAGAATCGATTTCAATTCGTCGATCAACGCGCGAATTTCCGCCAATTCCTTCAGGATTTCGTCGACCGAGAGGCGCGTCAGGCGGTGCAATTGCAATTCGAGGATGGCGTCGATCTGAACGTAGCTCAGGCCGATGTCCCGCGCCGGCCTGCGTGGCGCCGAAGCCGACATCGAGCAGGCCGTATTTTTTGCGGTCGAGCTTGATGCCCTTGAGGGTTTCGGTCCGGCCGCCGGCCGTCAGGATCTTGACTTCCTTGTTTTCAAAGAAGTCGTGCAAATTCTCGCGCGCATTGGCGCGGCTGGACGATCCGCGGATGATCTTGATGACGTTGTCGACGTGATCGAGCGCGATGTGGTAGCCGAGCAAGATGTGCTCGCGCGATTCGGCCTTGCGCAATTCGAATTGCGTGCGCCGGCGCACCACTTCCACGCGGTGGTCGATGAACAGCTTCAGCATCGGAATCAGGCCCAGCTCGCGCGGCTGCCCGTTGACGATGGACAGCAGGATCATGCCGAACGATTCCTGCATCTGCGTGAGCTTGTAGAGGTGGTTCAGGATGATCTTCGGTTCTTCGCCGCGCTTGATCTCGATCACCACGCGCATGCCTTCGCGATCGGATTCGTCGCGCACGTCGGAAATGCCTTCGATCTTTTTCGTCTGCACCAGTTCGGCGATGCGCTCGATCAGGCGCGATTTGTTCACCTGGTACGGGAATTTCGGTGATGACGATGTTCTCGCGGTCCTTGCCCATGCTTTCAATGGCGGCCTTGGCGCGCATGGTGAAGCTGCCGCGCCCGGTCTTGTACGCGTTGAGGATGCCCTCGGCGCCGGAGATATATCCGCCGGTCGGAAAATCCGGACCGGGCACCATCTTCATGATTTCCTTCAGCGTGGCGTCCGGCTTGTCGATCAGCGTGACGGTGGCGTCGATGATTTCGCCCAGGTTGTGCGGCGGAATGTTCGTGGCCATGCCGACGGCGATGCCGCTCGCGCCGTTCACCAGCAGGTTGGGGACTTGGACGGCAGCACCACGGGCTCTTCGCGCGTCTGATCGAAGTTGGGAATGAAATCCACGGTCTCTTTTTCGAGATCGGCGAGAATTTCCTCGCGAGATTTTCGCCAGGCGCGCTTCGGTGTACCGCATGGCCGCCGGCGGATCGCCGTCCACCGAGCCGTAATTTCCCTGCCCGTCAATCAGCGGGTAGCGCATGTTGAAGGATTGCGCGAGGCGCACGAGCGTCGGATAGATAACGGCTTCGCCGTGCGGGTGGTAGTTGCCGGAAGTGTCGCCGCAGATTTTCGCGCACTTGCGGTAGCCGCGATTGGACGCCAGGCCAAGGTCGTTCATGGCCACCAGGATGCGCCGCTGCACGGGCTTCAGGCCGTCGCGCACATCGGGAATGGCGCGCGCCACGATCACGCTCATCGCGTAATCGAGGTACGACTTCTTCATCTCGGCCTCAATTTCGACCGGAATCATGTGTGACTGTTTCGGTTCGTCCGCCATCGATCCGTCCTTTCCGTGTGTAGCGGGTTCCCGGCCGCCGGTTAGCCAGCCACAGCTCCCCAAATTCAGCGCCCGCCTACGATCGCGCTGCCCGCATCGCGACGTAATCCTTCACCCCATCAAACGCCGCGGCAGTGTTCAGAAATCTCTGCGGCCCAAAATGCGCTTCCAGCTCCGCCAGCAACGCATCGCACTCAGCTTCGCTCGCGCATTCCACAGCCACGCCGCGCTCAGTGTCCGGCGCGCCAGTAGGCGCCGCACGAAACTCCGAACAGGCCAATCCGCGCAGCCCCGGCAGCGTCGTCCAACTCAATTGATAGAACATTTCCCCCAACGAATTCTTGCATTCTGCGTCAGCCCGCGCAATCCGCAACAGATGCGCCGTACACGTGCGCTTTGTAGGTCACGGCTTCAGCCGCGCCTTACCCAGTCGGTAGACCAAAGGGCTTTAGCCCCTGACTTCGTAAACGGCTCAGATCGAGCACATACTTCCGATTCGCCGAAGACCATGCATAATCCTCAGGCCTTCTCGACCAGCTTGGCTTCACGGGATTCTGCTCAATGTACGATTTCTGCCAAGGTATTCTTCCGCATCCCTCATCCACCGATCATGAAACCCGGGATGCCAAATCGGAAATGGCTGAGGCTTCTCGATTCCGATTCGATGGGCGGAACCGCCTTTAATCATCTGCATGGCTTTCTCAAGGTCGTTGTGTCTCCCGGCGTGAGCAGTACATGCAAATGTTCGGGCATCAACACGAACGCATGTAGTTTGTAAAATCCGCGATCCCGGCACCACACAATCTGTTCGACGACAATATTCGCCAGCGCGGTGTTGATGAAAAGAGCGGATGCCGTTGCCAGGTATCGGTCGTCACAAAGTAGACGCCTGCTTGGCGAACCCGCCGCGCAATCCTGGCCACACTCGCACCGTCAGGGGCTAAAGCCCCGCTGATGGGCCCAGTTACGTCGCGGCTGAAGCCGTGCCCCACAAACCTCGTATCAACTCGTCCACAATTCCCAGATCGGGCTACTTGGACTCCATCACTTCGCGTGCCCAAGGAACACGTCCCAAAATCTCCTGCAAGACGCGCTCAAGCGTGTCGACTACGGGGTACGAGCGCTGCCTCGATCCCAGCATGCACCAAGCCTGATCTTCTTCGTCGAAGTAGAACTCATCGAATCCGAATGTGCCTTCTGAGCGTTGAAAAACCACGATCTTACAGCTGCCATCCAAGCTCGTAATCGTCTTCACCGTCTCAGTCATCGGGACCGGCCATGCCCTAAATATCCAGATTCACGACTTCCAGCGCGTTTTCCTCGATGAATTTGCGGCGGCTCTCCACGTTTTCGCCCATCAGCGTCGAGAAAATTTCCTCCGCGGCCGCGGCGTCGTCCGAGCGCACCTTCAGCAGCGTGCGCGTTTCGGCGTTCATGGTGGTTTCCCAGAGCTGGTCGGGATTCATTTCGCCCAGGCCTTTGAACCGCGTGATGGTGAAATCTTTTTTGGCATCTTCCAGGATGTAGGTGAGAACGTCGGCCGCTTTTTCCTTCACGACTTTGTCGCCGTTGCGCGTCACGGTGAACGGCGGACGATCGAATTCGCTGATCAGCTTCGCCGACGCAGCGCAGGCGCTTGTATTCCGGCGTGGAGGCGAATGCCCAGTTGATTTTCTTGTCCCCGGGCCGCGCTGCATTGCCCGGAATCAGCAGGTCATACAGGCTGTGCTCTTCGTCGTAGACGATCTTGGTATCGATGTCGAGCTTGGCTTTGTCGATGGCCTTGGCCAGCTTTTCCAGCGACTTCTTGTCCTCGAAATCGGTTTTCTTTTCGAAGTCGCACGCGGCCAGGAGGTCCACCAGCGGCGGCTCGCGCAGCTTGCGCGCCATCTTGGCCGACGCCGAAACGTATTCCTGCACGTTCAGCAGAAATTTGGTGAGGCCCGCGCCCTGCATCGCGGCGCCTTCCTTGGGCTTCACGACATGGTCTTCGGTGGCGCGCGACATCAGCTCGTGGTTGAATTCATCTTCGTCGCGGATGTAGCGGTCCATCTTTCCGCGCTTCACGCGGTACAGCGGCGGCTGCGCGATGTAGATGTGCTCGCGCTTGATCAGCTCGGTCATGTGGCGGAAGAAAAACGTGAGCAGCAGCGTGCGGATGTGGCTGCCGTCGACGTCGGCGTCGGTCATCAGAATGATCTTGTGGTAGCGCAGCTTGGAGATATCGAAATCGTCCTTGCCGATGCCCGCGCCCAGCGCCGTGATGATGGCGCGAATTTCTTCATGGCCCAGCATCTTGTCGTAACGCGCTTTTTCGACGTTGAGAATTTTTCCCTTGAGCGGCAGGATGGCCTGGTATTTGCGATCGCGCCCGCCCTTGGCCGAGCCGCCGGCCGATTCTCCCTCAACGATGAACAGTTCGCAGCGCGCCGGATCGCGTTCCTGGCAATCGGCCAGCTTTCCGGGCAGGCCGCCTGAATCCATGGCGGATTTGCGGCGCGTCAGTTCGCGAGCCTTGCGGGCGGCTTCGCGGGCGCGCGCGGCGTCAATGCACTTGCCGACAATGCGCCGCGCCACGGTGGTGTGCTTGTCGAAATATTCGCCCAGCCGCTCGTTGATCAGCTGCTCGACCGGACCCTTGATGTCGCTGTTCAGTTTTCCCTTGGTCTGGCCCTCGAACTGGGGCTGCGGCAATTTCACGGACACCACCGCGACGAGACCTTCGCGCACATCGTCGCCGGTGATGGTGACTTCGTCCTTCTGCTCCTTGAGCATGTTGGAGGCGGAAGCGAAATTGTTGATGGTGCGCGTCAGCGCCGAGCGGAAGCCGGAGAGGTGCGTTCCGCCGTCCACGGTGTTGATGGTGTTGGCGAAGGCGAAAACATTTTCCGTGTAGCTGTCGTTGTATTGCAGCGCGATTTCGATTTCGACCGTGTCCTTCTTGCCTTCCATGTACACGGGAGAATCGTGCAGCACCGTCTTGCCCTTGTTCAGGTGCTTGACGAATTCAGCGATGCCGCCGGAGAAGCGGAATTCGACGGATTTCTCGCTGCGTTCGTCGGTCAGCGTGATTTTCAGGCCCTTTGTTCAGGAAGGCCAGTTCGCGCAGGCGCTGCGCCAGAATTTCGTAGCTGTATTTATGCTCTTCAAAAATCGTGGGATCGGGATGAAAGGTAATCTTCGTGCCGGTCTTGCGCGTTTTTCCGGTGCTCTTCAGCTTGGCCTTGGGCTTGCCTTCGTTGTAGGTTTGCTCCCACACTTCGCCGTCGCGCCAGATTTCCAGCTCCAGCCAGTCGGAGAGCGCATTTACCACTGAAACGCCGACGCCGTGCAGTCCGCCGGAAACTTTGTACGTGTCGCTGTCGAATTTTCCGCCCGCGTGCAGCACGGTCATCACGACTTCGGCCGCAGCGCTTCTTTTCCGTGGCGTGCATGTCCACGGGAATGCCGCGGCCGTTGTCCGTCACCGTGACGCTGTTGTCCTCATGCACCACAACGTTGATCTCGTCGCAATATCCGGCCAGGGCTTCGTCGACGGAATTGTCGACCACTTCCCAGACCAGGTGATGCAGTCCCATCTCGCCGGTCGAGCCGATGTACATGGCCGGACGTTTTCGCACAGCCTCAAGGCCGCCGAGAACTTTAATCGACGCCGCGTCATAGCGGTGTCCGGATTCGTTGCCCATTGCCGCTGCTTTTTCTGCCATAGTTTGCGAAGCTCCTGCGGATTTGCAAGGGGAAAGGCACAGTCATTTTACTTGATGGCGCGAGCTTCGTTTTATCCGAGCAATGCGCCCGCAACAATTGAATCGACCGCCGCCTTACCCTGTGGCCCTCGGCCAATTCCGCTGCCGGGACTCGAAGGGTTTCTGCTCCATCCCGTCCGGATTCCGATGCGCGGAAGCGGACGTGGCGAAGACTACTTTCCTCCAGGCTATTCCATAGCGTCCCGCATACTCTGGCGCGGGCATGCAAATCAGGGGCGCTGCCAGCCTGGCCGACGTGCCGTACTGGAGGAAACAAGATGCTGTCTGACCCCACAATTCTACCCTGAACAAGGCTTTTTCTCAAGTCGAATTCGTGTGCCAAGATAGATATATCACTAAGTTTATTTTTTACAGTGGTTTATAGGGATTGCACACAATTGAAACGCAGTCGCACAGCGAAGAATGCCGTGCGGATCGCACGCCATTACTGAGAGTTTCTTGCCGTGGAGATTTCAGAATCGCCTAGCGAAAAGTCGCTCTGCTATCGGAACCGCCAATCAAATCCGCATCGGCATGATCACGTACCGGTAGCGATACGCCTCATCGGCGAGGGGGCGCATCTGTCCGGCGGATTGTTCGTCCTTTAGTTCCAGGCTGATGGGGCCTTCCGGGGCGGCGGCCAGAAAATCGATCATGTACTGGGCGTTGAAGCCGATGGAGAGCGGCTCGCCTGCGAATTCCTTTTCGATGGTTTCCTTGGCTTCGCCGTATTCGGGGCTGGACGCGGAAATTTCGATGCCTTCCTTGGAGACGGAAAGTTTCACGGCATGCGAGCGTGTGTCCGCAAGTTGCGCGACGCGCTTGACGGCGTCGTTCAATTCTCCGCGCTCGATCACCACTTTTCGGTTGTTGTCGCGCGGCAGCACGGCTTCGTAGTTCGGGAATTGTCCGGTGAGCATTCGGGAAATCAGCAGGCGTTCTCCGGCGCGAAAGAAAAGATGGCTTTCGTCCAGCGCGAATTCGATTTCGGCGTCCTCGCCCGCTTCGCTGGCCAGGCGCTGCGACTTCCGCCAGGGCCTTCTTGGGAACCAGGGGACGCACTTCGCGGGTCAAACCCTCAAATTTGTGGTCGATCTCGGCCACGGCCAGGCGGTGGCCGTCGGTGGCCACCATGGTGATCAGTTTCCGGCTTCAGCAGCAGCAGCGCGCCGTTCAGCGTGTAGCGCGATTCCTCGTTCGAAATCGCAAAGGCTGTCCGGGCGATCAGGGACGATAAAATTTTCGGCGGGAATTTTGGCGATGGGATGCGGGAAGGTCGGGATCGCCGGAAAATTATCCTTGGCCATTCCGACCATCTTGTAGGTCTTGCGGTCGGCCAGAATCTGCACCCAGTGATTTTCCAGCAGCTTGAAACGAATTTCGCCTTCGGGCAAAAGTCGCACCAGCTCCAGGAGTTTTTTTGCGGGGATGGTTCCGGCGCCCTCTTTTTTTACCTTGGCTTCGCATGAGGTGCGGATGGAGAGCTCCAGATCGGTGGCCGTCAGCGTGATGTGATTGCCGGAGGCTTCGCACAAAATATTTCCGAGGATCGGAATCGTGGTCTTGCGCTCGACGACGCCCTGCGTCAGGTTGAGCTCTCGAGCAGGTCAAACTTCTTCACACTGAATTCCATCGCTGGATTTCCTCCGCTGGAAGACGACACAAGACTACTGTGACTGCGAAGGGCTACTGTAACCTGTTTTATAAGAGGGATAAAGACCGTAGTAGTAGCCGTCGCTGTGGAAATGAGGAAAAGGCGCGCATCGTGCCGCAGGGATGCGTTTCGCCTGTGCATTTAAAACATGGAATTTGAGGATAGGTCGGATAAATCGTCCGAAATTGAGTCGCGCGGCGACAGCACCGCAAAATTTTCCTCAGGCTATCGCAGCATTGCACAGGTTGCAGCACAGCGTTATGCGCAGGATTTCAACAGGGATAGTAGAACGCTCAACCTGTTCGATAGTTCTGACGTAGAGAGCACGAGCATTGCGAGCGATGCCTCTGACAGAAACTTCGCTCAGATGAAGATCGCTGTCTCGGAAAAAAAAAACGCCCCGATTATTCGGGGCGTTCGGAAAATTCGCCGATGCGAAAGTTGGATCAGCCGAACGAATCCATCAGCTTGTTGATGGTGCGGTTCAGGTCCTTGTCGCTGCGGCGCAGCGCGTCGATCTTGTTGATCGAGTGCAGGACGGTGGTGTGGTGCTTGCCGCCGAACTGGCGGCCGATTTCCGGAAGCGACGCGGAGGTGAGCTGCTTCACCAGGTACATGGCCACCTGGCGCGGGAAGGCGATGGCCTTGGTGTTGGAGCGGACTTTCAAATCCTGCTCGCGCAAGCCGAACTGCTCGCCGACTTTTTTCTGGATCAGGTCGATGGTGATGCGCTTTTCCTGCGTGGCGATGATGTTGCGCAAGCACCTGCTGCGCCGTGATCAGATTCAGGGTGGCGCCGGTCAGCGAGGCGTAGGCAATCAGGCGCGTCAAGCGCGCCTTCCAGTTCGCGCACGTTGGACTTGATGGCGCGGGCGATGTATTCGGCCACGTCATCGGGAATCATGACGTGTTCGTTCTCCGCTTTTTTCTGCAGGATGGCGATTTTCGTTTCCAGGTCGGGCGGCTGGATGTCCGCGATCAGGCCCCACTCGAAGCGCGAGCGCAGGCGCTCTTCGATCGCGGAAATTTCCTTGGGCGGGCAATCGGAACTGATCACGATCTGCCGCTGCAGGTCGTACAGCGCGTTGAAGGTGTGAAAAAATTCTTCCTGCGTGCGTTCCTTGCCGGCGATGAACTGAATATCGTCCACCAGGAGAACATCGACCGAGCGGAAGCGATCGCGGAAACCGATCATGCGGTCGAAGCGCAGCGAGTTGATCACTTCGTTGGTGAATTTCTCCGCGCTGATGTAGGTGAGCCGCGCCGCGGGATTGCGCTTCTTGATCAGGTGGCCGACGGCCTGCATCAGGTGCGTCTTGCCCATGCCCACGCCGCCGTAGAGAAACAGCGGGTTGTAGGCCTTGGAGGGCTGCTCGGCGACCGCCTGCGCCGCGGCGTGCGCGAACTGGTTCGACGCGCCCACCACAAACGAATCGAATTGGTAGCGCGGATTCAGCTGGTGATCGACGGAATCGAAATCCAGGCGCGTTTGCTTCACGGGAGTTCCCTGCGGCCGGCGCCGGTTCGTTTTCCGTGCACAGAAATTCGAGGTGCGTGTCGGTCATGCCCACTTCGGCCAGGACCGCCTGCAGCAGCTCGCCGTAGGTTTCCGTCAGTCGCTTGCGAAAGATCCGCGAAGGCACGCGAACCACGAGTTTGCCGTTTTCCGTTCCTTCCTGGCGCGTGGGGCGAAACCACGTGGCAAAACTATGCGGGTTGACCCGCCGTTCCATGTGCTGCAGAATTTTTTCCCAGGAATTCATCACCTGAAACCCTCAAGAAAGCGAAAAGTGCCCACGCCAGCTATTTCCACAACTGTGGAAATACTGTGGAAAAGACAACCCAGCAGCCTCAATGCGGCTGCAGTCAGTTTCTGGGTTGACCCCGTGACCTTCTCCCCTTCGTCCGATAGACCCAAGATGGGCCTGCCACTCGGTGACGGTAACGTTCCTGTCCGCGTCACGGCGTCCACAGGGGTGCCAGTTGCGATGACTGGACTTCCTAAGACGAGGGTGGATTCTCGCTGAACGTACGCCAAGCGGCAAGGGGAAAATTTCGGGAGCGCCAGCAGTCCTCCCACAGAAGATTCACAGCTTTTCCACAACACTTCAAACCGCACAAACAAATAGGCTTAAGCGAATCAACTGCAGAAAATCATGTACTTCGTGATTCGCGGCGACGACGCGATGCCACTGACATCGCAGCAGTTCTCACAATCCTGCTCGGTCGCTTTCCCTTAGGTTCGATGATTACGAACAGGTAAATACTATTGTGGAAGCGGTTTCCGGTTTCAGGAAATTCGTAGATACCCTGCGGGTCCGCGCCGATCAGCAATCGATCGGATTCCACCAGGATTTGGGATGGTTCCAGGCGGCCGCCGCTGGGCAAAAACGTCCGGAAACTGGATAGGCGCTGGCCATCCTTATCGAACCGCATCAGCAGGGTCCCAATCGCAATCCACAGCTCCTGGGAGTTCGGGATCGACGCCAACGGCGCTGATAATGCGATGCAGCGAGGGAATGCTGTTCTGTTCGTCTTCCGAGCGCGCAATGGCCTTGCGGGCGGCCTGCGCGGCAGGCTCAAATTCCAGGGTTTTTAGCGAAATTTCCAGCGCCAGGTAGCCCACGCGGTCGAACTTGCGCACCGTCGGTTCGGGCAGATAGTCGAAGGAAAAATAGTTGTTACCCATCTCGTCGACCGCGAGGTGCCCGAAATTGACTTGCGTGTTCACGTCGGCGCGGTCGGCGATCTCTTCGCGGTCGCCATACTCGCGCACGAGCTTTCCGTCCAGGTCATAGGCAGTGACCAAATGCTCGCCTGATCCGGGCTGGCCACGGCAATTTCATCTCCCGGAAGAAACACCACCGAAATCGGCACGAGCGATCGGGAATCGTGGCGAGTCAGATGCTCCGCTGGGCGAATAAAGTTTCACGGCCTTCGCGCCGCGATCGCACACCGACGACGCGGCCGTCGTGTCGACGTCAAAGGATTCGCCATACACGAGCGCGGCGCCTTTGGCAGCCGCTGCGGACGGGTGTGGGAATTTCGCCGATGCGCTTCGCCGTCGCATCGTAAATCAACACGGCCGGGCCGGCGCGGTCAGAACATAATAATTTCCGTTCGGGCCCGCGACGAATCTGGCGAAATCCGGCGCCCACCGACCGGATAGACTCGCCGCTTGGCCACCAGGTCACTTTCGAATTGGTACGGTTCCTGCGCGCGCGCCGGCGCGCGGGAGAACTGCGATCACGGCGGCCAGCATGGCGGCGGACGTCACCGAAAACATCGCGTGAACGATGCATGATGGATTTGCCTCAATCCATCCGGAAGCGCAAGCGTTCGATGCCGCGGGCACGGCCGGTGGTTTCGTCCACGTCGATCAGCACCGTATTCATCTGGACGTCGCCGGTGGCCACTTCGAACCGCGCCGGCTGCCCGTCCAGAAATCGACGCAGAATCGCGGTCTTGTCCATGCCAATGACGCCGTTGTGCGGACCGGTCATGCCCACGTCGGTCTGGTACGCGGTTCCACCCGGCAGTACATGCTCGTCGGCCGTGGCCACGTGCGTGTGCGTGCCAATCACGGCTGACACGCGGCCGTCCAGGTACCACCCCATGGCATCTTTTCGCTGGTCGTTTCTGCGTGAATGTCCACGAAGATCACGCGGACTTCTGCTGGGATGCGGGCAAGCTCCCGATCGGCTGCCCGGAAAGGGCAATCATTTGAAGCCATGAATACGCGTCCCTGCAGGTCAATCACGGCGTAGGGCACGCCGTTGCGCGCAGGTGCCTACGTACAGGCCCGAGCCGGGATTGCCCTCCGGGAAGTTCGCCGGCCGCACCAGCCGCGGCTGCTGCGGAATGTATTCGAGAATTTCCTTGCGGTCCCAGATATGGTTGCCGCCGGTCAGAACTTCCACGCCCGCCGCGAACAATTGTTCGGCGATCCGCGGCGTGATACCGAAGCCAGCGGCGGAATTCTCGCCGTTGGCGATCACCAGATCGATCTGGCGCGTTTCCACAATATCCGCCAGGCGGTCCAACCACAATGTCCCGCCCCGGCGAACCCACGATGTCGCCAATAAACAGAATTTTCATTTGGTCCCTTATAGGACAGCGAATGGCTGTCCGGTTTCAGTCCGGCAAGAAAATAGGTGAAAGCGACCCGGTCGCACGGACGCAAAATCCGGATTTGGCTGTTCCCCAAAAACATAAAAAATGGAGCGGTCCACTTCGCCGTGTGGAGCTCGATCCTGAACCACCTGTGAAAAAGTGGGCGCCCTGCGCCGGCCTTTAGGCTTTCCCGCAGCGAACCGAAGTTCGCCGCGGGCCATGCACACAGGCCGTCTGACTCGGGCACCCGGAGGTTCAGTATGGTTCAAAAGATCGTCGCGTCCAAACACCTGCGTTGCAGGCCAACTCCAGATTTCATTCTAGCAAATCCAGCGGCGGGCCGAGCAGCGGCGGGCCGGTTCTTTTGCGGATGTTTCGCACGGCGAAGGGGTGTTGCATTTGATGGCGGGCTGGGGCGCGACGAACCTTTAGGCCGGAATCTTCCCGCGCGGCCGCGTTGCCCGTTCCTCCCCTTCCCGCTCAGAAATGAAATCCCAGTTCGGCTGTCATCGCGCGCGGCGTAACGAAGTGCGTGCCGCTGAAAGTCGATTGGAAGTTATAGAGAGCGACTTTGTTGGTCACGTTGATGGCCGTCAACCGCAGGCTCCATTTGTAGCGTTCCCTGTTTTTGAAGAGATTGTCATCGCCCACGCTCAGGTCAAATAAATTCCGCGGGGCAATGCGCGAAGGGTTGTGGTCGTCGTCGGATGTTCCCGGCGCGGGAATCCGTAGGCGCGTGGAGCCGTACTGCGAGGCGGGACAGTCACGCAGCGGCGCGGTCAACGTGGGAACCGCCGAGCCGCAGAATAGGCCTGCCTGCAATTGCTCGTCGCCCGTCAGCCCGCTGAGATCCACAAAGGGAACACCGCCGAGCAGAAAGGAAGTTGCGCCGCAGACCGTGTTCGGATTGGTGAGATTGAAGCAAGGCGCGGGGCCGGCAACCAGGCCGTTGTCGTACCGCCAGTTCAGCGCGATCCACGGCAGGCTCTTGAACGGCTGATATTGCACGTGCGTGGTCTGTTGGAACTTCTGATCGTGGTCGATGCGGAACGCGCCAATGGTGGTTAGATCGGTGCCCAGCCCTCCTACCTGCGGGTTGAAGAACCGTGCTGAGACGCTGCTGGCGGTGAAAAACGCAGTCAGGCCGTGATAGTTCGGCAGGCTCACGCGGATCGACGGCCCGTGGATTTTGGAATTGCGCCAGGCGATCGGGAAAAAGATCGGCGTGTTCAGGAAATCGCTGAAGTCGTAGCCGTTGTGCGTGTACTTCCACAGATAATCCGCGTCCACTACCAGTAGCTTTCCGAAGGCCTGCTGGAATCCGGCGTGGAATTCGTTGCGTTGTCCCGGGAGAATTGGCGCGGTAGCCCCAAACAGCGCATCGGCCACTGGATTTCCAGCCGTGCTGGCCAGCACCAGGTTTTCGTTGAAGGGAGTCTCCATCACGCGCGCGTAGGAAATTCTTAACACGGTGTTGGTGCGTTTGATGTTGTAAGCAATTCCCGCGCGAGGCTCGGCCTGGTTGGCATGATTGGAAATCCCGCGGTATAAGTCGCCGCGGATCCCGAGATTAAAAGACCAATTTCGCAAGGTGATGGTGTCCTGCAGGAAGAGACCGATTTCCTCGACGTCTCCACGCCCGTGAAACTGAAAAAGTCCGCGTGTTCCGTTGCACGTCACGTTGGGCCTGGTGAGGTCGATGCAGCCGAGCACGGGATTGAACGGAGTTACCGGGCTGGCCAGCGGCCCGGCGTTCGGGTCCGCTCCGTTGTTGGGAATCAGGGACACGGCAGCGCAACCGGACGGGCTCGTGACATTTGTTTCTCCCGCGGGACCATCGGAGCCGTCGGGATTGATTGCAGCCGCGAGGCATGGATCGTTGAGCGAAGGATCGGTAAGCCCTGCGCTGAAACTTTCGCTGAGCAGCGTGTGTTGAAACGTGCCTCCGAATTTTATGTTGTGGGCGCCCTTCACGTACGAAATGTCAGCATGCAGTCCCGCGTTGGTCAGGATGCGATCCTGGCTGGCGGTCGTCGGAGAGGTCCGCAAGCGGATTAGCGCTGGGATAATAATTAAAATGATCGCGCCGCACGAATGCTCCAACCGTCAGAAGCGTGGTGGAGCTGAACAGATGCGTCCAGCTGGGAGCGAGGTTGAGGGATTGCACCTGCGCGCGCTGGTCCTGGCCGATGGCCTCTGCGTCAAAGGAATTCGGTTCCTGGAACCAGGAACGCGTGTATCCGAAATTGACGTGGATGGAGTCCGCGCCGTTCGGTTGCAGGTCAAAACGGTCAAAGCCGTTTTCTTCATTTCCTTTGGCGTGCAGTGAGCTGAAATTCCGGAGGATCAAGAAAGCGGCCGGTGTTCAGTCCGCCCAGCGAAATAAAATTTCCCCACTTTGCGCCGCCGATTGCCAGGTTGGCGTCGACGTTGGCCGTGCCGAATGAACCGTACGATGTGGTCACGCTTCCCGTGGGCCGCGTTTGCCCGAGCCCGGAGCGCGTCGTCACCTTGATGACCAGGCTGGTCTTGTCTCCGTATTCCGCGGGCGGCGCACCGGAAATCACTTCCATCGATTGAATGGCGTCGACGGGGAGCTGGTTGGAAAAGACTTTGCTCTGTTGGTCGGTAATCGGCTGGCCGTCCACCGAAAACGAATTTTCCGCGTGGTCGCCCAGGCCGTGGAATAGGCCGTTGGAATCGGCCACCACTCCGGGAGACGCCAGCGTAACGAGTGAACTGAGCGATGACGACGCGCTTTCCAGCGGCAGCTTGTCGAAGAGTTCGCGGTCCACGTCAGTGTGGGGCGTGGATTCGGTTTCCACCAGGTCCGCGCCGGTGGCCTCCACCGTGATATTTTCCGATGCCGCGCCAAGCTTCAAACTGATTTCGACCGCGGCCGGAACGCTCGAGCGGACATCGACATCCTGCGTCGCGGATGAAAAGCCCGATGCCTTTACCACCATGTGGTACGTATTGAACGGCAGATTCGCAAAGCGAAAGCTGCCGTCCGTGCCGGTGGTTGCTTCGCGGTGGTAGCCGCTCAACACGTCGGAAATTTCTACGGACGCGCCGGGCATCACTCCGCCGGTGGCGTCCTTCACCGTCCCGGTGATGGTTCCCGAAGATTGCGCCCAGCCTGTCGCTGCAAACAGAACTGTGCAAAAAAAACAAACTGCGAAAAGTGCACGCTTGCAAAAATTCATAAGAATTTCTCCTCGTCCCCGCGGGGAAAGTGTATTTGGAAATAGCCAGGGGTAGCCGCTCCAAAAAAGTGAGCGGGTACGCGAGCCCTTGCTTCAGGGCTGGTGCATCAGGTGAAAAAATCGGGATTTTTTCTAGGACGCAGCGGGAGGAGCGCGAGGAGCGGTTTGCGAAAAGCACGGAACCACGGCGGGAGCGACTTGGTGCGGCAGCGGCAGAAAGGCGACCGGCTCCAGCACGGCAACGCTTGGGGTGATATCCGGTTCTGCCGGCGCCTGATGGGAAAGGTGGCAGTAGGGGCAGTGCGCGTCGTCCGCCGCGCTGTGGCAGTCAAAATCGCTGACCACCACGGTAGAGAAAAGCAGCAGCGCGAACAGCGCCAGCGCAACGTAAGCGACGCGAATTGTTTTCCGTAACGTCATGTTGTTCTACACAGCCGCGAAAAAGTGCGCCAGGACCTCGCTGCGCGCGCGCGGCGTCACACTTGCAGCACGTCCCCGTGCTTGGCGACCATTTCGTACAGCACCGGATTCACGAAGAATCCGAGGAACAGCCGCGAGATCAGTCCGGCGACGATCACGATCGCGAACGGCTTCTGCGTGTCCGAGCCGATGCCGGTGGAGAGCGCCGCGGGCAGCAAGCCCGAGGCACGCGACCAGCGCGGTCATCATGATGGGCCGCAGCCGCAGCAGCGCCGCTTCGCGCGTGGCCGTGCGGATGTCGTGATTTTCCAGGCGCAGCTTGTTGATGTAGGACACCAGGATGACGGCGGTTTCCACCGAAACGCCCATCAACGCCAGCAGGCCCAGCACGGAGCTGACGCTGAACGGCGTGTGCGTCAGCTTGAGCGCGATCAGCGCGCCCACCGGCTCGGTCATCACCACGCCGATCACCACGGTGACCGGAAATTTGAAATTGCCGTACAGCGCGAACAGAATCATGAAGATCAGCAGAATGGCCAGCGGCCCGATAATGGCGAACTGCTGCCGCGCCGCCACGTATTCGCTGTATTCGCCGCCCCAGTCGAGCGTGTAGCCCTGCGGCAGCGCGACCGGATTGGCGCACCGCTTTCTGCGCGTCGCCCACCGCGCGCGCCAGGTCGCGTCCCTCGATGCTGAACTGCACGCCGATGTAGCGCGAATTGTTTTCGCGATAGATGAACGACGCGCCGTTGCCCTGGTGAATGTTGGCCAGCTCGGAGATCGGCACCTGCTGGCCCGGACGGCGTGGGCACCAGCAGATTGCCGATCTCCCGCGTGCTGGAGCGGTACTGCGGCTTCATGCGCACGACGAGGTCAAACAGCTGCTCGCCCTGAATCACCTGCGTCGCGGCCTGTCCGCCCACTCCGGCCTCGATCACGCCCTCGACGTCGGATACATTGATGCCGTAGCGCGCGATTTTTTCGCGGTCCACATCGATCTGCACGCTGGGCTGGCCCAGTTCGCGCACCACCGTCAGCTCGCGTGAAGCCCGGAACCTGCGAGAGCACGCGCTTGATCTCCACGGCCTTGTCTTCGAGCACCTGCAGGTCCTCGCCCGTAAATTTTCACCGCCAGCGCGCTCTTCAGTCCGGTGAGCGCCTCGTCCACGGCGTCTTCGGCCGGCTGCGTGAAGTTGAAAATTACGCCGGGATAGGCCTCGAGTTTCTTCTGCAGGTCTTCGGTCAGCTCCGCCTTGTTGCGGATCGGCCCTTGCTGCCAGACCTTGTCCTTGTACGGCTTCAGCCCGACGTAGAACTCGCAATTGAAAAATCCGGTGGGATCGGTGCCGTCGTCCGGACGCGCCAAGCTCCGAACCGACTTCGGTCACCTGCGGGTAGGACATCAGGATGTTGCGAATTTGCGGCGCGAACTTGGCCGCTTCCTCGAAGGAAATCGTGTACGGCATGGTGGCGCGCACCCACAGCGCGCCTTCGTCCAGATGCGGCATGAACTCGCCGCCGATGTAGGGAATCAAGCAGCAGCGAGCCGCCGAAGATCAGGGTCGCGGCGATCATGGTGGTCTTCGGATGATCCAGGCACCAGTCCAGCTCTCCGGCGTAAACGCCCTTGACCCATTCGTACGGCTTGTTCACGACTTCTTTGACGCCGCTCTTGAACCAGTAGGAGGCCAGCACGGGCACCAGGGTGAGCGTGAAAATCAGCGAGCCCAGCAGCGCGTAGGACATGGTCTCGGCCATGGGAACGAAACAGTTTTCCGGACGGCCCGCTCAGCGCGTAGATGGGAAGGTATCCGGCCAGAATGACGGCGACGGAATAAAAAATCGGCCGGTCCACGTCGCGCGCCGCCGCGACGATCACTTCGTGCAGTTTGTACTCCTGGCCCGTGCGCGCTCGGCCAGTTCGCGGTAGATGTTTTCCATCATCACCACGGTGCCGTCGATGATGATTCCGAAATCGATCGCGCCGATGGAAAGCAGATTCGCGGGCACGCCGCGCCCGTGCAGAAGAATGAATGCGAAGAGCAGGCTGAGCGGAATGGTCAGCGCGACGATGATCGCCGCGCGGAAGCTGACCAGGAAAGAAAATCAGCACGATCAGCACCAGCGTCATGCCCACCAGCATGTTGTGCTCGACGGTGTCGATGGTCAGCTGCACCAGGTCGCTGCGATCGTAGAACGGGCGGATCTTCACGTCCGGCGGCAGGATGCCGTGGTTCAGCTCCTCGGTTTTCTTCTCCACGCCCTTCGAGCACGTTCTGCGTCTGCTCGCCGCGCAGCATCAGGATCACGCCCTCGACGGCGTCGTCATTTTTCTGGAAGCCGAATTCGCCGAGGCGCGGCGCGTTGCCGATCGTCACTTCGCCGATGTCGCGAATGCGCACCGGCACGCCGTTGTTGTTGCCCACGACGATGTTGCCGATGTCCTCGGTCTTGGTCACCAGGCCCAGGCCGCGCACGTAGAAGAATTGCGAGCCCTGCGAATAGAATCCGCCGCCGGCATTGGCGTTGTTGGCCGCCAGCGCCGCCAGCACCTGCGGCATCGGGATGTGATAGCTGTAGATCTTGGCCGGGATCGAGCAGCACCTGGTACTGCATCACCGTGCCGCCGAAGCCGGAATCGTCCGCCACGCCGGGCACCGACTTGTAGGCGCGCTCGACCACCCAGTCTTCGATCGTTTTCAGTTCCTGCGGGCTGCGATCCGGGCTTTCGATGCACGTAGCGATAGACCAAGCCCGGACGGACTGAACAGCGGCGACAGGCTCGGCGTCACGCCCGAGGGCAGTTGCACGTCGCGACAGCCGCTCGAACACCACCTGGCGCGCGAAATAGTCGTCGGTGCTTTCCTGGAACGTCATGATGACGTCGGAAAGGCCGTAGAGCGAGATCGAGCGCATCACCACCATGTGCGGCACGCCGTTCATTTCGACTTCGATCGGCAGCGTCACCAGCCGCTCAATTTCCTCGGCCGCGTGGCCCGGCCACTGCGTGATGATCTCCACCATCGGCGGCGAAAGGTCGGGATAGGCGTCCACCGGCATGCGCTGGAACGACAGCGCGCCGGCGATGATCACCAGCACGACCAGCATCAGCACCAGGAAGCGCTGGCGGAGAGCGAATTGAACGATGTGATGAATCATGATCGTGTTTGCCCTCGGCTCAGCGCTGCAGCGAATTCTGAAATTGCAGGAACAGGCTGCCGTCGCCCACGATCTTGTCGCCCGGCTGCAAGCCCGTCAGGACTTGCGTCTTTCCGCCCTGGCTTTCGCCGATGGTCACCATGCGCCGCGCAAACTGGTTGCTGCCGGTCTGCACGTAGACGTAGGGCATGTTTTCGGTGTCGCGCAGCACGGCGGCATCGGGCACCATCAGCGCATTCGGAATCACGCCGGCGCGCACCTCCGCGGTGACGTACATGTCCTTCTTCAGGCGCTCGCCGGGATTGGCTGCCTCGATGCGCGCCTGCAGCGTGCGCGTGGTGGGATCGAGCGCCGGCGCGATGTACTGAATCTTGCCGCGCACCTCGCCGGGATACGCTTCGTTGTCGATCGTCACTTCGTCGCCGACGTGCACGTAGCGCGATATCGTTCTGGTAGACGTTGACCAGCACCCACACGCGTGCTCATGTCCGAAAGCGTGAAGCACTGCGTTCCGCCGGCCTGCAGCAGTTGTCCGGGCGAGCACAGCCGCTCCACGACTTCTCCGGCCATGCGGCGCCAGCAGCGGCACTTCCGGCGACGGCGGCTTGCTGACCAGATCGTTCCGGATCGGAGATGCCCAGGACGCGAATGGCCTGCTCGCTGGATTGCAAGTCGGCCTCCGCCTGCGCGCGCGTCGATTCGGCCTGCTCGAGATCGGCCTGGGCGATGGCCTTGTGCGCGTAGCAGATCCTGCGCGCGCTTGTAAAGCTTGTCGGCGAGCTGAAAGGCGTCGCGCGCCTTGAGGTAGGCGGAGCGCAGCGTGCGAGTAGTCGGGGCTGGTGACGTACAGCAGCGGCTGGCCCGCGCGTCACCTGCTCGCCCGGCGTGACCACGATGCGGCTCACCGGGCCGCCCACCTGCGTGATCACCGGCGTCGTCAGGAAGCCGTTGTAGGCGACGGCGCCGGACAGGCGCAGCGTGCGCGCCAGCGGCGCCTGCGCCACCGTGTAAATCTGAATGTGCGACATCTGATCGGCCGGCAGCGAGAACAGCTCCGCCTTGTTCTCGGCGCTTTCCGCTGGTGGAAAAGGACGTCATCTTGCTCGCCTGATCGCCGCCGCCGCCGCAGCCGGCCAGCGCGAACGCGCCGCGCCAGCGCCGCGCAGCAGATGCGGTCCGAAACGTTCGCCGCGCGCCGGTTTTGCGTTGCATCCGCGTGATGTTCTCATGTTCATGGCAAGCTCCTGGTGCCCACGGCTTGGCGCAGTTGCTCGAGCGAGATCATGTAGGTGGCCAGCGCCTGCCGGTAGGCAAGCTCGGTCGCGCGGTAGCTGCGCTCGGCGTCCAGGAAATCGAGCAGGCTGGCGGCGCCGCGCTGGTAGGCGTACTGGCTGATGTCGCGCGAATCTTCGGCCTGTTTCAGATAGCCGGACTGATACAGCTGCACGACTTCGATCGTTGGTGCGCAGCGCTTCGTAGGAATTCGCCACGTCGGTGAGCACCAGCGAAGCCTGCTCGCTGGAGAGTTCCTGCGACTGCGTGATGGCGTAGCGCGTGCGCGCAATTTCGCCCTGATTGCGATCGAAAATCGGCAGCTCGATGCTGCCGAAGAGCGAAGCGGTATTCGCGGCGCCGACGTGCGAGTAGTTGACGCTGGCGTTCACGTCGCGCTTGCCGTTGGCCTGCGCCAGGCACAACTGGCTCTGCGCCGCCGTGACGCCCAGTTGCGCCGCGCGCACGTCCGGGCGCTGCCGCAGCGCCAGGGCTTTCAGATCGTCCTCGCCGAGCGTTCACCGGCTTGTATTCCAGATCGCCCACGACTTCATAGTTTTCCGGCACCGATTCGTAGCCGAGCAACTGCCGCAGGCTGGCCAGCGCCTGCACGCGCGCCAGCTTGGCCGCCGAAACGTCCATCTGAAATTGCAGCATCTGCAGCTTGATTTTCAGCAGGTCGCCTTCGCTCATCGCGCCGGCCTTGGATGCGCTCCTGGCTGATGTCCACGGTCTGCTGGAAACTTGCCAGATCCGTGTCGGCCAACTCCAGATTCGGACTGCGCCAGCAGCGCGGCGATGAATTGCGACGCGACATTGAACGTCAGCGTGCGCTCGTTGTCGGCCACCTGCGCCGTGGTCACCGCGGTCTGATCCTTGGCCGCCTGCAGGCGGTGCTGGCGCTTCTTTGCCGCGCTCGAAGAGGTAGCCGACGCCCAGGTCGAATTGCGCGTTGTTGTCAAGGTAATTGGCGGTGAAATTGCTGGGCGTGAAAGAGCGGCAGAAACTGCGTGTCGCCGCTCAGCGTCGGATTGGGCCGCAGGTTGGCCGTGATTTCCTGCGCCTGGTTTTGCAGGATCGTGGTGCGCGCCGCCTGCAGCGAATGGTTGTGCTTGAGCGCCAGGTCGATGGCTTCGTCCAGCGTGATCACGCGCCGGGGAGGAGTCTGCGGAGCGGCCTGCCGGCGCTCTGCGCTGCGGCCGCGCCGCGGCACCAAGCGCCATCAGACTGCCAGAGTGATCAGTAGAGGGCCAAGTGTCGGGCCCTGGATTTCATGTGCATTGTTTCTCTCCTGCAGGAACTGTCGAAGTCCTCGAAACAGCGCTGAGAAAATAGGGAATCGCCGAAATGAATCAAGAGACTCGAATTAGATGGTTCTGGAGATGAAGAGCGCGCTGGAAAAAAAGCGCGGGAAACGGGAGATTAAGCAGAGGGAGGTGCGCGTGGTGAAGTCTGCGAAAAATCAGGACCGGTCGCCAGAATCGCGTCTTGCGGCAGCGGCAAGGAAGCGACCGGTTTTAGCACGATACGGACGGCGCTACGATCATCTGTGCCGGAGTCTGATGACCCAGGTGGCAGTAGGGGCAGTGCGCGTCATCGTTTGCGCCCTGATGATTCCAGTCGCTGACCACACCCGTGGCAAAGACCAGTAGCGCGATCAGCGCCAGGGAAACTCCGAGTATTCGAATGGTCTTTTGCACAGTATGTTTGGGCCGATCTAGCCGGCGATACCAACTTCTTGAATAGTAACTTGATGTGGGACGTACGTAAAGCGTTGCCCGTTGCGCTGATCTAGATGGTTACCAGTCATCCGTAGGGGCACGACATGTCGCGCCCCTACTATGGTCAGGCGGTCTGCTTCAAGGCGCGTTCCAGGACGGTCAGGCACTGCTGGGCGCGCTCGCGCAGCGCGTCGTCCCGATGGCCGGTATCCTGCTGACGGAATGGAGTTCGTCCGCAATGGCCATCGCCGCCAGCACGGCCACTCGGACGGAATCCACGTTTGGGTGGCCTCGGCCGACGGCCTTCATCTTTTCGTCCACATAGCGTGCCAGTTTCTGGACGTAGGCTTCGTCCAGATCGCCACCCAGGGTGTAGCTCTGCCCGTAAATTTCCACTTTCACGCGATTCGACATTCCGTTCGCTCCCGTGCTGGACGCGCCTATTTTCTTCTGTTCGGCCGCGCGTGGCAAGCTCCAGTAGCAGCTTCAGGTAGCACAGACTTAAGTCTGTGGGGATCCGCAGCCTCTCCCTCACCGTGCGCGCCAGCCAAGATCATTCGGAATTCCACAGACTACCCTTCGTACACGCTCAGGGTAAAAAGTCTGTGCTACTAAATGCCGGCCGCCGTGGAAGTTTTTGCCAACTCACTCCACAACAATACGCAGAAATTTCTTTTTGCCGGCGCGCAAGTAGAAATTCGCGCGGCGCCATCAGATCCACTTCGTGCTTCACGTCGGAAATACGCGTGCCGTCCAGTTCCACGCCGCCTTGCTTCACGCAGCCGGTCCGCCTCGCTGCGCGATGCCGCCAGGCCCAGCTCGACAAGAAACGCCGTCAGGCGTTTGGCCGGGCCGCGCGAAACTTTTCGCTCCGGCGCTTCATCCGGCGCTTCGCGATCGCGGAACACGCGCTGAAATTCCGCGGCGGCCTTTTCCGCCGCGGCGTTCGCCGTGAAATTCGGCGATGATTTCCGTCGCCAACGACATTTTCACGTCCATCGGATGCTTCGCGCCGGCTTTCACTTCATCCGCGAGCGCCGCAATTTCTTGCGGCGTGCGGTCGGTGACCAGATCGAAGTACGGCCACATCATGGCGTCCGAAAGCGACATCAGCTTGCCGAACATGTCCGACGGCGCTTCGTTGATGCCCACGTAATTTCCCAGCGACTTGGACATTTTGCGCTGGCCGTCAAGGCCCACCAGAATCGGCATGGTCAGCGCCACTTGCGACGTCTGCCCGTATTCGCGCTGAATTTCGCGGCCCACCAGCAGATTGAATTTCTGCTCGGTGGCGCCCAGCTCCACGTCGGCTTCGAGGGCCACGGAATCGTATGCCTGCAGCAGCGGGTAGAGCAGTTCATGAATGGAGATGGGCAGGTTGCTCGCCAGGCGCGAGCGGAAATCCTCGCGCTCCAGCATGCGCGCCAGCCGATAGTGCGCGCACAGGCGAATCATATCGTGTCCCGATAGTTTGCCGAGCCACTCGCTGTTGTAGCGGACCTCGGTTTTTTCCCGGTCCAGAATTTTGTAAACCTGCGCCAGATAGGTCTTGGCGTTGGCATCCACCTGTTCGCGCGTCAACGGCGGCCGCGTCTCGGATTGTCCGGTGGGATCGCCGACCATGGCGGTGAAATCGCCGATCAGGAAAATCGCGGTGTGGCCCAGGTCCTGAAAATGTTTCAGCTTGCGCAGCACCACGGTGTGGCCCAGGTGCAGGTCCGGCGCGGTGGGATCGACGCCCAGCTTGACGCGCAGCGGCTTGCCGGACTTGCGCGAAGCCTCCAGCTTGGCGCGCAAATCCTCTTCGCGAATAATTTCCGCGGTGCCCTTGCGCAGGTAGGCCAGCTGTTCGTCGACGGGCTTGAACTGAATGTTTCGTGGTCATGATGAATTGGTCGAGCGCAATCACGCGGCGCCCCTCGATGCGATAGTTTTCCGGAAAGCACCAGGCGCACGGCTTCGGTATAAATCCGGTGCTCCTCGACCAGAATGCGCGCGGAGAGCGTTTCATCCGTGTCGTCATCGCGCATCGGCACGATGGCCTGCGCCAGGATCGGTCCCGCGTCCAGATTTTCGTCCACCAGATGCACCGTGCAGCCGCTGAATTTCACGCCGTACTCCAGCGCCTGCCGCTGACGCTTCGAGTCCGGGAAATGACGGCAGCAGCGACGGGTGAATATTCAGAATCCGCTGCGGATAGGCGGCTACAAAATACGGCGAGAGCAGCCGCATGAATCCCGCGAGGCACACCAACTCGACGCCCGCTTTTTTCAGTTCGTCCACCACCAGCCGGTCATACTCTTCGCGCGCCAGGCCCTTCGATGGAATCGCCTTCGCTGCGATCCCGCGTCCGCCGCCCGCGCCAGCCCCGGCGCATTTTCACGATTGCTGATGCACCAAGACAATTTCCGCGCCGGGAATTCGCCCGGCCGCGATGCTATCCGCCAACGCCTCGAAATTCGATCCTCGACCGGACAGCAACACGCCAATCCGATGTGACATAAGCAAAAGACGTTAGCACAATCCCGCGGCGTCGAGTAGCACAGGCTTCAGCCTGTGCTACTTAACCGCGGCGCATTAGGGAAAAATTGTTCCACCAACGAACAGGTGACCAATTCCGGTCTTGTGAACAGGTAGTCGCCTGGGCCATTCGGGCCTAAACTAGGAGTTACCAGCCTTCCCGCAGCCGATTCACGTACACGACTTGATTCGCGAGTTGCATCACATTGGATTTATCCTAAGGGAACGAGGATTTCGGCATGCCTACGCAGCGCAGACGGCAATGGATTGCAGCGGCCTCCACCGCAGCCTTCGCACTGGCCATGTGGGGCTGCGTCGGCTCCATCAATTCCAATATGCCGGCGAAAGCTACGGCCCCGACGTTCACTGCACAGCCCGCGAATCAGTCCGTCAGCGTGGGAAGTACCGCAACGTTCACCGCGATGGCCGCCGGAACAGCTCCCATCACTTACCAGTGGCAAAAAAATAATGCCAATATTGCCGGCGCCACGGCTGCCAGCTACACCACGGCTGCGACGGTGTCCGGAGATAACGGAGCGATGTTCGGTGTCGTGGCAACTAACTCCGCGGGCAGCGCGACGAGCAACCCCGCGACACTTACCGTGATTACCGCAGCCGTTGGTCCAAGCATCACCACGCAGCCAGCCAATCGCACAGTCACTGCCGGGCAGACCGCAACGTTTACGGTGGTCGCTGGCGGCACGGCGCCGCTTTCCTATCAGTGGCAGAAAAACAACGCCAATATCTCCGGCGCCACCGCGGCCAGTTACACCACGCCGGCAACGGCCATCGGTGACAGCGGCGCAACCTTCCGCGTGGTGGTCACCAATTCCGTCACCAGCATCACCAGCGCTGCCGCCGTGCTTACCGTCAACCCGGTGATTGTCTCGTCCGGCACTGATGTCAGCACCTATCACAATGACATTGCTCGCACCGGCCAGAACACGACAGAAACAAAACTGATGCCGGCCAACGTGAATTCGGCCACGTTCGGATTGTTGCGTAATCTCTCGGTGGACGGCCGCGTGGATGCAGAGCCGCTATACCTCTCGCAGCTATCGATCGCCGGCACAGCGCACAATGCTGTATTCGTAATGACTGAGCACGATTCGGCCTATGCCTTTGACGCCGACACCGGAGCACAGCTGTGGAAAGTGTCGCTGCTGGGCTCGGGCGAAACGCCGAGCGACGATCGCGGATGCGGCCAGGTATCTCCCGAAATCGGCATCACCTCAACGCCGGTGATCGACCGCGCGGCCGGAGCGCATGGAATTCTGTACGCCGTAGCCATGTCTAAGAACGGCGCTACGTATTTCCAGCGCCTGCACGCTCTCGATATCACCACCGGGGCGGAACTTGAGGGCGGACCGGTTACCGTGCAAGCCACCTATCCCGGCACCGGCTCCAACAGTTCTGGCGGCATGGTGATGTTTGACCCCAAGCAATATAAGGAACGCGCCGCGCTGCTGCTCTTGAACGGAGTGGTCTATACCAGTTGGGCTTCGCACTGCGATTTCAATCCGTATACCGCGTGGATCATGGGCTACAACCAGACCACGCTCGTGCAAACCAGCATCCTGAACCTCACGCCCAACGGCAGTGAAGGCTCCATCTGGCAAAGCGGCGGAGGACTGGCGGCCGATCCGCAGGGAAATATCTACGCGCTGATCGCCAACGGGACGTTCGATACGACTCTCGATGTGAACGGGTTTCCGAACAAGCAGGACTACGGCAACGGCTTTGTGAAAATTTCCACCGCGGGCGGAAATTTGAAAGTCGCCGATTACTTCAACATGTCAAATACCGTAAGTGAATCCGGACAAGACGCGGACCTGGGCTCCGGAGGCGCGATGGTTCTGCCGGACTTGAGCTACGGGACGGGAGCAACATTGAATCTGGCGGTCGGCGCTGGAAAAGACGGAAACGTCTACGTGGTGAACCGCAACGGCATGGGCAAGTGGAATGCGAATTCCAACAACGTCTACCAGGAAATCGCCGGCGGCGTGCCCAACGGAGTGTGGGGTGTTCCGGCCTACTTCAACAGCACGGTCTACTACTGTGATCAGAGCGGAACGCTGAAATCTTTCCCGGTCGCTAACGGCAAGCTGGCCACCACGCCCGGTCACACCGGCGCATCGTTCACTTATCCCGGTGTACTGCCCAGCGTTTCCGCCAATGGTGCGTCCAATGGCATCGTCTGGGCAATTGAAAATACCGGCACAGCCGTGTTGCATGCCTATGCCGCGAACGACCTGACGCGGGAACTCTACAACAGCAACCAGGCCGCCAGCGGCCGCGATCACTTCGGCGGCGGCAACAAATTCATCACGCCGATGATCGCCGATGGAAAAGTGTTCGCCGCCACCAGCAACAGCGTGGCCGTGTTCGGCTCGCTGCCGTAGGCGCCGGGACCACTCATCTCAGGTCACAAGACTCCACAGGTTGCGGAAAAACTCAAAGTGTTGTCATTCTGAGCGGAGCGAAGAATCCCTCTTTGTTCTTTGCTTGCACTTAGATCGAAGAGAGATTCTTCGCTCCGCTCAGAATGACAAAAAGAAGTAGTTTTTCCGCAGCCTGTCCAGTCTGCGCCGGCTTATCCTCTCAACACCAGCGTCCCGGCAATGAAGTCATGCAGAGCCTGCTTCTTCGCCGTAAATCCAGCCAGGATGTAGCCGATGCCGAACGGCACAAGTCCGCTGACAATTTTCGCGAAGAACCGGCCCGTAGCGTGAGCGAACGAGAGCCGCTGCCCTTCCGAGTTTGCCACGCGCAACCCCAACGCCGATTTTCCAAATGTCGCCTGGCGATGCGAGCTTTCCATGCTGGCGAAGTACAGCCACTGCAAAATCACGAAGAAAAACATGGCGCCGTAGAACAATACGAACATCGGCGCGGCCATGGCCAACGCCGCGCGAGGATCAGCGGGCGCGCCAGTCTGCGGGTCCACCGGAACCCGGTGCATCATCGCGCCAAATCCGCCGAACATCAGAATCACGCCGACCGCGATGATTCCAAACGGAATGCCTAGAATCAGTCCGTCAATGAAGTAGGCGACAAAACGCACCCAGAATCCCGCATAGGCCGGTGCGATTGAGGAGCGCGCGCTCGCCTCGAAAGAGGGTGGCGGTTGCATCGTTACTGGCGCCGCACTGCCCGAGAACGAAGTTGCGGCCGCGCCGACTTCCTGGCCGCAAAACTGGCAAAACTGATTGCCTTCAGCCACTTCCTTACCGCAGCGGGAACAGAACATGCCGGCCTCGCTTTCCGCAGCCGCAGGCGCTGCGCACTCAGACTGGAGCGGACTTATAGCGCGGGCAGGGAGCGGGGTCAACAAGGAAGCCGGTCGCGACCGTGTCCCCGCACGACCTGTACGTGGGACCAGATATATCTTTGAGCAGACTTGTACTTCAGGCGAGCAGGCAGGGCGAGTGCGACTGTGTACGATGGATTTCCCTGGCCACCAACTTTGCACAGGAGGAATCACGCCCATGGCTACTGCACCGTCCTATATTGAAGGACAAGCGCTCCCCCGGGAAAACGGCCTATTTGAAAACCTCACCGACTTTTCGTTTCAGCAACTGGCGACTCCGCGCATGCTGAAACAGCTTTACGGCATTCATCTGTTGATCGGATTCGTCGCCGCCGTCTGGTTTGTGTTCAGCGGCTTTCAGACTTCCACGTCAAATGGGTTGCTGGCGCTTCTGGCCGGCTCCGCCGGATTTTTGCTGTGGACGGTCTACTGCCGGGTGGCAGTGGAACTGCTCGCCGCGATCTTCCGCGCGTCGCAGGTGATCACCAATTCTCAGGGGTAAAGTTGTTCTTGGGTGGGTCTTGCAACTACCCAGCATCGCCGATGAAAATCGGGATTACGAAAACAGATCCAGAATTTCCTCATACCTCTTGAACGGCGGAATTAAATAGGCGCCTGCGATTCCCAGATCGCGGGCTCCTCTCGCCCAATCCAGCATTTTGCGAGCCAGCGCAAAACCGTGATCGCGCGCCGAGCTTCCCGCGGCTTCCAATTGTTTCAGCAGCGGCTCGGGAATCACGATGCCCGGCACTTCGTTGTGCAGCCGCAGCGCCTGCTTGTAACTGCTCAGCGGCCACAATCCCACCAGAATCGGAATCGGCGCTTTGCCGCCCATGCGCTTCAGAAATTGTTCCCAGTGCTCGGGATCGAAAATCGGCTGGGTCATGGCGAAATGCGCTCCGGCCTCCACCTTCAGCGTGGAATCGGCGCAGCTCTTCGTCCAGATCTTCGGCCAGCGGATTTACCGCCACGCCGATCGTGAAATTGGTCGCGCCGCCAAGATTTTTTCCGCCCCAATCCTGTCCCTTGATTCAGCTTGGCCAGGATTTTCACCAGGCCTATCGCATCGACTTCGTAAACGCCGAGCGAGTCGCTGCCCACTGAAGGCGGATCGCCGGTAACGGCCAGCACATTGCGCACGCCGCCCACGGCCCACGCGCCGAGCAGCATGGCCTGCAAGCCGATCAGGTTTGCGTCGCGCGTGGTGAGATGCGGAATCGTTTCAATGCCGCGCGCCTCCAGCGCGCCGGACAGCGAAAGCGCGTCCATGCCCACGCGCGCCAGCGGGCCGCTGTTGACGTCGATGGCGTCCACTTTTTTCGAGGCCATCACGTTCTGCACCTGCTCGATCACGCGATCGATCGAAGTGCCCTTCGGCGGATCGATTTCCACCGAAATCACAAATTTCTGCGCCTGAATTTTTCGCCACAGCGCGCTCTCCGGTTCGCGCGCCGCAACGCGGACGGGCTTCCGCGAGCCGCCTCCACCACGGTATGCGGCCCGTGCGCCGGCTGCACGGATGCATGCCCTGCACCGCGCGAACCATCGCCCGAATGTGCTCCGGCGAAGTCCCGCAGCAGCCGCCCAGGATGCGCGCGCCCAGCCCCACCGCTTCGCGCGCGAACAGATCGAAATATTCCGGCGAGGATTTCGGATAGATCACGCGATCGCCGGCGCGCTGCGGGAATCCGACGTTGGGCATGGCGCTCGTCGGAAACGAACCCGCCACCTCCGACAGTTCCTGCAGAATGACGCAAATGATCCTGCGGGCCCACGGAACAATTCGCGCCGATCACCTGCACGCCGCGTTCGTGCAGCAGCGCCCACGCGTCTTTCGGCCGCGCGCCGCTGAATGTGGTGCCTTCTTCCGAATAGGTCAGCTCCGCGACGATCGGCAGCTGCGAAAACGAGCGAATCGCGTCGATCGCGGCCAGCAGTTCGGCGGGGTTTCCAAATGTTTCCAGCACGAAAAAATCCACGCCGCGCTCTTCGAGCGCCTCGGCCTGCTCGCGGAAAATTTCCCGCAGATGTCTCCGGCGTAGCCTCGCGCTCGTCCCGGAAAACGCCCGAGCGGGCCGATCGACCCGCGCGATCAGCACTTCGTGCCGCGCGGCCTCGCGCGCTTCGCGGGCAATTTTCACGCCGCGGTGATTGAATTCGGTGACGCGGTCTTCCAGGCCCATAGGCGCTCAGCTTATTGCGGTTGGCGCCGAACGTATTGGTTTCGATGATGTGCGCGCCGGCTTCCAGGTAGGCCATGTGCACGCGAAACACTTCTTCCGCGCGCGTGGCGTTCAATTCGTCAACGCAGCGCTGCGCTCCCAGCGTTTCATACAGGTAGGAGCCCATGGCGCCGTCCGCGATCAAGCACGGACTCGCGCAGCCTCTGCTGAAATTCATCAATTCGCATGTTCTAGGACACTCTCCGCGATCATCGGCCAAAACGAATTCTTGAGTATACAGGTTCGCCGCCCGGATTTGCAGGCGGCCGCGGAACCACGAATGTAGCACAGCGACTCTTCAGCTGTGCGGTTTTGTAGGCTGCAGGGGATGAAAGCCGAGTCGATGAGTCGAGAATACGCACATCGAAGAGTCACTCTGCCGCAAGAACTTGCTACTTCTTTCGCGCCACGAAAAGCATCAGTCCGAAGACCACCACGGGAATCAGCGCCAGCATGACGTAAAACAGAATCTGCCGCGCCACGGGCGAGCGCTCTCTGCTTCCAGTTGCGTCAGTTCGGCGCGCTCGGCCACGCCCACTTTTTCCGGATGCTCCAGGTCCAGCGCAAATTCGTGCGCGTTCGGATAGCGCTTGTTGGGGTCGCGCTCCAGCGCGCGATAAATGATTTCCTGCAGCTGCGGCGAAATTTCCGGATTGACTTCGCGCGGCGGGATCGGATTGTTCAGCAGGCGTTCGTTCATGATCACGAACGGATTCGGGCCCGTGAACGGCACTTTGCCGGTCAGCATTTCGTAAAACATGACGCCCAGGGAATAGACGTCGCTGCGCGCGTCGCCGCGTTTTCCCTTCACCTGCTCCGGAGAAATATAGTCCGGCGTTCCCATGGCTTCGGTGAGCTTGGCGAAGGTCAGGCGGCGCGAACCGGCGTTGGCGGCGATGCCGAAGTCGATCAGTTTCACGTTGTCGTCCGCGTCGACCATGATGTTTTCGGGTTTCAGATCGCGATGCACCACGCCCTGGCTGTGAATGTAGTCGAGGGCCTTGCAGAGTGCCGAGCGTGATCTGGATGGCGCGTTCCGGTGGAAGTTTTTTTTGCTCGTTCAGAATCTGGCGCAGCAGCCGGCCGTCCACCCACTCCAGCACCATGTAGCGCCGGCTGCGCTCCTCGTCGTCGAAGACCTTCACGACGCCGGGGTGATCGAGCTTCTTGCCGATTTCCTCTTCGCGTTTGAAACGGTCGAAGAGAATCGGGTCGGCTTCCATTTCCGGGTGCGGAATTTTGATGGCGACCGCTCGGCCGTTGCGCAGTGTCCGTGCCGCGAAAAATGGAGGCCATGCCGCTTCGGGCGACCAGGCCTGTCGATGCGGTAGTGATCGAGCTGATCGCCGGGATGGAGGTCGCTCATTGGAAGGAAGGTCGAGCAGTCAAACGCACAGAACGGCGGCGAACCGTCGTTCAGTACAGCTTATAGGGCCGTCCGCGATACATTCCCATGCGTTCGACGTCCCGGATGCGGATCAATTGAACGCTGATATTATCGCTGCCGTCCCGATCATTGGCAAGCGCCACCAGTTTTTCCGCCGCCGCGATGCAGGTCCATGCCCCTGGCCGCAAAGCGCGGCCATTTCCGAGGCTTCCACCGAACCGTGCAAGCCGTCCGAACAGAGCAGCAGAACGTCGCCGGCAAAAATCTGATGATCGTTGGTGTCCACGTTGACAACCAACTCGGTTCCCAGCGAGCGGCTGAGGATGTGGCTGGTTGTCGACTTCGCGCGGCCTCTTGCGCGGTGACCAGGCCCAGGCGCACCTGCTCGCTGGCAACGGTGTGATCGCGCGTGATCTGCGCTGCCTTGCCGTTGCGGATCAGATAGCAGCGCGAATCGCCCACATGCGCGACCGCCACGCGATCGTATCGCAGCGCGCAGGCCACGATGGTCGTCGCCATCCCGGCTGACGTCCGTCCGCCGGCCACCGCCGCTTCGAACACATGCGCGTTGGCTTGCTGCACCAGCCGCGGCAGCAACGGCGGAGTGCGATTCCCCATCCTTGGCGTTGTCGAAATCCGGCGACCATGCTTTCGACCGCGGTTTGCGACGCGACTTCGCCCTTTTCCTGCCCGCCCACTCCGTCGGCCAGCACAAACAGCCAGCCGTGCGTGCGCGCCTGCGCGGGAGTGGCGGGCGACGGCGTAACCCAGATAGTCTTCGTTGTGGTCGCGGACCCGCCCGACATCGGTTCGTTCCACGAATTCGAGATCCAGCATATGGCCGGAGGCAGAACTTGCTCGCGGAGTCGGCCCGGGACGCAGCGGCTCGGAGAGCGCTCCTCGCAGGTTCCTCGAGGATTTCGATTCTACTTCAGAAACGGAAATTCGGACAGGCGCAATCGCCTGTCCGAATTTCCTGAGCTAACTGAGCGATGTTCATACTACACCATTACGTGTCGGCTGGTGACCAGCGTCGTCCGCCCTGTGGCTTTGCTGGACCGCAGGAAGTAAATTCCTCCGTAGATCGCCCAGACCAGCGCAATTCCCAAGGCCAGCAGCGGCTCCTTCGCGGTGCCGTACCCCATGAACGGTCCAATCAGGTAGAACGCCATACATCCCAGGTTGGCGACCAGACCCGAACACGGGAATGATGAGATGGCGCATCACCTTGAAGTTCGGATGATTGTGGTAGGCCACGATGCAGATGACGCAGCTCAACCCGTACAGCAGGAACGTGCCGAAGTTCGACGCCAGCGTCACCGTCAGCAGTGAATTCGGCAGCGCCGCCATCTTGTCGTGGGTCGTGTAGCCGAAGCTGGAGAGCAAACCATGCGGCAATGCCTGGATGGTTGCGTCCTGCGGAGCTCCCGCATCGCCGAACGCCATCGTTACGCCGATGACATCCGATGACCGCGGAAATGATCGCCAGCGTCCAGATGGCGCGGTGCGGGCTCAGGTTCTTCTCGTGGAGCATGCCGAAGTGTTCCGGCACTTCCTGGTCCTTGCCCATGGCGTAGGTAACGCGCGCTCCGGTGTTCATGCAGGAGAGCGTGGTGCCGATCAGGGCCAGGAACACGGTGACCGCCTCAACCAGCATGAAGGTGCGCCCGTGCCCTGGCCGAACAACGCATCGCCGACCATGATCATCATGTCGCCGATCGGTGCCGCCGATCCTGCCGCGCTCTGCATGGTGTAGCCGCTATTTAAGAAGTAATTGGCGCAGAAATACTCGATCAGATAGCAGAACGCCCCCTGAATCAGCAGCGATGAGATAACCGCGATCGGGATATCCCGTTTGGCGTTCTTGGCTTCTCCGCCCATGGCCGTGCACGGATTCAAATCCGACCAGAATCAGAATGGCGACCGTGGCCTGAACGAAGACCCAGCCCCACTTGTGCGGAGCGATCACGGATTTCGCGTTGGGGTGGGTCAGAAATGTGCCCGTCGCCGTCGTAGTAGGGATAGTCGACGTGGTAAGGCACCGGCTTGCCGCTCGCGTCGAGCTTCGGCTGCGGAACCATGTTGGCATCGCGGGTGATTACGTCGGTCGCGGTTCCATTCACCATTTGGCTGGTCGTGGCGAATTCGTAGGGGTACGCTTCGCCGGAAGCCGAATCAAACTGCCAGGCAACGCTTCCCGGCGGATGGTTCATGCGGTAGCCCAGCGCCATCACGGAGAATACCAGCAGCGCGGAAATCTGAATGACGTTGATGGCGATGTTCACGCGCCGTCGAGCCGTTCACACCGCGGTGCGCGATGTAGGCCACGCCGAAGGAGAAGACCACCGCGACCAGGCCCATGAACACGGGGCCGGGATTCGAAGCGCTCATGCAGTTCGGCCAGAGCGTGCCGACCACGTAGCCGCAGAAAATTCCGGTGACGCCCACCATCACTCCGGGATAGATCCAGTAGTAAAGATGCGAGCCCCAGCCGACGATGAACTTCGAGAGCCGCGCATACTTCCAGGCCTTTTCATGATTCAGGAACGACTGCTCCGCAAAATAGTACGAACTGCCGGTCCCGGGATACAGCTTGGCCAATTCGGCGTAACAGACCGCCGTCGCCAGGCACAGCAGCAAGGCGACAACAATTCCAAGCCACATCGCCGGCCCTGTCGCGCCGGTGGTCGCCTGAATATAAAACGTCAAGCCAAAGGAAAGCACCGGGTGCGATGAGCGCCATGGCGTTCATCGTCAACCCGGTTAATCCTAAGGTTGGTGTCATTTTTACTTCGCCGGTATTCTCCGCCATGTAATCTCCTTAATAGATTCTTTATGCCACTGCAGAATGCCCAAGCGTAGTGCACCTGCACGCGCTAGGTTGTGCCGAGGGGCGGCGATACTAGATGGGTGTAAGGGAGTAGTAAAATGCAACCTTTTGATGGCCCCAATTACGGATTCATATGGGTGTAATGTGCGGAAAAACCGGGCGGATGGGGTTCGGACTGCAACAATCGTATGCCGGCGCCCTGGGTTTCGCCCGCCGCCCAATCCTCATAATTTGTTTATCTGCTTGGGGTTACGGCCGGCTGCTGGCCCAGGGTGAGGAGGCCAGCCAATGTTTCCGCGCAAGCGTGTGGCCCAATCGACCGTGCCGGCCATTCGCTTCCCTGATGCCGTGCATCGGCAATTCTTGGACTGCACGGTGGGGTTTTCGCTGAGCCTTCACCTGTTTTGCGCGCCATTGAACATTCCTTGAAAGATCCGATGTGGAACTCGAATTTGTGCCGCCCTTCGGTTGGGTTGCGTCGCGAGTGTGATATTTTAGCGTGCGTCAAAAGACACATCTCTGGTTTCAATGGAAGGATGGCTTCGGAATGAAGGCCGTTGGTTTCCTTATGCTGCTGGCGGGATGGTTCCTGGTGTTGTCCGCGATCGTGCTGTTCGCGGCGCCCGCGTTGCGCGGCGGATTTGTGCTGATTGGAATTGCCGTGGAAGCGGTTGGATTGGTCCTGGCGTTCCGGGCGCACCTGATTCCGCGGGAGGAAAGGCGCTGACTCCCATGGCCGCTCCGACCGTAAGCGAAATCTCAACGCTGGCCTGCATTTTCTTCATTTTGCTCATTCCATTTGCGGCTGCTGGACTGGCCCTGATGAACGTCGGCCTGGGCCGCTCGCGCAGCGCCGGCCATATGATGATGGCCTCGCTATGCGCAATGGCCGTCGCCGCGCTGGCCTATTTCGTCTGCGGATTTGCATGGCAAGGAAGCGTGGGCGGAGCAGCACACTCCATAATCCTTTCCGGAAAATCCTGGAACTGGATCGCCGCCGAACCCCTATTTTTTCGCAAGTTCACGTTTGACGGTTCCACCACTTCTCTGACCGCCTGGTTTCAAATGATGTGCGTCGGCCTGGCCGCTTTGATTCCACTCGGAAGCGGCGCGGACCGCTGGCGTCTGCGTGCGATCTGCCTCTCCACCGGAATGTTAGCCGCGGTTACCTATCCGCTTTTCGCGCACTGGGTTTGGGGCGGCGGATGGCTCGCGCAACTGGGCGTCAATTATGGAATTGGCCGCGGATTCCTCGATGCCGGCGGGGCCGGAACAATTCAGGTTGTTGGCGGACTCACGGCGCTGGCAGTTACCTGGATTCTTGGACCGCGCCGCGGAAAGTATGCCGCGGACGGAATGGCCCCGGCGATCCCCGGGCACAACTCGGTGCTCGTGCTGTTCGGCTGCATCCTGGCCCTTTTCGGATGGACCGGAATCAATTCCGCGGGAGCCATTCTCTTCACCGGCGCGCAAGCATCCGCAGCTGTATTGATTGCGATCAATACCATGCTGTCGGCATCGGCCTCGGCGCTCAGCGCCGCGTTCATTACCAAAGTTCGCTTCGGAAAGCCGGACGCCTCGCTCACCGTCAACGGCTGGGTGGGCGGTCTGGTGGCCAGCAGCGCGTCCTGCGCTTTCGTCAGCCCTGCAGAAGCGCTTGTGATCGGCTCGATTGCCGGAACCGTGATCACCTTCTCGATCGAATGGTTCGAACTCAAGATGGAAGTCGACGATCCCGGCGGCTCGATTTCCGTTCACGCCGTCGGCGGCATTTGCGGCCTGCTGGCGCTCGGCATTTTCGGCCAGTTTCAACGCCCGGTAGTAAATGTAGCCGCGGATTCCGTTGCGGCCGCAATGAATACGACGGCTTCCGGACAGTGGCTGGCGCAATGGATTGGCGTGGCCACGCTGCTGGGATTCGTCCTGCCGCTGACGTACGGCGCGAACGTGCTGCTCAACCGATTTTATCCCTATCGTGTTTCCATCGAAGGAGAGCGCCAGGGCATGGACCTGCATGAACTGGGCGCCGGCGCTTATCCTGAATTTGTAACCCATACCGACGAATTTCTGCCCCGTTAGAGCTGAGCTAAATCCTGAGGAATCATCGTCCCTGATTGTGACCCACCCAGATCTCTTCTGTACCGCTATCTGACCAATAAACTTTTCAATCTCAACCATCCGGTCTTTGAGTTTGTCTTTGCGCCCGCATTCGCCCAAGCTAGCGGAGCATAAAGATTTTATAAAGGAATCCTTGGTGGCCCTGGCAAACGTTGCCCTTACTTCGACTCCAGAACGGGATCGGCAATCCGGCATGCGCCTGATCAAGACCGGCCTTCGCGTGGGGATTGCCCTGGCGTGCGTGGCGGCGGCTCTTCTGCTGAGCCTGCCGTTGCAGGGGTTATTCCCGTATCCGTTTTTGTTTCTGTTCTTCGCGGCCGTAATGGCCAGTGCCTGGTTTGGCGGCACGGCGCCGGGGCTCTTCGCGGTGTTTCTGTCCACGCTGACGGTGGATTATTTTTTCGTTCCGCCGTTTCATTCGTTCGCCATTAACGCCACGAACACCGCGTATTTTGTGGCCTTTGTAATCTCCGCGCTGGCGGCCAGCTGGATCAGCTCCTCCAAGCGCAACAGCGAAGCGGCGCTGCTCGAGGCGCGCGATCACCTGGAAGCGCGCGTGGCGGAGCGCACCGCGGAACTGCAGAAAACCATCGCCGAATTGCAGGAGAACGAGCGGCAGCGCGAGCAACTGGAGAATGAAAAATCCGCGCTTTCCGGCCAGCTCGAAGCGAGAAAACTGGTGGAGCGCGCCAAGGGAATCCTGCAGCGTGAAATGAAGATCGGCGAGGAAGAGGCTTATCGCACCATGCAACGGCAAAGCCAGCAGATGCGCAAATCCATGAAGGAAATCGCCGAGTCCGTGATTCTGAACGACGAATTGAAGCGCGGCGCGCAATAAATTACGAAGTTTCCGACGTTGCGAATCGCTGCAATTAAAAGTTTGAATTTGACTCTCGCGCGGGAAAGGCAGAAACTGCGCGGGAATTTTGAAGAGGTCGAATCGCCGCACATCGCGTTTCCTTTCGACGACGCAAGGAAACGATCTGTGGCCAGTCTCTTAGTCTGCATAGTTCTTCTCGGACACGACGCCGTGTCCAAACAATCGCTACATAACGCTCGACGACGAGCCGAAGAGTAAGCCCTGAACGGAGCTGGACCGGATTTGTGTCTTTCCGGAATCCGAGCGTTTCCGTTCGTTTTGCGGGCTGGTGTCTCTCTTCGGCCGGATTGCGGCGTTCCGAGGAGACGAAATGCGGGTGTTATGGGGAATTTCAGATTTTGCCCGCGCGCTGCAAAGGGAATTGCGCTTCGGTGAATTATCCCGCGGGTCCCTTCGGCTGCTGCGGCTGGAATGGCGAAACGAATCCGTCGCCTGCGATTGGCTGGCGCGCCCCGCGGACACCTGGGACTGGATCTGCCGCAGCAGGTGCGGGAAGCGAATGAGGCCGAGCAGGCGCTGCGCGACGCCATGGCCATACGGCAAATGCTCTTTGACGCGCTGCCCGGCTTGGATGCCGCGGCGCTTCGCGCCTTCCGCCCATCGGCCGGCGGAGCACACGATCTGATCATCGTGGGCGCGGCGAATCGAGGTGACCACATCCCTCGCAAAGTTTCTTCGACGGCGATGCGGGCCAAGCTCGCAGGTTTTCAGTTCTGGCTGCAGGACGGAGTTCTGGAAACCATGCCGTCCGAAGAATGTGCGATGAGTTTCTGACTCAAGGAGGCGCTTTGGCGATTGGGAATCGGTTGCTGGTGTCTACAAGCAGAAAGCACAGGCAAGGTTCCCGGTTTCTAGGGCGGCGACTCGTTCAAATCTCGGTACGGGCGCGGCCGGCAGTGATTTGCGCCGTTTTCGCAGACCAGCTAATTCCGTTGGTTTAATCGCAACCCTCGACTCGGCACATTTTTCTTTCGGACGTAAGGGCCAGGGAACAAAGGCGGGACCTCCCGCTGCAAAAGAGTTTGATTCTTTAATTTTTTAAAGGAGAGTTGAAAAATGTCAGACATGACCTCGATGTAATGCAAGAAAGATATCGTTTATCGGAGAAATTTTCGCGGCTGCGCGTGCGGCTGCGAAATCCGGAATGGCGCCGCTACGGCGCGACCTTGTTGGCCGGAAAAGGAATCGGCATCGCGCTGGTTCTGGTCATCATGGCTGTCGTTTCCGTCTTCATCGGCGGGCACGCCTTCGCCGCCGATCCGGATCTGAAGGGCAACGACATCGTCAATCCGATCAATACCGTGTGGACGCTGATCGCGGCCTTCCTGGTGTTCGGAATGCAAGTCGGATTCACGATGCTGGAAGCCGGCTTCTGCCGCTCGCGCGAAACGGTGAACGTGCTGGTGGAATGCGTGGTGGACACCTGCCTTTGCGGCATTCTGTTCTACGCCATCGGCTTCGCGTTCATGTTCAGCCACGGCAACGGCTTCATCGGCTATCACTGGTTCTTCCTGCAGAACGCGCCGGCCACGTATGAAGGCACCGGCGTCGCGTTCCTGGCGGTCTGGATCTTCCAGTTCGCCTTCGCCGATACCTGCTCGACCATCACTTCCGGCGCGATGATCGGCCGCACCGGTTTCGTCGGCGACCTGCTCTACAGCCTCTGCGTCACCGGCTTCATCTACCCGATCATCGGTCACTGGGCCTGGGGTCCGGACGGCTGGCTGGCACTGATGGGCAGCGCCGGTCACTTCTGGCCCGGCTCTGGGAATGGGCTTCCATGACTTCGCCGGCTCCACGGTCGTTCACACCATCGGCGGATTCATCGCTCTGGCCGGCGCCATCGTTCTCGGCCCACGCCTCGGCCGCAAATTCAAGCGCGATGGCGGCGCTCCCATGCTGCCGCACGATTTGACCATCGCCGTCACCGGCGGACTGATTCTGTGGTTCGGCTGGTACGGATTCAACCCCGGCAGCACGCTCTCGGCCATGGACTTCGTCGGCATCGGCCGCGTCGCCGCCAACACCACGCTGGCCGCCTGCGCCGGCGGACTCACCTCCATCATTTACGGCTACTTCATGACCAAGAAATGGGACGCAGGCTACACGACGAACGGCTTCCTCGCCGGACTTGTCGCCATCACCTGCCCCTGCTACTGGGTCAGCTCCGACGGGCGCCGTTCTTCTCGGCGGCGTCGCCGGTGTTCTCGTCATCCTGGGCGTCGACCTGCTCGAATATCTGCGCATCGACGATCCGATCGGCGCAGTTCCGGTTCACGGCTTCTGCGGCATCTGGGGAACGATTTCACTCGGGCTTGTTTGCCTGCGGGCAATATCGGCGCAACCGGACCGATTGCTCCGGACAACACCGCGCCGCTGAAGGGTCTTTTCTACGGCGGCGGCACGCAGGTGCTGATGGCGCAAGTCATCGGCAGCGCGGTCATCACGCTGGCCACCTTCGCGGTGGCGATGGTCGTGATGCTCGCCGTCAACGCCACCGGAACGCTGCGCTTGTCGGCAGAGGGCGAACTCTACGGCATGGACCTGCACGAACACGGCATTTCGGCTTATCCCGAATATGTCATCACCGCGCTGGGATCCCCACGGGCTTGGCTTCCAGCCAGCAACAGTCGGTCACCAGTCCGATGAAGGCAACGGCACCAGCACACGGCGACTAAAACAGCGGAGCATCCCGGACGGCATGCGCAGTTTGCGGCTGCCGGGGCGCTCTGCATCGTGTCTTCTGAACCGCCGGGCAGCCACGCGGACGACGCGGCGCTGTGGACTCTGCACAGCAATGAAAAACGGGGCCGAGCAGATTTGCAGATCGACAAGGACATGAGGAATTCGAATCGCTAACGCAAATTCTGAGGACAAGAAAAATGATGACAAAACTGGAAGCGATCATCCAGCCATCCAGATTTGACGCCGTCAAGGAAGTCCTGACCGAACTCGGCATCGGCGGCATGACCGTCACCGACGTGCGCGGGCACGGCCGACAAAAAGGACACACCGAAAGCTATCGCGGCCGGGAATACACCGTCGATCTGCTCCCCAAGGTCAAGATGGAAATGGTGCTCGCCGAAAACCTGGTAGATTCGGCAGTCGAGGCAATTCTCAAAACCGCATCCACCGGGAAAATCGGTGATGGAAAAATCTTCCTCTCCAAAGTGGAGGAAACCATTCGCATTCGCAACCAGGAGCGCGGCGTTGTAGCTCTGTAACCGGGTTTCACGCGGGGCCGAGTCTCGCTGCTGACCGCCATTACGGCGAGACCCGCGTGGGTCATTTGGCCGCGGCGTTTTACACAAGCCCGCCGGTCTTTTGCGGACGCCGCGGCATTTTGACCGTTTCTCCGGATGCCGCTTTCCCTCCGGCAAATCGTTGCGCGATTTCCGAGATGCGACCGCTACGGCCGCGAATGGAATCAGGCTCTTCAATTCTGGCAATCGGTTCTTTGAGTTTGCCGAACCGGATTCCGAAGCGCATAAAGATTTCGTAACTTCGCGACGGAGGGCGAGAATGCGCGAGGCCAGACCGCGCTTTTCGTGGGCCGATGAAAAAGAAGACTCGCAAGCAGGGTAAGCGCCGGCGCTCCGCCCGGCACCAGGTAAGAGCAGTTCACGCCAGGCGGCGCACCAACTCCAAAAAACAATCTCCGGAACCGACATCCGTGCCGTGGCTGCGCCTCGTGCCGGCCGGCATCGAGGATGAACTGGACGCCGCCGATTTCCGCGAATCGTCCACGCGCCGGAACGGCCGCCACAAATTTTTGGATGTTGATCTGTACATTCCGGAAAGCAAATCCCGCACGCGCTGAAAGCCTGCAATCGGGCGGCGCGGCGAAGAGCCGCGCTGCATTCCGGCGCTACAACTGCAGATTCAATTCGGTTGGCTGCTCGTAATCCACGCCGTCCACTTCAAATCCGAACAAGCCGCGAAACTCGCGCTGGAATCCGGCGAAGTCGCTAACGGCGCGGAGATTTTCCGTGGCCACCTGCGGCCACAGTGCCGCCACCTCCGCCTGCACGTCCGCGCGCATTTCGCGATCGTCCAGCCGCACACGCCGCGCTTCGTCCAGCACGGGCGCCTGCCCGGTGCACAAGAAATCCGTAAACAGGCGCCGCGCCTGCTCCAGCGGGCCCTCTTCCAGATTCCGTTTCTTCAGCGCGATGGGCAGCAGGCTCAGGTACAACGGCACCACCGGAATCGCCGCGGACGCCTGCGTTACCACCGCCTTGTTTACGGACACCCAGGCATTGCCGCCCAGCTGCTTCGCCAGCGCGGCATCGATGTCTTTCGCCGCGCGCTCCAGATCTTTTTTGGCCTGCCCGATGGTGCCGTCGCGATAAATCGGCCAGGTAATTTCCGGACCGATGTACGAGTAGGCCAGCGTGCGCGCGCCCGGGGCCAGCAATTTTTCGTCGAGCAGCATGTCCATCCAGCGACGCCAGTCCTCGCCGCCCATCACCGCGACGGTGTCCGCCACTTCTTCGTCGCTTGCGGGCTGCAGCGTCACGTTCACCACTTTTTCCGAGTCCAGTTCGATGGTGCGATTGGTGTAAGCCTGCCCGACCGGTTTCAGCACCGAGCTGTAGGTCTTGCCGGAGCGCGAATCGGTGCGCTTCGGCGAAGCCAGCGAATAAATCACCAGATCGATGGGACCCATTTCCTTGCGGATGGTTTCCGCCGCGGCTCGTTTGATGTCGTCAGAAAACGCGTCGCCGTTGATGCTGGCCGCAAACAGGCCGTCCTTCTCGGCGAGCGCATGCAGCGCCACCGTGTTGTAGTGCCCCGCCGTCGCGCCCTTGTCGCCTTCGGGAGGCCGTTCGAAAAACACGCCCAGCGTTTTCGCCCCGTAGCCCCAGGCCGCCGCGATCCGTGACGCCAGGCCGTAGCCGGTGGACGCGCCAACTACCAGCACGTTTTTGGGCGCGTTCTGCCCGGCGGGAACGTGTCCTTTCACGCCCGCTACCCAGCGCTCCACGTTGCGGCGGCAGCCCTCCGGATGTGCGTTCACACAGATGAAGCCGCGCGAGCGGCGCTTGACGATTTGCATGGCCATAGTCGAAGAATTATAAGTGAGCCCGGCGCTTTGCCGTGATCAAAAAAAGGTCTTTCCCGTGACCGGTTGAACGATGCGGATTTTCGAACGATGCGGACGCCGTAGGGTTCTCTCGGTGGACTCTAAAACCAAACGGCCACCCGCGATTACAGGGTGGCCGTTTTTTCGGCGATCTTGCCGGCGACTACTTGCCGTGTTCGGGTGAATTTGAATCGTCGATCAGGGCGTCCGCTTGATGAATGCTGGCCTTCGAAAGATTCGTTTTCACCACGGACTTCTGCCCCGCAACCAGGTTCACTTCCGATTCGAAGCTCTGGTAGCCGGGCAGCTCCACCTTGATCTTGTGCGGACCCGGGCTCAGCAGCATCGCGTGGAACGCGCCGCCAAGCTCGCCCGCATGGCCCAGAAAACGGTCGTCGACGAAGACAGCTGCCCGGTCCGGCTGGGCGTCAACCTTGAGTTGCGCCGTGACCGTCGGCAGCGATTGGTCCATGGCCTTTTCCATCCTTACCGGCACGGCCAGCAATACCCGAGGTTCCACGGTGAGGGTTTCCGTGAAATCCTTATAGCCCGCCTGCTTCACGACCAACTCGTGATCGCCTGGGATCAGCATGATGCGCTTGTGCCCCCAGAGCTCGCCAAGATAGCCGACGTACTTCCCATCGATCCATACGCCGGAAGTTTTCTCGACCTTGGATTTGCCTTCAAATTTCAATTCCCCAAGAACGGTCGTTTGCGCCATCACGGGCGCGGCTGCCAGCGCGAAATACGAAGCGAGAACCGCTACACCGGCTACAGAGAACACCTTAGTTTTGACTGGATTTGAGAACATCTTTTGTTCCTTTCGAAAAGTCTTCAAGTTCATCCCCCGCGCAAAGATATGTATGGTGAAAGCACGCGCGTCTCCAATAGCTTCCAAAAGGGGCAGGTTCACAACAGATTGAAAGAAAAAGGGATAGCCGAGATGGCTGGGAACGAATCGTGCCAGGCACGATTTATGCGACTGCACTTTTTACACGAGGCGCGATTTTCAAGGCGCCGGCAACCGGCTGCGGCGGTTTGTTTATGCCAGATCGCACAAGCCGCCGGCTACAGCCGGCGCCACAGAACCGCTGCGGCTAGGCCCGGGGAATCGCGGGAAAATATAGTTCGTCCAGTATTTTGCGATGATGCAGTTCGTGGCCGGCGATCAGGTACGCCAGGGCAAGAACGGTGACCGGGTTGTTGCTGGCGACGCCACGACGGTGCCAGGCTTCATCATCCAGCGAGCTGAACAAGGCGAGGGTTGCCTGGCGCACGTCGGCATATTCGTCCACCAGATCCTGGAGTTTTCGCTCGCTGAAGTGGGCGTTGCGCACGTAGTCGTCCTGTTCAAATCCCTGGAGAGGCGTCTGGTCTCCGCGGGCGATGCGCAGCGCGCGGTAGGCAAAAATCCGCTCGGTGTCCGCGATATGCCCGACGACGTCCTTGACCGACCATTTTCCCGGGGCGTAACGGAAATTTCCATCGCGTTCGCTGCGACCTGAAAATAGCGTGGCGGTCTGCTTCAGTTGGCTCCGCAGGGAATCGAGCACGTCATTGCCCGCGACGAGCGCCACATATTTTTCCGCGTACGGAGCGTAATCGCCCGGAGCGGGTCTGGCTTTAGGCATGGATCACCGATCCTCTCGCGAAAGTATACCTCGCACGCCGCGGATTTTGGTGAGTGCGGCGCATGGGGTATGATTTTGAGACGTGGACACAATTCTTCTGAATGAAGTCGAAACCCGTGTGCTCGGCGCCCTAGTGGAAAAAGAGCTCACCACACCCGAATATTATCCGCTTTCCCTGAACGCGCTGGTCAACGCCTGCAACCAGAAATCCAATCGCGATCCGGCCATGAATCTGGAGGAAGACGCGGTGCGCGAGGCCTTGCGCGTGCTGGATAAAAAGGGCCTGGCCGGGCCCGCGGACAACATGCTCAGCCGCGTCAGCAAGTACGAACATCGCCTGCAGGAAGCCTACAATTTCACGCGGCATGAAACGGCGATTCTCGCGGAGTTGCTGCTGCGCGGTCCGCAAACGCCCGGAGAATTGCGCAGCCGCGCGGACCGGATGCACAAGTTTGACGATCTGGGCATCGCGCTGACAACACTAAAAAAATTGATGGAGCGACAGCCGCCGCTGGTGAAGGTGCTGCCTCGGCAGCCGGGCACAAAGGAAGCGCGCTACGCGCACCTGATGAGCGGCGATGTGGAAGTGGTGCAGCCGGAGGCCGCGCCACACGCCGAATCGTCAGGCCATACGGGCGGAGGCGACCGCCTCGCACGACTCGAAGAGCAGGTGGCGTCGGCGCAGGAAGAAATCGCCGACTTGAAGCGCCAATTCGCGGCGTTCCGGAAGCAGTTCGAGTAGCACAGCGACTCTTCGCTGTGCGGTTTTGTAAACCATCAGTACTTCTTTCACTTACTGTACGTAGCAAAAACCGCACAGCGAAGAGTCGCTGTGCTACTTCAACGTCCCCATGAATTCCGCGAAATATTTCTGCCACGCGGCCGCCTGAAAAAACGTGTAGTGCCCGTACGACTCCGGAAATGACAGCAACACAAATTTTCCGTTCTTCACTTTCTTGATTTCTTGCTCCGCAATGCCCAGCTCCGCCGGATTCCAGAAATCCTCCTGCGGATTGATCAGCAGCACCTTGGCTTTGATCTTGCCGAGGTCGCTTCGAAGCGTCGAAATTGCGCGAAGCGTCATACTGGTACATGAAATCGTTGGCGTCCGTGGTCTTCATGTTCTGCTCGATGTAATCGTTCACGATATTTATCGGCTGCCGCGGCGGTCGGATATTCCTTCTGCCAGCGCGTCGGCACGCTTCCGACAACCAGCAGGTGCCCGAGCGCGGCGCGCAACCCGTAGGGCTGCTGCGGTGTAGTTGCCGTTGTTCCATCCCGGATCGTTCCGGATGTCGTCCACCATGATTTTCCGCACCATGCGATTGCGGCTGGCGACTTCCACCGGCAGGCAGGAGAGCAGGAGCATCGCGTCCATGTCATCGGGATTCGATTCGCCCCACATGAATCCTTCCATGCAGCCCATCGATGCGCCGACCAGCAGGTGCAGGTGATTGACCTGCAAGCCCTGCAAGAGAAGAATCTGCGAGGCGCGAACCATATCCGAATAATCGTAGTGCGGAAACTTGGCGCGCAGGCCGTCGCTGGGTTTGATGGATTTGCCCAGGCCCGCGCCGAGTTGGTCGGGCAGGATCACATAATATTTCGCCGCGTCCAGCAGTTGCCCCGGGCCGAAGAGCACTCCGGCGAACGAGGGAGCGAGCCAGACGCGTCCGGCGCGGTTCGTGCCGTGCAGAATCATCACCGCGTTGGTGACGTTGCCGCTCGGCGTCGCGCTTCGGCGTGCCCAGCGTCGTGTAGTGCAGCCGGACTTCTGGAAGCGACTGCCCATCGGAGAACTTAAAGTCGTGCGCGACGTAATCGCCTTCCTTCGTCTGTAAACCAGCCATCGGCGCGCTAATCTGCGCGGAGGTGCCCGCCGCGACGCAGCACAGCGCAATCGCACAGAGCAATGTCCCGAGAATCGCTTTTCGCATGAGAGGTTCTCCAAAAAACTGTGGCGCATGCTTTAGCTTGCGCAGTCTTAATTCATTGCAATGCTTCATTACTTCGCAAGCTAAAGCATGCGCCACGGAACCGCAGCTGGCATCAGCTCGGTCCCGTTGTAAACGCCAGCGTCAGCAATGTTTTCTGTTCCAGCTCGTGCGCCTTCGCCGAACCCGTCGCCGGACTCGCGCTGGCCGAGCGCTTTACCGAGCGCACCGGAATGTCGGGGAAATAGTGCGGATGCGCGGCAGAACGTAGGACAGCGCGCCCATGTTGGCCGGCTCTTCCTGCACCCACACGATTTCGCGCGCCTTCGGATGCCGCGCCATTTCCGCGCGCAACTCGTTTTTCGGGAAGGGATACAGTTGGTCCAGAAACAGGATCGCCGTGTCGTTATCTCCGCGGCTTTTGCGCTCCGCGCGCAGCTCATGTCCGATTTTTCCGCTGCAGATCAGCACGCGCTCCGCGGTCATCACTTCGCGGTCCGGCACCACCCATTCAAACCGCGGCCGCTGGAAATCCTCGATCTGCGACGACGCATCGGGATGCCGCAGCATGCTCTTCGGCGTGAATACGATCATGGGCTTGCGCCATTGTCGCAACGCCTGCCGGCGCAGCAGGTGAAAATACTGGGCGGCGTTCGACGGCTGGCAGACCTGAATATTGTCTTCCGCCGCCAGCTGCAGATAGCGCTCGATGCGCGCGCTGGAATGTTCCGGACCCTGCCCTTCGATATCCGTGCGGCAGCAGCAGGCCCACGCCCGAGGGCAAATCCCACTTGTCTTCCGCCGCGCTGATGAACTGGTCGATGATGATTTGCGCGCTGTTGGCAAAGTCTCCGAACTGCGCTTCCCAAAGCACCAGCGATTCCGGAAAATCGCGGCTGAATCCGTACTCAAATCCCAGCACGGCGGCTTCGGACAACGTGGAATTGTAAATTTCGCAGCGGGCCTGTTCTGCGCTGAGATGTTCCAGCGCCATGTACTGAGACTCGTTCTGCGTGTCAACGATCGCCGCATGGCGCTGGTTGAACGTTCCACGCCGCGTGTCTTGCCCCGTCATGCGAACCGGAGTGCCGCCGAGCAGCAGCGTTCCAAACGCCAGGGCCTCAGCCATACCGTAGTCCACGGGGCGCTTGCCGTGCCCCATTTCGGCGCGCTGCTCCATCAACTTTTTTATTTTTGGATGAATCGCAAAATCCGCGGGATAACTAGTCAGCGAATCCGCGACCTTGGCAAGTTCCTCGGACGAAACGCCGGTATCCACTTCATAGTCGCTGTCATAGCGGCCGCGTTTGTAGGGAGACCAGTAAGCCGGAAGCTTGCGCAGCCGCGGTTTTTTCTTCATTTCGCTGGCCGCCTTATGCGCGGTCTCCAGTTCGTTGCGCACGGCGGCGACCACCGGCGCGGCGTCCGTGCCGATTTGCTGCGCATAAATCTGCCACAGTACCGGGTGTTCCTTGATCTTTGCGTAAAGCAGAGGCTGCGTGATGGTCGGATCGTCCACTTCGCTGTGGCCGTGGCGCCGGTAGCCGATCAGGTCAATCACCACATCGCTGCCGAAGGCCGCGCGGTAGTCGTGCGCCATCTGCCCCACGCGAACCACGGCGTCCGGATCCTCTCCGTTCACGTGAAAAATAGGGACGGCCATGCGCTTGGCGATGGACGAAGCGAAGCGCGACGACTGGTACTCTGCGCGGCTCGGTGGTGAATCCCAGCAGGTTATTGACGATCACGTGGATCGTGCCGCCGATCGAATACGATTCCAGGTCGGAAAGATTGAGCGTCTCGGCCCACACGCCCTGCCCGGCGAACGCGGCATCTCCGTGCAGTACGATAGGCACAATCTTCTTAAATCCAGCAGGCAATCCGATGCGAGTCTGCTTGGCGCGCGCGCGTCCCGCGACCACCGGATCGACGGCCTCCAGATGGCTGGGATTGGACGCCAGGTGCACGGCCAGCTTGCGCCCTTCGCGTGTGCGGTATTCGCCGGTGGCGCCGACGTGGTATTTCACGTCGCCGCTGCCCAGCACGCTGCGCGGGTCCACGTCCTCAAAGCCCGCGAAAATGTCAGCGGCCTGCTGCCCGGCAATGTGGGACATCACGTTCAAGCGTCCGCGATGGCTCATGCCCAGCATCACTTGTTCGGCGCCGGCGGCCGCCGCAGCGGAAAGAATGCGGTCGAGCAGCGGAATCGTGGCGGTGACGCCCTCCAGCGAAAATCGCTTGCTGCCCAGGTAGCGCGCCTGCAATACCTGTTCGAATAGTTCCGCGCGGATCAGGCGCTCCAGGATAAACGCGCGATCGGGCTGGGGCGCGTCGCTTTCCATCCGCTCGGCGATCCAGCGGCGGCGTTCGGTGTCATCGATATGCACAAATTCGGCGCCGATCGTTCCACAGTAAAACTTGCGGGCCGCGGCGGCGGTTTCTCCGGTCACTATCAGTTCCGGATGGACAATGGGTGCAAGAAAACCGAGCGGATCGAGATTGGCCGCAAGATAACCCCAGCGACGGTAGCCCTCCCATAAGGCTTCGATTTCGATACTTATCTGACGGCTTGCTTCCGGCATCTTCGTGGCATCTCCCAGGTTCTTTCCGCTCATCGTCGGGACAATTATTCTATCAAACGCGCGGGTGTCGGGCTCCATAGGAGCCGATTTCTTGCCGGCCGCGTTTCGTTGTGCGCACGCCTGCGGCGGCCTGAAATTGCGGGTGGTTTGTCGGAACAACTGCGATGCGTGGAAGCAAGGCGTACTTTGGCGCCCGCCTGAAAGCGGGTATCCGTGTAACGAACCCCCACCGCCTAAAGGCGGTGCCACATGTTTGCTTAACTTCCGTGCATCTGCTGCATCTTCGCGGCCAGCTCAAAATCATTTTTCGTGAGCCCGCCGGCGCTGTGGGTGCTCAGGTCCACGCTGACCTTGTTCCACACGTTGGACCAGTCCGGGTGATGATCCATTTTCTCCGCGGCCAGCGCCACGCGTGTCATGAATCCGAACGCCGCGGAAAAATCCTTGAATTCGAACACGCGATGCAGATTGCCGTTCTCCACGCTCCAACCTATGAGTTTTTTCAATTCCGCCGCGATTTCCTGCTCGGTGAGCTTCGTCGCTGCCATGGATGACCTCCGATTTTCTCTCCCCCGCATTATCCGTCGCAGCAGCGGCAGGAGCAAGGCGGCGGGCGATGCAAACTTCACTGTCCGGCCGGGCTCCAAGTAGCACAGACTTCAGTCTGTGGCTCTCCATCAGACCTTCTCGGAAACGTGGATTCCGAGGCGTGCGTTTTTTGCATTCCTGGGCCAACTTCGCGTCCCGGGTACGCTGCGGAACCCCACAGACTGAAGTCTGTGCTACTAAAACCGGCTTCGAAACCGGTTGCTCGCCGCTTTCGTTTGCTTTATCGTGATCGCTCTTTATTTGCATCAAACGGCGCGCGGTACGCGCTACGGAGCGGGCTTTGAAAAAGAAAATTCGAGCGGTGCAATACGGCGTCGGCCCCATCGGCGCGGCCATCGTGCGGCTGATGCGCGAAAAAAACGCGATTGAAATCATCGGGGCCATCGATTCCGATCCGGCCAAGGCCGGGCGCGACCTGGGCGATGTGGTCGAGGGCGCCGATGCGCCGTGGGGCGTGCCGATCGTTGCGGACGCCGCGGAAATCCTCGGAAAATCGCCGGACGTGGTGATCCACTCGACGTCGTCCTACCTGCCCAGCGTGATGGACCAGCTGCTGGCGTGCCTGGAGGCGGAAGCCAGCGTGGTTTCGACCTGCGAGGAGCTGGCCTATCCGTTTCGAAAACATCCGGAACTGTCCGCAAAGCTGGATGCCGCGGCCAAGGAACGGGGAGTCGCGCTGATCGGCACGGGCATCAATCCCGGCTTTGTGATGGACAAGCTGCTGGTGACGCTGAGCGCGGCATCGCAAACGATTGAATCCGCGCGCGCGGTGCGCATCGTGGACGCCTCCAAGCGCCGCCTGCCCTTGCAGAAAAAAGTCGGCGCCGGAATGTCCGTGGAGGAATTTCGCGCGCAGGTCGCCGCGGGCGCGATCAAGCACCACGGCCTGCCGGAATCGGTGGCCATGGTTTCGGACGCGTTAGGGCTCGGCGTGGATGATATTTCGGAAACGATCGAGCCGGTCGTGGCGCGCGAACGCGTGAAGACCCCGTTCCTGGAAGTCGCGGCGGGCCAGGTGGCCGGCGTACATCAGATCGCGCGCGGATACGCGGGCAGCAAGGAAAAAATCTACATGGAATTGCAGATGTTCGTCGGCGCCACGGATCCGGGCGACACTGTGGCCATCACCGGAAATCCCAACCTGACGATGACCATTCCCGGCGGCACGCACGGAGACATCGCCACGGCATCCGTCGTGGTGAATTGCATTCCGCAAATCCTCGCCGCGCCCGCAGGGCTGCGCACCTCGCGCGATCTCCCCATGGCTTTCCTTGCGCCCGACGCAAAGCCGTAACCCAGTTTTTTCAATTTGGAATTTCTGGTGCGCTTATTCAGGCCGCGAAAAAATAAGAAATTGTCATTCTGAGCGGAGCGAAGAATCTCTCTTCGGTCTACGCGCTAGCAAGGCCAAAGAAGGAGGGATTCTTCGCTCCGCTCAGAATGACAGAATTGAGCGGTTTTTACGCGGCCAGTGATGCCGTGCCGCTATCGTGGATGCTTCCAGAACGTCGCCAGCGCGGAAAAGTCCACGTCCTCTTTCATTTCACCCTTCACCGCGTTCAAAACTTCGCGAGAAGCAGCTGCCGCGGGCAGTGGCACCCCCAGCTGGTTGGCCAGATCGAGCGCCAGCCCGACATCCTTGTGCATCAGGCGCAGCGGAAAGCTGGGCTTGTATTCGCCCTTGAGCATGTTCGCGCCTTTCAAATCGATCACGCCGGAGCGGCCCATGCTCGATTGCATCACTTCGTAGAGGCTTTGCCCGGGCACGCCTGCTTTGGTGACCAGCGCGAGCGCCTCGGCAAACGCCTCGACTTGCACGTCGAGAAGCAGGTTCATCGCCAGCTTTACCGTTTGCCCGGCGCCGATCGGCCCGAGGTGAAACCACTTCTTGCCCATCGCGCTGAGCACGGCTTCGGCGCGCTTCAGCGTGGCGGCTTCGCCGCCCACCATGAATACCAACTCTCCCTTTTCAGCCCCCCACGTTCCGCCTGTCACCGGAGCTTCCAGAAACTCCACTCCCAGCTCCGCCGCCGCCGCCGCGGCGCGCTTTTCGAGGCCCGGACTCACTGTGCTCGATTCGATCAGCAGGCTTCCGCGCTTCAGCCCGGAAAAAACGCCGCCTTCGCCCCAGTAAACGGACTCCAGCGCCGGAGGATCGCTGACGATGGTGATGATCACTTCCGAGGCAGCGGCCAGATCGCGCGGTGTTGCGGCCTTTTTCGCGCCCAGCGCCACCAGATCGTCGCCGCGCGAAGCGGTACGATTCCAGAGCGTCAATTCGTGTCCGGCTTTCAACAGATTGGCCCCCATCGGGTGGCCCATCAATCCCAGTCCAATCAATCCGACCTTCATCGAGGCATTCCTCCAGTGGCGATCATTTCACAGGCACGTTTTACGGGCCAATTTCACAAGACCAATTTCGTAAGAAACGATAAGAGAGAAAAGTCTACAGGAGCCAGGCCACAATTCGAATTAAAAATCGAGGGAAGCGGGAAAAACTAGGCGGGACGGATCTTCGGTTCCAAAGCGCCGGGCTGCCGGGCGGCCTCTTCGGAAGTCTCACGAGGCTCAACCACGGAGGCGGACGGCTTGGGCATCTCCGGGCACACGTTTAATTCCACAATGCACATGTACGGGATTTCCCAGCGGAAAGTCTTGATACTGCCCTGTTGCTGGTAACTCTCTTCCAGGAAGATGGACTTGCCCGAATCCGCAGCCAGGTTGCCGGTGGCGGGCAGAATGATGTCCCCCGCGCGGTAGGTGACCACGATTCGCTGTCCCAACAGATTGGAGTACCGTGCCATCGAGATCAGTATGGCGACCGGCGGCCCTGGCCGGCAATAGTACGATGGTGTCATTGGAATTAGTACTAATGGTGCGTATCTATTGTAAACAGGGGGGATACGCGCTTTCGACGGGAAGAAGCCGCGCGAGTTCTTGCCGCATCGGCCCGGGCCGCATCACAGAAATTCTTTGGCTGAGGAAGCCCTGGTCGGCTCGGGGCGAAACGGCTCGGCGGCTCTCGGGCGTTTCACTTTAGGAGGGTGCGGCAGACAACAAATCACTTCGCTCTGCAGCGTCTCGGGTGTATAAATTGCCCTCATCGCGATGCAAAATGGGGATCCGAAAAGCTGAACGCAAGATTCCCATTTGCTCGCTTCTCCCTGGACGACTAAACGTTCTCCTCGCCCCCCGCGATTAATGCGGATGCCAAGAAAGTTGAGGATTGCATGGCGCAAGGAATTCCTCTGGCGGCTCACGGCCCTTCGAAAGTGCCATTATTCCGGCCCCTTTCCTGGCTGCGTCCGAAGCACGTTCTCTTTGGTTTCATCGGATTGATGTTGGCTTACGTCCTGAAACATGACGAGAGTTTCCTCGTCCAGTCGAAGGACCCCGAATGGCAACACATCCAGATCTTTCGTTGGTGGCTATTGCCGCATGCTTTGGCTGGCGCGTGCGCGCTCGTGCTGGGGCCGATGCAATTTTCCGACCGGCTGCGTCTGCGTTTCGTGAAGCTTCACCACATCGTCGGATATATTTATGTCACATGCGCCTTGATCGCCGCTCCGCTTGGCGCTTATATCCAGCATTTTAATGAGCGCCAGGGAGATGCGCCCTCCTTCACGATTGAAACCATGTTCCAGGGTGGGTTCTGGATGATCACCACCTGCGTTGCCCTGGCATTCATCCTGAGGGGAAAGGTTCAGCAGCATCGCCAGTGGATGATCCGCAGTTTTGGGACGGGACCGTTGATCTTTCTCGAGGTTCGAGTTATCGGCGGGATTACCGGATGGGAGAAGCTTGGCTCTCACGCGAACGAAACCATCGTCTGGGCTTGCACGGCTTCCTCGATACTCATTGCGGATCTTGTTATTCAAGCGGAGGAGTTTTACCGCCTTCGTTCGAGTCGTGCTAAGGCCCAAAGCAAAGTGCAATTAAGGGACGGGATTATAGAAGTCTCTACTTGAGCGGGCTTACCGGGCTTTGACTGCCATCGATCCTTCCCAACAACTTTCTGCTTTCGACGATAATTCGGCAGCAGTCTTTTTTAATGATGCCCACCACCATGATCGCCCGCGCCGTGCCCCCCCGGACTAGCGGCATGGGCGGGTTCGGGAACAGGAACCGCAGGCGCATTGCGCAGATTTGCAGTAAACATCAGGACCAGCGGCGAAACTACGCCAAAGGCGAGAAACGCGTAGAGAGTGGGCAGCACGCCGGCCAAGTCGCCGGTTCCGTTCGCGGAGAGTTTCCAGGCCACGGCACCGGCAGCCAGTCCTGCGAGGCTCGCGATGGTGCGCGAGCCGGACGCTACCTCCAGCCGGGTCTCGCACTTCGGGCAAACCATGTCATTGGAGCGCGCTGCCGAGTCCGACGCGCAAATTTCCGTCCTGCAATGCGGGCAAATTCGAACGGCCACGAGCCACCTCCAAAGGTAGGCGCCCACAATAATCGAAATCGCGACGGAATGGAAACAGTGAGTGCGGCGGCAACTCTTGCTGCGCAGGAAACTTGGTGGCTGTGTCTTCCCGCCTAGTCGGTAGTCTGCGGAAAAACACCTAGGTTTGTCATTCTGAGCGGAGCGAAGAATCTCTCTTCGATCTAAGTGCAAGCGAAGAAACCGGGAGAGATTCTTCGCTTCGCTCAGAATGACAGCGTTTTGAATTTTCCGCATCCAGTCAAATCACTAACAATCCGAGTTCGGCCGGATGGCATTTCGGCGGGCGCGGCGTGGAAGCCATTAAAGCGACGGATGAAGCGATTCGCCAGTTGCGGGACTGTTTGAAGTTCGATAAGTAAATTCTAGTGGCGCAGGCTTCAGCCCGTGGGTTTTGAGCTCGCGAGCATGAAGTGCCTTAAGCTGAAGCTTGCGCCGCTTCCATCTTCTTCCGCCGGGTAATCCTGAAACGCCGACCGGCGGCGCTACGCACCGCCGAGCGCCGCCAGTTTCCTTTGCAGAAAGCGCTGCTGCGGTTCGGTGCGCGCACAGGCCAGCGCGCGCGCGAATGCAGCTTGCGCGTCCGCGGCGCTTCCCATCCGGCGGTGAAATTCCCCTTCGGCGGCGTGCAAGAAGGAATAGCGCTCGAGCTGTTCGTCCACCGGAATGTCGCGCAATGCGGCCAGGCCCGCGGCCGGGCCCTCCACCTGCGCGACGGCGACGGCGCGATTGATCAATACGACGGGCGTCGGCTGTTTTTCGCTCAGCAGGTCGTAAAGCTCCAGAATGGTTTCCCAATTCGTGAGCGTGAAGTGCTCGGTGGTGGAATGGATGGCGGCAATCTCCGCCTGCAAGTGATACGCGGAAAGCCGCTCGCCTCGCGCCGCCTGCCCCAGGTGCAGCACGCCGCGATTTATCAGAGATCGATCCCACAAGGCGCGATCCTGCTCCTCGAGCAGAATCAAATCTCCGAGTGCGTCGGTACGCGCGGGAAGTCGCGCGGCCTGGAGGTTCCAACTGACTGAGCAGCATCGCAGCGGGCAGGATCAACAAGAGCTTGTTGCGCAAAGATCCGATCGCGATGCGCTTGATGATCGGCAGCTCACGCTCGGCCGCGATGCCGTGCACGTACTGCGGCGTCACGGCCGTGTCGTCAATGATCACACCGGCCGCTTTGGCGGTGGCGCGGCCGCTGGCAGCCGCCAGGCGTGCCAGAGCCGCGACGTCGTCGAGGAGCCCGAAGAGACCCGCACTCATCGCGTCTCCGCCATGGCGTTGGAGGGTACCCGCTGTCGTCGCAATCGTCGGACCCACGCACCCGTCGACTCGCCGGCCCCCGGATCAGGGACAGTCCGAAGGCGCCTCACCGGCTGAGATCCCTGCTCGGCGAAAGTCCTTATCCCCATTAATTTTTCCCCGTCAGTGTGTCGATGTGGTAGTGGCTGGCGGTCCAGGGCGGGCTGTCGGGGGTAGGTGTGAGCGTGATCGTGATGAGCGTTTTGCCCGCGGTGAGGGACTCCGGCACGAGATAGGTGTCATCGAGCCAGCGGTGGGAGTTGTTGCTGCGTGACTGAAACCAATTTCGGGCAGGGACCCCGTCGACGTCGACATCTGCCGACTGGTAGCCGATGTCCTGGTCCGAGGTACGGCGCACCAGCATCCCGTGATTGTCCGGATCGATGTTGACGTGAAACGTGATCACTGCGGGGGTGGCGCGGACCAACCCGGCGATGGTGCGGGTGTCATCCTCGCCCTCGTATTGGCTGATCAACACTCGGTCGTCGGCGTCGGTGTCGGTGTAGCCATGCAGGAATCGACTGACAGGATCGCTGGGGTTGACGTCGTCGCCGGAAATCGTGGACTCGTTCGGTTGGGTATAGAGGAATGCCGTTGAGCTGTAGTCGGGTTGGACCATGTTGCGCTTGCCGTGCTCAATGCCGAATCGAATCGCGGAATGGTAGCCGATAGCGTCGGCGAGCATGAGCCGGTAGACGGCGACACAGTAGTCCGCGCATCCGCCAGTGGCCGTACGTTGATCGGGCTGGCCGGTGAGTGGGTCGCTGTAGCGGGTGCCGTTCTTGAAATACCAGCCGCCCTCGTATAAATCCTCGGTGCCGGTTCCGTACCACTGCGGCGACGCGGAACCGTCCGTGTAGCCGCGTTCGGCGCCTTCGAGAAAGTAGGGGGCGTCGTCGCCGAATGACGTCTTGATCCGCGAGCCACGGATGGTGTGGTTGACGCCGACGAATTTGCCATGGCCATGTTCATCGGCGAACAGCCAATCCTGACCGATGGTCGTTGGTCCGGCATGCGAGCGGGCGGTGAAGTAGCCGGCGCGGCCGCCGGCCAACGCGGGCGCCCATTGAGCGTCGGGAGTGGTGACGACGTCGCTGCCGATCCCCGACACGGAATCGCCGGTCGTGTTGACCAGGGTGATGTGGGCCGAGCGGGCGAAAGGCATTGGCCACCAGCACGACAACGACAACGACCCGCCGGGTTGCGGGGTCGCGGCGAACATCAGCGATCGCACGTCGTTGGCGCCCAGTCCGGCGCCGAAGAATTCGCCAAGCGGCGAATCAACCAAGGTCTGGCCGTCGAACTCGATCTGGAGCCGCAACCCTGTCAGGAGTTCGTCCGTCGGTTCCGGCAGCTCTAGGCGCAGTGCGGAGATCATGCCCGACCCGGCCGCTTGCGCAATCGTCTCCCCCGCACCCGCGGGTACTTCGACAACCCGATTGGTATGCGCCGCAGTGGGTTCTGCCGGCTTTGGGTCGCTGGTACCCGCGGCGCGCAGACTGGCCACCACATCGAGCGCGGGATCCGAGGACGAGAAGGTGCTCACGCCGTCGGCGGTCGGAAACTGGCGATAGTCGACGTGGTAGTACTCCAAATGCGATGCGACGCTGATCCGCATCGACTGCCGGTACGGCATCGGCACTTTGATGTAGACACCGCCCGGCGACTGCGCGGCGTTCGCGACCAGCGGCCACACGAATGGCGCACCCAGACCACCGTCGACCAACGACTGCAATGGGGCATCGATCACCGTCTGGCCATCCAGTTCGATGCGGATCGCGCCGATTGCCCGGACGTTGCCGCCGTCGCGGGTGAACCAGATCGAATCGACCTCTCCGGCACCGCGATCCTCCGCGACCACACAGCCGGCACCGCCGGACGCCAAACATCCACCGGTGCCGTTCTTATTGCCGGTGGAGATGTCGAAATCGCCGCCGCTGCGATCGAAGCTCGACACCTGCAGAGTCTGGGTATCGGCACTCAGATATGGCAGCCGATCCAATCGACGGTAGGTGTCCCAGCCGACGAGCCTGTCGCGCAGTCCCGGACCGCTCGGCTCGGCATGCGCTAGGCCTGCCGCAGCCACGCCGGCAATCGCCAGCAGTAATGCGAACGTCGCAGACAACGCCCGAGCGGCCACCGGCATAGCAACAAAGGCTACTTATCTCCGCTGCAGTCGTGGGCCTATGAGTTCTAGAAGACCGCGAACCACATGGCGATGTATTGGCAGATCGCCGCGACCGCGGTGCACGCGTGGAAGAACTCGTGATAACCGAATGTCCGCGGCCACGGATCGGGCCAGCGCAGCCCATAGAACACCGCGCCGATGCTGTACAGCGCGCCGCCGACAGCCAGCAACACCGTCGCGGCCACTCCGGCGTTATGCAGAATCAGCGGGGTGTACCAGATCGCCACCCAGCCCAGCAGCAGGTACAGCGTCACCCCGAGCCACCGTGGCGCCGACGGCCAGAACAGCGTCAGCGCGATTCCGGCCACCGCGCCGCCCCACACGATCGCTAGCACCACGTACCCCGTCGGCCGCGGCATGTCCAGCCTGGCGAACGGTGTGTAGCTGCCGGCGATGAACACGAAGATCATCGAGTGGTCGAGCCGTCTCATCCATTTTCTGACGACCTCCGACTCCCAGTGGACGCGATGGTAAATGGCGCTGACGGCGAACATCGCCACAATCGCCAAGGCGTATGTCAGCGTCGAGTGCCCGGCCCGCTTGGATGCCAGCGCCCATGAGAGCGTTACCAGCACTGTTCCCGCAAAGAAGGCGCCGACGGCGCAATAGAGGTGGATCCAACCGCGCAGGCGCGGCCTGGTCAGAGCATCGACAGCGCCCTCAGCGGGTTCTGGCTGCGCAACCGAATTGGCCTGGTAAATCATTGTCCCCCTGACCCGTGGCTCAATTGTCGCTACGTGCTCGTCATCCTCCGGCCAACCTGGATCTCCCTCCATGGTCCTGCCCTGCGGTGAGGAATGACTATGTCGTACCTGTGAATTGCGTGTACGGCACGCGATGAGGCCGGCAAACGCGGTCGCGTTAACCCGCCTGTCCAGCAACGTCCGGTCTCGGTGCGACGTACAACGAGCGCCGGTGATATGTTCCGGCCACGACTCACCGTCGGGTTCGCGCAGCGGGCCAGGCAGTGACGCGTGATGCGACCATCGACATCGCGGCCGCCGAAAGGGGATCGCTGTGCAGACGAGCATCTGGGCTCGCTGGATGGTGAGGTACGGTGCGCCGCGCGCGTTCTTGGCGGTGCAGGCGCGTCGCGGGCAACCCCTCGCCCGGTTTCTGCTGGGCCGGGCCCGCGGAGATGAGATGTATCGCCTGGTCGAAGACATCAGGGAACAGGGCCGCCTGGTGCGAAGGCCTTTCGTGTGGGTAAGCGCCGACCACGAAATCTGCCGGATGGTGTTACGCGATGACGGGTTTGGGGTCACCAACATCGCGAATGCGCCTCTATCGCAGCCATTCCCGGCGTTGATGGACCGAACAGATCCGGGCCTGCCCAATCCGGTGCGAGCCCCCGGCGATGCTGATGTCGAATCCCCCGGATCACACTCGTTATCGGCGCCTGTTCGCGCAGAGCTTCACTCCACGAGCCATCGATAGGCTCAGCACTCGAGTCGCAGAGATCACAGGGGAACTACTCGATGATTTAGCGCGCAACCCGCAGCCCGACCTCGTCGCCGACTTCGCGACGGAACTGCCGGTGGCGGTCATCGCCGAGCTGCTCGGGTTGCCAAACGATGCGCACTCACAGGTGCGCGATTGGGGCTACAGCTTGGCCCCGCTGCTGGATTTCGGTACTAGCTGGAAGACGTTTCGCCACGCCGTCGAACGTCTTCGAGAGGTCGACCGCTACGCCGCCCAATTCATCGAACGGGCGCGTGAGCAGCGACTCGGGCGACCATCCGTTCGGCCGCGTGGCCGCCGGCGGTGAGCTGACCCACCGCGAATTCGCGGCGAATGCCGCGCTTCTGGTCGGCGCCGGGTTCGAGACGACGGTGAACCTGATCGGAAACGGGATCGTTTTGCTGCTCGAACATCCTCAGCAGTTGGCCCTATTGCGTGAGGATCCGGGGCTGTGGCCGGCGGCGGTCGAGGAGATTCTGAGATTCGAAAGTCCAGTGCAGATGCTCGTGCGCACCGCACGCCGTGACGTCGAAATCGCCGGGGAGCACATCCCCGCCGGCGCGATGTTCATGCTGTTGCTGGGCGGCGCCAACCGCGATCCAGCCGTCTTCGCGGACCCCGGCCGGTTCGACATCACCAGGCCCAATGCGCGAGACCACCTGGCGTTCGGTTCAGGCATACACGGTTGCCTCGGCGCAGCCTTGGCGCGAATCGAGGGCGCCATCGCGCTGCGCACGTTATTCGAGCGGTTTCCGAGCCTGAGCCTGCGCGAGACGCCCGAACCGCTCGAACTGATCACCTTGCACGGGTTCAAGCGCCTGACAGCCGAACTGCGAACGAGGCCGGCGGGAGAAGCACCGTCCCTCAACCAAAACCCATAACGATCATTTACGAAATGTTTTGCCGCGCACGGCGATACCTGAAACTCACTGTCGCCGATACCGACGCCTGGTACGACCCCTTTGCTTGCACCGCGATCATGGGCCACGAATCGAATCTTCCGATGGGCGTTTGTGTCACCGACGCGGTCCGTCGGCGGGCGCCCGACGTCGTGCGGAGCGCGCTGACCTTGCATCAGCTGTGCCGTGGCGGTTTCACCCTTGGCGTCGGAGCCGGCGAGGCAGGGCATCTGGTCCCCTTCGGCTATGACTTCTCGGCTCCGGTAGCGGAGTTGGAAGCGTTTTTGAACGAGCTGGTGACGCTGCTCAATCACGGCGTGATGCCGGCCGGGTTTTCCGGCCGAACCGGTCTGCCGTTGCGGCGCGACGACTTGGGCCCGCCGAAAGTATGGGTGGCCGCACATGGTCCGCGCATGCTGCGCCTGACCGGGGAGTACGGCGACGGCTGGGTTCCGGCCTGGCCGATGAGCCCCTCGAGCTACGGAGAAAGGCGCCGCGTCATCGCTGAGCATGCCGGCCGGGCCGGGCGGCCGATGCCAGAGTGCGCGCTGCACGTCGCGGTGATACTCGGACAGTCGCGCGACCACGTCGCTGACCTTATGGAGCGCGATCCCCTCGGTAAGCTCACGGCGCTTTTCTGTTCCGCAGAAATCTGGGCCAAATATGGAATGCAGCACCCCGGCGGAGACAAATGTCGCGGCTTAGTGGACCTGATTCAGCACGATCTGGATCCCGAGGAGCTTCGTGCACTGGCGCCCACGATTCCGTTCGAGATTGTCGAAGAGTTCTTCTTCATTGGCAACGCCACCGAGATCGCTGATCGGGTCGGCGGCTACGCCGACAACGGGCTCGAACACGTGATCTTGGGTAATGCGACCGGCACCGTCGGCGGCCTCGCCGAAATCGAAACCAACGCAACAGAATTGGTATCCCTGGTGGCCGCTCTCGGCGAGCTCAGCTAACCGGGTCCGCAGACTTCTCGTCGTCGGCCGAGGCATCTGCGGCAGAGGTGGATGCCGAAACGCGTTGCGGCCGTGGAAATCCGATCAGAAACAGCGCAGCCACGACGCCGAGCAGCGCCACGGCCGCCGGCAGCAAGATGGACTGAGACATCGCCGTGGCGAATTCTGCGCGGTATTCCGGTAGGGGGACGACTTCGGGTCCCTCACCGCCCACGCCCAGAGTTACGCCGGTGACGATCGGCGGCAACTGCCGAATCACCAGCCAATCCATCAGCCCAGCCATGCTAGCGCTGCCCAACACCGAGCCCACCTGGCGAGTTGCGTTGAACACACCGGAGCCCGCCCCGGCCACCTCGGGTGGCAGATTGCGGATTGCGGTGGCCGCCAGCGGCCCCCCGAGGAAGGCCATGCCGACACCGGCTCCGGTGAACGGTAACAACAATCGCCAGATGGGTGTGGCCGCGGTCATCTCGATCGACAGCCAGACCAGCGAGACGGCCAACACCCCGAAGCCGAAACCGATGACCCGGCGGGGGCGCGAGCGATCCGTGAACCGCCCCACGACGGACGCCAGCACGACCGGAGCCACGGCCATCGGCGCCGTCAGCAGCCCCGCGCGTGTCGCCGACAATCCGCACGCGGTCTGGGCGAAAAACATCACGGGCAGCACCATGGCGGTCCACGCGAAGGCGATCACCGCTACACCAATGCTGGATACCGAAAAGTTGCGGTCGGTGAACACGCGCAACGGAATTAGCGGCTCGCCCTTGTTAGCGGAAAGCCAGAACACGAACACCGCCATCAGGACCACACCGGCGGCGAACATCGCCCAGATCCACGGCGCCCCGTGCTGGGGCCGGACCTCTTGCAGCGCGAAGACGATCAAGAAGAGCGCAACGCCGGAGAGCACCACGCCGATGACGTCGAACCGTTGCCGACCAGTTGGTAGGACCGGCAGCAGCCAGACGCCAAGCCCGAAAGCGATGAAGCCGATAGGCACATTGACGAAAAAGATCCATTGCCAATCCAATTGGTCGATGAGCACGCCGCCGACCAGCGGCCCGGCCAGCGTTGCCACCGATGATCATTTGCGACATGTTTTGCCGCGTACCGACACCTGAGACCCTGCCTCCCAGGCAATATGATGGCTGGGCTCAGGAAGCGAAACGCTTGCGCAGCCGCTCGAACGCTGCGGGATGGCGACAGGCCTGGTATCCCTCGCGGAGCTCTCGTGCCAGTTCCGGCAAAGGGGCGGATGGACTGTAGACCCGGACAACCTCCGAGCCGGCTAATTGCGTGCTTTATACGTCGTAGTAGAGCGCGAACTCGTACGGGGTCGGCCGCAGGTTGAACGGCGCAAGCTCGTAGTCGCGCTTGTAGTTGATCCACGTCTCGATCAGGTCGGGCGTGAAAACGCCGCCCTCGGTGAGGTATTCGCTGTCTTCCTCCAGACGGTCGATCACCGCGGACAGCTGGGTCGGAGCCTGCGGGATCTCCGCGGCCTCTTCCGGCGGCAGCTCGTAGAGGTCCTTGTCGACCGGGGGAGGCGGTTCGATCTTGTTCTTGATGCCGTCCAGGCCGGCCATCAGCATGGCCGAGAACGCGAGGTACGGGTTGCCCGACGAGTCGGGGCAACGGAACTCCAGCCGCTTGGCCTTCGGGTTGCTGCCGGTGATCGGGATGCGCACACACGCCGACCGGTTGCGCTGGCTGTAGACCAGGTTGATCGGCGCCTCATAGCCGGGAACCAGGCGCTTGTAGGAGTTGACCGTGGGGTTGGTGAAGGCCAGCAGCGACGGCGCGTGGTACAGCAGGCCGCCGATGTAGTGCCGGGCGGTGTCCGACAGGCCGGCGTAGCCGGTCTCGTCGTACATCAGCGGGACGCCGTCCTTCCACAGCGACTGGTGGCAGTGCATACCGGAGCCGTTGTCGCCGAACAGCGGCTTGGGCATGAACGTCACGGTTTTGCCGTGCCTGCCATGCGGTTTGCTTGACGATGTACTTGTACATCTGATGGTCGTCGGCCGCGTGCAGCAACGTGTTGAACTTGTAGTTGATCTCGGCCTGACCGCCGCTGCCCACTTCGTGGTGGCCCTTCTCCAGAGAGAAGCCGGCGTTGGTCAGGTGGGTGAGCATGTCGTCGCGCAGGTCGACGTAGTGGTCGGTGGGGGCGACCGGGAAGTACCCGCCCTTGGGGCGGACCTTGTAGCCGAGGTTGGGGCTGCCGTCGGGCTCGTTCGCCTCTCCGGTGTTCCACCACCCGGATGTCGCGTCCACCTTGTAGAACGAGCTCGTTGGTGCGCGAGTCGAAGCTCACCGAGTCGAAGATGTAGAACTCGGCTTCCGGGCCGAAGTAGGCGGTGTCGGCAATGCCGGAGCTGATCAGGTAGTTCTCCGCCTTGCGGGCGACGTTGCGCGGATCGCGCGAGTACAACTCGAGCGTGAACGGGTCGTGCACGAAGAAGTTCACGTTCAGCGTCTTGGCGGCGCGGAACGGGTCGATGGTCGCGGTTTCCGGATCGGGAAGCAGCAGCATGTCGGACTCGTGGATCGACTGGAATCCGCGAATCGAGGAGCCGTCGAAGGCCAAGCCCTTCCTCGAACACGGTCTCGTCGAAGACGTAAATCGGAATCGTGAAGTGCTGCATGGTGCCTGGCAGGTCGCAGAAGCGGACATCGACGTACTCGATGTTCTCGTCCTTGGCGAGCTTGAAGATGTCGTCGGGCGTCTTTTCGGACAAGGAATGCTCCTTCGTTAGCAATGGCGCGACAGCGCTTTCTACGCCTCAACTATTTCGTCCGCGTGACAAGCTCAAGTCGAACCTGTTGCGCCTCAATAGGACAACGCCGTTGCGCTCTCCGGTGGCACTATCCGGCATTGTGGCCGATAGTCATATGAACCAGTGAACGCTGGCGCCAGCAGAGGTCGGAGTACTCATGCGCGCAAGAGCGACAGTCGTACGACGCGTTAACCTGTCGTATCCAAAGGCGACACCGGAACGACCGCGCGAAATGGACGAGACCTTTCAATTCCATCGCGAAATCATCGTCAGCGGTGACGACGCGCTGTCGAAGACGATCGCCGAGGAGCTCAGGGGCGCCGGCGCGCGGATAATCAAGATCAACACCGCCGCCGATCTCCTCGGCGCCGGGGTGCATCGCGCGCGCGCCGTCGTCTGCGCTGGGCCCAATGACGCGGTGAATCTCGAAATCGCCTTACTGGCAAGGAATACAGCCCGAGTGTACGCGTGGTGGCACGTCTGGCCAACGACGTGCTGCGCGAAGCGGTGACCGCCGTTAGCGGCCCCGGCGCGATCTTGGACGTCGCCGACCTCGCGGCACCATCGCTCGTCGAGGCGGTTCTGTCACGTAACGCGCACCAGTTCGACACGGCCGGTATCGAATTCGTCGTCTGGGGAGCCGAGGCTCCGTACAACGCGACGCTGCGCGAGATCTACGCCGACCTGGCGCCGGTGGCGGTGGTCCACGGCAAGAACTCGCCCACCCCCGGCGAGGTGGTGCCATGTCCGGGTCGGGATCTACAGGTCTACGCCGGCGACTGGACCTCGATGATCGGCGTCAAAGACGAATTGGAGGCCCGCGGGATCACGGTGCCTCCCCCGACCGCGACGCGCTCTCGCCACTCCCGGGTGCGACGTGCGATCGATGCGCGCGCGCCATGCGGGACGATGTGAACCCGTTGCCTGTTGCCCTCGTTGGCATTCGCGCTGTTCCTCACGCTCGGATCGACAGCGGTGGTGCGCTTCACCTACCAGAACCCGCGGATGTCGTGGATCGACTCCCTGTACTTCGTCTCCGAGACGATCACGACCGTGGGCTACGGCGAATTCAACTTCACGTCAACAATCCCCGTTGCTGCGCCTGTTCGCTATCGGATTGATGTTTAGCGGCGCGATCGTCACCGCCATCCTGGTGGCGTTTCTCGCGGATCTGATGCTGTCGCGCCGCTTCGTCCAGACGGCCGGACTCCGGCGGGCACGCCACATGCGCGACCACATCGTCGTCGTGGGACTGGGTTCAATTGGCGTCCGCGTCGTCAATGATCTGGCCGCCGCCGGCTACGACGTCCTCGTCATCGAACCGGACGAGAACAACCGGTTCCTGTCGACCGTGGCGGAACTCGATGTGCCGGTGATTTTCGGAGATTCAGCGATGCGCCAGACGCTGGAATCGGCACGCGTCGACCGCGCCCGCGGAGTGGCGGTGGTGACTGGGGACGACATGGAGAACATCGAGACCGGGATCGTCCTGCTGGAGATCTTGGGGTCCGACACCAAGGTGCCGATCGTCATGCGTGTTCAAGGCCGCGCGCTGGGCACTGCGGTGAATCGGCAGTTCGGTTTCGAAAACGTGCGATCGATCGTCGATCTGGCAGCGCCCTGGTTCATCGGCGCGGCGATGGGACTGCAGGTACTCGGCACGTTTGCCGAGGGGCGTGATGTCGGAGGTAGCTCCAGGTGGTCCCCATCGCCTCGTCGCCACGGCCGTTAATGAAGTATGTACGGAACACGTGTTCGCCGTCGCGGAAGAACACGTTGTGGCCGTGCCATTCATCGACGCCAAAGTCCTTGTCGAAGCTGTCGGTCATGGTGTACCAGGGCATCTCCCAGCCCATCCGCGCTTTCACCCGAGCGATGTCCGCCTTCAGTGCGCGTGAGGCGTAGGCTAGGGTAGTATCGCGAGCGTTCAGATGGGCCAGGTGCGCGACCTGATCGGCGCCCAGGGAGCAGCCGCGGCAGGCGTGCTCGGACCAGCCGAACACGCCGGGCTCGAAGAAAGCGCGATAGATGATCAACTGCCTGCGGCCCTCGAACAGGTCGAGCAGGCTCACCTTACCGTTAGGCCCGTCGAACTCGTATTTCTTCTCCACCACCATCCACGGCATCCGTCGACGTTCGGCGGCCAGCGCATCACGGGAACGGGTGAAGGCCTTCTCCTTCACCAGAAGTTGTCGGTGTGCAGCCTCCCATTCCTGTTGCGACACGATCGGGGGCGTCTTCATCGTGACATGTCCTTTTGGGCGCTCCTTGTCTCTCTCTTTGGTTGCTGCCATATCATTTCTCCTTTTGTTTTGCGAAACAGATCGAGACCACTTGACTTGAAAAGCTTTCTGACCTTGCCGATGCACACCGTCAGGATTCCTCCCACGGATGTGACTCCGGCGACCATTACTGCTGTGTTTTCGATGCATGCAGGGCACATATGTTCTTCCTCTGAGACCGTCTTTCGCTTTTCTGTATTCCTCCAGCCGGGTATCGGTTGCAGGCAAATATCTTGAACCTGTGAACTTGCGTAGAAGCTGGTGTCATCCGGTCATTACCCGATTGCCTGCTCGCCGCAGCAGGCGCGCCCTTCGTTTTGGTTGTTATACTCGTCGTGCCGGCGCCACCAGAGACCGGTCTCGTTACGCCCCCTCGGCGCGCGGTCGAGCCATGAATACATGCCCCAGACACCGTCGAGCCCTCGCGCATAGCTGGAATAGGTGTGGTAGACGACGCCGTCTTCGAGTGCGAATGAGCTCACACCCGGCCTCTCGCGAATGTACGTTGGCGCATCCGTTCCGCACATAGCCGCGAATATCGCAGGCCCATCGGGCGTTGAGCGCGAGATCGCGGCCCCTTCCCGTCCGCGTGTCCGCAGTGGCGCCTCGCGCCGGTAGTTGTACGCGATACCCGTGCGCTGTTCCTCTTCGGTGAACGAAGTGCTGAAGTCGAAATTGAAGTCGCCGCCGTAGGATGACGCCCACGGGAACATCCAGCCCAAGCGCTGCTTGTAAGCCTGCAATTTCGCGAGAGGCGCACGCGAGACCGCCCAAAGCATCACATCGTGATTCGCCAGGTGCACTTCGATTCCGTTGAATCCGTCCGCGATCGACGAGCACGACGGGCAGCCGGCAGCGTAGTCGGGGCCAAACATGAAGTGATAGATGAGCAGCTGTGAGCGGCCACGGAAGAGGTCAGCCAGCGAGGCGCTCCCTTCGTCCGTGTCGAAGCGATATCCCTTGCTGATCGGCACCCATGGCAATTCCTGACGCTGGAGCGCCACCTCGTCGCTGCGTCGGGTGAGTTCTTTCTCCGTCTTGAGCAGCTCGACTCGTGCTTTCAGCCATTGTTCGCGTGTTCCAGTCTTGTGAGTCGTCATTGCTTTTCTCCTTTAGTGTTTGTCCCTTTGTTGTTCGTTGCCGACTTGTTGATTTGCCGATTTGATATCACGCAATCTTGGCCGCGCTTCCTGATACAAAGGCCGAGAACTGACGTTCGAGCTCTTTCAGCGTGCCGGTGCGCCAGGCCTCAGCAATCGACTGGGACGCAGGATCAGGGAAAATCTCCTCTTCGCCCTTTTCCAAGCCATTGAAGATGCCGCTCGCCGCGGACTCGGGCGATGCCTTTGCTATCTCGAAACCGCGGTTCATGTCCGTGTCGACCGGGCCAAGCACCACAGCGTGAACACTTACACTTTGGCCGGCCAACAGCGCTCTGAGGGACTGCGTCATGTTGAACGCGGCCGCCTTGGAGATGGAGTACGAAGGTATGACCGGCAAGGCCGCCAGCCCTACCATTGAGAGATTGTTGACGATGGCTCCCCGCGAACGCTTGAGCGCCGGCAAGAACGCATGCGTTACTCTGAGCAGCCCCACGAAATTGACGGCCAGATGCTTTTCGATCACTTCGAAATTACTCAGATCGTCGTAAATCGCGATGCCGGCATTGTTAATGAGGACATCGAGCGCGCCGATCTTCAAGACTGCCTGCTGGATCTGCGAAGTGTTGGTTACGTCCAGGGTCACGGGCGTCACGCGTTCGTCGGTGACTTGCAGCGTGCCGCGAATACCTGCGTAGACCTTCTTTGCCCCGCGTCGAAGCGCCTCGGCAACAAGCGCCCGTCCGATACCGCGGTTCGCCCCAGTGATTAGGATTGTCTTGTTCTCGACGTTCATACGATTCTCCTTTGTCCAATGTCTTTTGTTCGTTCCGCTTTCGATGGCCCGTTTCGTTCGCGACCATGCGATATATTTAGCGCAGGGTGTCGAAAGGGTGGGAGTGACAAGTGTGGCAGGATTTCGATGGACTCGCTGATCACGGCATCAGCACGTGCACTCGCGGCCGGTGATCCTCTAAGCGCCTTGAAGCGAGTCGCCCTGCGGAACGACGCGCCTGCTCTAGCGCTGCGTGGCATCGCGATGGCACAACTTGGCGATTTCCCTCGCGCGAAAGAACTCTTGCGACGTGCCGCGCGCGCATTCACTGCGAAAGAAGTCGTCGCGCGCGCGAGATGCGTGGTGGCCGAGGCCGAGGTTGCCCTCGCATCGCGTGACTTGAGTTGGCCCGCTAAAACGCTCGATGCAGCGCGAGCGACGCTCGAAGAGCACGGCGACCGTTTGAACGCCGCATTCGCGCGTTATCTCGCGGTCCGCCGTCTGCTCCTGATAGGTCATCTCGACGACGTCGAGCGTATGCTCGCGGATCTCGACCCCGCACCATTTCCCCCTGCATTGAGAACAGCTCACGAACTCGTCATTGCAGGAATTGCGATGCGTCGCCTCCGGACCAAAGAGGCGCGGGCCGCACTAATCCGGGCCCAGCAAACCGCACGCCAAGCGCGCATCGCGGCGCTGACAGCAGAAGTCGAAAGCGCCTGCCGTATCCTGAATACCCCGGCGGCACGCCGGATTACGCGTGGCGGGGACCGCTTCCTCCTGCTCGAAGAAGTCGAAACGCTCCTCTCATCGGAAGCGTTTGTGATCGACGCCTGTCGGAATGTCGTGCGCAATGCAAACACGCTCGTTTCCCTGACAACGCGTCCGGTGCTGTTCGCGCTGGCCCGCGCGCTGGGCGAAGGCTGGCCCGGCGACGTGCCAAGAGATGTTCTCCTTACGCGCGCGTTCGGAGCACGGTTGGTTGATGAATCGCATCGCGCGCGCTTGCGAGTCGAAATCGGACGGCTGCGCAGGATGCTTCGCCCATTGGCCGCCATCATCGCGACGCAGCGAGGCTTCGCGCTAAAGGCTCGCAGCCGAAGCGAGGTCGTGGTGCTAGCACGCCCCGTCGAAGAAGAGCATGGCGCAGTCCTCGCCTTCCTCACGGACGGCGAGTCCTGGTCCAGTTCGGCCCTGGCCCTTGCCCTCGGTGCCAGCCAGCGCACGGTGCAGCGCGCGCTCGACGAATTAGCGGCCGCGGGCAAAGTGCAGTCCTTCGGCCAAGCGCGAGCCCGCCGATGGATCAGTCCGCCCCTCCCAGGTTTCACGACAATCTTGTTACTCCCCGCTTCACTGCCGGGCGACTAGGATGGACGCATGAATAAATCCACCGCCGAAATCGTCCGCGAGTACGGCCCCTTCCAGGGTACAGATCAAGTCCATGGCGTCACCTACGATGGTCAGAATGTCTGGTTCGCTTCCGGAGACAAGCTAAACGCCTTCGATCCCTCAAGCGGCAAGATGCAGCGCACGGTAGATGTCGCGGCGCATGCGGGAACGGCCTTCGACGGGAAGCATCTCTATCAGATCGCCGAAGATCGCATCCACAAGATTGATCCCAAGACCGGACGCGTGGTCGCCACCATTCCCGCGCCCGGCGGCGGCGGCGACTCCGGCTTGGCCTGGGCCGAAGGAACGCTCTGGGTCGGCCAGTATCGCAACCGGAAAATCCATCAAATCAATCCTGACACCGGCGCGATTCTTCGCACAATCGAGTCCAACCGGTTCGTCACCGGGGTCACGTGGGTCGAAGGAGAGTTATGGCACGCCACCTGGGAGGGCGACGAGAGTGATTTGAGGCGAATCGATCCTCAAACCGGCGAGGTTCTTGAGAGCCTCGAGATGCCGCCAGGCGTCAACGTTTCAGGGCTCGAATCCGATGGCTCCGACCAGTTCTTTTGCGGCGGAGGAAAGACGGGGAAGGTCAGGGCCGTCCGCCGACCCGGGCGCGGCGCAACAAGGGGCAATGACCCTAACGTCTCAATCGACTCGATGAGCAAGTAGTCGGACCGGCACTCCAGACGACTCATTCCTCGGCAATTGGTGATGCAAACGGCGGTTTATGAAAAGTTAGCGGGAGCTACGGGACTCGAACCCCAAGGCCTCCTGCGTGACAGGCGTTCTAACCAGCTGAACTACGCCCCCGCATATTCCTTAATCCCTGTGGCGTCTCCGAGCGATGCTGCGACTAGCGCCGCCCCGGCGTTCGCAAGCAACTTCGCCTGTTTTGAGTTTGGGTCGCGCGTGACGGCGCGGACTTTGTGGCCTCGCTCAAGCAGGCCTCGCGCGACTGCACCGCCACAAGACCCACAATCGGAGATTGGCGTGCCCCTCCCGCTGCCTTCGACGACCACGAAGATAGCATCCATACCAGGCAGCTTGATCTTCTCTATCAACCCGCTCGGCCAATGCACTTCGAGCCCGTCGATCGCTGCCGCAGGTCCCAATCCGAAGTGCAGGCGAGGGTCGGAAGTCGAGGCGAAGCTGCCTCCGCTTACGACGTCGCCGCGCTGCCTGAAGCCATTCGCCATCAGATAGACCGTTGCTCCCACGGCATCACGCGGACTCATGGGTCCGCCCACCATCTTCAATTCCACCCAGTGGTTGGTGTTCTTGTCGACATTCCGTAGAAAGGATGGCGGGCCGTCGAGATTGTTGATGACGACATCGATCTTGCCATCATTGAGCAGGTCACCGTATGCAAGCCCTCGGCCTACACTAAGCTTAGCGAGTCCCGATCCTTCTACCGGCGGCACCAATTCTAGTTTGCCGTGATGGTTGTGCAACAGGAGCGGACGCTGTGCCCAGCTCGTACCCCAGTTCTGCTGATCGGCCTGGGGGTACACATGGCCGTTGGCTTCCATCAGATCGAGCCATCCATCATTGTCATAGTCAAAAAAAGCGGTACCCCAACCCAGAAATGGGATCGTTGGTTCCGCGATCCCCATCGGGTAGCTCACATCGGTAAAGCTGGCATCGCCATCGTTGTGATAGAGCGGTTTGTAATCATCCGAGAAGGTCGTGCTGTAGAGGTCGATGCGGCCGCTGTGCGAAATATCTCCCGCTGCAATTCCCATCGTCGCGGTCTCGCGTCCTTCGCTATTCAATGAGTACCCCGAAGCAAAGCTGGCGTCGTCGAACCTGCCTTTGCCTGTATTTAGATAAAGATAGTTGGGTGTCGAATCGTCCGCGACCAGCAAGTCGACTTTGCCATCGTTGTTGACGTCGATGAATAAGGAGGCCAGCCCATAATAGGCTTGCTTATCCGCCGTACCGGTGGCCTCGCTCACGTCGCTAAACGTTCCATCGCCGTTGTTACGGAAGAGGTGATCGCCCTCGCCTTTCAGCCCGCGCGGCCCGCACATGACGTTTACCCCGCGAAACTGGCAGAACCCATTGCTTAAGCCCGAACCGCGCCCCGGTTCGCCGGACAGATCATAGTGGACGTAGCCTGGAACAAACAGATCGAGGCGACCGTCACCGTCAAAGTCTCCCCAGGTGGCTCCGGTCGACCAGTTGCCCAACGCCACGCCTGCGTGCTCTGCGACATCCGTAAACGTCCCGTCGTGATTGTTGTGGTAGAGCCGGTTCTTGCCGAAGTTCGACACGTAGATATCGGGCCAGCCGTCGTTGTCGTAGTCGGCGATGGCCACTCCGAAGCCCCAGCGCTGGTTGGCCACACCAGCCTTGGCTGTCACATCGGTGAACGTGCCATCGTGATTGTTATGGAACAACGCCGCGCTCGGCGGCGCGGAACGCCCTGCGAGTGAATCGTAGGTCGCTCCGTTCACCAGGTAGATATCGAGCCAGCCGTCATTGTCATAGTCGATCAGGCCGACGCCGGAGCCAACGGTTTCCAGTATGTACTTCTTCTCTGGAGTTCCCATGGTGTGGCGCCATTTTGTGAGACCTGAGGTTTCCGAGATGTCCTCGAAGATGACGGGCCCGGTCTTCACAAATCCACCGGCGGTAATCGGCCGGTGTTCCGAATCCAGCACGGCTGGCCGCGGCGTACCGGTCTTGACGCCACCCATCGCGGCTGGCTGATTATTATCCGGAGAGCGTTGCTCCTGGACAGGAGCGGTGGACTGCGAGCCGGCGGGGAATGCAAACATGGCCACGAAGACCGCGGAACAGAGTCGGATCTTGTTTCCCTGAAGTATCATGCGTTAGGTTTCGGTCGACTATCTGAGCACGTGGCGCCCTGCTAGAGCGGAACCCGAAATCGGAGGGACCTGCCCATTCAATTCTTACCATGCGGTCTGCGTCCATTTCGGTCGAAATAATGGATGCTGTAGTAACGAATCTCGAGGCCCGGTACGATAGCGAGGAGGCTCCATAAACGCCATGGCGTGCAGGAGCGCGTCTGGATCTCGATATCGTGGATATCGCCCAAGAAGCCGTTCGCGCGCAAGGCGTATAGCGCAGGAAGTGCTTGCTGGATAAGGTGCGCGCTGGTCGCATGCCCCGAACAGCGCGCACCTCATTCCTATGCACTCAAAAGATAAATTTCGCGGCTAATTGAAGTTGTCGTTGCGTGCTCGCCGTACTTGTCACCGTACCGAAGTTCTGCTGATTGCTGAAGTCCGCATTGGGAGTCCCAAGGACAGGATGGTTGAACAGATTGAACGCCTCTCCTCGAATCTCCAGCCTGCACTTCTCGCCAAATGGGAACTGGCGAAAGACGGAAGTGTCCAGGTTCCAATAACCCGCGGTGCGCAGCGAATTTCTTCCCGACGTGCCAAACGTGAACTGTGGTGGCGCAGCGTATGCCGCCGTGTTGAAGAACTGCGCTGCCGTCCGATGCGTTATTGCATTCGGGTTGCCGATAACGTTTGCCGTCTCATACCCCAGGAAGGACGTATTGCCTGTATTGGCAATGTCCCCGTCGACAGTTACCGTAAACGGAAGGCCCGATCTGGCCAGGAAGACGTTGTTGACCTGCCAGTTTCCCAGCACATAATCGAGCACTCTGTTGCCAGTCGAATGCCCCTTTCCTTTACCGACCGGTATCGCATAGAGCGTACTGACTGAGAGCACATTCGTCAGATCGTTGCCGGAAACTGATCGGCTGCCGAACGCCCCTGGGTGGTATGGATCCTGCGGAACTCCGCCTTCCACGCCAAAGAATCCGTCGCCGCCGTCGTTGATTGCTTTCGACCAGGTGTAGGCAACCGAGTAGGAAAAATTGCTGGTGAAGCGCCGATCGACCGAAACCTGCAGGGCATTGTAGTTGCCGTTCCCCGCGCTGCGGTCCCAGAAGGTCGGGGTAATGTAGGGAAATGGCGCCCTCAACTGGGGGTTCCCCGGCCCAGGGGTTGGAGCCGTATTGTAGTAACCGCCCACGTCCAGACGGTGAGACTCCGATCCCACGTAGGTTACCGTCGCAGTCGTGGCCTGTCCCAATTGCCGCGAGACTCCAAGGTTGTACTGCTCCGAATAGGCGTTCTTGATCTTTGGGTCGAAGAAGAAACCCACCTGAGTGAACGGAGTCGGGGCGGGAATGTTTGAACTCAGCCCCCCTGCGAACGGATTCTGAATAGCGACCGTTGGCGTAGGAGAGGGCGAGGTGTTGGGATTGTTGAGCCCATTGGCGATCAACTGACCGGTGTCGGGCCACAAGCCCTCGATGTTTTGGGCAATCTGCGTGATGGCCGCCCAGTTGTCATAGAAAATACCAAACCCGGCGCGGACTACCGTCTTGTCGTCAAGGCGGTATGCGAAGCCAACCCGAGGTCCGATGTTGGTATATGTGTTATGTGCAATCTTTCCGCGCGGATCGGCCACCACGTGTTCCGGCAGCTCTCCGTTTCCCGGGATGCACGGGGAGTGCCCCAGCACCGAGCAGGCCCCCGGTACTTTCTGGACTATATAGGTGCCGTTGTTAAAGTCCACATCGCCCGTTGCAATTCCGCCCTGCTGGGTTTCCGAGCCATCGGCTCCGTAAGGCGGAATGAACGTTACGTCATAGCGCACACCGAAGTTCAACGTCAGTTTTCTCGTGGTCTTCCAACTGTCCTGGACGAAGGCGCCCAACTCGCCGCCGGGCCTCTCGCTCTCCAGTACGTTGCGCCGCTGGGCGCTATCGGGAACATCGAGCAAAAACGAGGCCAGGCCAGATCCGGTAGTCGCGTCGGTCGGAGTGGAGGCCGTTTCGTTGGCCTTGAATGCCACACTTGCGTTCGCGATAGGACTCTCGAAGCCCAGGGTCGTATACCCCGCGCCAAATTTGAGTTCATGGTTTCGAATGACCTTCGTCACCGTTCCCCTGAACTCTGAGCTATCGGTCGCCTTCGGAGTATTCTGAATACTCTCACCACCGCCGGAAAATCCAGTAATTTGCACGTTGGGAACCAGGCTTTTCGCTGTCGCCTGGAAATTGCCGACATAAGTTGGATCGAAACCCACCTGCGAGATGATTTCGCTTGTCGATTTATCGAAGAGCTGCGTGTTGTTGTGCTCGCCTGTGGTTTTTGCAGCCTGGACCTGCAAAATCAAGGTCGGGCTGAAGGTATGCACATAGCTGCCGCCCCAATTTTTGGCTGGCGTTGAAAGTATGGATGGCAGACCGGGCAGCCCCCCCGAAGAAGTTTGCACACTGTTGATGAGACTGAATCGGAACCAGGCAAAGTCTCTCTGGCCGAAGGTGTGATCGATGCGCACGTTGTACTCGTTCTGGTGTTGGGTCAGGGGAGTGGGGTCATTGGCATTGCTCGCTCCGTTGTTGAACGCAGTTCCCGCGGCCGGAAAGAGAAATTTCGCCAATGCGACCACCTTCGGATCGATTAAGTTCTGCGGGATGATCGCCCCCGGAAAGATATCCCGAATGAATTGCCCGGGATTACTGGGGTCGGGGCGTGTCGAAAATGGATTGTAGATGGCCACACCCAGAGCGCTCAGATCGCCATTGAGCTCCGCTGCCGTGGGAACAAAGAGAGGAGTGTTCGATGTCTGGTTGTAGCGGAATCCCTGATAGGCAAAGAAGAAAAACGTCTTGTCCCGGCCGTGGTAGAGCTTGGGAAGATATACCGGCCCTCCGATCTCTGCTCCAAACTGGTTCTGTTTGAAATCCGGTTGCGGCGTACCCGGCGCCGTGAAAGTAGGTATCGCATCAAATATCGCGTTTCGCGCAAACTCCCATCCCGAACCATGAAATTGATTGGTCCCCGACTTGGTTACCACATTCACCACGCCGCCCAGGACGCCGCCAAATTCGGCGCTGTCGGTATGCGAAACGATCTTGAATTCCTGGATGGCATCGATAATGGGCGGCACTGCGTACGTGCTCAAAATACTCCAGTAGTTGTTCAGTCCATCGGTCAGGTAGAAGTTGCTTCGATTTCCCTGTCCGTTCACCGCCGGGAAATCCGAAGTGGCCCCGAAGGCAATCGGCGGTCCCGCGAACCCGCCGCCATTGCTCTGTCCCGTGTTCACAGGGGCCACACCTGGTGTCAGTTGTAACAGCTGTGTAAAGTTGCGGCCGTTGAGCGGCAGATCGTTGACTTGCTGCTTCCCAATGACTGTCCCCAAATTGGCCGTGGTTCCTTCAAGAAGCGGGGGAGAGTCCACGACGTTGACCACGGAGGTGGTAGCCCCGGCGGACAGAGAAAAGTTGAAAGTTGCGGACTGGCCCACCGTCAAGGTGAACTCTGAAACCTTTTGGGCCGCGAAGCCCGGCGCGGATGCCTGAATCGTATAGCGGCCAGGAGCGATACTCACGATCGCATAGCTGCCAGCTGTATTTGAGACCGTCTTCATTTCGATCGAGGTTTCCAGGTTCTGCAGCGTCACCGACGCGTTGACGACGACTGCGCCTGTCTTGTCCTCGACAGTGCCATTGATCGATGCCGAGGAGAGCTGTGCGTGACTGAACTCGGTTGAAAGCGCAGCGACAATCAAGAGCAACAGGGCGCCTGAAATACGTTTCCACGCGGTTGCGCGCATCCTCACATTGAAGTTCATAGGACCTCCGATAGTCCGTGTCAATTTCTTTCGAGCTTTCTCCGCCGCTGTCCAATTCGCTACTCAGCGCCCCGAATTCATCTGGGAACCCGCCGCTTCACAAGTATGTATTTGAGCGCTCATTTAGATGTTCGACGACACTATACAGATGCCGGGGAACGTTGTCCACTGCGTTTGCAAACGAAATTCAGGCATCGGATATTGACAAGGTGTAAAACACCCTGTCTGTCGATAAAATCCCTGTTTTTAATGGGATCCTGCATGATAAACGCCCTCCGTGGCCGCCCGCGGATGCGCGCCCGATCCATCGCTTCACGGGGACTGGGGAAGTAGCGAGAGCAAGATTGGGTTGTTTCTCAAGTTGCAGAGTTAAGTGCTTAAACTGAAGGGTTAAGAGCTGGTAGGTCTTTACCCGCCGTAACGGGCACTGTGATCAACTGCGTGGAGACCGCAACAAAATCGTTTTTACTGTGACTTCAAAAGCTGCAGCGCCCGGGCAATGTTCGCGTCTCCGGGCAGCATCTTATCGGCCTGCAGCAGTTCGCTTTTTCCATTCTTAAGATCGCCCGACCGGCAATACACCAGCCCGAGGTTCTTGTGCAGTTGCCAGCGCACGCTGCACTCACCGCACCGCTCAATCGCCGCTTTCAACCCGGCGATAGCTTTCGCCGGGTCCCCGGCCGCCACGTTCAACGCGTCATTGCCCATCGCCTCGGCATCGTCGGCCGCACGCTGCAGCTCCTGCAGTTTCATAAAACGCGCCTGCAGTTCTTTTGACTCCGCCGGATCGGTGCGTGCCAGCGCTCTCGACAACGAATAGAGGGCATCCGCGTACCCGGGCTGCAAAGCGACCGCCCTTCGCCACGCTGCGACCGCGCCATCCATATTTCCAGCCTCGAACAGCGCCTGCCCCAAGGCATAGTGCCGTCTCGCATCCTTAGGTTCCAGTTCCGCAGCCCTGCGCAACGCACGAGCAGCTTCTTCCCTCTCACCCGTCTTTCGCGCTAGAGCCCCGAGAACTGACCACCACTCCGCCTTATCGTCGTTCAACTGGACAGCCTTTTCGAGCTCCGGCTTCGCCTCCGCGTCGCGATTCATGTCGGCTAGCACGCGGCCGCGATTGTGATGAGCAATGCCATTCTGCGGCCGCAATCGAATTGCCTCTGTAAACTCCGCAAGAGCGCCAGCCAGATCGGCCGAGTCGGCCAGCGCGATTCCCAGATTGATGTGCGTCTCCGCTCGCTGAGGCTGCGCTTGTTTCGCTGCCCGAAACTCTTCCACTGCCTCAGGCTTCTGATCCATTCGCATCCGCACCATCGCGTCTTCCGTCAGGGCGTCTACATTCCTGGGATCGATATCGATTGCCCTGCGGAGCACCTCCGCGGCCTCCGGCAGTCGCGCCTCGACCGCCAGCAGCGAACCCAAATTCGTCATGGCCTGGGCATAGCGCGCGTTCTCCGCGATCGCTTCGCGAAACAAAAACTCTGCCGCGGCATTGTCTCCCTGCGCACGCATCAGCACGCCGAGATTGTTTTTCGCCTCGGGATAGTGCGCGTCGAGGGCAATCGCCGCTCGAAATTCCGCTGCGGCCGTTGCGGGCTTTGCCTCTTTCATGTTCAGCAAGCCCAACTGGTTATGCAACGGCGCATACGATGGATTCAACAGGAATACATGATGGAGCGCCTCACGCTCTTCGCGAAGGTCACCGGTGCGATCGAGCGCTACACCCAGCCCGTAGTAATTTTGAGGGTCCCGCGGATTGGCGGCGACGGCACGGCGATATTCCTCAATGGCGGCACGTACGTGTCCCTGCTGCAGCAATTTTCCTGCAGTGGTTCGCTGCTGATCCGATCTCTCTGGCGTCTGGGAAGCAGACCGGGGTGCATAGGCGATGCAAAACAGACCTGCCATCAGTAGCGTGGCCCGAACTAAGCGCCGGCCAGTATCGCGTTTCTTGCGCTTACTGCTCTCCATAAACTCACATGTAAATTTTGGAGACTTTAGCGCTGCTGCGCGCAGTCAGTTCCTTCAAATCGCTGGAGGCTCCTGCGTCCTGCGGCGGGCGATAGAATCCGCCGTTGACCTCTGCCGGATGAACAAAGTGCTTGCGCAGGTGCGGAATATACTCGAGAAACTGCGCATCGTGCCCCATGGCCACATGGTTGAACAGCACCAGATGCTGGTGAACCTGGCCCATGTCTCCTACATGCGGAACGACCGGCAGGTTGAACTTCTTGGCTAAGAGACTGACCGTCAAAAACTCGCTGACGCCGGCCAACCGCGTGCAATCTGCCTGCACGTAATGCATGGCGCCGGACTGGATGAAGTTTTTGAACACCACTCGATTCGGAATGTGTTCGCCGGTTGCAATCTTCACCGGCGCTATTTCGCGTGCCAGCGTCACGTGTGCCATAACGTCGTCAGGATGAGTCGGCTCCTCGATCCACAAAGGGCGGAGCTTTGCGAGTTCTGCACACATGGTGCGAGCCACCGGCAAGGTCCACTGTTGGTTCGCGTCGTACATTACGATTCCCGCATCCCCCACGCATTCGCGCAACATGGCTGCCCGCCGCAGGTCGTGATTGTGGTCCCGCGATCCCACCTTCAGCTTGAATGCATTGAATCCCTTGTCGATGGCGAGTTGTGTGAGTCCGCGTATCTTGGCGTCGTCGTAAGCCATCCATCCAATCGAAGTGTCATAGCCGGGATATCCGATGCGCAGCACAGCGTCGCGCTGAGAGCGCGTACTTTGCTGTTCGCGGAGTATAGCCTCGGCTTCGTTCGCATCCAGCACTTCATCGAGATAGCTCAGGTCCAGGAGGCGAACTACCGCTTCCGGCTCCAGATCCAACAGCAATTTCCAGAGGGGAACTCCCCGGCTCTTTGCCCACAAATCGAAACACGCATTTGTAATCGAAGCCAGTGCGAGGTGAACAACGCCCTTTTGGGGCCCCAGCCACCGTAAGGTCGGATCTTCCGCTAAGCTCTGCGACACGCTTCCGAACTTAGCCATCAGGTCTTCGATCGGGCTGCCCAGCAATTGCTGCGAGAGCATTTCAATCGCCTCGCATACCAGGCGGTTGCCGTCGCCCAGAGTCAGGGCAAACCCAATTCCACAAAGGCGGCCGTCAGTCGAGCCCAGTTGCGTCACAGCGAGACAATACTCTGGGTTTGTGTGCACGGCATCGCTTCCCGCGCCAGGTGGCAGTGGATACTTCGCATCGAAAGTTGAGATACGTCCGATGGAACAAACGGCCATTCACTTTCTCCCTGAAAGCCCCTTTATCGTTTCTGCTTTTGTTGCGCGCAAATCCGCTGAACCTGCCAATCGAGTCTCCTCTGCTAGGTTGCCTTTCCTTTTCCACGCTTGACAGGCAACGGTTTCTTTTCCCATGCCTCGTAAGCTGTCGCCGCAAATCTGGCCATTGCCCGTTGAATATACTGTTCGGAGACGCGTCCTTCACCTTCGTGCACGAGGTCATGAATACGTTGGTGGACTTCAAGATCACGCCCCCAGGCTGACGTGGCTTGCCCGCTCCCGATCATGCGGATGCGGACAAATGCGAAGAACGGCAGCAGTATCCTGCGTGCGTGTTCCAGCAGATATTCGTTGCCCGATAGACTGCAAAGCTCCAAATGGAAGGACAGATCGGCGTCGAGCAGTGCCGGTGCAACATTTTCCTCCGTGGCCAGCCGCATCGCATCGACTATCTCCTGCAATCTGGTTGTATCGGCTTTGCGCTCAGCGGCCAGCCTGCCGGCCAGCCCCTCTAGCGCTCCGCGCAACTCATACAAACGCAGCACGCTTTCTTCACTCAAGCGCACGACGCGTGCGCTTCGGCCGGAAGCCTTGGTGACGAATCCTTCCTGCGCGAGAATATTGATGGCCTCACGAATGGAGCCCTGAGCTACGCCAAATTTTCTTCCCCAAGTTCCCTCAACAATCCTCGACCCAGGCTTGAGCGCGCCGCTGACGATCTCGGCGCGAAGTTGCTCCGCCACTGTATGCTTGACCAGCGGCTCGCCTGTCTCAACCGTCTTTTTCGCCCGGCGTGATGTTCGAGTGCTTGATCCCATGAGTGCATATACTAACGAGCATGAGCCGAGAGAGCAACCTAATCAGGCAGTTCACCGTCCAGTTTAAGCTCTTAAATACAGGTCATCCGAGGAGGGATCCATACACCGCTTTGCCTCCGCCCCTCGCCGCCTCAGGCCTGAATCCGAGGCCATATACAAGGAATGTCACCGGTCCGTTTGGCCGGATATGCTTCACACCATCACTAGGTGCAATATCCGCAACTACTCACTTTCTCTCCAAAACGGGACCCTTTTCAGCTTCCGAACATGCCGGCGATGACTTTGCGGCCGATATGGCGAAAATAGCTGCCGATAAGAATACACAGGAATAGCGTGCCATTGCGAATCCCCTGCAGGAACGCCTGGAGATCTTGCGAAAAGCGAGTGGTGCGTCAGGATGCAGGACGCCTTTTACCTGGCCTGATGTGGCGACCCAGGTATGGCGGATTCAGCACCCGTGTTTTGGGGAGAAGTTTGCCTGGTCTTGACGCGATCGGGCCCGATTGACGTCTGTGGTTTACTGTGCGCGAGCAAAACTTTCTTGACATAGGCGCACTTGCTCCTTATCGTTTCTTCGGACAAATGAGCGCTTATTTTTTGGACCGTCGCCTGTTCCTCCGCGCCAGCCTTGCGGCTGCCTCAGTGTCGTTTTTGCCCGGTTTCGTGTTCGGCGAGCAACTTGAGGCCGAACGGACCGAGTGGTATCGTGCGGCGAAATTCGGGATGTTTATCCATTGGGGTCCATATTCTCTTGCCAGTGTCGAAGCTTCCTGGCCCATTATGCGGCCGGACAACTGGGGTATTCCCGGAGCGGACTATCAGGCCCACGAAATTTCCGAGGCGGACTATCGCGCTCTGCCAAAACGGTTCAATCCGACCAAATGGGATCCCAATCTCTTGATCGATCTCGCGCGCACCGCCGGCCAGAAATACATGGTCTTTACAACGAAGCATCACGACGGCTTCTGCATGTTCGATTCTTCGTACACTGACTACAAGATCACCAACACGCCATACGGAAAGGATATCGTCAAGCAACTCGCGGACGCTTGTGCTCTCCGTTCGATGCCGCTTGGCTTTTATTACTCTCCACCCGATCTCAATCACCCGGGTTTTCGGGACACTTCCAGGCTTTCACGTGATACATGGAATGGACAACCCGAACGGCCCGAGTGGTCCTCATACCTGGACTACATGAGTCTTCAACTTACCGAACTGCTTACCCGATACGGAGACGTGAGAGTGATCTGGTTTGATGGGCTCCATCACCAGGAAAAATACAATGGGCAACGGTTCCTCGACCTTATCCATAAGTTGCAGCCTGCGACCCTGGTGAACGACCGGATCGGCGTCGCCGCAGACTTCGTAACTCCCGAACAGTTCATCCCGAAAGCAATTCCGACCAAAGATGTGCGCATGCGGGGCTCCGACGCCAGCGTCCAAAAGGAGTTTCGACAAGGAATCCCCTCGGCTGCCGACTTCCAGCTTTGGGAGACCTGCATGACCATCAACAATACGTGGGCCTACAACTCGTACGACCATAATTACAAGTCGGCGCAGGATCTCATCCGAAGCCTCATAGAAGTGGCGAGCCGTGGAGGCAACTTCCTTCTCAACGTTGGCCCGCAGCCGGACGGGATGATTCAACCGGAGTTTCAGGAGCGCCTTAAGGCTATCGGTGAATGGATGACAGCGAATGGCGACTCCATCTATGGAACCACCTTCGGGCCCATTCAAGGGGAGCGAGCGTATCGCACAACGGTAAGGGGCAGCGACGTATTTTTTCACGTTTTTGAGTGGTCTTCGCCTTCACTGACGATCACTGGTATTGAGCCGAGGGTGTTGTCAGCGCGATTGCTTGCCAACGGCCGGTCGCTGCCTTTCAAGCAAACGGAGCACGGGTTGCAAATCGATGTGCCGCAAGAAGCGCCGGACAAGAACGCCACTGTGATCGCGCTACGAACGCTTTGACGCCGGCTGCTGTGCCGGTCCCCCAATCACTAAGGACGCGGGCAAACACACCAACTGTTCCGCCTGACGGACGTCGAGCATGGATGCGGTGGCAACATCGCTCACCAGTGTGCTGACAATCGCTTCCTGCGCCCACTGAGTGGCTAATCAGACTTGCCCGCGCGGACTCGATTGCGCGGCGGTACTCTCCCTAGCAGCAACGGGGCAATATTTTGATCAAACCTTCATGCTGGCGCACTTCCCCCGCCGAGCCAGGCGCCCGCCCCTTCCGCCGGTTCACAGATGTACACATCCGGGGTCATTCCGGTTGCGTCGTAGTATGTCCGCTCAATGTGGCTCTTGAATTGAACAGCCGTGTCGGCACGAGTGAGGTTTACGGTGCATCCACCGAATCCACCTCCGGTTAAACGAGCGCCGTAAACGCCTGGAGTCGCAGCGGCCAAATCAACCAACAGATCCAGTTCTTTGCAACTCACCTCATAATCGTCACGCAGGCTGGCATGCGAACGATACATAAGATGCCCAAAGCGTTCCGCATCTCCCGACTGAAGGGCTTGTGCCGCTGCAACCACTCTCCGGTTCTCCGTGACTACGTGCCGGCACCGCCGGTATACCTTCGGCTCCATCTCCTCTTTCCAGGTTTCCAGATCTTTGAACTCGACATCTCGAAGTGCCTGGACATCGGGTAAGTGCATGCGTAGTTGCTTTGCTCCCTGGGTACAATCGGCGCGGCGGCGGTTGTATTCTCCAGAAGCCAATTCGTGCTTCACCATGCTGTTACATACGACCAGGCTCACACTCGACGGTATAGGTAATGTCTTGTATTCGAGCGAACGGCAGTCAAGCATCAGACTGTGTCCCGCCTTCCCGAAAGCGGAAACAAACTGGTCCATGATGCCGCAAAGCGTGCCCACATATTGGTGCTCAGTTTTTTGACACAGTTTTACCAGCTCCAGCCGATCAACCTTCACTCCGGACATGGAAGTCATCGCCAACGCAGTGGCCATCTCCAAAGAAGCCGACGAACTGAGACCGGCGCCGAGAGGAACTTCGCCTTCGATAAGCAAATTGATGCCCGACAACCTGTGCCCCTCTGCCTGCAAAGTTGCAGCGGTGCCGCGGATAAAGTCACTCCAGTGACGTTTTGGCGGGCCAGAAGGTTCGTCCAGCGACAGGGTCATCTTTTCTTGAAAGCGCTCGGAATAAGCTTCTACGGTCCGGTCGTTGCGTTGGGCGGCGGCGACCCACGTGTAATACCCGATGGCCGCAGGCATCACAAAGCCGTCGTTGTAATCGGTATGCTCGCCGATCAGGTTCACCCGTCCGGGCGCACGGAAAATGAGCGGCTTGGACCCAAACATTTCCTGGAAGCGTTCTGCAAGTGACACCGTACTGGTTGCTGCGATTGGCATGGGCCTCCCGTAGAAGTTCCTCGAAAACGAAAATTGCAGGCTCATCGCGCAGGCACAAAACGGACCGCGTATCCGCCGCCGGGAGCAAGAACTGCGGTCAGGTGTGTAGTCGAAGTCAATGCTTTTTTCTCCAGGCGAACATTCTTGGGATGACGGTCTGCGTCGTCCCCATCGGCATAGATCTCTGCTGTGTAATTCCCTGCTCCGAGGAAGTCGAGCGGCAAATCTAGTTGTCTTGCATCCCAGTTGTTGAGGCTTCCCAGGAACCATTCTTTCCCGTGGCGGCGTGCAACCGTGATGTAAGCGCCCGGCCTGCCGTTCAACACACGAGTTTCGTCCCATGTAGCCGGCGTATCTTTGATGAATTGAAAAGCAGGCTGATTGTCATACGCGTATGGCACGTCTGAAACCATTTGGAATGCACACTGAAAGATCGCGTACATGGCCAACTGATGTGCCCGCGTACCCATCACCATGGGAGATTCCATGCGCGGCGTGAATTCTTCCCGCGTACTGCTGTCGAATGCACCCGGCGTCTGATCCATGGGACCTGCGAGCATACGGGTAAACGGAATCGTGGTGTGATATTCAGGGTTGTCTCGAGTGCCGGTTTTTGAGTTCTCCATTCCTAATACCGATTCATAGCTCAGTATGTTGGGATAAGTGCGTTCGATGCCGCTGGGTTTAGTCGCGCCGTGGAAGTCGAGCATGAGATGGTGTTCAGCCGCCTTTTTCGCTGTGCGATAGTAGAAGTTCATGCCGTGTTGGTCATCGCGCAAAATAAAGTCAATTTTTAAACCGGCAACACCCCACTTTTCATATAGGGGAAATGCTTCATCCATCTGACGATCCACGTGGCTTCCCAAAAGCCAAATCCAAACCTTTACGCCTTTCTCTTTGCCATAGCGGACCAACTCCGGCACATCCACAGTGCCATTCATCTTGGTAATGTCATTGTGGTCGGACCATCCTGCGTCCAACATCATGTACTCGAAACCCGATTTCGCCGCGAAGTCCACGTAGTATTTCATCGTCTCCGTCGTGTAGGCCCGCTTGCCATCGGGCTCCAAGACTGCCGTTCCACCAATCCCAGGAGGCGCGCCCCGCATGGATCCATGAGGTGTCTGCAATTTCGCTTTCAGGATTCAAGCTGGTGATGACATTCGATTCCACCAGCCTTCCGGGTTCATCGCTGACCAGCAGTACCCGCCATGCGGAGTAGTGAGGCAGCGCACCTTTCACGATGACATCCGGGTCTTCCATGGAAGGAGCGAGCACCGATTCAAACCAGTGTCCGGTCCAACTTCCAGAAGGATTCATCAGGTACATCGAACTGTAATCGCGCAGGTTAGCCTCGGTGATTCCCATCCAGGCCACACCGGGGACTTCCATAAGCAGCGGCAACCCAATCAGAACTTTGCTGGCTACGCCGCCTTGATTGGAAAATGCGCTGATCGGCAGTTTGATGTATTCACTCTCGTAGCCCGAACGAAAGTTGGGAAGGACTAGCGCATACGTGGTCGCATCCTTGGCAATCCGGAACTCTGTTCCCTCCTTTATCAGGCGGAAATCGCTGATTGTGTTTTGTTCGGGCACCAGGTAGCGGAAGGCGACCGCGTCATCATAGGCACGCGCTTCGATGGTCAGCTTGCGGCCCATGCCACCGGGCTCTCCAAGGTCAACCCGAAGCGCGGTGTAGTGATCGCGCACCTGGCTGGCTTTTCCGGTTACGAGCGTATAAGTGTGATCCTCACTTGTGGTCGCGCTACTTGCAATCTGTACATCCTCCCCGAGGGGTAACTGTCCTTCCAAATCAAGACGCAAAGCCGACGCCTCAATCAATTGCTTTCCGCGAAACGACACTTTATAGACAAGCCGTTTTGCAACAGGGTCTTTCTCGGTTGCGATAGTGTCAATGGTCAGGACTAGTCGCCCATCAGGAGAGGAAACATTCACTGCGGTGGCGGGCGCCCCAAATGCCACAATAAGCCAGGTTAGAAATGTCAACTTATGAAACACCCTAGGGTTCGACAATTTACGATCGCGTATGTTCATCACATCTTCGTTCCTTTGGTTTACTTTCACAAACTTATTCTTTTGTTACCGCAAGATTGTCGAACTGTCCTCGGTTCCATCCCGTACCGATGCCAAACATGCCACGATCATGTGCGCTGTCGGTCACAGCGGCTATAGGATTTCCGTCGATGGAAGCGGTGATCTGTTGACCATGAAATTTGAGTACAACCCGATGCCACTTGTCCGCGGTGAGCGTCATGTTTCCCGAAGCAAGCGTGCGGGACACAACTTTGTAAGCGGCAGATGACAACGCCCAGGTTCCGTCAGGGTGGACGCTCAATACATAGCCGCTGGGCCAAATTGCATTCCCATCTCGAAACACATCCGCTGAATCAATACGCCCGATCAGCGTTACCGGCCCGTCGACAATCAAGACATCGCAGGCAATCTGGTAATCGGACCAACTGGTATCTCCCGCGAGGGTGAACGGATCTGGCTGTGGACCCCAGGGAATCGGCTTGTCGACAATGACCTGATCGAGACACCGGCCCTCGCGCCGCAAGCACGGCCGCACTTCGAACGCCCCATTCTGATCTGATAGGAAGCGCGGTGCTCGTTGGAGTTCCGTGCTCTCGAAGTTTTCAATGTATGGATTCGGAAAAGGGCTTGGCGCCGCAGGCCGGGCTGCACCCTTGCCTTGGCCTGTTGTGGTCGTAAGCGAATACAAGGAATCCGAATCGAACCGGTACTCGAATTTATTGTGTTGCGGGGTCACATCAGCGACGTGCTCGAAGACCTTCTGGCCATTTGTCTCCCATACATGCACCGTTTTTTGGGAGAGACCACCCTTAATCTCGAATGTGACGTGCTGAGATTGTTTCGCATCAATCGTCTCAAGCACGATGCTCCAATCTTTTCCGTTCGGCGACTCGAGGGTTACATAGCTTCCCTGCTCCGGCATACGGCCCGAGGACGAATCGAGATACTTCCAGCCCGGCTGAGCGAACTGCGTGGTGTGGGCTGTGGCCCAAATGGCAGCCTGCACGTTGTAGTAGCCGGACCACGGTGTGTTGGCATACATCAGCCCGGAGTTGGGAGCGGCAAGAATGTCATAGTAAGAAGTAATCGGACTCCAAATCTCAGTTTTGGTGAAGCCACCGTCGAGATAGTTGAGGTTAAAGAGTCTGGCGAGGATTCGGCCTCCAACAGGCCACTCCCTCGAAAGGATCGGCCCCGCGCCAGAGTTGGGCTGGTCCTCGCTTGACCACAGCGGCTTGCCCAAACTGCGTGCAGAATCCGGAGTCGTGTACTTGCCGTTTAGGAGCGAGTAATGTACCCCGACCACGTCGACGGCCTCTTTCAGGGCGCGATCGTTGTTCATGGCGTCAACGATGCTCCACTGCCCCAAGCCCTCTCCCGAATACTCGTCGCAGCAGACGATCTGCGTCGCGATATGACGCTCTTTCAATACGCGACGTAGTTCCTTCACGTAAGCAGCATCAAACGGCTTCTCGTTCCAGATTCCTGTATAGGCGATATCCAATCCATATTGTTTCTTGGCGCCTTCGAGAAAATCAGCGACGTAATATGCCATGTCCGACGAGTAGTAGTTGCCGCGCCCGATCCATCCCGGAGCGCCCCAGGGAAGCGTATCCAGAATGATTTGCGGATTACGCTTACGGGCTTCCTGCATGAGCCACCATTCATAGCCACGCGTGTAGTCGCGGTCGGCAGGCGTCCGCCTGTGACTTGGTTCAGAACCATCGGTGGAATTAACATCGCCGCCGATTTCTACCTTGAGATGCTGTAAAGCAGCGCCATAACCGGGTTTGAAAAGGTAATCGAGGATTTGACTCCGATAGGGTTCCTGATAGTCGATCAGCAAGCGGGACGAGGCACCCGCGCTTAGTGCGCCGATGCCATCAAAGATTCTGCCCTCGCTTGAACCATCAACGATGACGGTTTTCATCTGGCCCTTAGCCAGCGGTGTGGCCAATGAACAGAGAAGCGGCAAAAACGAACAGATCCAGAAGCTCCGCTGTATTAACCTGAAGGGCCAATTCATAACCAATGCCTACTCGCTGGTCGCTTTGTTTGCCTGGCGCAGCGTGTAAACGAATTGCTGAATCTCGGCAGACTTCTTGTTGGCGGCATCTACCTCTTGTGTCCGCAGGCGCTCAAATTCCGCAAATTCTTCTTTGGCACGGGCAGTGGCTCCGCTGCGGGCCAAGGATTGGCCGAGCCTGTAATGGACAGTGGCATTCTCTGAATTAATTTTCAGGGCTTGTTCATATTGTGCGATGGCTTCAGCAAACTTGTGCTGATTGGCATACAAGATTCCCAATTGCAGACGGGCATCTGCGAAACTGGCATCGGACGCGGACGCGGATTTCAGCAGGGATTCGACCAACACTTGACGAGCCGGCTCCGGAATATCTCCAGCCTGCTTCCACAATGCCATCGCATAGTAGTAGCGGACTGAAGCATCGTGCTGGTCGGCGTGGACGAATCGTTCGAACCGTGAAATGGTCTGATCCTTAATGGCTGGGGAGAGATTATCGTAAGCCTGGCCAAGGAAAATAAGAGGCAGACGATCGTCAGGATTCATGTCTGAGGCTTGAAGAAACGCCTGCGCCCCGACATCAAAGTTGCCGAGACCGTACTGCGCAACGCCAAACCCTATCTTCATTTGGCTCGATTGGGGATAGCGAGCTAGCCCGGCTTTGAATACCTCAGTGGCCGGTTCGAATGTCTGGTGCAGCAATAATTCAGTTCCCCATTCGAAAACATTGTTTTCGCTCGGATCCATATGAGCAGCCTTTTCGAATTGGGCTGCTGAAGCCAAATAGTTCTTACTTTTCTCTTCAATCGCGCCTAACAGACTGTGAAGCTCTGCGCTGTCGTTGACTCGGATGAGGTCGGCCAGTTGCTGCCGTGCCTCTTCAAGATTGCCAATACGTTCGGACGCGAGCGCAAGGTCATAGCCGTTGTTGTATGCCGAAGGATTGATGTCTTGTGCCCGCTTCAAGTAAGGAACAGCTTCCTGCAGTTTGTTGAGCTGAATGTAGAGTTCGCCGAGATTGTGATTGGCATCGTATGTCTCCGGAGCCAACTCAGCCGCTTTACGAAGATGGACTTCTGCCTCGGTCATTCGATGCAACCGGACCAGGTTGGCCGCCAGTGTTGTTCGCGCATCTGGCAGATTAGGGTTGATACGCACGGCTTTTGCCAGATAGGGAGTGGCGTCTTGGTCGCGGCCCAGCGCGGCACAAATTAATCCGGTCAATTCGTTGATCTCAAAACTGTTGGGATTTGTCTTATACACAGCCTGAAGCTGTTGTTGCGCGTCGGTAAATTTTCCTGCCCGGTAGAGGGTCAGCGCCGTCTGGAACTTGTGTTTAGAGTCTTCCAGGTGTTGTGCCGATCCAGATTGCGCAGCCAGCACTGAGCGCAAGCTACAGCACATCAACCAACTTCCAAATCCAAGCGAAACCACAACCACAAAGAGCGCTTCATGCCAACGGAATCCTGGGCCCGGATGGTTTGATTCAAAAAGCATTTGAAGATCGTGACATGGCAAAGGACGCGTTGTTACGAACTGTCCGGTGAAGAAAAACAGCAAGGGGGCAAATGCCCCCTCTGTTTTACCAGTAGAACTTGAGAGCCAATTGGACCTGCCGGGCCGTCCCGCGCGTGGCATTAATTCGTGCGAAATTGACCGGATCATTCTTAAAGTCCAGGGTCGCAAAAGAGTTGGCAAAGTTCGGATGGTTCAGGAAATTGAAGAACTCGCCACGAAACTCCAGATTGGTTGTTTCTGACGTCTGGAATTTCTTGAACATTGAGAAATCGAGATTTGCGAACCCCGGGCCGTGGGCTTGCGTGGGCGGCCCACCAAGGGGTGAAAAGTCGGTTTGGCCAATCGTTGTGACGGGATTGGGATTAACAAATGCCGCCGGATTCAGAAATTGTGTTGTTCCGTGCGGGCCGCGATCTGCGTACAGCTTCTGCCCCGAAACAACATTGGCGTAGCAACCCAGACCCGCGGAGGTTGGGACAGGACATTGGACGCTGAAGGGGAAGCCGTCCTGGAGACTGAAGATGGCTTGCGTACTCCATCCTCCAATGAACTGGTTCACAATACCCGAGACATTCCCGCCGATCTTGCGGCCCTTACCAATCGGAAGCTCCCAAACCCCGCTTGCGTGGAACAAGTTGGGGACGTCATTGCCGCAGTACTTGTAGTCGCCCTTTATTCCAAAGCCGGGCACCTGCGGCGCACGCTGAACGTCGGCTTCTCCGATTTGCAAAGCATTGCGGTTGTCGGTCTTGCACTCTGATCGAGTGTAATTCACAAGCATGTTCAGGCCGTGGCTGAATACATGTTCGTAGGCCACTTGCGCCGCGTGGTAGTAAGCGTCACCGTTCTCGGTTATGAAATCCATGTTCGGAGAAAAGTGAGGATAGGCGATGAACTTTGTAAAGTCGGTCCCAGGAGGCAGGAGTTGAGTCGGGACGTTTAGCCTGCTGGTGTTCAACATGTGCCGCGTACCGTTCCCGACATAAGAGACCGTCACGCTTTGAGTTGGGCTAATCGCGTATTGCACGGAGCCATTCCATTGCTGGGTATAGGGCGTCTTCGTGTCCCGCTGGAACGCTGTTCCGAGGCTGCTCGCGACAAAGTTGGGACTATTCGGGTCAGGCGTAAAAGAAGAGAGACCCTTTTCCAGAGTAGCCGAACTTCCATCCGCATAAATGATCGGCCCGCTGTCCCCGTTGGTGTTGCTGATCGAAAGATTGATGGCGAACGGATAGTTAAAACCGGGGTCTGGCGATCCACCCAGGTTCTCAAACCCGCCGTAAAAAATTCCGTATGCGGCGCGCACCACCAACTTAGATGCCAATTGGTAAGCCATACCCACACGTGGGGCAAAGTCCACCAGCGGCGTAGTGCTTACACTGCTGCCGCCGACGTAGCGAAGCGCGATATTATCCAAAGCAAGAAGGGATGTGAACGATGGGGAGAGAGGAACATCTTTTTGCTTGTCGAGAATCAGATATTGAGCGCCACCCCCGGTAGGCGGACCCGGAAGTAACGTGGCTTGTTTGCTATTCTCCTCCTGCAGCTGGCCGAAGATTTCCCAGCGCAGTCCGAGGTTAACCGTGAGTTTCGAAGTCACCTTCCAGTCGTCTTGAAAATAAGCCCCAAAATATTTGCGCCGGTCTCCGGGCTCAACGATGTTGGACGAAAATACTGAGGTCGGTCCGCCAACATTGTTCACACCGTTGGGGACCGTGGCAGCGATAGGGGTCAACAAGAAGTCCGCAGTTGCGACGCCGGGACTGACACCATTTGGGATGCCGGTGTAGCCTCCAAAGTTAAAGCCACCTCGCGACCAGGCGGGATCTAACCAGGGAAATTGCAGCGATTGATATTCAAATCCGCCTTTGAAACTGTGCGCTCCATGCGTCTTTGTGAGGTTTTCTGAGAATTGAATCGTGTCGCTTTGACGGCTGTTTGGGCTGGCAAACCCATTCGGTCCCAGGGCAGTAAGTCCACTGATGCTAAGAGTGGGCAGACCGCCATTGCCGGGAGCATCGGGAATTCCCTGAATCCCGAATTTTGCTGGAATGCCTTGTTGATTGGCGATCGCCGAGTCAAACGCAGTTCGCAGCCTGCTGTACCCGAAGCGGAACTCGTTGATCATAGTGGGCGAGAACGAATGGACTTCGCTGGCCACGAGGTTCCATGAATTGTCCTTTACCGCACCCTGGCCGAAGCTTATGTTGTCGCCCTCACCCGTGAAGTCAGCGGGAATGTCCGCATCGCGTTTGGAATAACTGACGCGTCCGAAAATTTGATCACGCACCGAAAGATTGTGGTCAACTCGTATGTCAAAGTGCTGACTGTCATCGGGCAGGCTGCGGTTAATCGCGAAGTTGTTTGTGATTCCCCCCTGCGTCGGATCAGGGAAAAGGTTGAGCAGAGCAACGGCATTGGTGTCAACCCGATTCAAGGGAAGCTGATTAAGGAACGGTTGCAGCCCAGTGAAATCGGCGATGCCTGCGACACTTCCGTTGGTAAAAAACGGATCGCGCACAAACCCGGTGCTGGTTGCGGTAAGCCCCGTGACGGGATCGACTTGCCCCGCAGTTACCGGCCGGGTGGTTGCGGGATCCAGAATAGTTGCGCTGGGCATGAGCCTTCCCAGATCATCGGTGGCGGTGCCGGTTTTCGCCGCCAGCACGTCGCGGAAATCGGTATAGCCACTGGCCCGCTCCGCCGCTGTCGGAACGCTTGGATTCCTCAGCGCGCTTTGGCGAATGCGCGTGGCTTCATAGTCGCCAAAGATAAACAGTTTGTTCTTAATGATCGGACCGCCTGCCGAAAAACCAAACTGATTGCGTTGCAACTGTGGTCTCTTCACTGTGGCAGGATCCACAAAGTATTCATCAATCGCGTCCAGTCTATCGTTGCGCAGAAATTCCCACGCGCTCCCGTGGAACTGGTTGGTACCCGATTTGATGGTTGCATTCACCACTGCTCCACCGGCCCTCCCGAATTCCGCGCTGAAGTTACTGGTCTGGACCTTGAATTCCTGGATGGCGTCCGGGGGAGGAAGACTTACATAAGCCGCACCATTCAAAAAATCCACGGTGTCGTTGTTGTTATCAATTCCATCGAGAATGTAACTGTTGTGAACGCTGCTCAGCCCGTTCGCTACGAAGCTGCCCGTCTTGTCGAGACCGCGGGTCGCACTCAGCCCGGTAACCCCTGGGCCTAATTGCGCCAGGAAGGTGTAATTCCGTCCATTCAAGGGAAGATCGTTGATTTCGGCACGGCTCGCGAGAGTACCGACCGAAGCGTCCTGCGTCTGCAGAAGAGAGACCGCAGCCGTGACGAAAACTTCCTCCTTTACCGAACCGGGTACGAGATTGAAATCTGCCTTGAGTTGCTGCTGAACGTCCACTTTGATTCCATGCTGCGTTGCTTTGCGAAAGCCGGCTGCTTCCACGACCAGCGTATAGGAGCCGATTTTGATGGGAGTGAAAGAGTAATTGCCGTCGCCGGCGGTGATCGCTTCCGTGGACAGGCCGCTGCCTTCGCTGGTAAGAGTAACTTTCGCGCCAGAAACGAGTGCGCCGCTGCTGTCTGTTATCGTTCCGCGAATACCTCCGGCATCCACTTGTGCATTAGCCGCCGGGATAAGAAGCACATTCGAGACCAGCAATAACATCCCCACACAAATTCCAAGACCTACGGATATTTTCTGCTTCAAGGCAGTTTCCCCTCTGGTCACGCGGCCAGCATCGTCTTCGCAACAGCGCGATGAAATTAGCGATTCCCCCCACCCTGCAATTTACGGAACTTTCAGTGCGAAACTCGACGAAAGCCGTAACGTGCAGGTGCACGTTTTCCGTGCGCGTGCACGTTATCGCTACTCGTTCGCCGTTGTCAAGAAAAAAATCACATAGGAACGCGACTCGCAGTCCGTCACAAGATTTCCTCACACTTTTCATAACGACCGCTTGAACCTTTTGAGGTTGTGAAATTCCTTTTCTGCGTTTAAGGTGATTTTTACTGACACCTTTCCGTTCTGGACTAACGAGGAGAGAAATTCTCTGTCTGACCGTGAATCAAAAACGGACTCCAATCAGATTGGAGTTCAGGAAATCGCCGATTCTTTAGGTATCTCGCGTGGCACTGTCGATCGGGCGTTGCACAATCGGCATGGAGTCAGCGTCGCTACCAAACGTAAGGTCCTTCGCGCCGCGGAAAGGCTGGGGTACCGGCCTAATCTTGCGGCGCGGTTTCTTTCTTCGTCAAAGCGGATTACCATCGGCGTCGTCATTCCGCGCGAAGTAGCGTATTTCTACGATGAAGTGCGGGAAGGTATTTTCGAGGCGGCGAGTGTTTTTGAGCCGTTAGGCATCAAGATCGTCCACCGGCCATACGATCGTTTCGGCCCACACGAGATCAAGGCCTTGCGCGATGTTTTGCAAGAGGATATCAGTGGCCTGATTATTTCCCCTGCCTATCCCAACAAACTCCTGACCCACATCGACGAAGCCGCGCGCCGCAATATTCCGGTTGTATGCGTGGCTACGGACGCCCCGGGAACGAAACGGCTCAGTTCGATCTCCGTGAATCCACTGGTGAGTGGTGCGCTGGCCGGGGAATTAATGGGTTACTTTTTACGCGAAGCTGCTCAGGTAATTGTTTTCATCGGGATGCACGCCACCGTAGACCACGAACAGAAATTGCAGAGTTTTCGCGGCAGTTTCCGCGCGTTCTGTCCCAGAGGTGAGGTGGCGAGCATCGTCGAGACCCACGACGAGCCGAATGAGGCTTACTTGAAATGCCGAAAGGCCCTCGAGCAATATCCGCAGGCGAAAGGAATCTATGTGGCGACTGCGAATTCCATGCCGGTGATGAAAGCGCTGGAGGAATCGGGCTTGGCCGGCAAAATCAAGGTGGTCGGCACAGATTTGTTTCCTGCCATGTTCCCCTACATACGGTCCGGCACGATTGCAGCTACGATTTACCAGAGGGCCAGAGAACAAGGGGCCCGGGCGCTTCAGACGACGGTGCGGTTCCTCACCGAAAAGTTGCAACCAGCAGCACAAATTTCCATCAATCCCACAATTGTCATGCGAGGCAATTTGGATTTATTTGCCACCAACCGTTCTCCTACGGAACTCAAGGCCGGCCTCTAACGACCCTCAACTGCAAGGTTGGCGGCGAGTTCATAGAATTCGCGGCGCGCGTCGGCAGAAAGCCCCGCCGGTTTGGCGGAAGGTTTTCTTTCGATAGCGGCAGCATCCAGGGTCGTGCGCATTTTGTCCACATTCATCGAACCTTCCGGAAACATTTCCGTGTAGCGCTGGAGAACTTGTTTGGCATTCTCAATCTGCCCGGCTTCATAGTAGAAAATTCCCAAAGTCATCAAAATTCCTTCGCGCGACGGGGAAAGATCTACAGCTCTTTTAAGGCTGGCTTCTGCCTGCTTCGGATCGTTCTGCAATACGAAAGCAATTCCCATTCCCCAGTAAAGAATTCCAGAGTCGGGCACTCGCGTTAAGCCACGCTGCAAAGTTTCCCGGGCCGCGTCGGTGTTGCCCGACCGCAACTGAGCCAGCGCCAGAGAAAAACAGTATTGGTCATTGCCTGGACTTGCCAGGTAGGCCTTTCGTAGATTTTGTATGGCGTCGGATGTCCGCCCCATCCGGCCATAGATGTCTCCAGCCAAGGCCAGAAAAGCGTCATCTTTTTGCGCTTCCGGCGACACTTGCTTCAGCGAGTCCAGCGCCTTTGCGTATTCGTTGGTCTGGAAGCGAGCGTAAGCCAGGTTGTAGTAGGCCTCATCGGAAGAAGGGTTCGCTGCAATTGCGGTTTCGAAATGCTGGATGGCCTCCTGATACAAACGAAACTTTGCCAACAGGACTCCCTCACCGAGAAGGGTGCGAAAATCACCGCCGCTGAGTTGGTCCAGTTGCAGGATCGTTCGTTTGGCGTCGTCCACACGGTTGACCTTGAGATACGCCTCCGCTAGTCGGTACAGACTGCGTGGACTCTCTGGATGCAGCTTTGCTTCAGCCTCCAGTTCACCAACATCAGCTTGCTTTCGTTGCGCTGCTGATAGTTCTCCGCGGTGTCCGACCTGTTCAAAGAAGTTTTGCAGCGGGTAGGGACCTGGATCGGGATTCTTGGAAAGTGTGACGAACACCTTCATGTCGCGCTCGGCGGCATCCATTTGGTGCAGATTTCGTTCCGCTGTGGCAAGTTTGTAGTACGCCTGTGCCGGTTTCTGGCTAAGCTGAGCGCTGCGGCGTAAAAACGGAATAGCTTCTGCATATCGCTTTTCGTCCATAAACAGGCCGCCTAATTCAAATAGCGCTTCTTCGTAAGCGGGATTTATCTTGAGGGTTTGCCGAAGATACTGCTCAGCCTGCGCCTGTTCTTGTTGCTTTTTGGCAATCACCCCGAGATTGAAAATTATGACTGAGTCATGGGGATCAAGCTTCAATCCCTGGTTCAAATAATCTTTCGCGTCGTCCAGTTTGCCGAGATGGCGCTGGCACAAACCCATGTAGGTATAGGAACGAGCCGATTGATCGAGTTGCAGTAAAAGTTTGAACTCTTCGACGGCAGCATCCACTTTGCCGACGGTGAAGTAACTTTCCCCCAAAGCGGCATGTAGGTCCGCGCGCGCCGCATCGACTTTTATTCCTTCCTGCAACAAGACGATCGCATCTTCATAAAATTGCTGCTTCATGCTGAGCCGGGCCATGAGGAGAATTACATCGGTATTTTCAGGCGCGATTTTGCGTGCCCGAACCAGCAATTCCAGCGCCTCGATGTCTTTGTTCTGGTCAGCCAGGCACTGCGCGAGCAAGTAAAGCGTTTCCGCGGAGTTGCGGTCCAGTGCAAGCCCTTGTTCGAGCGTCGCTTCTGCCTTGGAAAACTGGCTGTTGCGCAAATATGCCTGGCCCAGATCGTGCAGTATTTCGATAGTCCGGGGCTGCAGCGCGTTGGCAATCTCGAATTCGTGGATTGCAGGTCCGTATTGTTTCTTCGAAGCAAGGACCACGCCCAATGTGAAGTGGAGCTTCACGTCTTTGGCATTTTCGCGGGACAGTGTTTTCGTGGTGTTCAGAGCCTGGGCGGTCAGGCCGGCCATGAACTGGGCCTGCACCAAATTCAACAACACGCTGGAGTCTGCCGGGTGAACGCGTTGCAGGGCCAGGATTGCTTCCTTGGGTTTTTTCCGCGAAAGAAGCAAAAGTCCGAGATTGTAGTTGGCGCTTCGATCTTGCGGCGCTATGCGCAGAGTTTCGCGCAAGGTTCGTTCGGCTTGATCCAAGTCTTCCTGTGAAACAAAATTGATCGCCAGATTGTTCAGTGTTGCCGTCGAGCGAGAATTAATCTTCAGAGCCTTTTGCAGCACTACTTCCGATTCCGCGTACCGCTTCTGCTCATGCAAGATCATTCCCAGGAGGTTAAGGCCGTCTACACTCCGCGGAGAGCGCTCCAGGCCAGCCTGTGCTGCTGTCAGGGCCTCATCTAAAGCTCCGCGTTGGAGCAGTTCCTTTGCCCGTTCGAAGTTAGCATTAATCGGGGATGAATCGATCCGATGACTCTGGGCATCAGGTGCAGCTTGTTCCGCTTCGACCGGACACACCAGGAAACATGCCACAAGAATCGAAACTAAGAAACGGGCCATGAACCGCCCCGAGGAATCCACCATTAGGGTAAACAAGTGCGCATGGTAGCATACGCGGGAAGAGTAGAAGATTGCGCGGCCCAGTGAACCACAAGACAGCTCGCTGAGAATGTTTCTAATTCTTCTCGATAGTTTTCCAAAATGCCCATCAAGGCCGGCCAGGTGTCTCTCGTTTCGCTATTGTGGTTTGCGCAGCTGGTTGGAACTTCCGATTCAGGCCAAACCGGATCCAAAACTCCAGCGGCCGCATCGGCCCGATTCACGGACATCACCGCAAGCAGTGGAATAACTTTTCAGCATTTTTCTTCTCATACCTCGAACAAATACCTGATTGAGACGATGGGCGCTGGTGTGGCCCTTTTTGACTTCGACAATGATGGACGTCTTGATTTGTTTCTGGTCAACGGCGCGCCCATTTCCGATCCATCGCCCAAAGGTACAATTCCGCAAAAAACAGATCCCAGGCACTGGAACCGGCTCTACCATCAGGAGCAAGACGGCACGTTCAAGGACGTCACCGAAAAGGCGGGCGTGCAAGGAACAGGTTACGGTATGGGAGTTGCGGTCGGAGACTATGACAACGACGGCTATGAGGATTTCTACGTGACGGCGTATGGCGGCAACCAGCTTTATCACAACAACGGCGACGGTACGTTCACCGATGTAACAGCCCACGCCGGTGTCGCCGGCGGAGGATGGTCCACCAGCGCTGCATGGGTGGACCTCGATGGCGACGGCTTGCTGGATTTGGTGGTCGCGCGCTACTTGCAATGGGACTTCGAAGACATCTGGTGTGGAGAACACAAGCCGGGTTATCGGGCCTATTGCCATCCCGATCAGTTTCGGCCAATTCCGCCGCTGGTATATCACAACGATGGTAACGGGCACTTCACAGAAGTCTCGCAGAAGAGCAATCTCGCAAAACCAGGGAAAGGACTGGGTATCGCGATTGCCGACTACAACCGCGATGGACGCATCGACGTTTTTATCGCGAATGATTCTGTCCCTGAATTTCTGTACGAGAACAAAGGAAATGGAACGTTCGATGAAGTAGGCCTGATCTCCCAGGCGGCGGTCGATGCCGATGGCCGCACGTTTGCAGGCATGGGAGTTGATTTTGCCGATTACAACAACGACGGACTTCCTGACCTTGTAGTCACAACGCTCGCTTATCAGAGGTTTGCCCTTTTCAAAAACAACGGCGATGGAACTTTTTCGTACGCCAGCCAGAACTCCAGTCTGGGAGCCATGACATTCCTGCACTCCGGGTGGGGCGTTCAGTTTCTTGATTACGATAACGACGGGACAAAGGATCTTTTGGCCGGCCGAGGCCATGTAATGGATACGGTAGAGCTGAACTTTCCCCAATTGAGTTATCGGGAGCCTTTATTGCTGGCGAAAAACACGGGCAGTCGTTTCGTTGACGTTTCAGCAACTGCAGGAAGCGTTTTCAGTCAAGCGTGGTCCGCACGCGGACTGGCAATCGGTGACATTGACAACGACGGCAGGGTGGACGTGGTGGTTACGACCAACGATGGGCCCGCGCATGTTCTGCACAACGATACTTCGACCCAGAACCATTGGCTGACCTTGAAACTCATCGGACATGAAAGCAATCGCGACGCGATCGGCGCAGAAGTCACAATCGTGACGCCTGACGGCCAACAACTAGCCACCGTAACCACGGCTGGGAGTTATCTTTCCTCCAGTGATAAGCGCGTGCATTTTGGTCTGGGGAACAATGCGAAGGTAAAGCGCATAGACATTCGCTGGCCCAGTGGTATCCGGCAAACGCTCGCCAACGTTCAGGGAGATCGAATTGTCGAAATCGCGGAACCGCTTTCGCGAGAGCGCGAAGAGTCATTGACGGTTTTGTTGGCAAGAAAGGCTGCAATTGACGTGGTTGCCTCTCACCAGGACAACATAGTAATTTTCAGGGGTTGACAAATCAGGATAAATTCTTCATTATTCCGCATCGTGCACGCACACGATAAGGGGTTTACGCAATGCCCCAAAGGACATGTGAACGACTCTTGGCCTTCGTTGGGATTGACCGGTAATTTTCCGTCGAACGAAGAGAAGACGTGAGCGGAACCGATGATCAGAGCTTCTCGCCATGTGAAAGGTACTTGTGTCAAGCCGCAACGGAAAACGCAAAGTTAAGAACATTTCCTCCGAAGAACCAGTGCTGGCATGGCAGGAAAGCGTCACCATTCCCACTTACCCCGCCCTGCCCGCCGACCGCAATCCGATGTTTCTGGACAAGCGCGTCTATCAGGGCAGTAGCGGAAAGGTATATCCCAATCCTTTCACCGATCGCATTTCCGACGAAAAGACCGACAAATCATACCAAGCGATTTTTCTGGAGAATGAATTTGTTCGGATCATGGTTTTACCTGAAATCGGTGGACGTATCCACATTGGTCAGGACAAAACCAACAACTATGATTTTTTCTACCGGCAGAACGTAATCAAGCCCGCGCTGGTTGGTTTGCTGGGGCCGTGGATCTCAGGCGGCGTCGAGTTTAACTGGCCACAGCATCACCGGCCCTCGACGTTCATGCCGGTGGATCACAGACTTGAAGAACACGCGGACGGAAGCAAGACGGTGTGGTTGAGCGAGCACGAACCCATGAACCGTATGAAGGGGATGGTAGGGATCACTCTTCATCCGGGGAAAAATATCGTGGAAGCCAGAGCCAGGCTCTTCAATCGCACTCCTTTCGTTCAAACGTTTCTCTGGTGGGCCAATGTTGCAGTGCGGGTGCATGACCAGTACCAGGCTTTCTTTCCTCCAGATGTTGATTGTGTGGCGGACCATGCGAAACGCGCGGTTTCGTCGTTTCCTATCGCACGCAACTTTTACTACGGTGTCGACTACACAAAGGGTGTGGACATCACCTGGTACAAGAACATTCCAGTGCCCACGTCCTACATGGTCCTCGATTCACAATACGACTTTTTCGGTGGGTACGATCATGACAAAAAAGCAGGCTTGGTTCATGTAGCAAATCGTCATGTCTCGCCCGGCAAGAAACTTTGGACCTGGGGAAACGCGGAATTCGGCTATGCCTGGGACCGTGAACTCACTGATTCCGACGGCCCCTACGTGGAATTGATGGCGGGAGTTTTCACTGACAATCAACCTGACTTTTCATGGTTGCAACCGTACGAGACGCGAACCTTTACTCAGTACTGGTATCCGATCCAGGAAATTGGCCCGGCGAAAAACGCAAATCTTTCGACTGCGATCAATCTGGTGAAGGATGGCACTCGGGTTGAGGTCGGAGTTTGTGTGACCGAAGCCCGAAAGCATCTGCGAATCATTTTGACAGGCAGAGACCAGGTTCTATTCGAATGCGCACGAGACCTGTTGCCGGGCAAGCCGTTCCGGACCGAAATCAAGCTGTCCGATGATTATCAGGAAAAAGAATTACTACTGCGTGTACTCGCCGCTGATGGGCAGGAAATCATTCGCTATCAACCTCAAGGCAAACATGAAGTCCATTTGCCTGATCCTGCAACCGAGCCGCCTCCGCCAGCTGAAATCCCACACGTCGAAGAACTGTACCTAACCGGACTGCACCTGGAACAGTATCGCCATGCTACGCGTTCTCCTGAACCCTACTGGGAAGAAGGCCTGCGTCGTGATCCATTGGACTCGCGCTGCAATAATGCGTTGGGGCTGTCGAGCCTTCGAAGGGGCCAATTCTCGGAGGCCGAAGCGCATTTTCGTCGTGCCATCGAGAGGTTGACACGGCGTAATCCAAATCCTTATGACGGCGAACCGTTCTACAATCTCGGGCTCGCGCTGAAATTTCAAGGACGAAACGAAGAGGCTTTCGCGGCCTTCTATAAATCAGTCTGGAACCAAGCCTGGAAATCCGCCGGCTACTACGCTTTGGCGACCATTGCCTGCCAGAACGGAAAATTAAAGCAAGCCCTTAACTTCCTGCACAAATCACTCTCGGTCAACGCGTCCAATTCAAAAGCCAGAAACCTGCGCGCGGCAATCCTCCGGCGACTGGGCCGAAGTGGCGAAGCAGAAAAACTCGTGCGAAAGACATTAGAGTTGGATCCTCTGGATTTCCGCGCCATGGCGGAAGACATGTTTCTCGACCAGTCGGAGAGAAAAAGGTCTGCGAATGGCACTTTTTCGTTCCGGGACAATCAAATCTGTCTCGATATTGCTTTCGATTATGCCGAGGCTGGCTTGTGGGCCGAGGCAAAAGAACTCCTGGAAAGGCACATCGCCTCGCTTGCGAAGGAAGAAAACACATATCCGATGGTCTTGTATGCACTCGGATATTTTCACGACAAAAGCGGGGAGGCCGAGAAGGCGCGAGAATACTTTGACCGGGCAGCAATAGCTCCCTCGGACTACTGCTTCCCAGCGCGCCTCGAAGAAATGCTGGTCCTTCAGGAAGCGATCCGGGTAAATGTGCGCGCCGCCAGAGCCCATTATTATCTCGGCAATCTGCTGTATGACAAACGCCGGCGCGAAGAAGCCATTCACCATTGGGAGCGTTCCTGCCAGATTGATGCTTCTTTTTCTATTCCCTGGCGAAACCTGGGAATTGCATGGCACAACGTACGAGGAAATGCAGAGCGCGCACTGGATTGCTACGAAAAAGCATTTCGGGCAGACGCGACAGATGCGCGTTTGCTATATGAACTCGATCAGCTTTGCAAACGTACCGGAGTTCCGCCGCACCAACGTCTTTCGCGGTTGGAAATAAACCGCTCCCTCGCGGATCTGCGCGATGATCTCGTAGTTGAACTCGTCACTCTTTACAACCAGACTGACGAAAGCAAAAAAGCTCTGCAGCTTTTGAGCGATCGACGCTTCCATCCCTGGGAAGGCGGTGAAGGACTTGTTTCCGGACAATACGTCATGTCCCATCTTCTTCTTGGACGGCAGGCATTGAAGACCGGCAATGCCCGCGATGCGCTCAAGCATTTTGACGCCGCGCGCAACTATCCGGAGAATCTTGGGGAAGCGAAGCATCTGCTCACGCTCGAAACCCACCTCGATTATTTTTCCGGACTTGCCTTGCAGGAACTCGGCCGCCACAAAGAAGCCCGTGAGTGTTGGCGCAAAGCGGCACAGACCGAGACGGGCAACAGTGACATGACGTATTACAAAGCGCTCGCATCAAGGGAGTTGGAGAATGACTCCCAAGCGGTGTTGCTGTTGAATGAACTTTTGGAGTTTGCTTCACGCGAGATCCATGCTACGCCGAAAATAGATTATTTCGCTACATCTCTACCGAACTTCCTGCTCTTCGACGACGACCTGAAGAAGCGAAACCAGATCCATTGCCGATATCTGGCTGGGCTGGCGAAGCTCGGCCTCGGGCGCACCGAAGAAGCGGTTGCTGACCTGCGTGAAGTTCTGGCTTTGGACATCAACCACCTGTCGGCCCAAACTGAATTGGAGAGTCTCGCTCCAGCGCAAGGTGTGGGGCCACAATCATGACCCATTACGTTTCCGGCGGGCCCACGGCTCGGACAACGGGGGCAATTGAAAAACCGATAGTGCACTTCAACAGCGTTTATTTGTGGACAATCTCACTGGTGGCGGCCCTCGGCGGTTTGCTCTTCGGCTATGACTGGGTGGTGATTGGCGGAGCCAAGCCCTTCTACGAAAAGTATTTTCATCTCACTAACGCGTCGCAACAAGGCTGGGCGGTGAGTTGCGCACTGATTGGCTGTCTGTTCGGCGCCATGATGTCGGGAACTCTATGCGACAAATACGGCCGCAAGCTGCTGCTTCTTTTGTCGGCGCTCTTGTTTGCAGTTTCGTCGCTGGCCATCTCCATGACTGATGGTTTTCATACATTTGTCGCTTGGCGAATTGCCGGAGGTATTGCCATCGGGCTGGCTTCGAATCTTTCTCCCATGTATATCGCGGAGATCGCGCCCGCACAGGTGCGAGGCAAGCTGGTTTCGGTGAATCAGCTCACCATAGTGATTGGAATCCTGCTGGCCCAATTCATGAACTGGATCATCGCCAAACCAGTGCCCAGCGGCGCTTCTGCGCTGGAAATCTTGAACTCATGGAATGGCCAGACAGGATGGCGCTGGATGTTTGGTGTAACCGCGGTGCCTTCCCTGCTGTTTTTTCTGGGCATGCTGTCGGTACCCGAGAGTCCACGATGGCTTGCGCGCAACGGCAGGCCGGAGAAAGCCAAGAGCATCCTGCAACGCCTGGGCGGTGAAGCATACGCCGCACAAACGCTGGCAGAAATCGAAGCTACTGTGTCCGAGGACATGAATGTCAGCTTGCGCCAGCTTTTGGACCCGAAGCTCGCGGGAGTTCTGCTGCTCGGCATCACGCTGGCTGTGTTTCAACAGTGGTGCGGCATCAATGTCATTTTCAACTATGCAGCCGACGTCTTCGCGGCAGCGGGATACAATGTCTCCGACATCCTGCTCAATATTGTTATCACCGGCGCAGTGAATCTCATCTTCACTTTTGTGGCCATCGCTATGGTCGATGGTGCGGGGCGACGCAAGTTGATGCTGTTCGGCTCGGCGGCACTCGCGTTAATTTATACAGTTCTGGGAATCGGCTTCCATATGCATGGGCAGGGTCTTTACATGCTCGTGCTTGTTGTGGCTGCGATTGCGTGCTATGCCATGTCCCTCGCGCCCGTCACCTGGGTGGTGATATCGGAGATTTTTCCCAATCGCATTCGCGGGGCGGCGATGTCCGTGGCGATCACCTCTTTGTGGATCGCAAGCTTTGTTCTCACCTACACATTTCCTCTGTTGAATCAGGGTTTGGGGCCTGCACGCACTTTCTGGATTTACGCGGCGATTTGTTTCGCGGGCTTTTTCTATATTGTTTGGCGCCTTCCGGAGACCAAAGGAAAGACGCTTGAAGAGATTGAACGCTCCCTCGTACGGTGAAAGTGTGTGATGACTCAGTCGGCGCAGAGTGCTCGCCAAATGACCAGTATCAAGACTGCGCCTGGCCAAGGTTTTGATCGAATTATTTTGGACAACGCTGTAGCTCGCGTCGTAGTGGTGCCGGACCTCGGGGGAAAGATCGTCTCCCTGGTACGCATCGCAAGCGGCCGCGAATATCTGATTTCCCTTCCCTCTGATGAAGATTTTCGCAAGCCGTCTTTCGGAGGCACTTTCGTGGACTACAACAATGTGGGTTTTGACGAATGCATCCCCACAATCGCCGCTTGCGACTACCCTGAAGGCAAGTTTGCGGGATTTCAGCTGCCCGATCACGGTGATGTCTGGTCGCTGCCCTGGCAGCACGAGATCCGCGACTCGGGTGTAATGCTGTCGGTTCAGGGGCGCTCTCTTCCATTTGTGTTTCGGAAATATCTCAGCCTGCAAGGTGCAACGCTGCGGGTTGAATACGAGCTGCTAAACACGAGTGATGCTCGATTTCAGTTTCTTTGGTCAGCTCATCCCCTGCTCACAACAGAGCCCGGTACGACCATCCTGCTTCCGATCGACTCGGGTGAGTTGCTCATCGACTCCTCGAAAGGTAATCGTCTGGGCTCGAAAGGGGAAAGCTGCATCTGGCCGATCGCCACACAAAAAAATGGACAAACCGACGATCTGCGGCTGATGAAAACCCGCGGGGAAGCAAGCGACAAACTTTATACGCCGCGCCTTTCCAAAGGCTATTGTGGTCTTTACCATCCCAAGGCAAATGAATCGATCGTTTTCAAGTTTGATGTAGAAAGCGTGCCGTACGTAGGCTTGTGGGTCTGTCACGGCGGTGTCGGGCCGGACAACCCTAAAGAGCCATACACAATTGCAATGGAGGCTTGCAATGGACGGCCTGATTCACTGCGGGAAGCCATTGGTCGGGGAGAAAGCAGCACCCTCTTGCCTCACGAACTCAAGCACTGGGCCATCCACGTCGAATTGCTTGAGGGTCGACCCAACAAAGAGATTTAGCGAACGCATTGGAGGCCTTCTGTGAAAGTCCGATCCTGGGCAATTAGCGCCGCTTGGTTTCTGATCTTGCTTCCCTGCATCGGATCAGCGCAGTCGCCTGTGCGGTTTATCGAAGCGAAAAAGATTTTTGTCCTGGACGCGGGAAATATCTCCTACGTTTTTGGGATCAATGACAAAAACATGCTGCAACACATTTATTGGGGCAAGCATGTTTGGCGCGATGATGATTTTGCGGCCGCGCAGAGCCTTCCGGAATGGGCAGCATTCGACCTGAGCACTACCACAACACCACAGGAGTATCCGGGATGGGGCGCAGGACTCTTTGTCGAACCGAGCCTCAAGATAACGTTCCCCGATGGCAACCGCGATCTGGTTCTCCACTACGTCGATCATCAGATCGATGGCAACAAAATGACGATTACTCTCAAAGATATTGAACGCCCTGTGCTGGTTCATCTGCACTACATCGTCTATCCACAAACGGGTATCGTGCAGCGCGATGCAACAATCGAAAACGGAACGAAGGGTCCGGTTGTGCTCGAAAGCGCACAGTCCGCGGCGTGGTATTTGCCTCGCGGGGAGGGTTACCGTCTTCGCTACATCACCGGCCGCTGGGCGGGTGAGTGGCAACTCAATGAGGAACCCGTGCACGCCGGCATCAAGGTATTGGAAAGCCGGCGAGGCAGTACCAGCGTGCAGGCGAATCCCTGGTTTGCCCTCGACCGGGATGGTAACCCCGACAGTGAGCACGGATCGGTCTGGTTCGGAGCACTTGGATGGAGTGGCAACTGGCGCATAAGTATCGAGCAGACTCCGCACCAGCAGGTACGAATTACGGGAGGGTACAACTCCTTTGACTTTGGATATCACCTGTCTGCGGGAGAAACGCTGACCACGCCTCCTTTTTTTGCAGGGTATACGGACCACGGAATCGGAGGCGCCTCGCGCCTTCTCCACGAGTTAGAACGCACAGACATACTGCCAAACAAATCAGGCTTGAAAACTCGGCCGATTCTCTACAACTCCTGGGAAGCGACTCACTTTGACCTGAACGAAGCAGGACAGCTCGCTCTTGCGGACAAAGCTGCAAGCCTGGGAGTCGAACGCTTCGTCATGGACGACGGTTGGTTCGGGCAACGTAACGACGACCACGCAGGCCTTGGTGACTGGTACGTAAATCCTACCAAGTTTCCCCATGGCCTCGGCCCACTCATTCGGCACGTCAAGGACTTGGGGATGGATTTTGGAATCTGGGTTGAACCGGAAATGGTCAACCCCGACAGCGATCTCTATCGAAAACATCCCGACTGGGCGATGCACTTTGAAGGCCGTCCCCGGACCGAAGCGCGGAACCAGCTTATGCTCAACCTGGCGCGTGACGATGTGCGTGAGTACGTGTTTCATTGGCTCGATGAACTCGTTACCAAGAATGACATCGCCTTCTTGAAGTGGGACTACAACCGCAATTTCACTGAGCCGGGATGGCCGGAAGCTCCCGCCGCCCAACAGAAAAATATTTGGGTGCGGTTCACGCAGAATGTTTATGACATTATTGACCGCCTTCGCCAGAAACATTCCACCTTGGAGATCGAGTCTTGTTCAGGTGGCGGCGGACGCGTTGACCTCGGAATCATGAAGCGGGTCGAGCAGGTCTGGCCCTCTGATGATACGGAAGCCTTTGACAGGCTCACAATTCAGGAGGGTTTCACATACGCTTACACACCGCACGTCATGGTGGACTGGGTAACCGACGTTCCTAACTTCAACGGACGCAGCGTGCCACTTCAGTACCGCTTTCTGACCGCAATGCAGGGATCTCTGGGAATTGGCGTCAATCTAAATCGGTGGACGACGGAAGAATTCACGCTGGCAAAATCGATGATCGCCTACTACAAGTCGATTAATGCGACTGTCCAGAATGGATCGCTATACCGCCTCGCGTTGGCCACACAAGGCAACCTCAGCGCGAACCAATATGTTTCTCCAGATAAATCGCAGTCTGTGGTGTTCGCTTTCTTACACTCTCAACAATTCGGGCGAATGGTCCCGCCCCTGCTCCTGAGAGGCCTTGACGAAAACGGCATCTACTCAGTGTCCAGAATTGACGGCAAGCCCGGTGCAACCAAAGCGCCCATCAAACTCAGTGGCGCCTACCTGATGAATCACGGGATTGAACCTGAGTTGATCGGCGACTATGACAGCGTTTCCTTCAAACTGGATCGGCTCCAACAGAACTGATGAGCCAGACTGGGGCACAATTCGTTGCCTTCTGAGTTGTCGCCGAACACCCGTAAAACGGATCCCTATGAAAACCAACCGTAGAGAGTTTCTTCAAGCCACGGCTCTGGCATCGCTTGCCGCAGTGCGTTCTCCCGACAGCGCTTCTTCAGACAGCTGTAGCAGGGGGATCTCGATGGATGAGCATCTCAATGCGTCCGAGATTGCCCGAAGACACATGATCGTGCGCGACACACCGGGCTCCTCATTCTTCGAGGGGATGTTACTCGGCAACGGCGATGTTGGAGCATGCGTTGTCGTGCGGCCAGACGCACTTGGCATTCATATTGGCAAGAACGACTGCTGGGACATTCGCGTCAGCGAAGACATCGCAAACCATGTGCTGCCTTTTCGCGAGGTACTTCAACTCTGGCAACGCGCCAGCGAAGAAGCCAAACGGCTGGGAAAGCCTGACATGCTGTATATGGAGACTGGGATTGACTTTTTCCGCGAGTATTCCCAAACAGGTTGGGAGTTCCTACGACGGCAAAAAGTGGCCTCGCCCGTGGCCTTGCGGCACCATCTGGATCAATTGGGATCCCACATGGGTCGAGCCCGGCCAACACACCCTTGACCTTGCGACTGGTTTGTTCAATCTGACATTGCGATGCACGAATTTCGAAAATGAAAGCACTCGAGTTCAGCTGTCTGTCTTCGTCGACTGGGAAACCGGACTCATTTCCGCCTCCACTGACCAAGCCTTGCCACTCCGATCGATCGCGTATTCGCCGGAGGTTGATGGTTTTCATACTGGACCCTTCGAGTCAGGTAAAGGCAAAGATTCCCTCGAACTCCTCCCTTCTCCCGAAACGTCGTCCGCGGTCTTCCCTGACTTTGCCGAGTTCTCTTCGTTTCAACACTTCCCTGCTTTAGGTCCAACCAGCGACCGCCCGTCGCCTCCACTTACTGATAAAGACCGCAACTTTGCGTTACATGGTCGCATCACCGGGCGATGGACGGTTGAAAAGGCAGATCCTGCTTCAGACGTGCGTCTAAAACCCCAGGCGCGGCAACTTCTGCGCATCGACGCTCTTGTGGCCACGCCTCGCGATTCCCTCCTGAAACGGCTGCTTCAGCAACAGACGACAACGCGCGGCGGACCGGACTGGGTCTCTATCCCGCAAGACCGTGTTTATTCCGCGCAAGACCTCGATACAAAAACCGTTGCACGCCACGACGTCGCAGAACTCGCCAAATTGGAATTGCGCGATATCCGGCACAACTCTGAATTGAGGTGGAAGGACTTCTGGTCTCATTCTGCTGTTGAGTTTGCCGACCGCGAATTAGAACGCATTTGGTACGAGAATCAATACTTCCTGGCTTGCTGCTTGCGGCCGAACAAAGTAGCACCAGGCTTGTTTGCAAACTGGTCGGCCGGAGATATCGGAACCTCGTGGCACGGTGACTATCATGCGGACTACAACTGCGAGCAGGTTTATTGGGGTGTGTTTTCCAGCAACCATGTCGAGCAACACCTACCCTTCGTGGAACTTTGTGAAAACCTCCTTCCCATAGCGACTAAATTCGCGGCAGAGCATTTCGAACTTCCAGGCGCTTTTTTCCCGGTGTCTTCTTACCCCGCACCTAGCCAGATCGTTGCTTATCCAGTGCCGCCGTGGGCTTATCAGTTTGCCATGACCCCGTGGATGGTGCAGAGTTTGTGGTGGCAATATCTCTATACACAGGACAAAGAATACCTCCACCGTGTATACCCCATTCTTAGAGAGGCCGCACGATTCATCGCTGCCTACCTGAGGAGAAGTGACGATAAGAAATATCATTTCAGTCCGACTGTGTCCTCAGAGAACTGGGGATTTACGGTCGATCAACGTCTCAATAAAGATTCCATTCTTGACCTTGCCCTGACAAACTTCCTTCTCAGCGCCGTCGTAGAGGCTTCCATTGTGCTCGCGGTTGACGAGAGTGAGCGCGTTCGCTGGAAAGAAGTCTGGGAGAACATGGCGCCTTACCCAAGCGCATCCGGACCTTATGGCGAAGTGTGGATAGACATCATCAATGCACCAGTTGGGCATATTTACAATGTTCCTGCAACTCTGGCCCCTGTCTTTCCTGGGGAGCAAGTCGGCATTGGACTAAACACTCAGTATTGGGACATTGCGAAACGGACGGCCCGCACCATCAGCCTGGAAGGTGGAAATGATCTGGTCTATCAGCCGTTGATCCGCGCGCGCTTGGGAATGCTGGATCTTGAATGGTTCAAGCAGGAAGTGCGTTATTGCAGTATGCCTAACGGAGTAGCAAATGATCGCGTTCGTCAATCGGGAGGCCGCTATGCTCAGTCACTTGATTTCGACTACATGATGCACATGGGTTTTTGGTGTGAGAATTTCGCGTTACCGGCCGTTTTGAACGAGTGCATGATGCAAACTTACGCGGGTTGTATACGGGTTTTCCCTAATACTAACAATCTAGGTCCGGCGCGCTTTGAGAATCTTCGTGCGGTAGGCGCATTTCTCATAAGTGCGACCTATGACGGCGGAAGAGTGACACATTTGTCCTTGCACAGCGAAAAGGGGAAGACAGCCAAGCTCGTATCGCCATGGGGCGGCAGCGGGTTGCGAGTGATTCGGGGCAGCGACCGTGGACAGGTGGAAGTGGGCCTTAAAGGTGACGTAGTAAGTTTTGACACTCGGGCTGACGAGACCTATCTGATTACTCCTGCGTAGCGGTTTGCCCTCAGCGATCACTCGAAACCGGGCAACTTTGAAGTGATCACCGCGGTGTTGGCCATCTCACCAACGTTCGCATTGTCGTGCGTGCGAAGTCAAGACGGCCTACAGAGTGTCGGGCGGAGAGGAATAAGCAAGTGCGGAGTGCGATGCTTTGCCTGAGTTTCATGCTTCTGTTAGGACACGGGCCCCCGAAAGAGTCCTGGTCATATCGCTCATTTACCAGCGATTTCGAGCAAGTTGCGGATTCGACGAGTGGTCTTCATATGGCAGAGCGGGTAAAGGTGTTCCGCTCTACTTTCGACAAACTCTACCCAGGTCTGTACGCCGATGTTGACCAGTCACGACTCGATGGGCGGATCGAACGAGCACTGACGGAGTTCCCATCGATACGATCCAAATACGATCAGGTCGAGCACAAATTTCCGGAGGCTCTTGCAAGCGCCATGAAAGAGTTTCTAGGGGCGTTCCCGGACTTTACTCCACCAATGCCGATCTATCTCATCCACTCCCTAGGAACACGCGATGGCGGAACCGATTGGGTCGCCGGGCGCATGGTCATGCTGTTCGGAGCGGACGAAATCGCCCAGTTTCATTGGGACGAGTCGCTCCAACCGTTCATAGTCCATGAACTCTTTCACATTGAGCATACTCGACATTTTGCCGACTGCGATCAATTGTGGTGCTCATTGTAGCAGGAGGGCTTAGCCACCTACACGGCGTCGGTCTTGACGCCAAATGCCTCCGATCACCAACTCATTCTGGACATCCCCCACCCGATCCGCGAAGACACCGATTCTCATTGGCCGGACGCCGTCTGCTGGACGGCGGAGCATTTTGATTCGACGAACCAGTCCGAGGTCTCGGCGGCTTTCACCGGGGGGCCCAAGCCGTCGACGTTCAGTGGGGATCGGAGGCTCACTCCTCTTCCTTCACGGTTCGGTTATTACATTGGCCTTCGAGTTGCAACTCAAGCCGTCACAACTCGATCTCTGTCAGAATTGAATCGCCTGGATAATCAGTCGGCAAGACCCGTCGTAGCTCGCGCTCTATCCGAACTCATGCAAGCCAGCCATCTCAGCTGCCCACAGCCTGCTAAGCAAGGATCAATCACGCATCATGCTCCGCGTTCCCCTTAGCCTGCTGTGCAGAGAAATCCCCATGGCGGCCTCTGAAACGAGAAGATTCCTGATGTATTCAAAGCTTCGATCCGCCATCGACGGGGATGATTGCGCCGGTGATCCAACGCGCGCGATCTGAGGCCATAAAGACAATGGCCTCGGCCACGTCCTCTGGCTGGCCTATACGCTTGAGCGCTTGCATTGAGAGCGTGGCGCTACGACCCGCCTCCGTCTTCGTGAAGTTGGACGCATCGGTATCGATAACTCCGGGAGAGATAGCGTTGACCCGGATGCCCTGCGGTCCGAACGCCGCTGCCCAGTGTTTCACGAGCGTGTCCAATGCTCCCTTGGTGGCGGCGTAGGCGGGGATTGCAGGTGTCCCTGGCAGGCCGAGATTACCGGTGACAGCCCGAGCAGCGAGTGACGAGACAAGAACGATGGACGATCCTTCGCTGAAAAGCGGCATCAGCTCCTTCACGAGAAAAAAGGGGCTGCGCACATTAGTGGCAAATAGGCCATCGAAATCCGCGATGCTGTGTTCGGCGGTGGTTGCGGCTTTCGATATCCCTGAATTGGAAACGAAGATATCCAGGCGTTCGCCTACAATCTCACGCACCTGACTTGCGAGAGAGGCCGCACCCTGGGGCGCGGACAGGTCAGAGCCCACTCGATCGGCCCGGCCACCGGCTGCGCGTATTTCGGTCACAACGGCGTCGGCCTTCGCTTCCGAGCGGCCGTAGTGGACAATCACGTGGGCGCCTTCCTTCGCGAGAGCTTGAGCAGTCGCGCGCCCGATACCTCGCGAAGCTCCCGTTACCAGCGCGGTTTTGTTTGCAAGGAAGCCTATGATGACGATCTCCTCTGTCGAACCGCTATGCCGTCCTGGTTAAGCTGAGATCCATGAAGTGGGTTATCTAAGCCATAGAACTTCATGGCACTCAGGCCAAAAATGCTTTGCTGCTGCCGAGGGGGTAGCTTACAAATGTAACTATCGACCAGCGACTTTACTTGCTTGTAACTGGCAGCAAGCAAGCAAACCGGCCAGTCCGAGCCGAACATCAGGCGGTCGGGACCGAAGGCCTCGAGCACTACTTGGAGATACGGACTAAAATCCCCCTCTCGCCAGTTCTGCCAATCGGCTTCCGTAACCATCCCTGACAGCTTGCAGTAAACATTCGCGCTCTTAGCGATGGCCCGCATTTGCTCGCTCCAGGGTTGAAGATCTCCGGCCCGAATCGAGGGTTTGGCAAGGTGGTCAATCACGAAGTGCTGGTTGGGAAATCTTTCCACCAGTTCTATGGCGGCTGGAAGTTGTCTGGCATAGATCAAAATGTCGTAGGTGAAGTTGAATTCTTTCAGGCATGCGATACCCCGGCAAAACTCGGGACGAAGCATAAAATGCTCGTCTGGCTCCGCTTGTACGATGTGCCGGAAGCCGCGAAGCTTTTTGAATTTTGAGAAATAGCTAAGCCGGCCGGGCACATCGTCAGCGGTGAGGTCCACCCAGCCTACGACGCCCTTTATTTCGTCGCATTGATCGGCCAGTTCAAGCAGAAACCGCGTCTCGTTTTCCGACTGAAGTGCCTGCACGGCTATGCATCCCGAGATTCCGTTTGCGTGCAGCTCGGGCAGAAGGTCTGCTGGCAGACAATCCCGCTTTATTATCTGCATTTCATCTGTGATCCAGCCGTATCGTTCGGAGTTGTATTTCCAAAAGTGCTGGTGAGCATCAATCCGCATGAGTTTAGTCCCGAAGATTTAGGAATCCACCATCGATGGGATAGTCCGCCCCGTTCGAGTGTGTTCGGGACAGTTGATCGAACACTTCTTTCTTGCGACCGGGCAGCTCTATCCCACCGTGTTGCCAAGCGCGAGCAATACAGTCGCACCAATTAAACAGCTCAAACCCAGACTGAGAAGCCGTTTCGCCGAAGCCGGGGCCTGCTTCCATTCTCCGGTGAGAACTCCCGACAAGGTCGCTGTCATAATCATGAAAATCTGCAACAACCCCCAGCCAATCGAGGTCCCGAAAGATCCGAGGTAGTTGGCTGCCATGCCATACAGCGCGAATGCACCCATCCACAACACGCCCATCAACGCGGGCTGAAGAGCATCCGGGAATACGTAGTGGAATGCTCCCCAACTGCGGTTCTTGCGGAGCAGATACAGGCTGTAAGCAATATTGGGAACAAAACCGCCAGCCAATCCGATCGGCCACACGGCATAGCCCGCGCGCACTTCCGAAACTCCATGGCGGACCGCTTCCCTTGCGATGTCCTGGCCAAAGGCGAAGGAATAATTCAGCATCGGGGCCATGATTCCGCAAAGCAAAGCGAGCAGGACTGCGGCAAAATACTTCTGTCCCTGCGCGGATGCAGTAGCACTTTTGCCCTGCTCTCTAACCTGGCCTCCCCAGGTAGAAAAGGTAACTCCCACCACCATGAGCGCAACTCCGGTCAACACAAAAATCAGGGGACGGCCCTTTGCCAATTCGTGCTGTTGCACAAACAGGGGGACCAGCGTGCCCAGAAGCGCGCCGAGCCCGACGACGATGGCGTAGGCCAAACCGAGTCCCAGGCGAGCGATAGAAATTCCGAACAATACCTGGGCGATTCCCCATCCGGCTCCGAAAAGAACAGGCACTGCAAGCTGATGCGCTGACAAGGCGCCATAGGTTGCGAACAGATTGCTGACCAGAGCCAGTGCCAGTAACCACGGAAGCACGATCAGCGAGATCACGCTGAAAACGAGCCATACGTTCTCCCACTTCCATGCGCGGACGAATTTCATCGGCAGCATGCAATTGCCGGACATCAGCCCGGCAACCATCGTCAAAACGATTCCAAATGCGAGTGATTGGTTCATTTGGTTTTATAGCAGTTTGTGCGAGCGATCTCTATCTACTCGGATTCGCTATACACGCCGATCTCGGCAATGTGTGGCGTCTCCTTGCTGCTTTCCAAGAGGAGCCGCACTCGTTGCGATGACACGCGCGGAATGCGATGTATGGTCGCAGGAGCGGGCCTTTCGCCGCTTATCAGCTTCGTCCAGGCCGCACCGTTCCAACACTCAAAGCGATAGCTCCGAATGCGGCTTTCCGGATAGTCATCCCGTTTGCCGACGGGCTCCACGAGCGAGACAACGTTGAAACTCTCCTGCTTTTTCAGGTCCACCTCCAGCCAGCCCGAGGTTTGTCCCTCATCCAGGCACCAGCTCGATCGGAAGTCACCGTCGTTGGCCTCGTCCGGTCCCACAGTCTCCGGGGAGGAACTGGCATGAATGGGCTTGCCCGTCGCCAGATTGCGCGTTGTGATTACGACATGCGCGCTGAGCTTCGTCATGGGCCCAGGATGCTTCCATGCTTTACCAATCTCTTCCAGGCGGCTCACCACGTTTGGCGCGAGCCGTCCTTCGCGGTTCGGGGGAGCATTCAGAATCAGGTTGCAGTGTCTGCGATTCAGCGGCTCAAGCCACTCGTCGACGACAGTCTTCACTGGCTTTAAAGCTGCAGTGGCGTCTTTTTGCTTCCAGAACCACTTCTCTGTGAGGGTGACACATGAGAGGGCCGGCACCTCAATGTTTTCCGGAACCTTCTGCCCGGCATTCTGCTCAAACACCTTCACATCGGAATAGTAAAGTCCGCCCGAAGGATATTGACTGGCATTGAGATCGGAGATCAGGCAGTTGGGCTGCAGATTCTTGATATGCTCATAGATCTCGTGGAACGGCACCTCTTCATACGTGACGCGGCTCCACGGCGCGTCCCAGCCATCGCTGATGAGGATGTCGACTTCCCCGTAGTCGGTGAACAGCTCCGTCAATTGATCCTTGATGAGCTGAACCTTCGCCGCTGTCACGTTGAAATGCCGGATGTCATCGCGCAGCGACAGGATTGAATAATAAAGCCCGACCCGCAGGCCCGCCCTGCGGAACGAATTCACATAGTCGCGCACGACGTCGATCGAATATGGCGTCTGCCCCACGCTTGCCGCCGCCGTCTTGGTGGGCCAGAGGCAAAAGCCGTCGTGATGACGAGTCGTGAGGCATCCCCATGTCATGTTGGCCGACCGCGCCGCTGTGGCCCATTGATCCGTATCGAGAGCTGTGGGATGAAACAGCTCGGGAGATGCTGTTGGATCACCCCAATCGCGATCCTGAAATGTCGCCATGTTGAAATGCACGAACATGCCGAAACGCAGATCGACAAACCGCTGTTGCAATTCCAGAAGCGGCAGTGCGCGGCGCGGAGTCACGCGCGTTTCGTTCTGTACCAAAGCGGCGCTGCGATGACCCAAGAGCATTGCGGTAGTCGCAGTTTGTGTGGCCAATTGGAGAAGCTCTCGTCTTGTAGGCATCTTCGATCCTTACCTCAGACAGTATGCGTATCCACGAGTCGAATGGCGCAAGCGCCACTCGCCAAACGCAAAACTACTGATCGACTACGTCGAACGTCTTCCCCGGCCCCACTCCTGAGACGCGGTCAAGGTCATCGCTTGTAGCCCAGCTCTGCGCCGCCACTGACCGGAAGGATGCAACCGGTAATAAACCGCGCTTTTGCAGAAATCAGGAAGACAGCAGCGTCGGCAATCACATCGCCGCGCGGACAATAGCCGAGAAGATGGATGTCATCGAGATACTTGCGAATAGTGGAAGGGTCCGGCTGCTCCTCACACCAGCGTTCGAGCATAGGTGTCCACACCCCTGCCGGGCAAATCGCATTCACGCGTATGGAATACCGGGCACAGTCGATTGCCATCGCCTTGGTGAGCGAGATCATGGCGCCCTTAGTGGCAACATAGGCTGCATGATTTTCCTGCGCCATGAGTCCCACCATGCTTGCCGTGTTCAGGATGCACCCTTTGCTCGCAGCAAGAGCCTCGAACCCATACTTGGTCGTCCAGTACACCGATTTCAAGTTGATTCGTTGCAAGTCATCCCATTCTGCTTCGCTGGTTTCGTGTAAAGGTTTTGAAGGGCTGGCGATGCCTGCATTGTTATGGATGGCATTAATTCGGGAAAACTTCTTCAGCACTGTGGCTATCGCATTTTTGATCGCGTCGCCATCGGAAACATCAGCATGAATGGCTACAGTTTTTCCACCGATTTCCGCGGCGGTGCTCTCAGCGGCAGCCATGTTCCGGTCGAGAATTGCCACCGCAGCGCCTGCGCGGGCATAGGCCAGCGCACATTCGCGACCGATGCCGTCGCCGCCACCGGTGAGCACGATTACCTTGTCGGCCAAGTCAGACATGTCTAGTCCATGTGAAAGACTTCATCCATCTCTGCCCACCATTCACCATCTTTCCGGGTGGGTAGAGGGTCCTGCAAGGGTTGCATGATCGCCCACCATTCCTGGGTCTTCTTGTGGGCGGCCATCGTGGCCCAATCTTTCTTGATGTCGCTGCCGTAGTACTCCAGATAAGCGAACAGGACATCGTCTTTGAAATAGATAGAGTAATTGCGTATGTTGCATTGCCTGAGCATGGCCAGAACTTCCGGCCAGACCGACTCGTGATATTTCCTGTAGGATTCCGCAGCCCCGGGCTTGAGCCGCAAAGTCATTCCTAGCCGCTTCATTGCAGGTCCTCGCAGTACGAACAGCCAAACCAGACTTCGTGCTGTCTCGGCTCCCAAAAGAGGCCAAAATGCGGAGATCAGCTTACACATTTAAGCGCTTATATGTCAACGGATTAGGTCCAGGCAGATCGGGCAAATATATTGAAATAACGGCAGTAATACCGAGAACAGGCGGCATGATTCGAAATCCCAAAAGTATCCTCGCAGCTTTTGCCGAGCGCTTATTTCATTTTGTGATTCAACGGCCGCACCGTTGTCGAAATGCGCTCAATCACGCAAGAGCTTACTTGCGTCCGAACCACCGTGCAAAAAGATCAATCTAAGCCGTTGTAGAGCTTCGGATCGTTCGACGTAAACATGAGTGTAGCGACTGCCCATGGAGTCCCGTAGCCCACCTTTGTGTTCAAGTCTGGGGACGTTAAGGAGTCGATAAGAGATGATGTCTCGGGCTATACGGCATGGACTCTCGCCCACAGCCATTCCTTCGGTACTGACTGAAAAATCAATTCATCTTCAGGGACGGTGAAGTCGATTCCGCAGCGCGAACACGTGAACTCACACCACGATTTGGCATTGACGCGTTCCGTGCGGTCTGGCGGTCTGTAGGAGATCACTAATGCACCGCAGTCGAGAACTGGGCAAATCGACCCCGCCGCAACCACCTCATCGCAGTCATCCCAGTCATCTAGCATGGGGGCTTGTCTCTATGTTGCGTACTTCCACTGTTACTAAGAACCCGGGACCGAAGAAAATATTCCCGATATTCCCCCACATGGCCGTGATTCTTGCAAAATAGAGCACCATCGGAGCACCCATTCGCTGCGAAGCCGACATGCCAGCGCCGGAATCGCCGGCGCTGACGCTGGCACCCAGGGTGCATCGAGAACGCCGTTTTCCGCCCCGCAAAACCTGCCTCCGAAGGAATTCTGACCGGCCTCGACTGCCTCTAACTGCCAACAACCTGAATTACTACTCTGATCTTTCTTCAGACAACACGCGTGTCAAGGCAGATAGCCCTAATCAATGCGCTGGCAACAACCTGATATGAGAACTCCCGAGCAACTGCAGCGTGCCTGATGAAACCGCCCTCCCGGGTGGAATGGAATAAAAGATCAATGCTTTGGTTATCTTCAGTGAGCGGCAACCTGAATTTCAAGCAAAGGAATTCAACGTGAACAGGCTGAAGATGATGTTAATAGGACTCACGATCTTGTCTGTAGCATTGGCAAGGACAGTCGCGCGGGTAGCTGAAGATGCGGGAACCTCGATGCAAGGGGTACATGAAATTCAGATAACGCTCAGGAAGTACGAATTTAGCCCTGGTTCGCTGCGCGTCAGGAAAGGCGACCCGGTCAGGCTAGTCATGACCGCCGTGGACCACGATCACGGATTTAAGCTGGACGACTTTGACATCAATCAGAAAGTCCCAAAGGGAACGACGGTTGTCGTCAAATTCACCCCTGACAAGGCCGGCACTTTCCAATTTCGCTGCTCGAATGTCTGTGGCTTAGGCCATCGAAATATGAAAGGAACACTGGTTGTAGAGGAGTGAGCGAGAGCCTCGGTGGTGTTGCTGTTTGCGGTTTGTTCGCAGGTCACGCTCAGCTGAGTCGACAAGTCCAAGACCGCGCAATCGGAGCACACCAACAAGACACGCAGCACGCAATGTCTTCGCTGGGGATAAAAGCAGCTCAGTGCGGCTTACGTAATGTGTCGGCGAAAGATCTGGACGGGCATCAGCTTGTGCAGCATGCGACGATACCTCAAAGAAGTTAAGCAGATTGACCGACCCAGCCAGATACCAGCAGCCAATTGGCGTGGCGCAAGCGTATAGATACGGCTGGTGCAGTCGAGCAAAGACGTGAACGACAGCCGGCGGAACCACCGAAGGGACGGCCATTAGATTGGAAAACGATCTGTCCGAACAAGAAAGACCAAGCAAGAGAATCAAACCAGGAAAGGAAACAGACAATTGGCGAAGAAAAATGTGTGGACGGCAGTTGTGATAATGCCCCGATGATGATTGCGCTGCTGTTGTTCGCGGGATCATCGCGCGTCACAGCAAAGGACCAGCCTTCCGCTGCAGACGTGGCGGTGAAAATCGATAATTTCGTTTTTGGGCCGCAGACGATCACGTTACCCGTCGGAACAGTTACCTAGACAAATAGTGATGATATTCCTCATACGACCGTGAGCATAGACGGCGTGTTCAAGTCCAGGGTCACGGACACGGACGAAAAATCTCTTGCACGTTCACCAAGGCAGGAAGGTATTCCTACTACTGCTCGGTCCCTCCGAAAATGACCGGCCAGGTCGTGGTGAAGTGAGTAAGGACTCCCATCATTTTGCAGCGCGACATTATCGGAGCCTTTTTATTCGCCGCCATTCCTGACTCCACGCGCGTAGCCCAGAACGTAACAGCAAAAGAAACGGTTCGGCGTGCGATCTCACTTCTTCCTGGAGCCTATTTTGAAAAGACTACTTCTTTGCGGCTTTGTGGGGGCGGCTGCACTGTTATTTGTCGCACGGATTGGTGCGCAGTCGTCTACCGTGGAAACACCGGAGGCGAATCCCGGTCGTCCCACGGTTTCAACTCCCGCGACATTGACCCCGGTGGGCTACCTGCAATTTGAAATCGGCGGACTCTATGCCGAGACCTCGCCTGAGTTCGCAACGCTATTTGGCATTAACCAGGTCACCAAGCTCACTGTTGCATCCCGCCTTCAGTTGCTGGCCCTATTGGCCCCACTTGCTCATGCAAGTGGCGCTACCGGCGATGCTCTCTCAGGCAGTCGCCCCGGCGAGGTCTTCGCCGGATTGCAGGCAGTCCTATTGCCCGGGGAGGGGCACAAACCTACCGTAAGCCTCAGCTACATTCGCCGTCTCTACGCGAGTCCCGCGCCGGAAATCGACATCGGCACGTTCAGGAATAGTGCATTGATCCTGCTGAGTGACGACCTCGCGGGTTTCCACTTCGACATCAACGGCATTTTCTCCGAACAGACTAAAGGCATAATACGCCGAGGACAATTCGGCCAGACCCTCTCGATTTCACACCCCGTGGGACGGTTGACGGTCGCAGTCGAACTCTGGCATTTCACGCAGCCACTCACCAGCAAAAATGCCGTCGGGAATTTGTGGGCCATCTCGTATCCAGTCAGGAACAATCTTGTACTGGATGCCGGCTTCGATCATGGCCTCACCTCTTCCTCGGCGCAATGGGAAGGGTTTGCGGGCTTCACGTACCTGTTGCCTCACCGACTGTGGAGGGCTCACGATTCAAAATAAATATGACCGGCAACCAAACTATCCCAACCTAACTTCACCGTAACTTGTGCCATTTCAACACTTCTCCCTGATCACACTACCAGGCAGAGTGCTCTATTGCGCCGGGCGCAATTCAGTTCGCGCTGCAGCACCCCCGAGCGGTCACGCGGGAGGGTGCATTTGTCCCGCTGCTCACTCCTCCGTCGTTGTTGTTTTGTCGGCATCATCCGTTCGAGCATCGAAGGTGGGAATAAATGGCCCCCTGGGCAGTTATTACTAATGAATTTGAGTACGACCGTAGAGTATCGGGAGACGGGGAATATCCAATGAAGCTTGCGTCAGTCCCAGAGGGTTTGTACGAGCGCCTCGGTCTCACACTAGGATTGGTTCCCACGCCATTTCTGGATACGCTGGTGGCCCTGATGCTGGCTCGCACACTGATGACGGCAGTGAAGCACGGCATCTTTGGGGTAGTCGCACATGGTCGCCAATCAGCGGACAAGATCGCGGAGGTTTGTAATCTCGATTCCTGTGCTACGACGAAGCTCCTGCGGGCGCTCGAAGGAGCTGGATACATACGACGCCGTAATGACAACTATGAACTCACGCGCGTTGCGCAGCGCTGGCTCGTTCCCGGTGGTGCGACCTCCTTCAGCGATGGCGTTCTACATCGATATCTGGATGCCGCCTTCATGAATCACTATGACGACTACGTTACGAAAGGGCGCGCAGCGAATTTCCATAAGGCGCTCACCCCGGAACAGTGGAACGTTTACGAGCGCGGCCAGCGGTCACACGCAGCCCTTATGGCCAAGGAGGTCGCGTGGCGTCTCCCAGTTGCACGAGAGGCAACAGCCTTACTAGACGTGGGTGGTGGTCACGGATTGTATTCAATCGAACTGTGCCGACGGCATCCTCGTCTGCACGCAACAATTTTGGATTTGCCAGGGGCAGCATCTCCCGCAGCGCCTTCTCTCTCATCGATCTGCGCCGATTGTATTGAATTCCGAGCAGGTGATGTCCTGGTCGACGATCTAGGAATTGAGGCTTACGATGTCGTCCTGCTAGCGAATGTGCTGCATCATTTCACCGCGCAAGAGAATGCCGCCTTGGTGAGACGCGTATCGCGAGCTCTGCGAAGCGGCGGGGTCTGTGTCATTCTTGACCTGATCCGCCCCCCATCCAGTCAAAGCCCACGCCAAATCGAAGCTTTGATGGACTTCTATTTTGCAGCCGCCAGTGCAGCGGGGATTTGGACAGAAGAAGACCTCGCAGGTTGGCAAAGGGCCGCAGGAATGAAGCCTCTCCGTCTAAAGCGACTGTGGTCGATTCCTGAATGCGGACTACAGATCGCCAGAAAGGTTGATGGCTAGAACCAAATCTTTTCGCGCCATACTTGACTGGCCTCACAAATGGTGGTTGAACCTGGGTACAATTCCCTTGCCTTCAGCGTAAAACCGATCGACCGCAGGCAAGGTGATGTGCTCCATGGCACCACTGGGCCAATGGACGTTAACCCGTATTGACCATTGATCAACTTGTGCTATGGGGAAATTACGTCAACACACAAGACTCTCACACCTTCCGAGGCGGGTTTTGCTGACGTTAGATAGAGCATCCAAAGCACAAGGAGTTCGCAAACAACCCCGGTTATAGCGGTTTCATGGCTGGGGTAACCGTCGATGACGGGACGGGCGAAATTGCCCACAGAATCCAAACGCTTGGAGGAATTATGCGAGCCGAGAGCGAGCACAAAACCTGGAGAGAGTTGTGCGACGCTGCTCGGAAATCGACCGATCCGGATGAGTTGCTGAGGATCCTTCGAGAACTCAACAAGGCTCTAAAACGCGACAAATAGGCCCGGCGTGACTTCAGACTCGAATACACCGCGATGGTGAGTCTCGTCCACGTCGAGGAGCTCGAATCCTCCGCCGAACGCCAATATGTTTCGTGAACCTGAATGATGGACTCTGTCTGCCTCTTCGAGAAGCCAATCGAGCGCCGCTCGGAAAACTCCTAACAAACAGTTCGAAATTTAAAGGTTTCCCCACAATCTACCGTCGATCGGGCGGCTCTGTCCGGTTCAAGGTGATGCTCACTCTTCTCATTCGACGATCTCAAATTCCATAGCTCGAAACTGACCTTCTTCCAAAGTTTGTATCGCTCACAGCGCCGTCGTCGCCCAAACGGGGTTCATGTCTCTGCCAGCAAGCTTCATCACAACTACCAATGGCAGTGCCCGCGCTCCTAGCAACGAAGGCTTTTCACAGAAGTTGCAGCATGTGATTGGAGTGACTAATGACATCAATTAGAGTGTTTTGTCTGACGTGCTGCCTGCTGTTGTGCGGCACGCTGCTTGCCCAAACCTCTGCATCCATTTCGGGTACTGTGACCGATCCCAGCGGCGCTGCGGTCGCGGATGCCGAGGTGACCGCAATCAACCTCGGGACAGGAGCCGAACGCTCCGGGACAAGCAACGCAACTGGGTTCTATACGATTCCCAGTCTCGCACCGGGCGATTACTTAGTGAACGTCAGGAAAGAAGGTTTTCGCACGGCGGAGTTCAAGCGTCTTCCGCTCTCCGTTGCGCAGGCACTGGTACTGAACGTTGGATTGCCGCTGGGAACCGTACAGCAGAGCGTCGAAGTAAGCGACGAGTCTGTAGCCCCGATTGACACCGAGACCAGCCAACTCAGCACGCTAGTGAGCGCCAAAACCATAACCGATCTACCCCTGCTCACGCGTAATCCCTACGAACTGGTTCTGCTGTCACCCGGAGCGACACAGCCTAACAACGGCAGTAACGGATTTTCGGTAAACGGCTCCCGCGACCGCAACAACAACTTTCTTCTCGATGGTGTGGACAACAATGATACGTCCGTCCCTGGAGGAGGCACGGGCATTCTGGGCGCGAATCCGGATTCGACTCAGGAGTTCCGGGTCATCACCAATAACTTCAATGCCGAGTATGGCCGCAACACCGGAGCCATTATTGACGTGATCACTCGGGGAGGCAGCAACCAGTTTCACGGCGACGCATATTGGTTCGGACGGTACAACGCGCTGGGAGCACGTGACTTTTTCAATTCTGACCCCGCGCCACAAGATCCCTACGTGCGAAACGATTTCGGATTCTCGCTTGGTGGGCCCATTATCAAGGATAGGACGTTTTTCTTCATAAACGGCGAATATCAGCGGTTCAGGACCACGCTGACGGAGTCCCGGACAGTGCCGACGGCCGCTTTCAAGTCCGGAGTCTTCACCGTACCGACGGCCAGCGGAACTCAGACCATAGATCTCACGGCCGGAGCTGCGGACAACCAGACCGGGCTCGGCCCCGACCCTGAAATCCAAAGGTTGCTGAATCTGCTGCCCAATCCAAATGCGGGAGATGTAATCCCAGGGGTCTCGGGAACTCTTAATTTCGCCAGCCCGGATAGTCTCAACGCTTACACCTGGACTGGGAAAATCGATCACAAACTTACGGAGAAGGAGCAGTTGTCCCTCCGCTACGCTTATGGCCGCAGTGTTGAATCGAATCAGGGGCACTTCGAACTTGGTCCCGGCCTCGATCTTCTGAGCACGCCAAGTTACCAGCACGGCGTGTTCGCTGGCCTGACTTCAACATTCAGAAACAACTTGATCAATGAGTTCAAGTTTGGCTGGAACAAGAACTATGCCGCTTTTGACAGCAACTGTAACCTCTTCAATCCAATTACCGGAACCGACGCTTTCGGCAACGGAGTCGACATCCAGGTACCGGATGGTGCTTTTCTGAATGGTCCTGTCAATGCATTCGGCTGCAATACGCTGTTCGATTCCGCGGGGCAGGCTAGAAACACGGGTACCACCAGCTACAGCGATGTGGTGACCTGGGTGAAATCCAACCACACGATCAAGTTTGGTGGCGATTTCCGGGACGTCCGCTCATCGGGTGACGACAACTTCAACTCGCGCTCCCTCGTGTTTTTCAATCGATTCTCGGGCACCGGATTCCAGGATGCAGCGGTCTCCGGTCTGGATCCGACCATCGCAAGCAACGTTGCTTCGACCATTCAGGACCTCTCGTGGTTCCTGGTCGGCGGCGTGTTCGGCCAATTCCAGTCCCAGTTTTACAACCATGCAGGTACGCGTGTGGCTACGGATAACAAGGACTTCCGCCAGCGCGAATTCGATGGTTTTATCCAGGATACGTGGAAGGTCACCCGCAATCTCACGTTGAACTATGGCTTTCGCTACCAGTTCAATGGCGTTCCTTTCGAAACCGGCGGGAACTTCTCGAACCTGTTTCAGAATCCCGACAGCGTTGCCAACACTTACACGTTCACCTTGGTGGGATCGGGTACGGGCCACCAGGTGTACAGCAACGATTACAAAAACTTCGAACCCAGAATTGGAATTGCGTGGGACCCGTTTAAGGATGGCAAGACCTCGGTGCGCGCTGGGTACGGAATCTTCCACGATCGCATCTTCGACAATATTTTTGGCAACGCACGGTCGAATCCGCCCTTCCAGGGGACGTTTTTGAATATCCCGTCCACCGTGCTGACCCCTGAGCAGATCCCGGCTCCGGCAACGCAGCCAGCGCCTGGAACCACCTTTTCCAACGGAGCAAACCAGGTGGTGACATTGCTCGATCCCAACATTCGACAGCCAGCAAGCCAGAACTGGAATTTCGGCATCCAGCGGGCGCTGCCAGGAGGTGCGGTGCTTGAGCTCAACTACGTGGGGTCCCACGCGACGCACGTCCTACGAACTCTCGACGCCGTTCCACCTGATCCGGCTCTGATACAGCAGAACATTGCTTCGTGTGTCGCTCAAGGAGGCTGCCTTCCGGGTGATCCCCAAGGGGTGATTAGTGGTTCCGCATTGTATGGAGGTATCAACAACCCGGGTACACTGGTTATTCCGCCGTCCATTCGCGAAACCGCGCTGCAGACAGCGGCTAATTTCCCGACGTCGAACATCACCAGGACGAATGCGGACTCGAGATACAATGCCCTGCAGGCAACCGTGACCAAGCAGCTTTCGCACGGCTTGCAAATCGGTGGGGCGTACACATGGTCCCATGCCACCGACGACTCAAATGACCCTCTCACTCCCGAACAGGGAACAGGAAGCTTCCCGGTTGACTCACGCAACCCGAATACGGTCTCCCGCGGCAACTCGGACAACGATATCAGACAGAGGGGAGTAGTTGATTTCTCCTACGAACTGCCTTTCGGTACCGGCAAGAGCTTTCTGAGCCAGGGTGTGCTCGGGAAGGGGCTGGAGGGGATTCAAATCTCGGGGATCGTCAGTGCGCAGACTGGACATCCATACACAATTTTCACCAGTGCATTTGACAATGGACGTACTGGGATCGCGAGCTTTTCCTACCCTGATGTGATTGGCAATCCGTTCGCCACTTCTGGACCGCAAATCAGCGCGAATGGCGTCAGAACCGGGGCGTCTGACCTGGCGGCATTCAGCAACACTTTTCTCGGACATATCGGAGACTCGGGCCGGAATCAGTTTTACGGTCCGCATTATACGAATGTCGACATGGTGCTGATGAAGAACATCCGCATCAACGAACGCTTCCGGATGCAATTCCGCTCAGAATTCTTCAACCTGCTGAATCATCCCCAATTCCAGCAGCCAGGCAATATAGTAGAGCAAACCAACACGTTTGGTCTGTCCACGCAAACGATCACCCGGCCCGATGCAACCACATCGGCTCGGCAGATCCAACTAGCTCTGAAACTTTTGTTCTAGTCGTTCCGGAATTCAGGCTGATACTTCTTGGAAGGGTATTTCAACTGGCGGCTCAATCCGCCAACTCTGGCGTGGTAGCGAAAACCTCAAACCGAAGCGCCCCCAAGGAAGGGCCTCAATGGAGAAAGTCAACCGCGAAGAGACAACGCGCCCGGTAGGGCAGTTATCAGGAGTTTCAATCCGGGTCCAATTAGGGTCCATTACCGTTCCTGAGAGTTCCTTACAACGCCAAAGCTGGCTGCCAGTCCCGTAGGATGTCAGTCAGTTACCGTTAAACTGGACCTTGACACTGTTGCGACCAGCCCGCCGACTCTTCTCGCGGGGGTTCGGGCGCGTGACTGGCGAGCGACCGCTAGTGACGGACCATTTTCTGGACCATGGAGAACGGGAGCTAACACGATCTTTCAAGGCCCTAGCGACCTTCCGACGCCTTGTAAGTCCTTCGGTTTCTTAATACGGGCAAAGCGTCAAAGTAGAGTTCTGGGAGGTCGTCGTCGGTTGCGCATCGTATGGACGTGAAACGGCTTCGATAGGCGACCGCTATGAATAAAATCCATCAAAGTCTTGGACACATTTTTGCCTCAGTAGTTTGCACTGTGGAGGTCATATGCCGCAGTTGCATCTTGCCTCAGAAAGCTCTCACGGCTACCGATGGTTAACAGCAGATGAAGCAGCTCATTATCTGAAAGTCAAAGCTCGCACACTTCTGCGTTGGGTACGCCAGGGAAAAATAAAAGGGTACGCGCTATCCGGTTCAACCCGGCATTATGCGGCACTCCGACATCGCACCACTATGAATATCTACGGCGACGTGGTGACTGACGAGATGGAGGGCTTTAAGGATTAGGTTTTTCAACAAGTTCCAAGTCCGCGGTGACTGCCAAGGGCCGCCTAAGTCATTCAACATCGCGCAAGACACACTATCCGGAGGCAATTTTTCGAAGATTTCCAACCCACAATCCACCCCAGAATTGCTTCACCATTTCTCGGTAGCTTCGCGTCTCCTCCCACTCTGCCTGCGTCGGTTAAAGCATCAACTGACCGCCGTTCAATTCGATGGATTCGCCCACAAAACTTACAGATTCGATGCGCGCGGCTCAAGCGTTCGATTCTCCACCGCAGCAGCCACAAAGATCACCAACCATGTTGACTTGTTTCTCACCAACTTGGCCGTTCTTAGTAACGTCATTCTCCGATCGAGACACCGAGAGCCCGGGCTGATCCAGAGGATCCTAGGTTGAAATGGCTGGAGCGTACCTTGGTACTGTCCCCTACCCTATCGTTGGAGCATCCACCCAAAGAGAGTTCCGCCTGCGCCGGCCAGGTCAACAGACTATCGCAATGGCGCGCCTGATCTGCACCTTTGGTCGCCCTTTCTTTCCTATGCACTGCTGCCTGTCCGCCTGACCGCGCGCTGAGTGCGCCCGGCGCAGGATTCGTCCAGGGCATTGCCCCGCAGTTCATTGGTTGCGGCTGTGAGTCTGACCAGGGAGTCACAGTTCACGCACCGGTTGCTGTAACTTCCGGCGTCGTGCCGCCATGACCGGGGGTTGATCACGTGCCCAAGACTCGACAATTGTCTATCCAGCGCCTGGAACATGTGCAGCGGGTGTTGTAGCGCGGAGCGAGTTCGTCCGGCCTCTTGCTGTGGATCAGCTCCACTTTCACGAACCTCGGCAAGAATTTCCTCATCCGACAGCTCAAACACGGAATCAGCCAGCTGATTCATGATTCTTTGTGGCTCGTCACCATTGGTCTTATACGTCATGTTGTTTACTCCCGTTGCGAGCGCTTGTTCCGCTCAAGAGCCTCGTTCTGATTCTTTTTACCGCAGCCGCATATTTATTCTCGTCAAGTCCATCTTTCTGCCTAATCTCCTTCGGCTTCAAACCATCAAACCAACCCTGAAGCACCCGAGTCGCGTCCTTGTCATCATGAAAGGCTGCGAAGATTTGATTCACTTTCTCGTGTGCCAGCAATCTTTGATCAGCCCCGGCTTCGTCCGAAGCAACGTTGTCCACCAGAGATATTTCCTGGCCTTCCGCGCCGAATGCAAGGACTTCGGATGCGAGATAGGGCTCGGTTTCGCACGACTTCCGTTTCCAGCTGGAAGAAATGCTCTGCATGGCTCCTGCGAGGTGCCGGACAAAATCGACGGACTTGTTCCAGTGCCTCCCCTTCGTGGACTCAGCTCCTGTCAGGGTTCGCAGCAGAGCTTCCGCAAGAAGGTCCTCTCCCGTCCTGCCACGCGCGGCCCTGCCCAGCCCGAGAATCCGGAATGCAGCAAAGAGCCGGAGACGCAACCAATCCGGAGCCGTCAACGATTCGATCGCCCGATCCAGTTCCAATCGCTCAAGAAGGTTGCGCAGGCGGAAAATGCTGATATCGATCAACACGGTGGTATGCATCAAGTCAGGGGGCAGGCAAAGTTCGTCCGCAGTTCTATAGGCAGGCGCCGCGATGATGATTCCTTGCGAAGGATTTTTCTTTCGGATAGCCGACGCGAGGGTTGTTCCGCCTGTTTGCGGCAGTCGATAGTCGATCTCGGCCCCATTTCTTCCGGTCACGTCGTAGTTGATCAGGACCACATTGAACGGACCACAATCATCGTACAGACGTATTCCCTCCTCACTGTCTGAAGCAGTACGTACCCTGTAACCTTCATCTTCCAGGAATCTCCTCAGG
>CAVZGK010000017.1:0-94772 GCA_963774805.1 uncultured Acidobacteriota bacterium
GGGTCTCCCACATCAGTCTCACCGTCACCGACCTCGCCCGGAGTGCCGAGTGGTACCGCGAGGCCCTGGGCTGGACGAGCGCCATGGAGGGTCGGTCGGACACCACCACCTTCTCCTACGGCATGCTGCCCGACGGCACCACGATCGTCTTGCGTGTGCACTGACGAGCCCGCCGAAGCGGTCTTCGACGAGCGGCGCGCCGGGCTCGATCACCTGTCGCTCGTGGCCACCGACGCCGCCGACCTCGCCGCGGTCGAGGGCCGGCTGGCGGCGCTCGGCACGACGTACACGCCGGTGCAGGAGCTGCCGTTCGGCAGGTGCTCGCCTTCCGCTCCGACAACATCGCGTTGGAGCTCTTCTACACCCCGCCGCCCCCGGAGTCGTAGCGACGTATTGGTGTCATACTCGCGGCGAGATCTGCGAGCGGGAGATGCCGAGCTAGAGGGGGTCGCTCCATGGGTGAGCTCGACGGCAAGGTCGCGGTCATCACCGGCGCCGGGTCGGGCATGGCGAAGGCCTCGGTGAGGGTCTTCGTGCGCGAGGGCGCCAAGGTCGTCGCCGCCGACATCAGCGGGGCGGAGCAGGACACCGCGGCCGAGGTCGGCGAGGACGTCCTGCCGGTCCACTGCGACGTCACCAGCGAAGCCGACGTCGAGGCGATGATCGGCCGCGGTCAGGAGTTCGGCCGGGTCGACGCGTGCTCAACGTGGCCGGCATCGCCACCGGCGGCCGCTCACCGACGTGACCATGGAGCACTACGACAAGCCGATGGACGTCGACCTGCGCGGGGTGCTGCTCGGCATGAAGCACGGCATCCGGGCCATGCTCGAGCACGGCGACGGCGGCTCGATCGTCAACTGGTCGTCGGTCGGCGGTCTCAACGCCACGCCGTTCACGAGCGTGTACCGGCGGGCCAAGGCCGGCGTGATCGGCGTGACCAAGGCCGCCGCGGTCGAGTACGGCTCGCAGGGCATCCGGGTGAACGTGATCTGTCCCGGCTTCATCCACACCGAGATCATGGGCGCGCACCCGGAGCGACTCCCGGCATCCTCGAGAAGGCGGCGCTGAACCGCGGCGGCAGCCCAGGAGGTGGCCGAGGTCGCCGCGTTCCTCGCGTCGGGATCGGGCGTCGTTCGTGACGCGGCGCCGTCATCCCCGTCGACGGCGGCTGGTCCGCCAAGCTCGCCTGAGCGGCACCACCGACACCTCACCGGCCGGCGTGGCCCGGTACGCGGACCGTCGTGTGCGTCGAGGACGCGCGCCTGCTGACGGGTGGGGGCACCTACGTCGATGACATCGTCGCCGCCGGGATGCCCCACACGTACTTCGTGCGCAGTCCGTTCGCGCGCGCCAATCGGCGATATCGACAGGGCGGCCGCGCGCGATGCCCGCGGGCGTCCACGCCGTGTTCATCGCCGCCGACCTCAACCCCGACGTCAAGGAGCAGTGGCACACGTCGATCGGGCCCGACATCCCCGAGATGCCGCGTCCGCCTCTCGCCGACGACGAGGTGCGCTTCGTCGGTGACCCGGTCGCGGCGGTGGTCGCCGAGAGCCTCTCGGTCGCGGAAGACGCGGCCGAACTCGTGGACGTCGACTACGACCAGCTGCGCGGCCGTCGTCGACTACGCCGACCGCCGACGGTGACTGACGCACTCGTCCACGATGCGCCACGGCTCCAACGTCATCGGCGAGATACCGGCCTCCCCGCCGACACGGTCGACGACGTGTTCGGCGCGGCGCGCACGCGCCGCGAGACGTTCTTCCAGCAGGCGATCCGCGGTGCCCATGGAAGGGCGCGGTCTCCTCGTCGACTACTCCCGCGGCACCGCGAGCTCCACGATCTACTCGGCGACCCAGTCGCCGCACGAGGTGCGGTTGTTGGCGCCACCTGCTGGGAATCCCCGAGCACCGCGTCCGCGGGTGATGCGCGACACCGGCGGCGGCTTCGGCCAGAAGATCATGGTGCAGCGCGACGAGATGTGCCTGATGCTCGGCGCCGAAGGTGGGCATCCGTTGAAGTGGGTCGAGGACCGCCGCGAGACCTGCTCGCCGCCGGGCAGTCACGCCACGAGCACGGCGACGCCCGCATCGCGTTCGACGCCGACGGCGCCATCCAGGCGGCCTATCTCGACTTCGTGTCCGACTGCGGCGCCTACCCCACACCCTGGCCCGTCGGCACCGCGGAATCGTGGGCGTGCTGTTCCGGTCCGTACCGCGTGCCCCGTGCCGGTTTCACCGCCAAGGCCATGTACACGAACCGGCCCGGCCGTTGCCGTACCACGGTCCGTGGCAGTTCGAATCGCTGGCCCGTGAGGTGCTGCTCGACATCGCGGCGGCGGGAGATGGGCATGGATCCGGTCGAGTTGCGTCGCCGCAACCTGCTCCGCCCGGACGAGCTTCCGTACGCCAACCAGAACGGCATGACCTACGACAGCATCTCGCCGCTCGAGACGTTGGAGCAGGCGGTGACGATGCTCGACTACGACGCGTTCCGCGCCGAGCAGGCCGACGCGCGCACGCGTGGCCGTTATCTCGGCGTCGGCCTCTCGACCTACGTCGAGCCGTCGACCCCGGGCTTCGGTTACTACGCGACCGAGGCCGCGACGATCCCGGTCGAGCCCTCGGGCCGGATCAACGTCTACGTCGCCGGCGGGTCGACCGGGAACAGCATCGAGACGACCGTGGTGCAGCTCACCGCCGACGCACTCGGCGCCGACATCGCCGACGTCGGGACGATCCAAGGCGACACCACGGTGACCGGGTTCGGCGCCGGCGCGGCCGGGAGCCGCAGTGGATCGATGACGGCGGGTGCGGTGCGCGACACCGTGGTCGATCCTGCGCGAGCGCATCGTCGCGATCGCCGCACACAAGCTCGAGGCGGCCCCCGACGACATCGAGCTCGTCCGCAGCCGGGCGAACGTGCGCGGCACCCCGTCGAAGGGGCTCTCGTTCGCCGAGGTCGCCGCGCTCGGCGTACTCCATCCCTCGTTGCCGCCGGGCGTGCCCGCCGGGCTCGAGGCGACCGCCCGGTACACGACGCACGGGTCGATCTGGGTGAACGCCACGCACCTGTGCACCTGTGAGGTCGACGTGCTCACCGGTCGCGTGCAGCTCTTGCGCTACATCGTGAGCGAGGACTGCGGCCCGATGATCAACCCGAACGTCGTCGAGGGCCAGATCGTGGGGCGGGTCGTCCAGGGCATCGGCGGCGTCCTCTTCGAGGAGCTCGCCTACGACGACGACGGCAACCCCGTCGCCACCACCTTCATGGACTACCTGCTGCCGACCGCGGCGGAGGTGCCGCTCATCGAGTACGGGCACATCGAGACGCCCGAGCCCGGGCCCCGGTGGCTACAAGGGCGTGGGTGAGGGGGGCGCGAATCGGCGTCGACCGGCCGTCGTCAACGCGGTGGCCGACGCCTCGCCGTTCGGCGTGACGGTGAACCGCCTGCCGCTGAGCCCGTCGCGGATCATGGCGCTCCTCGACGGACGGGTCGCCGCCGCGCCCACATCGCCGACAACAGAAAGCTAGGAGGGGACCGTGGCCGTGACCGCGACCAGCGAGGTGTACTACGACCCGTACGACGTCGACATCGACGTCATCCCTACCCGGTGTTCCGTCGGCTGCGCGAGGAAGCGCCGCTCTACTACAACGAGAAATTCGACTTCTACGCGCTGAGCCGCTTCGACGACGTCGAGCGCGGCCTGGTCGACCGCGACACCTTCATCTCCGGACGCGGCGGCATCCTCGAGCTGATCAAGGCGAACATCGAGATGCCGCCCGGCGTGTTGATCTTCGAGGACCCGCCGACGCACACCATCCACCGCGCCCTGCTCTCGCGGGCGTTCACGCCGCGGCAGATGAACACGCGCCTGGAGCCCGAAGATCCGCGAGTTCTGCGTCGACAGCCTCGACCCGCTGGTCGGGTGCGGACCGGTTCGACTTCGTCGCCGACATCGGCGTCGCAGATGCCCATGCGGGTGATCGGCATGCTGCTCGGCATCCCCGAGCAGGATCAGGAGGCGATCCGCGACCAGGCCGACGCGAGCCTGCGGACGACGCCCGGACAGCCACAGAAGTTCACGCCGAACGGCTTCGCCAGCGGCGAGATGTTCGCCGACTACATCGAGTGGAGGGCGGAGCATCCGTCCGACGACCTGATGACGCAGCTGCTGCAGGCGGAGTTCGAGGACGAGACCGGCACCACCCGCCGCCTGACCCGCGGCGAGATCCTCACCTACGTCAACGTGGTCCGTGGCGCGGGCAACGAGACCACGACCCGCCTCATCGGCTGGGCGGGCAAGACGTTGGCCGAGCACCCCGACGCAGCGGCGGGAGCTGGTCGACGATCCGTCGCTGATCCCGAACGCGATCGAGGAGCTGCTGCGCTACGAGCCGCCCGCGCCGCACGTCGGGCCGGTACGCGCCGCAGCGACGTCGAGCACTACGGGCAGACGGTGCCGGCGGGCAGCGCGGTCCTGTTCCTGGTGGGGTCGGCCAACCGTGACGACCGCCGCTATCCCGACGGTGACCGCTTCGACATCCACCGCGAGATCGGCCAGCACCTCGCGTTCGGGTACGGCGCGCACTACTGCCTGGGCGCGGCGCTGGCGCGGCTCGAGGGTCGGGTCGCGCTGGAAGAGGTGCTGGCGCGGTTCCCCGAGTGGGAGGTCGACTGGGAGGGCGCCCGGCTCGCGCCGACCTCGACCGTGCGGGGATGGGAGACGCTTCCCGTCGTCCTCCCGTGAGCATCACCCCGCCGCGACAACGTCGCCGGTACGACAGTCCGCTCCGCCGGCAGCGCGGTGGCGGAGCACACGTGAGCGCATCCTCGTCGCCGGCGTGGAGCTGCTCCACGGCTTCGCGACCTGGAACTGGGGCTTTACGGTGCCAGCCGTCGCGGTAGCGCGCGGCGTCAACGAACGGACCGTCTACCGGTACTTCGCCAGCGAGCGCGAGCTGCGCGACGCGGTGATGGGCAGGTTCGAAGAGGAAGCCGGCGTCGAGGTGGAGGGAATCCGCCTCGAAGACGTCGCCGACGTGACCGCACGGATCTTCGAGTACGTCTCGTCGTTTCCGATCGAGCCGCGGACACCGTGATCCCACGGTCGCCGCGGCCAACGAACGCCAACGTGAGGCGCTGCTCGCGGCGGTGGCACCGTCGACGGAGGAGTGGTCGTCGGTCGACCGCGACGTCGGCGGCGTCGATGCTCGACGTGCTGTGGAGCGTCGTGTCGTACGAGCGGCTGGTGGTGGATTGGAGGTTGGACCCCAGGACGCGACCCGTGGATCACGTGGGTCATCCAGCTGGTCGAGGACGCCATCCGCCGCGGGCCGGCGCCCGGCGCCTGAGGAGGAGGGCGGTTACTCGTGGAGCCATCCCTCATCCCGAACGACTGGGACGACGTGACCGTGGCGTGGACGACGGCGGCGATCGCCGACGCGTACCCGACGTGAAGGTCGGCGAGGTGTCGCTGCTGCTGCGCGGTGACGGGACCAACCTGGGGCCCGGTTCGGGCTCACCTACGCGGCCGGTACCGGGCCGGAAACCGTCTTCCTCAAGGGTGAGGCGCCGTCAACCGCGAGGTGCACGCCCGCAACGGCAACCTCTTCAACGAGGCCGACCTGTACGCCTCGAGGGCGCCGCTCCCCGTCGACCACCCGCTCGTGTACCAGGTGATCATCGACCGGCCCGCGTCGACTACGTCGTGGTGATGGAGGACCTCATCCGCGGGGCGCCGACCCGCGGGACTCGACCCGCCCACTCACACCCGACCAGGTGGCCAACGGGCTGCGCGGCCTGGCCCGGCTGCACCGCGTAGTGGGGGTTCTCGGGCGCGACAATGCGGATCTCGCCTGGGTGCAGACGTGGGAGCCGACTGAAGGGTTCCAGTCCGGGCTGCGGCGAACGCTGTCCCTGACCGGGCTCGAGCGAGCCGGCGACACGATCCCGCCGCGGTCGCGCAGTACGACGGCGACGAGATCGTCGATCTGTGGGTGCGCTTCGTGTCGACGCTCACCATGGGCCCGGTGACGTTGCTGCACGGCGACGCCCACATCGGCAACACGTACCTGCTGCCCGACGACGACGTCGGATTCCTCGACTGGGAGGTCGTCCGCCGCGGCAACTGGTCACACGATGCCGCCTACTTCCTCATCGGCTCCTTGACCGAGGACGATCGGCGCGTGCAGGTCGACCTCGTCGACGTGTACCTCGCTGCGCTTGAGGCGCCGACCGATCAGCGGCCCAGTCGTGAGGAGGCGTGGTTGCGCTACCGGGCGTCCCGGCGTACGGGGCTCGCGTACGGCCGTCGACGCTCGTACGACGGCTGGCAGCGGCGGGAGGTCTGTCTCGCGGTGGCGCAGCGCTTCGCCGTCGCGTTCGTCGAGCTCGACACTCTCGGCGCCCTCGACGAGCTCGAACGTGGAGGCGACGCGGGTCCGGTTGCGAAATGGAACGCTGGCGTTACAAATCGCTACCAATTGGCAGAGGTCGTAGAGTCCGCGCCGATGGCGACGCCCGAGACCCCGGCCGCGCCTTCGCGGCGCGGTCTGCCGAGCTGCTCGGTGACCGCCTGCCCGACCCCGGCGACGATCCCCGACGCTGTTGTTCGCGTTGGTGGCGTTGCCCGTGAACATGGATATTCTCGCGGATGGCTTTGATCATTTCATCGTGAGTGTCCGCGAAGGCATACTCCGGCGTGGCCAGATCTCTTTTTTCGGGCTGCAGGTGAAATTGGCCGCCGTAGGGGGCGATGATGCGTCCGGCGTTGATCATGGTGGGGCCCGGAACCAGGCCCCGTTCAATGGCCTGGCGCAGAGCAGTGTCCGCGTAGTTCCCGGCGTTGCCGACGTCGCGAACCGTGGTGAAGCCTGCGGCCAGCATGTCGCGGGCATTTGCTACGCCTTCAATCGCGCGGTAGGGAGTGGGGTCCAGCAGCGTCGTGAAGTAATAGCCTCGCCCGTCACGATCTTTTTTCTGCGTCATGCACAAGTGCGTGTGCGCGTCGAACAATCCCGGGAGTACGGTTGACTTGCTGAGGTCGATGATCTTGGCATCCGCCGGAATCGCCACGTGCGGTCCCACCGCTTCAATTTTCTTCCCGCGCACGACGACGATTTGATTCGATTCGGCGGTGCCTTTTTCCGGATCGACGAGCTTCCCAGCCTTGATGGCGTAAATCGTCTCCGGTCCGGTCTGCGGGTATTGCGCCGCTGTAGTTGGCACACGGAGCGCCAGCAGTATCAGACAGCTAAGCAGCAGGGAAAAAACGGTGCGAACGCGCATGGGGCTCCTTCAGGTCGACGCAGAAATCTTGCCAGAATTGCACCGGGGTGGGAAGCGGCAGGAATGCTCGGGCTATCGCGCAATCAGGTTGGCTTCGGCACTGCAGCTTTGATGTCCACGCGAATGTACTCATACATCTGATCGGTGACGTTCTCGCCCATGTGCTGGGACTGCGATCCCGTCCCCCACACGATGTGCCCGGCTTTGTTGTGAGCTTCTTCCGTTTTTCCGCTCTCGAGGGTTTGATGAAGATTCTGGTCGGTCATAAAAATAATGACCGAGCCGAAGGGATGATTGTGCATTTTCACTTTGTCGCGGCCGGGAATGCGGCAGCGGATTACGCGGACGAACTCATTTTCAAATTCCAGGTGATAGTGCTCCGGATCGGCGACCGTGCACTCATGCGACATGTCAGCGCCTGGAACCTGCGGCCCGGGAGTGGAAGCGTTCGCGGCTTGCAGCGCGATCGCCGTTCCGGCGGCAGCGAGCGTAGTGCCCGCCGCCGCTTTCACCAATTCACGGCGGCTCAGCTTTCGGCGCATATTGGACCTCAAACAGGGAGCGACAGGCCTACAGCATCTGCCGCAGCACGTACGGCAGAATGCCGCCGTGCCGGTAGTAGTTCACTTCTTCCGGCGTGTCGGCGCGCGCCAAGGTTTGAAAGACGGTTTCCTTGCCGTTCTTGTCGCGCGCATGGACCTGCACGGCCATTCCGGGCGCCAGCTTGGAAATCCCCTCGATCGTAAATTCCTCGAATCCGGTGAGGCCCAGCGACTGCGCCGATTCTCCCGCCTTGTGTTGCAGCGGCAGAACACCCATGCCCAGCAGGTTGCTGCGGTGGATGCGCTCAAAGCTTTCCGCGATCACAGCGCGCACGCCGAGCAGCAGAGTGCCCTTGGCTGCCCAGTCGCGCGACGATCCCGAGCCGTATTCCTTTCCGCCCAGCACGATCAGCGGCGTCCCCTCTTTCTGATATTTCATGGAGGCGTCGTAGATCGACATTTTTTCGCCGTCCGGCTGGTGCACGGTCCAGCCGCCCTCGGTGCCGGGGGCGAGCTGGTTGCGCAGGCGGATGTTGGCAAACGTGCCGCGCATCATTACTTCATGATTGCCGCGCCGCGCGCCGTAGGAATTGAAATCCACCGGCTTCACTCCCTGCGCGATCAGCCATTTTCCAGCCGGGGTATCCACGCCGATCGATCCGGCCGGCGAGATGTGATCGGTGGTGATGCTGTTTCCGAGCATAGCCAGCGCGCGCGCGTTGTGAATGTCCGTGAGCGGCGCCGGATTCTTGGAGATTTTTTCAAAGAACGGTGGATTCTTGATGTAGGTGGAGCGATCGTCCCAGGAATAAATGTCGCCTTTGGGCACTTTCAAACCCTGCCAGCGGGCATCGCCCTGAAAAACTTCGCCGTATTCTTTGTTGTACATCGCGGTCGTGACGCTGGCGCGTACGGTCGATTCGATCTCCTGCGGCGACGGCCAGATATCGCGCAGGAAAACAGGCTTGCCATCCTTGCCGTTGCCCAGCGGTTCCGTGGCCATGTCAAAATCCATGCTGCCGGCGAGCGCGTAGGCCACCACCAGCGGCGGCGAGGCCAGATAATTCGCGCGCACCAGCGGGTGAATGCGGCCTTCAAAGTTGCGGTTTCCGCTGAGCACCGAAACAGCCACGAGGCTGTTGTCCTTGATGGCCGCGCCGATGTGATCTTCGAGCGGTCCGCTGTTTCCGATGCAGGTTGTGCAACCGTAGCCAACGAGCTGGAAGCCCAGCTGATCCAAATATTTTCCGAGGCCCGCGGCTTCCAGGTAATCGGTAACCACTTTCGATCCCGGCGCGAGGCTGGTCTTCACCCATGGCTTGCTGTGCAGGCCGCGCTCGATCGCTTTTTTTGCCAGGAGCCCGGCGCCCAGCATCAGCGAGGGGTTCGAAGTGTTCGTGCAGCTGGTAATTGCGGCGATCACCACGGAGCCGTTCGAAAGCTCGAATTTGTCGCCGTTGTTGCGCACCGCGACCTGCTTCTGCGCCGTGCCCTCCATCGATTTTTCGAACGAGGCCTTCGATAGCCGCAGTGGCACGCGGTCCTGCGGGCGCTTCGGCCCCGCTAGCGTGGCTTCAACCGTGGCCAGATCCAGCTCCAACTTGTCGGTGTAAATCGGATCGGGCGTCGCGTCCGTGCGGAAAATACCCTGCGCCTTGGTGTACTCCTCGACGAGGCGCACGCGCGACTGCGGCCGGCCCGTGAAACGCAAATAGGAAAGAGTCTCGGCGTCGACGGGGAAGAAGCCCATGGTCGCGCCGTATTCCGGAGCCATGTTGGCGATGGTGGCGCGATCCGGCAGGCTGAGGCTGGAGAGGCCTGTGCCGTAGAACTCCACGAATTTTCCGACCACGCCTTTCTTGCGCAGCATTTCGGTGACGACCAGGACGAGGTCGGTGGCCGTCGTGCCTTCCGGCAGGCGTCCATGCAGCTTGAAGCCGACAACTTCCGGGATCAGCATGGACAGCGGCTGGCCAAGCATGGCGGCTTCCGCTTCAATGCCGCCGACGCCCCAGCCGAAAACGCCGAGGCCATTGACCATCGTGGTATGCGAATCGGTTCCCACCAGCGAATCGGGAAACGCCTGCGTCTTGCCGTCGGCCGTTGCAGCGTCAAACACGACGCGCGCCAGATATTCCAGGTTCACCTGGTGGCAGATGCCGGTGTCCGGCGGAACGACCTTGAAATTGTTCAGCGCGTCCTGTCCCCAGCGAAGAAATGCGTAGCGCTCCACGTTGCGCTGGAATTCCAGTTCCGCGTTGAATGCGAAGGCCATATCCGAGCCGGACTTGTCGACCTGCACCGAATGGTCGATGACCAGTTCGGCGGGCAGCAGCGGATTCACCTTCTTCGGATCGCCGCCCAGCGTGGTGATGGCCTCGCGCATGGCCGCGAAATCGACCACGGCCGGAACTCCCGTGAAATCCTGCAGCAGGACGCGCGCCGGCATGAAGGAAATTTCCTTTTGCGACGCGGCCGTGGGATTCCACGACGCCAGCGCCTCAATGTCTCCGGGGTGGACGAAGCGGTCGTCCTCCATGCGCAGAAGATTTTCCAGGAGCACGCGCAGGGAGAAGGGCAGCTTGGAAACGTGCCCCACGCCTTTTTTCTCCAGCGCGCTCAAACTGAAAATTTCGTAGGATTTGCCGTCCACCGGCAGGGCGGTGCGCGTGCCAAACGAATTCTTGGATACGGGAGCCATACGTGCTTATTCCTTTCTGGGATGATGCAGGTTAACAATCATAGCGCATCCTGCAATCCCGCGCAGCCTGCGAGTCATCATGTCGAGAAACTATTCCGCACTCAGGAGAACTTCCCGGCCCGTGCTCGCGCCATCGAAGCGATTACCACTTGAGCCATCATTACAGATTTCGATTTACCTGATAGAATTTGTGATACCATGCCCGGCGATCTGCTCCAAAGGAGACGTTCATGAAAAAATTGATTCTCGCGGTTGTGGTGGTTGCATGTGCAATGACCGTGTCCATGCGCTCCAGCGCACAGGATGCTCCCAAAGAACACAGCATGACCGGCTGCTTGCGCGCCGGCGACGCTCCTGACTCCTACATGCTCTCCGATCTTGAGAAGGGACCGAAGACTGTGGGAATCGTTTCGTCTTCCGCCAACCTGAAGCCGCACGTCGGCCACAAGATTGAAATCACGGGCACGGCTGTGCCGCCCGCGGAAGCTGAAGCCATGAAGGGTGTGGCGAAGGCTCCGCACTACATGAAGGTAACGGCGATCAAGATGATTTCCCCGACCTGCCCCTAAAGGGCTCGGTCGTTTCAGCCGAGTGTCGCCGCGAGATCCGCAGGCCGGCGGCCCAGACTGAATTCTGATTCCACTTCCGCCTCGTCCCGGGCAGCCCAGCCAGCGGGACGAGGCGTTTTCTTTTTTTGTAGAACAGGCTTCCGTCTGTTTGCTGTTGAATTTCGCATTCCAGTATGAATTTTCTGCCGCGGCTGGTTCTGTCTTGCATTCTCGGCTCAGGAGCATTTAGAATTCCGACACGATCCCAGGAAATAACTGGGTCTGTGGAGCCGCTCATCGAAAAAATTTTATACAGCGAAGTCCTTGCAAAGTTGGTGAAGAGCGGCCGACTCAAGTCTGATCACCGGATTTTAGTAATCTGTGGCGGATCCCTGGATCGAGACAAACTGCTGGCCGAACATTTCTCCGATGTCACGATTTCCAATTTGGACACGCAATATCGGGATACTCTGCAGCCATATCGCTGGTCGCTTCAGGATGCGGAGAATTTGGATTTTCCGAACGATGCTTTCGATTTCTCAATTGTTCATATGGGCCTGCACCACTGCTTTTCTCCGCATCGCGCCCTTCTGGAAATGCTGCGAGTCGCCCGCCATGGCGCGCTGGTATTCGAAAATCGCGACAGCTTTCTGCTTAATGTCGCAAAACGCCTCGGCTATACGGTGGACTATGAGCTCGAGGCCGTGACGGCGAATAAATTCGTAGCAGGCGGAGCGGGCAATGGTCCGATCCCGAACTTTGTGTATAGGTGGACCGAAGCCGAAGTGCTCAAGACCGTAAAAAGCGCCTATCCAAGCCATCCCGCACAAGTTGAGTTTTTTTATCGCCTGCGGCTTCCCTATGACCGGCTGCGAGGGACTTCCCGGCCGGTTCAGAAGGCAATATTGCGGTTGCTGGGTCCAATTTTCGAGCTGCTTCTGAAACTGGCTAAAAAGCAAAGCAATGAGTTTGGTTTTTTCATCGAGAAGCAAGACGTTCTTCACCCTTGGTTAGAACGCGATGCGAACGGGATTCGCCTCAGCGAATCCTATGCGGCGGCACACCATCGCGTCTTCAAGCCTCCCGAACAGAGCTAAGCTCTATGCAGAATCGCGGCAGCGAAGCACGTTTCGCCCGTCAAGAGCGAGGAATCAGTCGTTAGAAGAGCCAGATAAGCCAGGAACAGATACAAGCCGCGCCAATCCGCCCGTCGTCCTTCCGCCCGAACTGCGGAAAGCATTGCGGCAAGCTCGGTTCCACGAATCCCCCAACCGCAGCAAAGCGATCGCCGTGCCAGCGCGCCCAATCCCGGTTAGAATAGTTCCGGGCGTGCCCGTATCCGCATGAATATCCTTCTTATCTCTACTTACGAATTAGGCCGGCAACCGTTCGGACTGGCGTCTCCGGCGGCCTGGCTGCGCGCCCGCGGACATACCGTAACTTCCCTCGATCTGACTCGCGAAGCCCTAGCCGACGAATCAGTTTCGGCTGCGGGCCTGATCTGTTTTTACGTGCCGATGCATACTGCGACGCGGCTGGCCGCCGGCCTGCTGGAAAAAATCCGCGCGAAAAATGAACGCGCGCACTTGTGCTTTTACGGCCTTTACGCGCCTGTAAACGAGGAGTACTTGCGCGGCATGGGTGTCGGCACGATCCTGGGCGGTGAGTTTGAAGAAGGCCTGGTAAATCTTGCGGCCCGGCTGGAAGGCGGCGAATCGGCGCCGGGCAGTATCGCGGCTTCGCGACAACCCGAGCCTGTGATTTCCCTGGCGCGGCAGAAATTTTTAGTTCCGGACCGCGCGGGAATGCTCGAGCCGGCGAAATACGCCCGCGTGGTGATGCCCGGGGGCGAGCACCGCGTGGCCGGTTCAACCGAAGCCACGCGCGGTTGCAAGCATCTGTGCCGCCATTGCCCGATTGTGCCGGTCTACAACGGCGCGTTTCGCGTGGTGGAGCGCGAGGTGGTGCTGGAAGATATTCGCCGCCAGGTGGCCCAGGGCGCGCGGCACATCACGTTTGGCGATCCTGATTTTTTCAATGGCCCGTCGCACGCGATGGCCATTGTCGAAGCGCTGCACCGGGAGTTTCCGGAAGTTTCCTACGACGTGACCATCAAGATCGAGCACCTGCGCAAACACGACGCTCTTCTGCCGGTGCTGCGCGACACCGGGTGCCTGTTCGTTACCAGCGCAGTGGAATCGGTGGATGACGCGGTGCTGGAAAAATTCGATAAAGGCCATACCCGCGCCGATTTTCTGGCGGTGGTCGAGCGCTTCCGCGAATTGGGCATGACGCTGCTGCCGACCTTTGTGCCGTTCACGCCGTGGACGACGCTTGAGGGCTACGCGGAATTGCTCGATGTGCTGGCCGAGCAGGGCTTGACCGAAAACGTGGCGCCCATTCAGCTGGCCATCCGCCTGCTGATCCCCGCGGGCTCGCGTCTGCTGGAACTGCCCGAAGTGAGCGGAATGATCGGCTCGTTTGATTCCGCCGCGCTGGTTTTTCCCTGGGAGCATGAGGACCGCCGCGTCGATGTTCTGGCGCGAGAAATTTCCCAGATCGCGCAGCGCGGTGACGGCCTGAAACTCTCGCGCACCGAAATCTTTTCGCACATTCGGCGCGCGGCTTATGCCGCTGCAGGAAAGCGCCTCCCGGAAATTTCGGGAGCGGCCATGCCGAAACCCTCGCTCGCACCATATCTGGACGAGCCCTGGTACTGTTGCGCCGAGCCCATGGAGGCGCAGTTCGTGTCCATCGGCAAGCCGAAGGAAACCGTAGCCAAGGCCGATCAGTACGTTTAGGTAGCACAGCGACTCTTTACCCTGAGCTCTTGCGAAGGGCTCGCTGTGCGGTTTTTGCAATTGCCGCCGACAGCCGACGAACTGCACTCATTCAAACCCACACAGCCAGGAGTGGCTGTGCTACCGTTTCTCTATGAGCCGACTACTTATTCTTGCAAGCAAGCTGGGTTACCAGACGCGCAGCTTTGCCGAGGCCGCGAAAGCGCTGGGCGTCGACGTCGTCTTCGCCAGCGACCGCTGCCATCAGCTCGAAAATCCCTGGTCGGACGGCGCGATTGCCGTGCGCTTTGAGGACCCGGAAGACGCCGCGCGGCGCATCGTCAAGCAATCGCTGGTGCGGCCCATCGACGGACTGATCGCTCTCGGCGACCGCTCCACGACCACTGCGGCGTTCACGGCACGCGCTTTGGGCTTCGCCTACAACTCCCCGGAGTCCACCGAAAATTGCCGCAGCAAACTGCGCCAGCGCGAAGTGCTGCGCGACGCCGGCCTTCCCGTGCCGGGATTTTTTTCCTTCCGTCTGGACAAGCGAGTGGAGAAAATTCTTCCGCGCGTGCAGTTTCCCTGCGTGGTCAAGCCGCTGCGCTTGGCCGCCGGCCAGGGCGTGATTCGCGCCAACAACGCCGAAGAATTTCATGCTGCGGTAGCGCGCATCAAGCAATTGCTGGACTCGCCCGATGTGCGGGTTACGAAAGATCCGGATCTAGACCGTGTGCTGGTGGAACGTTACATTCCCGGCGGGGAAGTGGCCGTGGAGGGCCTCGTGACGCGCGGCAAGCTGCGGATCCTGGCGGTATTCGACAAGCCGGATCCGCTGGAAGGGCCGTATTTTGAGGAGACGATTTACGTCACGCCTTCGCGCCTTCCTGATGGCGCTTATGACCGCCTGCTGGACTGCGCGGAACGCACGGTTTCCGCATTGGGCCTGACGCACGGCCCGGTGCACGCCGAATTTCGCATTGGCACGGACAAGAAAGACGACGGCCCGTGGGTCCTGGAAGCGGCGCCGCGGCCGATCGGCGGCCTGTGCGCCCGAGCGCTGCGCTTCGGTCCCCAGCGCGCTTTCCTCGAAGAACTGCTGGTACGGCACGCCATGGGAATGCCCGGAACGGATTTGAGCCGGGAGGAAGATGCTTCGGGAGTGATGATGATCCCGGTTCCAAAATCCGGCACGCTGGAAAAAGTGGAGGGGCAGGATCAGGCCCTCTCCACGCCGGGAATCGAAGACCTGCAAATTACCGCGCGGTTGCACGATTTCCTGGCCGCGTGGCCGGAGGGCGCGACGTATCTGGGATTTCTTTTCGCGCACGGGAAATCGCCGCAGGAAGTGGAAGGGGCGCTGCGGCAGGCGCACAGCGAGTTGAAATTTGAGATCGTGGAACGATTGCCGGTGCAGCATCCGGTGACGGGCGCGGTACCGGCCGCCGAGCAGTAGCGATGGCTTCACACGCTGCGGAAAAACTCAATTTGGTGTCATTGAAGTTGCTGTCATTCTGAGCGAAGCGAAGAACCTCTCTTTGTTTCTTCGCCCTCACATCGATCGAAGAGAGATTCTTCTCTTCGCTAGAATGACAAAACGAGGTCTTTTTTCCGTGGCCTGTTCCGCCAGCCGGGTTTGATGGTCGTGCGGATTTCAGGGCGGAAAACCAGACAGGCTGAAGCCTGTCCTACTTACCCCTTGGCCTTCGGCGCTACGTATCCTTCCGGCAGCTTCGCGCCTTCCCCGAAAAAGTACTGCTCCATCTGTTCTTCCATGATTTTTTGCGACTGCGGGTCCAGCGGGTTCAGCCGGTACTCATTCACCAGCATCTTGGAGTATTCGATCCACAGCTTCCAGGCGTCGGCCGAGACGCTTTCGTAGACGCGCTTACCCAGATCGCCTTTCCAGGGCACGCGTTCAAGGCCCGGCATGTCCTTGTCAAATTTTACGCAATGAACGATGCGTTGTCCGGGCTTCGCCGGCGTGTTTGAAGGGACTGGATTGGTCGGGCCACAGGATTCATCAGCCATCTGCATTCCTCCGCGAAAACTTCGTGGATCCGTTCCCATCTACGATACTGCAAGACGGAACGAATTCCAAACCGCCAACGTGCATTGTGGCGCCGGCGTCCCGTTCCTTTGGCGTGACCGTTGCGAATTGGCTGCTCCGGGCCAAATCCGCTCCATTTCGTTTTCCCGCCCCGCTTCGCTTACAATACCGAAGTCACGCGGTCGGCTCTGAGGGGGCACGATGTCGGACGTTACGGCCTTGTTCTGGGATGTGGGCGGAGTCATCCTGTCCAACGGATGGGACCGCAGCGCACGGGCGGCGGCCGCCAAAAAATTTGGCATCGACTGGGAAGAGCTTCAGGATCGCCACGAACTGGCCAGCCCCGCGTTCGAAACCGGCCGCATCACCCTGGACACCTACCTGCAGCGCACTGTTTTCTATCGCAAACGCAGTTTCACCCGCGAGGAATTCACGGATTTTATTTTCGCGCAGTCTTCGGAATTCCCCGAATCGCGCGCAGTCCTCAGCGCCGTGGCCGCCACCAAAAAGTATTTGCTGGCCACCATCAACAACGAGCCGCTGGAGCTAAATGAGCGCAGAATTCATGAGTTTAACCTGCGGAGGGAATTCAACGCGTTCTTCAGCTCCTGCTATTTGGGAGTCCGCAAGCCGGAAGAGGGCATCTATAAGCTGGCGCTGGAAGTGACCCAGCGTAGTCCGGACGAATGTATTTTTATCGATGATCGGGAACTGAATCTGGAGTGCGCCCGCAATCTGCACATGCGCACCGTTCATTTTCAAAACGCGGCGCAATTGCGGCAGGAACTGGCGGCCAGCGGCGTGAGTATCTCGGATACCTAAGGGCGGAGGATTCAATGGAACTCGGAATGGTCGGGTTGGGACGCATGGGCGCGAATATGTGCGAACGCCTGGTGCGCGGCGGGCATCGGATCGTGGGATTCGATCGCGATGCCGGAGCCGTGGCGCGGGTCACTTCCGCCGGAGGCGGCGGCGCCGATTCGCTGGAAACTCTGGCCGGAAAGCTGGAAGGCAAGCCACGCGCGATCTGGATCATGGTTCCCTCCGGGCGCGCCTGTGGATGACACCATCGCCGCGTTAATCCCGCGTTTAAATAAAGGCGATATTTTAATCGACGGCGGCAACAGCAATTACAAGGACACGCAGCGCCGTGCAGCCAGCGTGAAAGCGCAGGGCTACCAGTTCGTGGATGTTGGAACGAGCGGCGGCATCTGGGGCCTGAAAGAAGGCTATTCAATGATGGTCGGAGGCGACCAGGCTACGGTGGACTATTTGCGGCCGCTGTTTGAAACCCTCGCTCCGGGTAAGGAAACCGGCTGGGGGCACGTTGGACCGTCCGGCTCCGGCCATTTCGTGAAGATGGTGCATAACGGCATCGAATACGGAATGATGCAGGCCTACGCCGAGGGCTTTGCCATCCTGAAAAAGAAAAACGAATTCGCGTTGGACATGCACCAGATCTCGGAAATTTGGCGCACCGGCAGCGTAGTGCGTTCCTGGCTGCTGGACCTCTTGAGCATCGCGCTCAAGGAAAATGTGGAGATGTCCGGCATCGCGCCGTACGTTTCCGATTCCGGCGAGGGCCGCTGGACCGTCGCTGAGGCCATCGATCTGGACGTGCCCGCTCCGGTGATCACACTGTCGCTGCTGCAACGCCTGACTTCGCGGGATTCCGAATCCTATTCCGACAAACTGCTGGCCGCGATGCGCAATCAGTTTGGCGGGCACGCGATCAAGACCGAAGCAAAAAAGTGAGGGCCCAAAGATGTCACCAGATAAAGGCGGGGTTTTAGAATCATCGGCATTCTCGAAAAAAGGCACGATCACCCCTGCCGATCCCTGCACCATCGTGATTTTCGGTGCGTCGGGAGACCTGGCGCGCCGCAAGCTGATTCCCGCGCTCTACGGCCTCGCCGCCCAGAATTGCCTGGCACGCAGGTTTGCAATCATCGGGTTTTCGCGAACGCCGATGACCGATGAGGCCTTCCAGACCACGGCCATCGAATCCGTGAAAAAATTCGCGGATGCCAACACCCTGCGTGACGCCGAGTGCAAGGAATTTGCCAAGGCCCTGGCGTACGTCGCGGGCGAGTATCACCAGCCGGAGGCGTTCGCGAATCTGAAAAAACAGCTGGACGAACTGGACCGCGAGCACAAGCTCAACGGAAACCGACTGTTTTATCTGGCGACGCCGCCCGATGTGTATCCCGGAATCATCGAACAATTGGCCCAGGCCGGACTGGCAAAAAATCCCAACGAAAAATCCTGGATGCGCGTCATCATCGAGAAACCATACGGGCGCGATCTGGCTTCCGCGAAAAAGCTGAACCAGACGGTGCTGGAAGGCCTTTGACGAATCGCAGGTTTACCGGATCGATCACTACCTCGGCAAGGACACGGTGCAGAACCTGATGGTGTTGCGGTTCGGCAATGGAATTTTTGAGCCGCTGTGGAACCGCAATTACGTGGATCACGTGCAGATCACCGCGGCGGAAACGCTGGGCGTGGAGCAGCGCGCTGCATTTTACGAGACCGCCGGAGCCACGCGGGACATGATCCAGAGCCATGTCCTGCAGCTCACCTCCCTCGTGGCCATGGAACCGCCGGCGGCGTTTGACGCCACCGCGGTGCGCAACGAAAAAATTAAAGTACTGCAATCGATCCGGCCATTCAATCCGCAGAGCATCGCGGACGCGACATTGTGCGCGGCCAGTACGGCCCGGGAATGGATTCTCAAACGGCTGCGCCGCTCAAGGGCTACCGCCAGGAACCGGGCGTGGCCCAGGGATCCACGACTGAAACCTTCGTGGCCGCCCGCGTGCAAATCGATAACTGGCGCTGGGCCGGCGTGCCGTTTTATCTGCGCACCGGAAAGCGCCTGCCCCGGCGAGTGACCGAAATTGCCATCCAATTCCGCCGCGCTCCGCACCATGGTGTTTCGCGGCCAGGACATTTCCGCGAATACTCTCGGTGCTGAATGTCCAGCCCGACGAAGGAATTTCCGATCTCGTTCAACGCCAAGTTGCCGGGCCAGGAAATGAAATTAAAAACCGTTACCATGGATTTCAGTTATCAGGCAGAATTTGGCGGTGGCGAACGCAGCGCGTACGCGACGCTGATCAACGATTGCATGCGCGGCGACGCTACGCTGTTTGACCGCGCCGACGGCGTGGAAGCGGCCTGGGCGCTGGTTGATCCGATTTTGAATTATTTCGAGTCGAACAAAACCAAATTTCCAAACTACGCGGCGGGCACCTGGGGCCCACAACGAAGCCGAAGAATTACTGGAGCGAGATGGCCGACACTGGCGGAATCCATAACGGCGTGGCACCGGAAATTCTTCCAGGGGTGCACGTGTATCCAAACGCGGCGGAAGTGGCGCGCGGTGCGGCGCGGCATTTCGTGGACTATGCCTGGCAATCGATTGCCAAGGATGGAGTCTTCACGGTCGCGCTTTCGGGCGGCTCGACGCCGAGCGCCATGTTTGAAATTCTGGCTTCGGACGAATTCCGTGGGCAGGTGGACTGGGCCAAAGTTCAGATTTTCTGGGGCGATGAGCGCGCCGTGCCCCCGGACAACGCCGAAAGCAATTACGGCATGGCGCGCCGCCTGCTGCTCATTCGCGTGCCGATCCCCGAGGGCAATGTGCATCGCATGGAGGCCGAGAAGGCCAGCATCGGCCGCGCGGCGCATGAGTACGAGGAAATCCTGCGCCAGCACTTGCCTCTCGACGATCGCGGCTTCCCGCGTTTCCATCTGATTTTTTTGGGAATGGGTAAGGACGGCCACACCGCGTCCATCTTCCCCGGCCCGCGCGTGGTGCGCCAGACTTCCCGCTGGGTGAGCACGCCCATGGTCACCAAGCTGAACATGCGGCGCATGACGCTGACCTTGCCGGTCCTGGACGCGGCAATGCGCGTTGTGTTCCTCGTTACTGGACCCGATAAAGCGGACATCCTGCATACCGTCTTGCAGGAAATGCCCGACCCGCCGCTGCCCTCGCAGTTGGTGCAGCCGCGCGATCGTGGCATCAAACTTTTTCTGGTGGATCAGGCTGCCGCGGCAAAGCTGGCGCCGACCGCGGCCGGAAAATCCGCTGCGCAGCCGAAACAGAGGGCCGGAACTCCCGGCGCGCCGGGGAAACCCAGGTGATACTGGCGGGCGATATCGGCGGCACCAAGTGCAATCTGGCGCTGTATGAGATCGCCGGAGCCTCTCACCGAAAAATCGCCGATCACCGCTACGAGAGCCGCGATTTCCCCGCCTTCGACCAGGTTATTTCCAAATTTTTAACTGACACCCGCAGCGAAACGAAAAATTCCGGCGCCAAGGCCATTGATGCTGCCGGATTCGGCGTCGCGGGGCCGGTGATCGGCCGCCGCGTGAAGGCCACCAATCTGCCCTGGATCGTGGATGCGGCCTCACTGGCCAAACAACTCGACACGCCTCACATCGTGCTACTGAACGATCTGGAAGCCACCGCGCACAGTCTCGCGCTGCTGCCGCCTTCGGAGCTTTCCACGCTCAACGCAGGCAATCCGGATTTGCACGCCACGCAAGCCTTGCTGGCCGCCGGAACGGGGCTGGGAGAATCGATTTTATTTTGGGATGGCACCCGGCGCGTCATCGCCGCTACGGAAGGCGGCCACACGGATTTCGCCCCACGCAACGAAAAGGAAATCGAATTGTTGCGCTTCATGAAGAAGAGCAATGAATTTGTGAGTCCGGAGCTGATTCTCTCGGGCCGCGGCTTCCACACCATTCACATGTTTCTAAATCCATCGGTGCAGCACGCATCCTTCGCGGGACCGGAAGCGGACGCCGCGCCGGAAATCACGCGGCTGGGGCTGGAAGGGAAGTGCCCGGTGTGCGTCGAAACGCTGGATATGTGGGTGAGCATGTACGGCGCGGAAGCAGGAAACCTGGCGCTGAAATCGCTGGCGCGCGGCGGCGTGTGGGTGGCCGGCGGAATCGGAGTGAAGATCCGCAAGAAGATAGAAGACGGCACATTTTTCCGCGCGTTTTGCGCCAAGGAAAAATTTGGGCCGCTGTTGGCGCAGATTCCGATTCAACTGGTATTGAACGAAGAAGCTCCGCTGATCGGCGCGGTGTCTCAGGCGATTCAGGCGGCGGGATTGCGGAACGAGTAGCACGGCTTCCACGCGCCGGAGATGTCTTCGTCCCGCGGACTTTTACTTTTCAGCGCTTGCCGTTTCCATCCGGCCGCTGGCGTGAATATTGACTTCCACCGTGTCACTGGCATGCAGTAGAAAATTGCTCGGATTTTTCAATCCCCACTTCACATACGGAATCTCGAAATGAATCGCAAGTTGCAGCGTTTTGCCGTCGGCCGTAATCTCCACCGGCAGTTTCAATTCGTGATCGCTGCCGTGCAGCCGAAACCGGCCTGATACTTCCACTTTGGAAGTACCCTGCGTCGCGACCGTGCCGGTGACTTGCTCCGGCGTAAAAACAATCTCCGGAAATTTCATGCTCTCCAGAATTTCGCGGTGCATTCGCGAATCGCGGCCGCTGTTTCCGCTCTCGCCGGTCGTGGCGTCCACCACCACGGTGCCGCTGAGTTTTCCGCTGGCAGGATCGAAGCGCAGCGTGCTGTTCTTCAACGCGAACGTGCCGTGCACGGTGTGCAGCGTGCTGCCCAGCGCGAATTCGATTTTTGCCTGGCCGCGGTCAAGCAGCACCGCGGATTCCTGAGCGCGCGGAGCGGGCGCGATCAACAGGGAGGCGACTACGGCAAAGCCGGCCAGCGCGGCCGGTCTGAAAAATGTTCGCGAAAGTGAATTTGTGCTGGTCATGTGCTGAAAATCCGGCCGGTCATCCACGCAGGAAATTCCACCCGAAACCGGCGAGTTCCGCGAGTCCCACGGACGATAGCGGCTCGGCTTGGCTGTGAATCGCCAGCATGCGCGCGAAGTGCAAAGGGGAATTCTGGAACAGGCGAATGGCGCGCTGCTGAATCCAGTCATTGCGGCCCATCAGCAGCATCAGCCGGGTCATCAGAATTGGAACGGCAGCAATTTTCCGGTGAGCCTGCTGGTAAATTTCCAGATCGTTTTTCTCCATGGCTTCGGCCAGCGCAATCGCCTGCTGAAAGGAGAGGCTCATCCCGTGGCCGGTTACCGCATCGACCGTTCCGGAAGCGTCGCCGATCAGCGCTGTGCGTCCGCGCGCCACGCCCGGCAAGAATCCTGAGAATCGTGCAGTCGCCCGATTCCTTGGTCGTTTGCACTGCTCCGCGCAGGCGCTTCGCCAGGCTGGGAAATTGCGGCAACGCGTTATGCAACCGCAGTGACGGGTCCTGTGAGATCACCGCCACGCCTACATCATCGCCGGCCATCGGAGTAATGAAAACCTGGCAACCATGCGCCCAGTGCACCTCAGCCACGTCCGCCCACGGTTTGAGCCGGAAGTGCGTGCAAAAACCGAATCGCTTCGACGATTTCGTTCGTGGTTCGAGCGCGGCCCATTTTCGGACCTGAGAATTCTGCCCGTCCGCTCCTATCAGCCAGCGATAGGAAAACGATTCCTGCGACGTGGTCACCTGGGCGTCATCGATTCGGTTCACTCGCGCGCCCCAGCGAAATTCCACGCCGGCGGCGACGGCCTGTTCCGTAAGCATATGGTGCAACTTTGTCCGGCGCACGGAAAATCCGTTGGCGTTCGCGAATGGCGCTCGCGCGCAATTCGTTTCATTCACAAACTGAATTCCACGGAACGGAAAGCCGCTAGACGGGGGAAGGCGTATACCCAATTGCCGCAATGCGGCCATGCCGTGCGGCAGAATTCCTTCTCCGCAGGGCTTATCGATGGGAGGTTTTCGAGCATCCAGCACCGTCACCGTGAAGCCCTTCACGCGTGCTGCAACAGCCGCTACGATCCCGGCCGGCCCTCCGCCAACAATGATGACATCGCTCCGTGTAGTCACAGTTACGATGTTGGATGCTCTGGCGATAGATGAAGTTGTGTTTCGCGCTGCAAACGGTTGTAAATAAATTGTCACCAGGATGGACAACCGCATTCATGCGGTGCGGCATCCGACCCTCATTTTTCCCGTTCCAGCGCGGCGCGGGCATCTTTTAATTCCTTGCGTTTCGCCGCGTCCATTTTCGGAAATGCCAGGTTCAGGTTTTCCAGCGCGCCGATCGTGGCTTCGGCCACCACCAGGCGCGCGAACCATTTATGATCGGCAGGCACGACATACCACGGGGCGTGCCGCGTGCTGGTGTTGCGGATCATCTCCTCGTACGCGTCCATGTATTCTCCCCAGTGCTGCCGTTCCAGCACGTCGCTCATGGAGAATTTCCAGTTTTTATCCGGATCTTCCAGCCGCTCGAGAAAGCGTTTTTTTTGTTCCTTCTTCGAAATGTGCAGAAAGAATTTCAGGACCAGGATCCCGTTCCGGGTGAGGTAGTGTTCGAACGCGTTGATGTCTTCGAACCGCTTTTTCCAGACATCGTTCGAAAGTAGCGGCGCCGGGACCTTTTCCCTCGCCAGCACTTCCGGGTGCACGCGGACGACCAGCACCTCCTCGTAGTACGAGCGGTTGAAGATGCCGATCTTACCGCGCTCCGGCAGCGATCGCGATGGTGCGCCACAGGAAATCGTGGTCCAGTTCCTCCGCGGACGGCGTTTTGAACGAAGTGACCTGGCAGCCCTGCGGATTCACGCCGGACATCACGTGCTTGATCGTGCTGTCTTTTCCCGCGGCGTCCATGGCCTGCAGGATCAGCAGGATGGCCCAGCGATCCTGGGCAAACAGTTTTTCCTGCAACTTGGCGAGGCGGGCGATTCCGTGCTCCAGGCGTTCCTGCGCATGCTCCTTGGACTTCAGTCCCAGAGTTTCGGAGGGATCGAAATCTTTCAGGCGGAAGTCTTTTCCATCCTCGACTCGAAACGGTTTGGCGCACTCGCGTAGTTTCATGCTGAGTGAGTTTCCCTTCCTGCCCGCAAATTTCAACCGGGCTCACTTTTGTTTGCGTGGGATGCGGACCACCAGCCCGTTCAGTTCATCCGTCATCTCGATCTGGCAGCTCAGCCGGCTGTTCGGCTTGCGGCCCCTCCGCGGCGATGCTCAGCATGAATTTCTCATTTTCCTTAGCCGTTGGTATTCGATCGAGGAACGGAGCGTCCACATACACGTGGCACGTGGCGCACATGGCATTGCCCCCGCACTCGCCCAATATTCCTTCGATCCTGTTGTTGAGGGCCCCCTGCATGACCGATGTTCCGGCCGGCACGTCAACCTGCCGGGAAATTCCGCTTGGCAATATATACGTAACCGTGGGCATAAGAAATTGTGAACTCCCGTTTCCGATCTGCGCGCACTCGCGGCATCCAGTTTAATTGCCGGCGGCGATTTCTGTCGAGCGTTCGCGCCGATCCGCGTCAATTTGCAACAGTCCCACGGACAGGTTTGAGTCTGTCCCGCTACAGTTTTTGACCAGATTGACGATAGTACGTGGTGGCCGCGAGGCTCCCCCTCCAATTTCTGTCCCACAGGACAGGCGATTTCATGCTTCTAAAAAGTCTACCGTTTGCGGCTGTACAACGCTTCGAGTGGATGAGAGCAGGAAGTGGTTTCGGGGGAATTCTCTTTCCATTCGAAGAAAACTCTATTTTTGCGTTTCGTGATTTGAATCGGGAGCGCGCGCACCCGTTGGCCGAATCATTTTTGGGACGGACCGGGGATTTATTTTTTTGCGCGTGTTTCGGCGGCCTCCTCATGAAGTGTGAGCGGGGCCGGCTGTGCAGCAGCAAATTACCCAGCTCGCAAAGAAAGGGGAGAAAGCCATGAAACCAGAACTAAAAAGGTCCAGAGGCCATCCGGCGCAGCCGGTTGCGAGCGTTCCCGGGAAATCCACGCGCACCTTAGTCCTCCGCGGCGTCACTCTGCTCATTTTCGTGCTCACTTCCGTCTTCATCCTGCAAGGCCAGCAAACCGCGCGCGATCCCGGGCCTCGCACAGGAACGCCGGGTTCCGGAAACGCAATCAATGGGCTCACTTCGTCGCAGCAGGCGTACTTTGCGGACGGCCAAGCCCGTTTTCAGGAAGTGGAATCTGTCCAGAACGGCACGCACAATGGCCTCGGGCCCACGTTTCAATTCGAACTCCTGCTCGAGTTGCCACGCCCAGCCGGGCATCGGCGGTACCAGCCCGGCGGTCAATCCGCAGATTGCGGTGGCCAATCTGGACGGAGCGAATAACAGCATTCCGTCGTTCATCACGCTGAACGGCCCGGTGCGCGAGGTGCGATTCAAGCTCGCCGTGGATGCCAACGGGCGTCTCAGCAATACCCCGGACGGCGGTGTTCATGGCCTGTTTACGATTTCCGGACGCAGCGATGCGCGCAGTTGCCAGATGGCCCAGCCGAATTTCGAGCGAATGGCCGGCGAAAATAACATTTCCTTCCGTATTCCCACACCCACGTTTGGAGCGGGACTGATTGAGAGCATCACCGAAGACACGATTCTCTCCAATCAGGCCGCGATGGCTCCGGCCCGGCAGCTTCTGGGAATTTCCGGCAAAGCCAATCGCAGCGGAAATGACGGCTCCATCACGCGATTCGGCTGGAAGGCGCAAAATAAATCGCTGCTGATGTTTTCCGGCGAAGCTTACAACGTGGAAATGGGCATCACCAACGAACTGTTCCCCGAAGAGCGTGGATATCCTCCGACCCCGATTCCCGCCGGCTGCCTGATGAACCCCACCCCCGAAGACGGTACTAACTTCGACGTTGCCTCCACGATCGCCGGGCCGAGCGATACCGTGGCGTTTTCCAACTTCATGCGCTTCCTCGACCAACCTGCGCCGTCCTGCACCGGCACATGGATGCTCCCAGTCCATTCAGAACGGACGCAATCTCTTCGTTAACGTGGCGCGCTGCTCGGTTTGCCACACGCCTTCGATGAAGACCGGGACGTCTTACGTTGCAGCACTTAGTAATGTGCAGGCAAATCTGTTTTCGGATTTGTTGGTTCATGGCATGGGTTCAGGGTTGGCGGACGGAGTTTCGCAAGGTGCGGCAGGCCCCGATGAATTCCGCACCGCGCCACTCTGGGGTCTCGGCCAGCGGTTGTTTTTCCTGCATGATGGACGAACTTCCGACCTTCTGCAGGCCATCGAAGCCCACGCCAGCCAGGGTTCGGAAGCCAACTCCGTCATCCGGATTTTCAACGGGCTGTCGGAGAATCAGAAACAGGATTTGCTGAACTTCCTGCGCTCGCTCTAGCTTCTGCCGGCACGGCGGCCAAGCGACTGCGGGGCAATGTAGCGCTCGTCTGCCGGCGGGCGCTACATTCGCTTTTGGGGTGTTTGACCTTCGGAATGATTTGAGAAGGAACTGAAATTTACGCCGCGCCCCACACTTCCTGCGCAGTCTTCACCAGCAGCTCCAGCTTCCGCCACTGCTCCTCCGCGGATATCAAGTTTCCGGCGGCCACCGATGCAAATCCGCATTGCGGGCTCAGCGCCAAATCCTCAAGCGGCACATATTTGGCGGCCTGCTCAATTCTCTCTAATAGTCCCGCGTGCGATTCCAGGTTCGGCTCTTTCGTGGTGATCAAGCCGAGAACCACTTGTTTTCCTCGCGGCACGAGCCGCAGCGGTTCGAATCCGCCGGAACGCCCGGTGTCGTACTCCAGCAGAAACCGATCCACCTCCAGCATTCCGAAAAGTTTTTCGGCAATCGCGTCATAGCCGCCCTCGGTGTACCAGCGGCTTCGGCTGTTACCGCGGCAGACGTGCAGCGCGAGTGTGAGTCCATTGCGCGAGACGCTTCTCGAGTGCCGCATTATCTCCGGCAATTGCGTTTTCCAGTTCCTTGCCGGGATCCAGGCCGGCCTGCCGCATCTGCGCCTGCTGCCGCGGGTCGAGGTAATGCGAATAGTAGGGCGCGTCAAACTGAATGTATCGCACGCCTTCCGCGACCAGCCACTGCACCTCGTCGCGGACGATAGCAACCAAGTCCCGAAGCAAATCGGCGTGCGTGGGATAAACTTTTTCAGTGATCCCGGCCTTGTAACTGGCCAGCATGAAGTTGGATGGTGCGGGAAGCGTCACCTTGAATGGGGCTCCGGCGTGCTGCTGCAGGAAGGGAACTTCATGGCCCGTCATTTTCCGCAGCTTGCGAAGTTTCGCGCCGGCCGCGTGCGCCGTGCTTCCCTCTACGCCGCCGCCCGGACCTTTCCATTCCAGCGGCACGCGCTCCGGCACAAAGCCTTCGACTGCGTCGGCCATATCCGTCAGCCAGGAGCCGCGGCGCATCTCGCCGTCGGTCACCACGTCCAGACCGAGTTGCCGCTGCTTCTCCAATACGCTGAGAATTGCGCGGTCCTCCGCTTCGCGAAGTTTTTCCAGCGAAAGATTGCCGGCAGCATGTTCCGCGCGAGCACTCAATAATTCCGCGGGGCGCAGCAGGCTCCCCACATGTTCAGCGCGGATGGAAGCAGCCATGCGCAATTAACTCCCTTTTCTGGGATTGACAACTATCGGACGATAGACGGAAAAGCTGCGCAACAGTAGCGAAGGGCAGCGGGCAGGTCAAGTGCGGAAAGTCCGTGCGAACGATCAGTGCGGACGGCAGGTGCAGTCGCTCAGTGCCGTCGAACGGGGCGGAAATTCAATTCAGCCGGGAAGCGGCGGCTCTCCGGAAAACGGACCGGAAATATCAGTCCAGTTTTCGCGCCAGCTCATCCATCCATACATCCAGCGTGGAGCGCTGTTCGGAGCTCAAGTCGCCGAACACCACGCCCATTCCGAAACCGGCGTGCGTGTAGATCACTGTGCCGGCGAATTCGCAGGTGCTGCAGCCGTAGCGAATGCGGAAGCGCACAGGCGTGTCCTTGGGGAGCGGATTGATGGAATCGATGTAGCAGCCGCGGGAGCTCAGTTCGGAAACGCGGGCGCGATCCTTCATGCCCGTGATTTCGGCTTCGGCGATGAAGGCGAAGCGGGGTGTGGTGCGAGCCACGATATAGGGAGTTTCGCTCATTGTGATGTTTCGCCTCGAGAACGTTTTGGCCGTGGACCCTAGTTCCCATTTTACGCGCCGGCGAAAAACGCGGGGATACCGTGCGGGAATGAGTGCGAAAAAGCCATCTGTACACTGGTACAGGTATTTCCCTGTATCCCTCCGAATGTGAGTGGGCGCGCCGGGCGATGAGGATTGTATGGCGCTCTATGCGCGTGCTAACATTCGCGGCGCTAAGGGTGGAATTCCTCACAGGAGTGAAAACAATATGAAATCGATAATCGGTATTCTGGCGTGCGCCGCCATGCTATCGCTCGCCGCAGGCGCTCACGCTCAGGGAATGAGGCCGGTTCAGACGTTCCAAACGTCCAAGGGCCCGGTGAAGATTACGCCGGTATACCACGCCTCCCTGGAGATCGAAGCGGGTGGAAAGATCATCATTATCGATCCCGCTAAGCCCGCGAATTTTGCCGGGTTGCCGCAGGCCGACCTGATCCTGATCACCGACATTCACGGCGATCACCTGGATGCGGATATGATCAAGGCGGAAAGCAAGGAAGGCGTGCAGATCATCGCGCCGGCGGCGGTCGCTAAGACCGTCACTTCCGCCAAGGTCATCGGCAACGGCGAGAAAACCACCTGGGGAGATTGGTCGATCGAGGCGGTTCCCATGTACAACCTGAAGCGCGGCCCGTCGGAAGGAAAGCTGTTCCACGATAAAGGTCGCGGCAACGGTTATGTGCTCACCTATGGCGGCAAGCGCTTCTATTTCTCGGGAGACACCGAAGCCATTCCCGAAATGCGCGCGTTGAAAAATATCGACGTCGCGTTCATCTGCATGAATCTGCCCTATACCATGACGCCGGAAGAAGCGGCCGACGCGGTCAAGGCGTTTCATCCCAAGGTCGCCATCCCGTACCACTACAAGGGACAAGACACCGCGGTATTCAAGAAGGCTTTGGACGGAACCGGCATTGACGTGCGGCTGCTGGACTGGTATCCCAGCGCATAAGCGCAGTGGCGCATGCTTCAGCTCGCGCGGGTTTGAATTTGCGGTAGTTCTACGCAAAGAAAAATCCGCAAGCTAAAGCATGCGCCACATTGATTTTCGGTCAGTTACTTCTTGGCAGGTGCCGCAACTTCCGCGGGCTTCAACTCCGCCGCGGCCTTCTGAATATCCTCTACAGGCTTGGCATCCAGAACGAACACCGCGGGGCCATCGCCGCGCTTCGCCAGATACCCGCTCCCGCTCTTGGCGATATCCACTTTCTCGATCAGCTTGCCGTCCTTGGAAGTCACCACTAGCCCCAGAGTAGGGTTGGAAAATCCGCTGGCCGCAAATTGGGTCGCTGTCAGCGTGCGAACGGACCGCAGCAACTCCTGCGCGCCTACCGCGTCCATTTTCTTTCCGTTCGACCACCAATCCTCGCCGCTGCGCGTCAGGAAATAGGCTTTGGAACCGTCGTGGATTTCCAGCTTATCCGGGTCCTGATCGGCGAAATCGAAAACGCGCTTCTCGCGGAAGTCTTCCGCGTCCTTGTTGAGCGCCTCGCCCAGCTCCTTCGAAACTTTATAAGCGCCATCCATGGCGCTGGTTTTGGCGTAAAAGTCCTGGCCCGACTTGCGAATCTGCAGTTCCTGCGAGCCATAAGGGTCCGTGGCCTTGACGGTCGCCACCGGCGAGCCCGAAGCGAACGCCGCCATCGCTTTCTTTGCGTCGGCGTCGGGCGCGCTGGGATCCATCGTGGAGGTCCGCAGCTTCTCAATAATCGTTTCCATCTGAGAGGTGTCGCCGCGCAAGTTCGCGGGGCTGCGCACGGTCCACTTGCCGTCGACTGAACCGAACGTGAGACGCAGTTTCCCGCCGCTGATTTCCACGGCCGTGAGCTTGTCAAAATCGACCGGCATCAGGCGCTTATCGCGCAGGTCGTTGAGTCCCTTGTCCAGATTCGTTTTTGTGTTTTTGGAAACGGTGTAGACCTTGGACTCGCCGGAAACCATTACGTAGGCCGCGTCATTGGTGGGCGTGTCATCGCCCAGCAGCACCGTGTGCGCAACGCCGTCTTTTCCCGTGGCGATGATCTGGGCCTCGGGGTCCGCCAAACCGTACTGCTTCAGGTCGGTGGCTTTCTCGTCGATGAGCGTCGCTCCATCCATGGGAGACAAGTTGTAGAGCAGCGACGAAATCGCATCCTGCTCGGCCATGAATGTTTTCGGCGAGGTAATTTTCCAGGTCAGGGCACTGGCGCGGTTCAGCACCACGTCATCGCCGCTCTTTTTCTTCACTTCCAGTTTGGTGATGTCCATTTGCGTTAGCGCAATCACCTTGGCGTTGGAGGCGCTGGCCGCGGCCGGCATAGCATCCGCCGCGGGCTTGCGATGATTGGACCAGTACAGAGTGGCGGCCAGCGCCGCCAGGACGACGATAGCCGCCAGAAGTTGTTTCATCTTCATCATAGGAGTGTCTCGTGTTGACGGGATTGAGAAATTCGCGGCGCCCGCTATCTCCTGCGCCACCACACAGAGAGGCCCGCCAGCAGCAGCGCGCCCGGCAGCAGAAACTGGCTGCTCAGCAACACCCAGTTGTATTGCCCCTGGGTCATGCTGACCTTTCGATCCTCTTCCGGCTTGGGCCGGATGGAAATCAGGTCTTCGTCCGAAGACAGCCAGTTCATGGCGTTCAGTGCGAGGTCCCCATTTCCGTTGAAGCTCAGCAGGTTGTTCGAAACCCAAGAGGAATTGCCCACCACCACGAACCGGCCCTCCGATTTTTCTTTTCCGGTTGTATACGTTCCGGCGGCGGCAATCGTCAAAGGTCCTGGTCTATTGCCGGGATCCTTCGGATTGATTTCCGGCGAATCCAGTTTGCTGGTGGCCAGGCTGGAATCGGAGGATTCGAACAGCTTCTGCACCGTGGTCTTGTCCGTATTTTTTACGGTCAGCGAGCGGGCCAGCTGAAATCCGGTCGTTGTGCCCTTCAGGCTGTCCACGATGGGATGAGGATCGTAATTCAGCACCAGTGCCAGCGTCGGGCCGGCGCCAAACAATTGCCCCACTGGGCTCAGGTCCAGCAGCAGGTCTTTGTCCGCGGTTACGCCCCAGCCTTGCAGAACACTGTCCAACGCGTCGTTATCCGCAATACCGCGCCCAACCTTCAGCGGCGGATCCAGCAGGAACATGGCGCGCCCGCCGCCCTCCACAAATTTCTTGAGGGCGTCGACTTCCGGCTGCGGGTAATCGTTCTTCGGGCCGCTGGCCACCACGACCGTGCAATCTTCCGGAATTTCCGGCTTTTCGATCAAGTTAATGGCTTTGGACGTGTAATCGTCCTTGGCCAGCATGTCCTTAAAGTGGGACATGCCTTGGCGGTCGGCATCATCGATCAGATGTTCGCCGCTGCCAGTCAGGAAGCAAACGTTGCGCGAGTTGCTTTTCAGGTCCCGGATGATCGCGCCGGTCACTTCTTCTTCCGTCATGGACTTGGCCAATTCTTTTTTGGCGCCGATCTGCACGACGGTGGTGCCGTATTTGTCCACTCCCGCGGCGCGAGCGGCCTGCGGGTCCTTGCCGGGATCGACGTAATTCAGTTTTATTTTGGGAGAAAGCGTCGCGTAGCGGTCCAGCAGATCCTTGCCGCCTTGGAACGCGGTAGCGCGGTCGAAATACGTGATGTTGATCGGTTGTGTGACGCCCTTCACGATCTTGGCCGTCTGGTCGGACAGGCTATAGCGTTTGTTGGCCGTCGCGTCGAAGGATTTGTTGTAGCGGCTGGCCAGCACATTGGCCACCGTGACGATGCAAAGAATCACCAGGACGTAGATCGTGATATACGTCGCGTATTTGGTCTGCCGGGTCTCTATCCACTTGCGATTCACTTACGACCTCCACCGCATCGATTCCATCGAGCGCGCCGTAAAAAAAAGTCCCAGAAAAATTACCGTGAGGTAGAAAATCACGTCCTTGGTGTCCACCACGCCCTTGGCAAACGATTCAAAGTGCGTGATCACGCAGATGTAGGATAGTACCTGCGCCCAAGTGGAAGTCTCAAACTGCGAGGGCCAGCCCAGCACCCACAGCAGCAGCAGGATGCCGAACGTTACGGCCCCGGCCACGATCTGGTTGCGGGTCAGCACGGAAATAAATGTTCCGATGGCCAGTGCGCCTCCGGCTTGCAGAATCAGGCCCAGATATCCAATGGCCAGCGGCTTCCAATCCGGGTTTCCATATTTGAAGAGGAAAACAAAATCCAGTAACGCCGCCAGCAGCATGAGCGCGTACATGCTGACCGCCGCCAGCCATTTCCCGAGGATCACCTGCAGATCGGAAATCGGGGATGTGGTCAGCAGTTCGATCGTGCCGCTGCGCTTTTCCTCGGCGAACAGGCGCATGCTGATCATGGGAATGAAAAACAATCCGATCACGTTGAGGTTGGAGAGCAGCGGGCGTATCACCTGCTCGTTCACGTTCATCGGAAACGTTTCGCCCTCCATCGTCGCTTCCATGGCCGTTTTCACGAAGTAGCCTACGGAGCTCCAGAAGAAGAACCCGAACACCAGCGCGAACAGCACCAGCAGAATGTAGGCGACCGGAGAAACGAAGTAACTCCGGATTTCCTTGCGCCAGATGACCCAGATATTTTTCATTGAACCGGTCCCCCTGCGGCCGCCATTTCCAGGTCCGCGGTTGCTTCCGATGCCGTCAATCTCAGGAAGATTTCTTCCAGCGTGAGCGTGGCGTCGCGCAATTCGTTCAAATCCCAACCCGACTCGACCACCGCGCGAGCCAGTTCCCCGCGAATCGAAACGCCCTTGCTGCCGGCCACTTCGAAGATCACGCGCTTCTGGCCGTCCGCTTTCGCGGCCACGCGGCTCACTCCTGCAACCTGCGCTAGTTTGCGCTCCACGGCCGCGGCATCCAGGGTGCCATTGCGGCTGCCCACCTCGACCAGCACGGACTCCGCTGCGTCCGTGCGGTGCAGCAGGTTGGCCAGCGAATTGGCGGCCACGATCTTGCCCTTATTGATGATGATGACCTGCTCGCACGTCTGGCTGACTTCCGGCAGGATGTGCGTGCTCAGAATAATGGTGTGATCGCCGGCCAGGCTGCGGATCAGGTCGCGCGTCTCGTTGATCTGCTTCGGATCGAGTCCGGCGGTCGGTTCGTCGAGGATCAGGACGTCAGGATTGTGAATGATGGCCTGCGCCAGCCCCACGCGCTGGCGGTAGCCTTTGGAAAGCTTGCCGATGATCTTACCGCGCACGTCCGCCACCGAGCAGCGCTCCAGGGAATAATTCACCCGGGATTTCAATTCCGATCCGGATAGCCCCTTGAGCTGGCCTACAAACGACAAATATTCCTCAATCCGCATTTCCGGATACACGGGAGGGGTTTCCGGCAGGTACCCGATGCGCTTCTTCACTTCCATCGGTTGCTCAAGAATGTCGAAGCCGGCGACCGTGGCGTTGCCGCCGGTCGGCGTCAGGAAGCAGGTGAGCATGCGCATGGTGGTCGTCTTGCCCGCGCCGTTTGGTCCCAGAAACCCGACGATCTGGCCCTTCTGGACCTCAAAGGAAATCTGGTCCACGGCAGTCATATGCGCGTACTTTTTCGTAAGTCCATTTACTTTGATCATAAGGATTCTCTTTGAGACAGACGCATCCGGGACAAGTAACGTTCCACAGCCTCTGGTTTAATTTGCGAAGGACAATCTTAAGAACCTGGCATCCCTATGTCAATCCTCAACCGGAAATTCGAACCGGCAGCATTTTGCCCACACGATTTCAGACGCAAAAGGCTGGCAAAAGGAAAGCAGCCGCAGAGCAGTTTCTAGGGAACTCGAAACACGAAGAGCTAATCGGAGCTCTGAGTGGCCTGCCGCATTGGCCGCGGCTGCGAGCCAGCCGACTTTTCGAGGATCCCGGGCTGCTGCGCGGTTTCCAGTTTTTCCAGCAGCAGCCAATCCGCGCGCAACTCGCTGCTGGCGATTCTGGCGGAGCGGCTTCGACCGAGTTCTTGTGTCAACCGGGAAATCATCATCTGTCTTTGTAGTTCCACATGGGCGCTTTCGAACTGGAGGTTCGCGCGGGTTACGCCGAGTTGCACATTTTCCTGGCCGCCGCTGCGTTCCAGCACGGCCTGGCCATCCGTGCCAAACGCCGGATGCGAGTGGTCGACGAAGCTCCGCCAGGCCTTGCTCGATTGCTTCGCTCCGCCGTCCTCGTCCTCCACTTCCAGCGCACCCAATTCCTTCCGGTACGCATTTCTCTCCTCCTTCGTAGGCGCAGCCTCCAAATCGCCCGAAGGCAGGAACACTTCGGCCCCTTTTGCCGGATTGAAGCGATCCCCAAAAACATAAACCGATACTACGCCGCCGGTGACGATCGGATGCAAGGCCGCCAGCACCGCCACATATTTTTTGGCTCGAAACACGGACTCCACGACGCCATGTACAGGCCGGCTGCGCTTCACGGTTCCGGGAACCTGGGGAATCACGAAGTGAGTGAATTCCAGATCCCCATGCCGGCCGCTGTATTTCACGAGTGACTTCGCCGCATGCTTCGGAGTGCTCACGAAAAGATCCGCGATGTTTCCGCGGGACTCCGAATGGGGATAGTAAAAGTTCAGCACTTCGCGAACGAAATCCGCGCAATTGCGCGCGATGAACTGATAGTTCGCGCGATTCGGCTGGGAATTCATCCAGGCGATGAACGCATCGTCCTGCTCCGCCGTCGTCTTGATCTGAAATCCGTAATCGGTGCGATCGTATGCCGACCCGACCAGCTCGTACCAATCGCCCTTCGGGGTTTCTCCGTCCGGGCCGTCGGGAGCAAGTTTTTCCAATTCCGCGCGGCGGTAGCGGTCGCGCAGCAGCGCCACCATTTTAGGATCGGCGAACAGCGGAATTTCCCGGGGATCGTCCACCGCATAGAGGTAAGGCACCAGCGGAATCGCGATCCAGTCATACCCGCCGATCCGCGCATACCGGCTGATGACCACGCCGCGTTCCCGCGGTTCGCATCTGCGCAGGGTCACCGGGGTGGCCGCGCACACCCGCGTCAGATAAACGGCGGTGTGGCCAGTGCCTGCGAACGCCCCGTCATAACTGTACGGCTCTTCCAGCAAGACCGTGACGTCCGCCCGCGCCTCGGGAACAATTCCAACGAGGGCTAGCAGCGCCAGAATTCCAAACGCGGAGACTCGAGTTTTCGGCCACACTTCTATCTCCCGGGCTGGATAGTAATAAGAACCCCCATCAGGGGGTTAAGTTGCATGGCTTGTGGCCAAAACAGGCCTATTTTTAGACATGGAATTATCTAAAAGTGGTTCCAGGTCGCGTGTCGTATCTATCTGAATCTAAGTCGGTTGTATGAATTATTGGCGAAACGCTGGCGTGTTGGATATCGCTGCAGGGCCAAAACAGGGCCGGACCGCTCCGCCGGTCCAGCCCTCGTGGCTAACCTGTTTTTCTACGGCCGTTTCAGGCCGCGAGTTTGATCGTCTTGCCCGCCAGTACTTCCACCTTGTCCTGAAAAATCGTTCGGCCCGCGGGGTCGCGAAGCTCCAGATCGTGGCTTCCGGGACGCAGCGGGAAGGTTCCCAACTGCTTCACGGTGCCGGCGTAACCGCCGTCAACGAATACCTGCGCGTCTTTCATCTTCGTGTCGAACTTCACTTTGCCGACGTTTGGCACGCGCTCCACAGCGTAAGGGGCGTAGTAATCTGGGCCATACCAGGCTGGTCCGTACCAGCCGTAGTACGCTGGTCCGTAGTAGGGACCTCCGAAATACCCGCGAAAAACAACGCCAGGATGCGCGGATGCAGCCGGAACAAAGATGGCCAACGCCAGAAGTCCCATCGCAGCATATTTCCAATATCGAGTCATCGCTTTTCTCCTCTCACTTCCAACTTTCACCTTCACTGCATTCGATGTAAAGCAATGCAGCGCGAATGCCGTTTCAGCACCGCACGGCGTACAGCCATGTAATGCTCTTATTATCAATTAGATGTGGACATATGCCAGAACACGAGCCCCCTCGGTAACTGCGCAGCACTGGTGCTATTGGCGCACGCGCTGGTGGTATTCAACCGGCCGTCCGGCCGCCAATGTTCCTTCGAAGTAAGACAGAAAGCGCACGCGATAACCGTGAGGAATGCCAGATCGGAATGACTGGTAGTTCGATTTATGGATGCTGATCTGAGTTCGTTCGATCCGGCGGTGCGGAGGCCAAAACCACTCGATAATTGCTTAGCTCCCAAAATTAATGTTGGCCGTGCGGCTGGGACACTGCGATGCCGAAGTATTCAGGTTGGAACCGGAGAAAAATGGCGCGCCCGGCCCGACTCGAACGGGCGACCCTCTGCTTAGAAGGCAGATGCTCTATCCAACTGAGCTACGGGCGCATGCCTGGCAACTGTCTGGAGTGTACAGCACTTGGCCGGGGAATTCGAGATGTCGTGTCCCAACGATTCCGGGTAACCATACGCTTATGGTGCGCTGCGAGGCATCGTCGTTACGCAGCCCTGGAAATGCCATACTTCCGATCCTATCGTTGATTCAGATTAGCGGGTCACTTCAAATTTAAAGTGCAGCGCGGGAATCTTATTTCCGGGGTGATCGTCCGCGTACGTTAACTGCGCCATGCGATACAGCAGTTGATTTACGGTGGGCGGGCCTTGATAAATGCCGGGGAAAAGATCGAGCAGATGAGTCCCAGGCTGTCCCGCCGCCCGAAAGGTAAAAACAACGTCGCCCTGCGAATTGAAGCCGCAGGCGTATCCCATATAGGCGTTGTCGTACGTCGCGGCATAAAGATTGTCGTATTCCGTCCAGCCGACACCGTGCAGGTGAATTGTAATCGCTGTTCCCGCGGGTCCCGATGCCGGTTCCATGCTCACGATGTTGGTCTCGATGGCAAAGTAAGCCCTCGCGAGCGGTTTGCCCTGATCGCGCAGCTCGAGTCCGTGCTGCCCGCCCAGATCCAAAGGAACCGTAAAAGGGAATTCGATCTTTCCGCCGCTTCCCACTTTCACTTTCGCGATTTCCGATTCGTGCGGCGCAAAACCATTGCCGCTCACGCGGCTCCCCATGTAGGTCTGCCAGAAAAGCTCCAGCGTAGCGCCAGCCGGAAAATTTTCGCCGCGCAACTCGGCCTGCGCGCCGACCACGCCCTGCGATGGAATGACGCTCAGCTTTCCATTTGTTACGTGAATTTCGGAGGGTGGAAGGGAATAATTCTGGTACGCATCGGCATAAACGGCAGGCGTGAACGATCGGCCCGGTGTCACTCGAAACGTGAAATCAGGCCGCGGCAGGTAGGCGTTCGGCGCCTGCTGGAAATTCAGATAGCTTTGTCCCTGCCAGCCTGTATAGATCTTTACCGGATGATCGCCTTCCGGGCCGGCGGCGCGAAAGCGCGCAATCGCGGAGCCGCGAGTGCTGACCGCGGTGACAAAACCCACGCCCCGATTGTCCCAGTTCACGACCCAGGTATTTTCCATCGTTCGCCAGCCCAGGCCTTTGACGCGCAGTTCAATCGGCGTTCCAACAGGGCCGGAGAGAGGAGACATCTCAAAGCTTTGGGTGACTTCCATGCCGTTTTGCGCGACGGGCTGTCCATCGATCACCGCGATGACGTCGTGAACACCGCCATAGTCTTCAGGGATCGCGAACGTCGCGTCCAGCCGGCCACCGGAGTCCACCGGAAACTTTCCAAGCGATACGGTCGCCGGCGAATACTTCATCCCGCGAAAGAAGTAATAATTTTCGATTACCCAGTCGCCGGTGACGGTGCCCCACTGGAGGTCGACGATCTTGCCGGGAGGCAAGCCTGCGACAGTGGCTCGAACCTTGGCGCCGACCACAGGCTTGTCGTACATCAACTCGAGCTTTGGGATGGGAGCGGCTGACGGTTTTGCGGTCGCTTGTAAAGAATCGGTTGGAGACGCGGAAGAAGAAATGGGACGCGCACAGAAAAATACGCCCAAACTCAGCAGCGCGATTATCCCGAAACGGAAAGAATTCCTGACCAGGTATTCCTCCGCTAAGGAACGACGGTTAGAAACGAAGGTTCTCCGCCCATCGGTTTCCACTGAGCTGTGCGGCCGAATTTATCGCGGGCCGTGGCCGTCAGGTTGACCGTCCCGGTCGGAGCATCGTCCGGCACGACCCACTTGGTGGTCCACATGCCTGGCCGGATCGGCATGTCTGTTCCCACGGGAGTCTTATGCGGCACGCCGCGAAACAGTGTGGGCAGGTCGTACGTTCTGCCACCGGAACTGATGTGCACTGTAATTTCGGCAGAAGCCTCGGGCGTGCCTGTTCCTCCGTCCACAGCAAATAGACGGAATCCAACTGTTTCGCCCTTCTTGAAGCGATTTCTCGCGGTGCAAGGATTGGGATTCGTCGGCGCCGCGAAGGCGTTGAGGTCACCGAACAACACCAGCTTCCCCGCGGGTTGCGCTTCCTGCCCCGCGGTGATTGCCGTGGCCAGCAATCCCATGAATAGAGTGAACACCAGGCCTGAAATGGCGCGATATTTTCTGCTCATGAACGCCAACCTTAGTGCAACCCTGACGCCTTGTCTAGAACTTTTGTCAGACCGGATCACCCGGAATAGATGGAACGATTCGGCGAAGGCTCAGCGAGAGGCGGATGAATTACGGGGCTGGTCCATAACTGATCTATAACTGGTCTACGACTGGTCTATGGCCGCTATTTCTTTTCTTCGACCACGTGGCCGCGCCCGTCGCGCACTTCATTTCCTTTGAAGTCGGGATTCTTATCGGGCTGCTTCGATGCGTCACGCTTCTCGCCGCGATTCGGGTTGGGGCCTTTATATCCATGCTGGGGATCGAGGCGGTTGTCCACGGCGCCTTTGAAATTATCAGCTCCATTGAACCATGGACCGGCGCCGACGAAGATGCTGGAGGGAAACCATTCCGGGCCGTAGTAGCCGAAAGGAGCGCAAGTGTACGGGGCGGCGTCATAGTAGCCGTACGGGCAATCCGGCGCGGCTGCGGTCTCGCAGGATTGGGCGCGCAACGCGGGGGCTTTGGCCGACAGGAATATTCCAACCGCCATCACCAGCGCAACTAAAATGAAAGGCCGCTTCAAAGCTTTTCCTCCACCCGGGAACGGGTTGATCGAAATCGCCGGTTCGAAAAGCGTACCAGAAATCCCCGCGCAATTCGATTTTCACGCCATATTCGCGAGCGCTGGATCGCTCCTGCACTTGCGAAGCAATCAAAAATCTTTCGTTTTGTCATGCTGAGCGAAGCGAAGAATCTCTCTTCGATCGAAGTGCGAGCAAAATGAACAAAGAGAGATTCTTCGCTGCGCTCAGAATGACAATTCTTTGAGCTTTTCTGCGGTCTGTGAAGCCGCGACACAACGATTGTTTTTCAGGAGCTCGCTGTTATGAAACGCGAAGCCCTTTACTTCGGCGTCACATGAATCAGCGCGCCGGGATTCGCGTCTTCCAGCATCCACAGCGAGCCGTCGGGAGCTTCTTCGACATCGCGGATGCGATGATCGACGTCCCAGCGCTGCACGGCTTTGGCGCCCCCCTTGCCGTCAAAGACGATGCGCGTGAGCGACTTGGTCAGCAGGCCGCTGACGAAACCGTTGCCATTCCATTGCGGGAAGGTTTGCGTGCCGGTGTAAAACATCAGATTGCCGGGAGCGATCACGGGAACCCAGTAGAGAACCGGCAGCGCGAAGTCAGGCTGCGTGTTAGGCTTGGAAATAGGTACGCCGTTATAGTTGTCGCCAAAAGAAACGACCGGCCAGCCATAATTCCTGCCCTTCTGGATCAGGTTCAGTTCGTCACCACCCTTCGGGCCGTGCTCCACTTCCCACAATTCGCCGGCCGGCGAAAACGCCATGCCATACGGCGTGCGGTGACCGCTGGTCCAGGTTTCAGCCGGAGTCATGTTCGGCCCGGGGAAAGTGTAGGTGCTTACCACCGGCGCGGTTTTGGCGGCTTCGGTGTCCTTCGGAGGATCGATCAGTGGAATCGTGGCTGCGCCGACTTGATTAAAAAACGGATTGCCGGGCGCCGGTTTACCGTCGAGCGTCAGGCGCAGGATTTTTCCTTCGGGCTGGTTGGGATCCTGGGCAGGAGTGAACCGCTGGCGGTCGCCGACGGTGAGAAATAAATATTGGCCGTCAGGAGAGAAGGCAACCTGCGCGCCTTCCTGGCCGCCTTTGCCCTTGGGCATCTGGTGCCACAGCACTTCGAGATTTTCGAGTTTCGCGGACGTGGCGGTAACGGTGAGCTTCGCGCGGGCCAGCGCCAACCCACCGCCGTAATCCCCGGGTTCGGCATAGGTAAGGTAAATATTCTGATCGGTGGCGTAGTGCGGCGACAGGAAAACACCCAGCATGCCGTTCTGATTCTGCCAATAAACCGGCGGCGTGTTGGAGACCGGCGCAATCTTTTGTCCCTGCGCGGAGACCAGCCAAACAGGCCCGACCTTTTCGGTAATCAGCATGCGGCCGTCGGGTAGGAACGCAATCCGCCACGGCAACTCAAACGTGCTGGTCGGGGTCATGGTGAAGGCCAGGGTGGGATCAGCCGCCTGATCGCCCATATTCACCTGCGCGCCGGCCGTCGCCGACGCCAGGATGACAAGCAACGCCGCTATCGCCAATTTCATTTTTCATTTCTCCTTCGCCATAGTTGCCGGAATTTCACGGGATTTCAGAAATGCAGTCATCGGATATCTTGTGTTTATGGTATCCAACTTATCAAAAGAGCCGCGCAGCCCGCACCGTTTTTTTCGCGATGGCTGAGCTCCGTACGAGGGGCAATATGGCAGTGGATTCACCGCTCGCCCCATTTTTCCTTGCGAGTCCCCCTTCGGTTCTCCGGGGACTGGAAAAGGATAGCAAAGTTATTTCTCGAAAATCGATTTAGGCAGCAGCGCATGGATTCCTTTTACGCCATCAACCGCCTGGGTCACGACCAGGTCCATTGAAGCGCTGAGCAGCATGTAGGCGTCCTCGCGCGAAAGGCCCTTGGTCTCGACCACGAAATTGAGCATTTCGCGCGTTGCGATTTTCACGGCTTGATTCAGGTCTTCGTCGAAGCCCATGGTCATGTAGTGCGTGGGCGTTTCCGCTCGCGGCCAGCCGATGCGCTTGCCTTTGTGGACGATGACTTGTATTTCGCCCTTTCAGCGAAGTTTCCACCGCCGCGAGGCACACTTCGCCGTCGCCCTGCACGGCGTGGCCGTCGCTCAGCGACAGCAGAGCACCCGGGAACGTGAACCGGCAGATAACAGCGTGCTGCCCGCGCCCAGATCGTGGTTATCCATGTTGCCGCCGTTGATGTTTGGAGGACCGCTGATCACTCGCCCCATTTCGCGCGGCGGCGCTACGCCGATATCGCCCCAAAAAGGTTTCACGGGCACGACCACGCCCGGCGCGTAGTTCCACGGTCTTCTTGTTCAGGTCGATCCACAGCACGCGGTCTTTCGCGTAGGGAAAATCTTCGGGCAGCACGCCGCGATGCGGGCGGAAACTCTGCGCGGCGATCGGCAGCCAGACGTCCACCGAAAGGATTCGAATCTCCAGTGTGTCGCCGGGCTCCGCGCCGTTCACGTACATCGGGCCGATGAGGGTGTGATCGCCGCGCTCGCTGTCCTGCACGCCTTCAAACGCGGCGTAGAGCTCGGCGGGAATTTTGTCTTTGGGCACGCCCAGATTTTCAAAATATCTGCGGGTTTCCGGTGGTGGTCCAGACCCGCACCTTGTCGCCGGAATCAATCGTCAGAACCGGCTTCAGCGTCGCATCGTAAAAGCCGCGATGCACGGTGGTCGGCGAGGATTTCAGTTCATAGGTTTTTCCGGAACCTTGGGCTCCGGCCTCCACACTCAAGCTCAACAACCCGGCGAACAACACTGCCGCGCATCGTTTTTTCATAGGACTCCCCCCGACCAGGCGCCTCCGCTTGGGTTTCCCGGAAGCGCTGCCATTGTATATGGACGGGTATGCGGAGTCATCCAGGGAGCCCAGCCGCTCGCAAAGATGTGAAGCCGAATCGGCTTCTACTGCGAGGCGACAGGACTCCCTTAGTTTTAATCCAGCCTCAGAACGCCAGGTGCAATCCCAACTGCAGGAATCGCGGGCTTCCCACGGTGTGCTGGATCACGCCCAGGCTGCCTTGCGGCGGGATGCTCGGCGGGCCGCTGAAGTTTGGAAAGAACGTGACGTTGTTGTTGGGAGCGTCAAAGTCGGGATGATTGAAGATATTGAACGCGTCGGCTTCGAAACGCAGTTTGAAGCGCTCGGTGATCGGAAATTCCTTGGCCAGGCTCATGTCAAAGCGAACTTGAAACGGGCCGCGAAACAGGTTGCGGCCGGAAGCTTCCGTAGAGCGATTCGAAATCATCGCAAACCCCGGGCGAGTCGCACGCCGGCACACCGTTTGTTCCCGGGGCGACGAATTGCGGGGCGAAATCGTTGGCGATCGAGCACGGCCTTGCCGGCATTCACGCCGAGCGTACCCTGCAGTTGAGCCTGTTTGGGAGTGACTCCCGGTTTGAGCGGCACGATTGGATTGCCAATGTAATCGCTGGTCCCGAGGTACAGACTGGCGACCGAGCCGGAAAAGTCATAGACGCTGTAGGGTTGGCCACTTTGCGCCACGGTCACGCCGCTGAGTGTCCAGCTGTTAACGATGCAGTCCCAGGGCGCGGCTGTCGTGCACGAGCGTCGGGATCGTGTAGCTGTAGTTGATCAGAAAAACGTGAGTCTGATCGAAATCCGACGACGCATAGTTGGACTTCAGATTCGAGCAGGATTATTCCCGGTGAAGAACAAACCGAGCCCGCTCTGCTCGTCGAGCGAGTGCGACCACGTATAGGACGCGGTGAATTGCAATCCCATTGGAGAGCCGCTTGTTCACCTGAACCTGCAGTGCGTCATAGTTCGAGTTTCCTTCGGCCTTGTACAGCACGGAGTTCATGTCATAGCCGGGATAGGGAACGCGAAGGGGAGCGTTGCCGGAAAATTCGTTCGTGAAAATCGGCTCCGGATTGAGAGATAACGGGGAAGTGCCGCCATAGGAAGAGATCTGACCATTCACCACGTTCGTCGACGTGGCTATCGTCGGCTGGTTGAAGGGAATCGGCACGACCAGATGCGAGCCGTGGTTGCCCACGAATCCCAAGTCGAAAAGCCAGTTGTTCGAACTCTGATACTGCAGGTCAAACGTATAGTTCTGCACGTAGGGAAGCTTGTTGCCGATGTCATAGCCGCCAAAAAGGAAGGGTCCAAAGAGGTTGCCGGCTGGCCAGCATCCTGGAAATCCGCAGGCGGTTTGCTGCAGGTTCGGCAAAGACTCCAGGAACGCCGCTCCCGTGCCCACTGGTGGTGGCGGCAGCGTCGAGCCGAACGGCTGCGATAGGGTGGCGTTCTGGGCGGTCGAGATTGGGGCGACGAACGGCGGCGCGAGCGTCACGCCAAACGGTCCATTGAAGCCGGCCCCCGCGCTGGGTGACAGATAGCTGAACAGCTCGCCGCGGTCGTAAAAGATGCCGTAGCCGGCGCGCACCGTCAGCCTGGAGAAAGGACTCCAAGCGATGCCGATCCGGGGAGCGAATCCCCACTGGTGGCCGTTGATGAGGGAATTGCTGGCTCCGGGCGTGGCCGCCGTCTTGTTGTTTCCGGCGATCTCCAGTCCGGAACTGGGATCGCATCGGTTCCGGGGTCGCACGAGTTCGTTCCCGGATCGCCCGAGGTTCCGTTGACCGTGCACTGCACGTACTTGTATTTGGAGGGATCGAACGCGGTCAAGCGGCCGTACTTCTCGGAAAGCGGCCCGTCGAAATCCCAGCGCAGGCCCGCGGAAAGAGTCAGGTTGCTGCGCAGCTTGAAGTTATCGCTCGCATAGGCGCCGATCGTGTCAGACCGATAGTAGCGGCTGGCCGAGCCCACGAACGCATCGCCGCCGTGCAGCTGCCCCTCCACGAAAGTGAGGAACGTCTTGAAATCGACGGAATCCGTACTGGTGTTGTTATTGACCACATTCAACTGCGTGTGATCCCACAGCGCGCCGACCGTGATCACGTGCCTGCCCTTCACCCAGCTCAGGGAAGAGCCGGTTTCCCATTGATTCTGGTACATTCCGGCATCGCCGAAACTGGTGCTGGTGCCGAATTCGAGTCCCGAACCAATGGCGGGATCCGCCGTGGTGATATCGAATTGTGGAAACGTAGTGGAATTGAGCAGGCTGATGTTTACGGAACTCGGAGTGAACGCCTGTTGTGTGGTGGCATACGCCTTCAGCCGCGTGAAGCCAAAATGCTGTTCCCAGGTGAGGTTCGGGGATAGGATGACGGAATTTCCGAGGGAGATAACCTGGCTGCCCGCGGAAAGCGCCTGCGGAAAGCCAAGCAGCACGCCTGTCGCCCCGAAGGGACCGGTAGTGGGATCGTTCTGAACGTAATACTTTGCCGACATGCGATCCTTCTCGCTGAACACGTAGTCAATATCGGCGATCCCCTGGTCCACCTTCGAGACCGTGTTGGGCCCCAGAACCGTTGCGTCGAAATTGTTGTTCACCGCGCTGTCGATCCCTGCCGCGAACGCAGCCGGGCTCACACTGGGAACCAGGAATTGACCATTGGGGAGTTTGGCGTTGAGGACGCTCAACGCCGCCTGGTTGATCGAACTCGCCTGGAAACAGGGACCCGTGGGAGTCTGCCCGGGAGCGCAGCCTGGAAACTCGGTCGTGTAATCGGCGTTAATGGTATTGGCGATTCCCTGCGCGGTGCGATCGTCCGTCAAATGAAACGGCACCGTCACATCTTTCAGCGATGGGCCCGCATCGGCGATGCGAACGCCCTGGTAGGACAGGAAGTAAAACAATTTGTCTTTCTTCAGGGGACCGCCGAAGGTGGCGCCGAATTGATTGCGGTTGAGGAAGGGATTTTTCTCCGACAAAGGAATGGCAGGCGACGCGTTGTAGAAGAACGGATCGGCATTCATAAAACTGTTCTGGAGCTGCCAATAAATTGAGCCGTGAATCGCGTTAGTGCCCGACTTGGTAAGTACGCTGATGTGCGCCCCGCTGTTGTTGCCTTGCGAGGCGTCATACATTGACGTGTTGACCGCAACTTCCTGAATGGCGTCGGGTGGCGGGGTGGGCAGCGCCTGCCCAATCGCGCCATACACGGATGTGATCGTCTGGATGGCGCCGCCCGCGCCGAACGTTTCTCCCGTATTGAGCACGAAGCGGTTTTCTCCCACCTGGCTGGTGGAGTTTCCGTTGAAGAGGTTGTTGGTGCTGACTCCGTTCAGCGAAAAGCTGTTGCTGGTGTCGCGATTTCCGTCCGCAAAAACAGCCTGGTTGCCGAGCCCGGAGTTCGCGCCGCCTCCGCCAAGGAAATCCGCGTGAACGCCCGGGCTCAGAATGGCCAGTTGTGTGAAGCTGCCGGTGCCGAGAGGAGTATTTCGAATGGTGAGTTCATCGACCACATAGCCGCTGGTGGTGTCTACCTGATCCATCAAGGGAACAGCGGTCACTTCCACGGTGGCGCTCACCGCGCCAACCACGAGGGAAGCGTCCACCGTGGTGGTGCGGTTGCCGTTGACCAGCACTTCCGTGTGCGTCTCGGTCTTGAATCCGTCCTTCGAAACCATCAGCTTGTAGGTTCCGGCGGGCAAATCGGGAATCTGGTAGCTGCCATTGGATTTTGTCTGCGCGGAAACTTCCAGATTCGTGGCGATGTTGACGGCCTTGACGGTCGCGTCCGGGACGGCGGCTCCGGTCGGATCGGTGACGGTTCCGGTGATGGCGCCCAGAATCTGCTGCGAATACGCCGGCAGGCTGCAAACGAGAAAGAAAAACAAAAGCGCCAGGAGTTTCGACGAACGGGATTTCATATGCAACATCTCCTTCATCACCAGAATTTGATCGAAGCGGCACACCATGACGGAACTGCGCTGCTGCTTGGCAGGGAACAACCGGAGGCTGCGATGATTTCTGCGGCGAACAGTAATTACACTCGACATCCGCGTTCGGGGCGGATGCGCGCCCGGGCCGGCGAAAATAGGCAAACTGCTCTGCCTTCCTCTCCGACGCCTAGAATTGCCGGGATTCTACATCAGCTACTATTACGTGCAAATCAATTTTCTTGATGGCATCGATTCGATGTAAACCAATGGGGATGGGTTACTGAAAGAATATTAGAAGTATGTGATACGCGAAATCCTGTAACGCCATTTCATTTATTCTGGCAAACGGCTGTGAAGCTACATCTGCAATTGCACGATCAGCAAGTAAGCGGCCAGCGCCAGTCCAAAGAGCGCTACGACAATTCCCACCAGATCGACCAGGAAGCCTGCCGGTTCGAACGTCCCGCGCTCCAATCCACGCCGCGTGCTGCGCGGTAGCGCAGGAGGCCGGCGAGCGTCAGGATCAGGCCGCCAACGATGGCGATGGATCCAAACCACACGGTTACCCCGGCGGAACGCAGCGGGTGGCCTTCGATTTGCACACCCTCGGTAATATCACGCCGGCTAGAAGCGTTATCAGTACCATGGGCGGCACTTGGTTTTTTGTCTAGTGGTCAGACCAGTTGCGTGCGCGGGCTATTGCTCCGGCGCGATTTTACATCGACGTAACACCGATCCGGTTTCATTCGTCTACAATAGAGTGACGTCTTTAGAGGGTTGCCCCGGGCCCCGTTGGAAAAGTAGAGGTATCAGGCATGCCGCGTACTTTCGCATTTATTCTGGCAATGATCATCGTGTCACTCTCTGCGTGGGCACGCGAACCGCAGCATGCGGGTCACGCAGAGGCCGTGTGCGACATTGCATTCGGCGCTGCGCACGGGCCGGAGGATCGGCCAGTTCGCGCAGAGGTCGTATCCGCCCGCAGTGATGTGGTTTCCGATCTCGAGCTGGAAACACCGCCATCCGCAATCGATCTGGCGGGTGATTTAAAATTTCTCGGCGAACGCCAATCGGCGCTCGCAGACTGTATCCTGGCGATCGATATGCGCGTGCCGGCCCAGGATTCGTCAGGCGCTTGCTCGGGTGAACTGCTGCTGAATTTTGCCATGCGGCATGACGGCGAGCCTGAGCGGGACATCCCCATTGGCCGCCTTGCCGGCACTTCCGCGTTTTTCTACGAATCCGGAATGACCATCGATGCGGACGGCGCTCCCAACGCGTATCACCCGGAAAACACCGGGCTCGATGATCTGGCGAATGCCGGCGCGCCCGGACGTTGGGAGGGTTTGGCGAAGGATGGCGATGGCGAGCCGTTCATCCAGGGAGCGAACGATCCGTTTCCCGGCTACTACGTCTCGTCCACCGCGCTGGCGGATCATTCCAAAGCGGTGAACGATCCGGCGCGCTACGTGGATGCGTCGAAAATTCCGTTCATCGTGCTGCCCGGCGGAATGGCTCGGCAGATCGGCGCGCGCACCGGAGACTTCGCCGTGGTTTTCAACCAGCGGAACGGCAAAAGTTCATTTGCGATTTTCGGAGATGTTGGACCCGAGGATCGAATTGGAGAAGGCTCGGTGGCGCTGGCGGAAAATCTGGGAATTCACTCGGACGCGCGGAATGGCGGCGCTCACCGGGGAGTCATCTATCTGGTGTTCCCGGGTTCGGGCAATGGAAGGCCGCGCACGATAGAGGAAATTAACTGCGAAGGTGGGAAGTTACTGCAGGCCTGGGAGTCCGCCCACTCGCAAAACGCCTGCAGTGATTCGACGCGCGACGAACTGCCGGGAGCAAATCCCTCCGGCAATTGAAACGATTGGCAGCGCAGGTTCAGGTAGCACAGGCTTCAGCCTGTGCATTTCCGTTCGAACTTCGAGATTCGTATGGACTGCAGGAACCCCACAGGCTAAAGCCTGTGCTACTCAATGCAAATCTTGAGCAATTCGTGGACCAGAAACCACTGCGCGAACATCTCCTGAGTCTTCTCTCCGGCGGCAACGCGCACGTCGATGGAAGTGCCACGTTCCGCGGAGTCCCACCCAAGCTGAGAGCGGTACGTCCGCCGGGCTTGCCGTACTCGATCTGGGAATTGCTCGAGCACATGCGCATCGCGCAGTGGGACATTCTGGAATTTTCGCGCGACGCAAAACATGTTTCGCCCGAATGGCCGACGGGCTACTGGCCCGCGGCGCAGTCAGAACCCACGCCCGCGATGTGGGAGAAAAGCCTGAAGGCATTTTGCGCGCGATCTGGCCGCGATGAAAAAACTGGTGGACAATCCCAGAACGGATCTTTTCGCCGCCGATCGCACACGGCACAGGCCAAACGATCTTGCGCGAAGCCCTGCTGGTTGCGGATCATAACGCCTATCATCTGGGCCAAGTGCTGCTACGTTCGGCGGCTGCTCGGCAACTGGAAATAATTTTTTTTTGATCCTTCGTGTTTAACCTAACCTTAGGTTGGCCTTTTATAATGAGGACGATCAGAGGCCGCTTGAAGGGCGCTACACCGGCGGATATTTTTAAAAATCCGCACCTTGGTTGTAACCCGCTCCAGCGCACCGAACATCCAAATGGAAGAAGCACGCTGAGAGTTTGTGCGGCCCCCGGTACCTGTGGTTCTTCAGGTTTCGATCGTTACACCTCGGCGGCCCTAATCCAAAATCAAACAGGGAGAAATCTTTGCTTATGTCTCGACGTTCGTTACCGATTTTTCTCGCGATCATGGCACTTTCCATCATGAGTGTTTCGGTCTTGGCCAAGAATGACGCCGGCGACACGATCACGACCAACTTGAAACTCACAGCAGCCACGACCGTCGGCACGCACCCAACTGCCCGCCGGCGAGTACAAGGTTACCGCCGATGGCAGCAAGGCTAAGTTTGAACAGGGCAACAAGGTTGTGGCGGAAGTTCCGTGCACGCTCAAGGATTTTCCCGGCAAGGTTAACCAGACCACCTTCATTCTCGACAACGGCAACAAGCTGACCGAAATTCAGGTTTCCGGAAAGACCAAGGCCATCGAGTTTTCTTCCGGCATGTAGTTTTTTTCCGGTTGGGTAAGCCGAGATCTTGCGAGTCGTGTCATCTTTTTCCGGGACGGGATTAACGCGGCGCGGCGGAACGATTTCCGCGAATGGCACAACGTGAGTGGAACGAGATCGGTTGTCCTGCTCCTGAGGGAAGGGAATCTTCAGGGCAGGACAACTTTTTCTTATACTTTTGTTTCTACTATTTGATTCTTCTTTTTCCCCGCTGAATCGCAAGCCGAGTTTCATTGCACTGCCGCCTGACTTTCAGCGCAGATTACTGCGCGGTTTTCGGCGAGCCGCCAGTTTGCGCTTTTCCATTCCCGTCTTTCTTCAGCTGGTATAGCTTGATCGCGTTTTCGCGCAGCACCATTCGCGCAATTTCATTGGCGCGCGTGATGGTGATTTCGCCGTCCTGAAGCATGCTGGGTGAGCGCCAGCCCCAGCGCCTGCCGCGCGGCTTGCGAAGTTTGCCAGCCGATCTCCTCCCAATCGTAGGCGCCGCTTCCCGGATAGAGGTCGGTCCCGAATAATACTTTTTCCGGATACCACTCCAGCCATTCGCGCAGCACTTCTCCCAGGCGGTGCGGCGATTCCATCCAGGTCTGCTCGGAAAGATCCACGTAGACGTTGGGCTTCATCAGCAGCGGTGCGATTTCATTGGTGAACGGCCCGGAGCCGCCGTGCAACAGAACAAACGTTGTCTTGCGCAGGCGCGGATCGTTCAGCACGGATTCGAGCAGGACCGGGTGCGCGCCCCGCAAATAAAAATATCCGCCGCAGCCTGCGCCGGTGTGAATGTGCACGGGAAGCCCGATGCGTCCGGCCTCCGTCGCGATGTAGCGGAACAGATAGTCCTGCAGGCGCGTGTAACTCTCTTTCGCGGGCGTGCCGCCCTTCGCGAATTGCGCGTAAGTGGCCGCGGCGTCTTGCTGCGATGCAGGTTCAAAATCGAGCGAGCGCAAGTAAGCCGCTTCGAATTTAATGGCTATCGCGCCGTCCTTTTTTTGCCGTTCCAGCTCCGGCGTCACTACGCGGGAAGTGTATTCCGCCAGCGTTGCCGGCAGCGTAGCGACGCCAAGTTCGCGCCGGTATCGCGCCAGCAGCATGTCTTCGCGGCCAAAGAAAACTGTGCGATCGGGACGTCTCGGCGGCGATCGCGTTGTTTTTCAGCGGGAAGAGCAGAGCATCATCGAACGGCACCCAGCGGAAATGCGCCGGATCGAGCCCGCGCCCCATGGCCACGCGATTCGCAAATTCCGTCTCGATGCCCAGGCGATCCAGCACCCATGCCGGATAGTTGTCGCCCTGCTGCTGCGCGAATTTTATTTTTTGCGGCGAGCAGTTCCTTGACGTGCGCGTCGCTGCGATCGTCATACGCGTATCCCCACAGGGCTTTCCATGCGGACGAGGTACTGCGGATTTTCCGGCCGGGTCATGGTGTTCGGCTCGGTGGGCTCCAGCGGATCGCAGGGCAGCGCATCGTAATCATCGTCGTGTTCGCCCTCGGAAACTACGCGTGGCGGATGCGAGTGATTGTCAATGGCGCGAATTTTGCGAATCTCAGCCATTAACGACGGATCGGGCGCTTGCGCCCAGGCGGCGGATGCCATCGCCAGCGCCAGCGCAATTCCTGCGAACCGTTTTATTCTCATCATCACGAGATTCTAACCCGGAATTCCATGCGTACTTTCGGAATCATCGCAGCACCCAAGGCGCGCGGGGCCCCAACGGCGCCGGCTTCAGCCGGCGGATTTTTCGCAGCCAATCGCAGCGCAATTGCGGAATCGCAGCCGCTACATGCCGTCGCTACCTGCCGTCCTTATTTTGCGCCCATTGCCAGTTTCCAAACGCGACCGCAACCGTCGCGGCAATAATCGCCCACTCGCTCGACCGCATCCGCAGCACCAGCCCCAACATCAGCAGTACCCCGAGCCCCGCGACAATATTTCCCGCCGGAACACGAAATGCGGCTGCCGCAGAGCGCTTGCGCCGCAACACCGGCAGAGCCGCGCACACCAGCATGTAAACGAAAGTGCGCGCCACCGCCGAAACGATCACGTTCCATCGGAAATTTCCGAACACCGCCAGGCACCACGCAAACGCCGCGGAAATCAGAATGGAAACATGCGGCGTTCGATATCGCGCGTGCACCCGCGAAAAGAAAGAGGGGAAATCCCCGCGCTCTCCGAGCGCATACGCCAGGCGCGGCGAATTCAGCATGTGGGCGCTCAGAAATCCGTATACAGAAACTAGCGCCGCCGCCGAGATGGCTGAAGCTCCCCAAGCGCCCCACATCGCCTGCGCCGCAAGCGAGAGCGGCCGGTCAGTGGCCGTCGCCGCGGGCAACAACGCGACAACAATATATTGGATGAGAGCGTATAGCGTGGCCGTAGTCAGCAGCGCGATGCACAGGGCGAAGGGCGCATCCCGCCGCGGGTCCTTCGCTTCGGCCATGGGCACGACGGCCGCCTCGAATCCGCCGTACGCAAAAAGAATTGCCAGCATGGCTTCGAACCAGTTTCGTAGCGGATAGGCCACAGCGGCGGCCTCAGGCGCGATCATCGCCCGGGAGTGCAGCAGATAGGCTCCCCCTGCGATCGCGAACGTAAAGAGCGCCGACAATTTTGCTACGGTGAAAATATTGCTGGCCGCCGCGCCGGATTTCACGCCGCGATAGTTAACCGCCGCCAGAATTCCGATCAGGATGGTGGAAACAATGAACCGTGGTAAAGGTTTTTGCGCGTCCGGCCAGAATTGCCCGAGGTAATTCACAAACAGATTGACCGCTGCGGCGACCGCCGTGCTCCGTGACAACCAGGACAGCCAGCCCGTTTCAATTCCGGCAAACCGCCCGAAGGCTTCGCGAACATAAAGATACGGCCCTCCGGACTCACCGAATTGCGAAGCCACCTCGGCGAAGCAGGCCATGACCACCGCCATGGCCGCGGCCCCGGCGAGGTAGGCCAGTGGGCTCCACCGGCCGAGGTATCCTGCCACGACGGAGGGCAATCCGAAAATACCGCTGCCAATAATGGAATTGATGACCAGCGCCGTGAGAGTCCAGCGGCCCATGGCGCGAACGAGTCCGGGTGAAACGTGGTCGGCCATCGATCCTCGCTGCGGCAGGCCGCGAAAACAAGCACCTTGTTGCGTCATTCTGAGCGAAGCGAAGAATCTCTCTTCGATCGAAGTGTGAGCATAGGAACCAAGAGAGATTCTTCGCTCCGCTCAGAATGACAGCGATTCAGTTTTTCCGCGGGCTGTTGAGCCGTGATACTTAGCGGCTTGAAAAACCAGAGCCAAAGGCCTTCACTGCCGCTGTCCTGATGTCGCGGCTGAAGCCGCGACTCACAAATCCCAACTCGGATCACCGATCACAAAAGCAGGCGGCGATTGTGGGCGCCGCCGCGGCTTCACCCGGCGCATCGGTGGAGGAATCCGCTACTGCTGAGCCAAAACATAATTTGTTAATTTCCCAATACGCTCGACTTCCAGCTCGATCGTGTCTCCGGGCTTCAGGAAACGCCCCATTTCCAGGCCGCAGCAGCGGCGGTTGGTGCCCGACTCCGGAACAGTCGCGGTGCCCGAGCCAAAAAATTCTCCCGAATAGAGCGTTTCGCTCTGCGAAACATAAGCGATGATTTCCTCGAACGTCCAGCGCATGTCTTTCGTGTGCCCGTAGGAAACTTCCTCGCCGTTGATTCGCGCGCGCATCGCCAGATTGTAAGGATCCGGAATCTCATCGGGTGTAACCAGCACGGGCCCGATCGAATTGCCGCCGTCAAAATCCTTTCCCTTGGCCGGGCCCAGCCGGCCGCCCATTTCCCGTCGCTGAATATCGCGAGCGGAGAAGTCGTTGAAAATCGTGAAGCCGCCGATAAAATCTCTCGCATTTTTTGCGGGAATGTCGCGGCCCTGGCGGCACAGAAAAATTCCGAATTCCAGTTCCCAATCGAAGGCTTTTGTATAAGAGGGAATCGTGACGCTCGCGCCATCGCCAATTACGTTCATGCGGTTGCCCTTGTAATAGACGGGCCGCTCGTACCACGGGCGCATGGCGCGGTGGGCGAGCGTCGCGTTCAGGCCCAGCGTTTTCTCCACGCCGCGATCCAGCGCTGCCAGCCAGCGCGGCATGCCGAACCGCCGCGTGCAATTGATTACGTGCTGCTCAAACACCATGAATTCGCGGATGGATTCCGGACGTGGAACGGGGGACAGAAGTTGCACCGAAGCGCGATCGACGATTGCCCGGTCCGGGCGCTGCGACAGCGCAAATTCCACGGCTCGCTGCGCCGAGTCACGCGCGGCGCTCCCGCCCTGCAGGAACGCCAGCATCGATTGCAAGTGCGGGTTTATTTCGCCGCTGCGGAAGTGCTCGGCGGCTTGTAAACGGATGATCTTTGAATCGGCGTCGACCAGAGCGCCGATTTCTTCGCAGCCCTCGGGTCGAAACGTCGCGAGACGCATAGGGGGTTGTAGCACAGCGACTCTTCTAGCCAGAGCCCTTGCGAAGGGCTCGCTGTGAGCTTTTGTAAACTTCCAACGTGGCGAAAGCCTGGATAGCGTCCACAGTCGCAAACCGCGCACAGCGAGCCCTTCGCAAGGGCTCTGGCTAGAAGAGTCGCTGTGCTGCGCAATCAGTACGGAAACGGCTCCAGCGGCGGCGTGACGCCCGGAGGCACCGGCGTTCGCGCCACGTTCATCAGCATAGCCAGCGTGGTGTAGTAGCCGCACAGCCCGGCAATGTCGATCACGCCCTGCTCGCCGAAGCGGCCCAACACGCGGTCGTAGGCCGCGTCGCTGACGGCCTGATGCAGGCGAATTTCCGTGACAAATTCATAGACCATTTCCTGATCCTGCGTCATGCCCACCGGCCGCTGTCCCTCGGCGATGGACTTGATCGTTTCGGGCTTGATGTCCGCCTTGGCGGCCAGCGCCTGATGCGAATACCATTCGAATTGCTGCGTCCACTGCCGCGCCATCAGCAGAATGATGAATTCGCTGATCGCCGGACCGAGCTTGGTGTTGTAGCGCAGGTATTCGCCCACTCGCTGCAGGCGGCTCATGTATTCCGGGCTGCGCAGAAGAGGGATGAATGGCCCGACCAGTTCCTTGCGCGGCCCTGAAGTGATTTCCGCCGCCGCTTTCTTCTGGGCGTCGGTCCATTTTTCGGCGGGAATAGCCGGCATGCGATCGGAGGGAACGTCAGGAGGAACAGCGGCCGGAACAACCGGAGAAGTCGCCGCTGAGGCGGAGGATGCCGATGCCAGCCCGAGCAGGGAAGTTCCGGCCAGCACGGTTGCGCCGCCGATAAAATCGCGCCGGTCCACCAGGGCTTTGGACTCGGAATTTTTCGGTTCGTTCGATTCGTCCATGGATTTCACGATTTTCTTCCTCCGCGTTTCAGGGTCGTTGGAGCTGGTTTTGGAAGTTCCAAGGCATTATAAGCGCCGGATTCCAAAATTCCAATTAGTTGGCGGGGAAGCGGCAGAGGTTTCAAAGGCCGCTAAAAAAACCAAAAAAACGCTGTCATTCTGAGCGAAGCGAAGAATCTCTCTGTGATACTTTGCCCGCACTTGGATCGAAGAGAGATTCTTCGTTTCGCTCAGAATGACAGCACGGGGTTCTTTCTCGCGCCAGGCGAACGCCCACGCCATACCCGCGCCACGCCAGCCGCGTGACCCCGCCACGCTTGACAAACGCCTCCAATCGAAACAAAGTGGCGCCAGCGGATCCATCCGCATCCTGCACTTTCCGAAGAAGGATAACTAAAATGAGCAAGCTCTCATTCCTCGTTCGAACGTCAGCTTCTCGATCGTTGGCCGCCGCGCTCGCTTTTATTCTGGCGCTGGCTATTTCCGTTTTCATTCTGCCGGGGCCCGGATCGCGCGCCGCTGCCGCCAGTCCCGCTCCGGCGGATGACGGCGACTGGATCTACGCGGATCACGATTTCAACGGCACGCGTTACAGCCCGCTGGCGCAGATCACCGCGTCGAACGTGACGCGGCTCACCAAGGCCTGCTCCTACACGTTCCCCGAAAAAGTGCCGTCCGAATCCGCGCCCATCGTTTCCGCCGGAGTTCTCTACGCCACCAGCGATCACTACACCGTGGCGATCGACGGCGCAGACTGCCGCGTCCTGTGGTCCTACGAGTGGAAGCCGCGCGACACCGACCGCGTTCATCCTCATCGCGGCGCGGCGCTGGCCAATGGAAAAATTATTCGCGGCACGGGAGACGACTATCTGATTTCGCTGGACGCAGAGAGCGGAAAGCTTCTGTGGGCCAAGCAGATCGCCGATCCCAAGCAGGGCTTTTTCATTGCCATGCCGCCGCTGGTTACGAATGACACGATTTACATCGGTCCCGCGGGATCAGAACGTGCCGGAACCGGGTGGATGGGCGCGTTTCGCCTGAGCGATGGCCAGGAACTCTGGAAGTTTCACATCATCCCGCAGGATGGCGAGCCGGGTGCCGACACCTGGGGGCCCGATCCCGCCGTGCGGCTGCACGCGGGCGGCGCGCTGTGGACGGCGCAGTCCTATGACAGTGAAAAGGGAATTCTCTTTGTGGCCGGCGGTAATCCGGCGCCGGATTTTTACGATCAGGTGCGTCCCGGCTCGAATCTGTACACGAATTCGCTCATCGCGCTCGACGCAAAAACCGGAAGACTGCTCTGGTACAACCAGTTTATTCCGCATGACGTCGACGACTACGACATCACGCACGTGAATCCAGTGTTCAAGGTGAATTCACGAACCATGATCGCGTCATCCGGCAAGGACGGCGTCCTGCGCGTGGTGGACGGCACGACGCACAAGGTTGTTTATAGCGTTCCATTCACCACGCAGTTGAACTCCGAAGTGCCGCTGACCACCGAGCCGCTGAAAGTCTGCCCGGGAATCCTGGGAGGCGACGAATGGAACAGCGGCGCTTACAGCCCCAAGCTCGGCTTGCTGGTGATTCCGGCCAACGATCAGTGGTGCTCGATCAACAAAAAAGATAAAAACCCGCCGAGCGTGGAGAAGGCCAACGCGGGAGAAACCAGTTATTTTGGCGGCCCGATCGATCACGGCGCATTCAGTGGCGCGCGCGGACGCCTGACCGGTTTCGACGCCGCCACGGGAAAGGAACGCTGGCGCTATGAGGCTCCCACGCCCCTCGTTGCCGGAGTCGCGATTACGGCGGGCGATCTGATTTTCACGGGAGAAACCGGCGGATTTTTCGATGCCGTGGATGCCCAGTCCGGAAAAGTGCTGCTGCATTTCGACATGGGCGATTCGATTCAGGGCGGAGTGATCACCTATTCGGCGCACAACGTTCAATACGTCGCGGTGACGTCAGGAGACGGCAACGTCATCGGCAACAAGAATTTCCCGGAGGTCAAGGGAGGCAACCCCACCGTCACGGTTTTCGCGCTACCGAAATAGCCGCTCCAGTAGCACAGGCTTCAACGCTGGCGGAAAAAACAACTCGTGTTGTCATTCTGAGCGAAGCGAAGAATCTCTCTTCGATCTAAGTGCAAGCAAAAAGAACAAAGAGAGATTCTTCGCTTCGCTCAGAATGACAACATTTTGGATTTTTCCGCAGCTTGTTCAGCTTGTGGGGTTTTGTTGGTGCAAGCGCAAAGCCGAACAAGGTGGAGTCTGTGCGACTGACGCCGGCCAGCCGCGCAATCTGGAACTTGTTCAGAAAAGCTGTTAGCATGCAGCCGTTTCGGTCGCACCAGTGCGGTAATGTAAATCCGGAATCTGGATCCGGCTATCGTAGCGATTTTTTTCCGGCAGGACTCCGGCAATCGCCGGTGGAAACGGGAGGCCCGATCATGGCTTACATTTTCAATGAAGACCAGTTGCCGCGGCTGCTGTCCAACGGCCGCGAGCGCGTTTTCTTCGTCAACAAGGAACTCACCAAAGTGGACGACATGCTCGCCGGAATCATGCATTACAAGCAGGGCGCGGCATCGCCATACCACATGCACAAGAATTGCGAACATTTCTATTTCATGATGGATGGAAAAGCCACGGTCCAGAGCGAGGAAGGCACGCGTGAAATCGGCCCCGGCATGATGGTATTCATTCCCGCGGAGGAAAAACATCGCCTGCGCGCTCTGGAGCCTCTCTTCTATTTCGAATTCCAGGCGCCCAACCGCTTCCAGACCACGATTCTCGAGGGCACGCCCGACGACCTAAAATGGGACCGCGTGGACGGCGGCGTGTGGTATCAGAGCTAGCTGGCGCAGCCCGAAGTAGCACAGGCTGCAGCCTGTGGATTTTTGTCGGTGCAGCCAGCGGCGTAAACCATTGGCGACGACGCAAGAATCGCGAAGCGAAAGGATCAATCGGCTATGTCTCTGACATTCATCGATACCAATAAAATTGCGCACGCGAAAGCCCCCGGCTCAGGCGAGTTCGCGGAAATCCTCAACCGGGAATTGTGCGGCGCCGAAAATGTAGTGGGCTCCCTGCGCTGGCTGAAGCCCGGCGAAAAGCTCGATGTGCGTTCGGACAACGAGACGCATCAGCTTGTTTACCTGATGGAAGGCGAGGGGGTAATCACGCTCGATTCCAAGGAGCACCAGGTGAAAAAAGGATCAGGAGTTTATCTCGGCCCGTCGGAGTTCGCGTCGATCCGGCCCGCGGCCGCATCCTCACTGAAAGTGTTTCATCTGGTCGTGCCGCACTTAAAAGCTTGAGGGCAGCCGGTTCGCTGCGGCCTTGCAAACGAAAGGGGACACTCACGATGTTGAATTCGCACAAATGCACGCGCGCAACCCTGGTTTTGCCGTTCATTTTCGCGTGCGCGATTTTTATTCCCACGCTGGCTCACGCCCAGCTCAAGCAGCCTCTCTTGTCCGAAGACAACCTGAAAAAAGTTTCCGACCACGTATACGTGATTGAAGGTTTTCCGAACGTGGCCATCGTAGTGGGCAGCCGCGCCACGCTGGTGGTGGACACCGGCCTGGGCGAGAAAAACGGCGCCACGGTCATGCGCGCGGAACAAAAAGTGGCCAAGGCGCCGATGCTTTACCTGACCACCACGCACTACCACTCCGAACACACCACCGGCGAATCCGCGTTTCCCGCGGGGACCATCATCATTCGCAACCGCGCGCAGCAGGATGAGATGGACAAGCTCGTGCTCGCCCACGTCGAAGTATTCAAGAAAATGTCAGACCAGAACATGGGCCTGCTGCAGAACGTGAAAATTCGCCCGCCGGACGTCGTTTTCGACCGCGAAGCGAAAGTCGATCTCGGCGGCGTTACCGCGCGGCTTTTCTGGATCGGTCCGGCGCACACCAAGGGCGACGAACTGATCTACATCGAAGAAGACGGCGTGCTGATTCCAGGAGACATCGTGCAGAAGGGCATTTTTCCAATCATGCCCAATGCCGACGCCAGCATCAAAGGATGGCTGGCCATTCTGGACAACGTCGAAGCCCTGCACCCGAAATTCATCGTTCCCGATCACGGCGCGCCCATTGTCGACGCGTCGCAGATTCAAACTGAGCGCGCCTATCTTCTGGCGACGCAGTCGCGCGCACTGGAGCTGAAAAAGCAGGGAATATCCGTAGACGATGCCGGCAAAACGATCACGGGAGAGCTAAAAGCGAAGTATCCAGACTGGCCCAATCCAAACAATGTGGCGGGAGAAGTAGCGCGGGCTTACGAACAGTCGCAGTAGACGATGGTAGTAGGAAGCCCGGGCTTTAGCCCGGCCGTTAGAACGCGCAATTCAAGCGGCTTGACGGGCTGCGGAAAAATCCAAAATGTTGTCATTCTGAGCGAAGCGAAGAATCTCTCTTGGTTCTTTTTGCTCACACTTAGATCGAAGAGGGATTCTTCGCTTCGCTCAGAATGACAAAAAGAGATAGTTTTTCCGCAAACTGTTCAGCCGCTGAACGACCAGGAACACTTGAGCCGCGGGCCGACGGATCGGGCCCTCGCCCCTCAGCGCACGAACGTCCCTCACCCCTTCAGCCTCGGAATCAGCTGCAGCGCATTCTCCCGCTGGATCATCCGCAAATCTTCCGCCGGCACTTCGAACTTCTTCACCGCGGTGGCAATCCTCTCAATCGTGAAAAATGGAATATCCGATCCGAATAACAGATGATCGCGGGGAATTCCCTTGAGCACCGCGGCCATGGGAACAGGGCTGAGCGCGACGCTGGCTATGTCGTAGTAAAGCTTCTGCAATTCGTGTTCGAAGCCGTTGGGCATGATGGCCGCGCGCTCTTCGGGCGTCAGTCCCGCTCCGGAGAGGCGCGGGGTTAGCATCAGCACGGTGCCCCCGCCGTGCGAAAAGATCCAGCGGATATCGGGGAAGCGCATCAGCGAACGGCTGTAAATCAGGTCGGTAATCGTGCGCGTCGTGTCCGTCGGGAAATCGATCTGCACGCGATTCAGGTGCTGGATGGGCATGGCGCAGCAGGTAATGGTCGGATGGACGAAGACCACTGCCTTGCGGTGATTCAATTCCTCCAGCACGGGGGAAAAATTCGGATGGCCCAGCAATTTCCCGTTGTCATAGCTGGACAATAGCCCGATGCCGTCAAGTTTCGCTTGATCGTAGATATATTCGATCTCGCGCAAGCTCCCGTCGACATCCGGCAGGGGAATCGCGCCCCACATGCCGAATCGCCCCGGAAAATCCTGCGCCAGTTTTGCGCCGTACTCATTGCAGTCGCGCGCGTTCTGCCGTCCTTCTTCCGCGTTCCCGTACCACACGCCCGGACTGGTCACCGAGCCGATCGCCGTGGCCACCCCTTGCTGATCCATTTGATCGAGGGAGTAATGCGGAGTCCAGGCCTGGTAGAAAGATCCGGGAAACGTCGGGGAATCGTCGGTCAAGTGCTTCAGATTTCGCGCCGTAAACTTGGGAGGGTAGATGTGATGATGAACGTCAATGATGCGCGCGCCGCCAGCCGCACTCTGCGCGAACGATCGCGGCGAAAGAGCCATCCCTGCGCCGGCCGCGGCCAGCAGGCCCAGAAAATTTCGCCTCGATGGACCTTGCTCAACCGCCCGCGTTTCAAGTTCAGAGCCCCTGGACAACGCAATGGTGCGCCGCAAAGTTGACCCCCGCTAACGGAAGAAGAAATTTTGGGGTGAGCGACGGGGTTTGAACCCGCGACCCTCGGTGCCACAGACCGATGCTCTACCGGCTGAGCTACGCTCACCACAGATGAAGTGAATGTAGTTTAGGCCACATTCCGCTTTCAGTAAAGCGGAACAGACGGTTCCTTCCAGGACACGCTTCAACCTGTCGTATTCTGCTGGGTGGCGCGAATCCAAATCAAACAGCGTGTCCTTCTGAGCGAAGCGAAGAATCTCTCTTCTATTTAAGCAGAGGCTTAAACTCAGGGATTCTTCGCTTCGCTCACAATCACACTACGAGCCACGCCGACGCGGGCCGGGCGTATCTCGCATATCTTTTGGCAAATCGCGGCGGTTTGATTTATATTGTTACGCTGCCTCATATCCAAAACAGATGAAAGGATGTTTCTTCCACAATTATGGACACACGATTTCTTGGCCAGCCTCATCATTGGGATCCGCGCCGCCTGTACAGCCAGACGGGTGCGGATTGGCAAATGCGTGTCGATTTTGAACGGCTGCGCAAGGAGCGCCTGCAGAAATTGCGCGCTTCCATGAAGGCCAACGACCTCGGCGCGCTGGTCCTGTTCGCCGGCGCGAACATCCGCTACGCCACGGCTTCCTATCAGGGCAACTGGAAATACAACATCAACATTCGCTACGCCGTGGTCACGCATGACGGCGAACCGGTGCTGTTCGAGACCGCCGGCTCGGACTTGCACTGCGCGGAAATCGACCTGCCATGGATGGAAGATCGCATTCGTCCCGCCATCACCTGGCAATGGGCCGAAGGCGCCGTGCCCTACATGGCCGGACGCATGGCCGAAAGCGTCATGGACGTGCTGAAAGAGAACGGCGTCACCAAAGAGCAGATCGGCATCGACAACTTTGATATGCCCGCGCTCGAAGCTTTCCAGAAGACCGGCCTGAAAATCGTGAACGGCTGGCCGGCGGTTTCGCAGGCCCGCGTCATCAAGACCGTCGATGAAATCGAACTGCTGAAGCAGGCCTCCAGCATCGGCGACGCCGCCATGTGGAAGATCAAGTACGAATGGCTGAAGCCGGGCGTGCGCGAGCGCGAAATCGAAGCCAAAGTGCACGAGTTCATGCTGGAGCGCGGCTGCGAAATTATTTATGACATCATCGTCGCCTCCGGCGGCAACACCAGCCCGTATCGCCGCTGGGCCACGGACAAGCTGATCCGCCAGGGCGACCTGGTGATCGTGGACATCAACGCCGTCGGACCTTCCGGCTACTTCATCGACTTCGTGCGCTGCTTCAAGTGCGGCGGAGCGCAGGGCATGAAGATGACCCAGAAGGAAATCGACCTGTACAAGGAAGTCTACGACTCCATGTACGCGGGAATCGAGCAGCTGAAACCCGGCAACACCACCGCGGACGTCGCCAAGGCTTTCCCTGAATACGACGACGACAAGTTCGGCACCGTGACCCTGCAGCAGTTCGCGCACAGCATCGGCATCACGCTGTACGAGGGCATGTGGATGTCCCGCGCGTACTCGCTGAAGTATCCCGCCGAGATCAAAGAGAACATGTACTTCGCCATCGAAACCTTCGCCGGACACCCGGGCTTGCAGCAGACCTGCCGCCTCGAAGAAAACGTTCTGGTGAGCGGCAAGGGCCCGGTGGTCTTCACGCTGATGGAGCACATGGAAGAGGCCATGAAGCGCTAATGGCTCTCCTCGTCGCCGTTGCGGACTCCGTATTTCCCAACCTGGACCTGGCCCGCGCGGTGGTTTCGCGGGCCGGGGCCGAATTGCGCCTTTCACCGCAGCCCACGCCGGAGGCAATCGTCGCCACGGCGCGGGATGCCGACGCGGTGCTGGTGACCTACGCCAAGATCAACGGCGACATGATCCGCGAAATGAAAAAGTGCCGGATCATCTCGCGCTTCGGAATCGGCGTCGACAACGTGGACATCGAAGCCGCCACGAAGCAGGGAATTGTGGTAACGAAAGTCCCCGACTATTGCATCGACGAAGTGTCCGATCATGCGATGGCCCTGCTGCTCTCACTGATCCGCAAGATTCCGTTTTCCAACGCGCGCGCTCACGCCGGGCGATGGGAAATGCCGGCCGTAACGCCGATCCACCGGCTGCGCGGCACGGTGCTGGGACTCGTCGGCTTCGGCCGGATTCCGCAGCTCGTCGCGCCCAAGGCCAAAGCCTTCGGCATGCGGGTGATGGCTTACGATCCGTACGTTCCACAGAACGTGATGGAGCAGGCCGGAGTCGAGCGCTTGGAACTTCCCGAACTGCTAAAAATTTCCGACTACATTTCCATTCATTCGCCGCTCACTCCCGAGACGCGCCATCTGTTCAGCACGCCCGTGTTCAATCAAATGAAGCCTGGCGCGCTGGTCGTGAACACCTCGCGCGGACCGGTGGTGGACGAAGCGGCGCTGGCGGCGGCGCTGGACTCCGGACAAATCGGCGGCGCGGCTCTCGACGTTCTCGAACAGGAACCGCCCGTAAGCTCTCCGCTGTTTGGCAGAGACAACGTGATTCTGACTCCGCACACCAGCTTCTATTCCGTCGAATCGCTCGAAGAATTGCAGACCAAAGCAGCGGAAGAGGTCGTGCGCGTCCTCTCCGGCCAGGCGCCTCTCAATCCGGTCAATCCCGAAGCGCTGGCAGCATCGCGCGGCAACTAAACATTCTTAAGGAGGAAGTCATCATGTCCAGTACGCCATGGAAAACAGATAAGTGGTTTGTAAGCCCCTGGAATTTCAATCCCGCGGTAAACAGCAATTTCAATTTCCCCAAGAACATCAAGTTTCACGACATCACGCTGCGCGACGGCGAACAGCAGACCGGCGTGATCTTCACCAAGGACGACAAGATCCGCATCGCCGAGGGCCTGGCCGAAGCCGGCGTGCACCGCATCGAAGCGGGCATGCCCGTGGTTTCGCCGAGCGATACCGCGGCCATCAAGGACATCGTGAAGCGCAACCTCGGCCCGCAGATTTTCGCGTTCTCGCGCTGCATGGTGGATGACGTAAAGCGCGCCGTCGATTGCGGCGTGACCGGCGTCGTCATGGAAGTACCTTCCAGCGAGCACATCATCAAGTACGCCTACAAGTGGCCGATGGAAAAGGCGATCGATCTGTCCATCGAATCGACCAAGTTCGCGCACGAGCAGGGGCTGGAAGTCGTCTTCTTCCCGATCGACTTCTCGCGCGCCGAAATGAACTGGGTGCTCGACCTGATCACGCGCGTGGCCAACGAAGGCCACATGGACGCGCTGGCGCTGGTGGACACGTTCGGCGTGCTCTCTCCGCACGCCATTCAGTATCTGGTCCGCTCGGTGAAGGCGCGCATCAACAAGCGCCTGGAAGCTCACTTCCACATGGACTTCGGCATGGGCGTGGCCAACACGATCATGGCGCTGGCCGAAGGCGTCGAGGTGGTGCACTCCACCGTGCTGGGTCTCGGCGAACGCGCCGGAAACGTGCCGATGGAAGAGACGGCCATGGCGCTGCTGACGCTCTACGGCATCGACACCGGCCTGAAGTACGACAAGTTCTACGGCCTCTCGAAGCTGGTCGCGCAACTCTCCGGCCACGCCGTTGCGTCGAACCGCCAGGTCGTTGGCGACTCGCTCTTCCAGATCGAGTCCGGCATCATCGCCAGCTGGTTTGAAAACTGCGGCGAGGAAAACGCCACCGAACTTTTCCCGTTCCGCTGGGACGTGGTCGGCCAGGCGCCCGATCAGCGTCGTGTTCGGCAAGGGCAGCGGCATCGATTCCGTAAAGTGGGGACTGCGCAAGCTGGGCGTGCAGTTCAATGAAGAAGAAGCCATGAAGTGCGTCGCCGCGATCAAGGAATTCTCCCTGCAGCGCAAGCGCCTGCTGACGGATGAGGAATTCCGCAGCGTTGTCGACGCCACACTTCCCGGTCGCGTTGTCGGCGCAGGAAAGTCGGGCAAAGCCGCGGACTAGCATTTGCCTTTCGTAGCGCTCGCCTTCAGACGAGCATCCAGATCGGAATGGTATTGAGCCAACGGATGCCCGCCTGAAGGCGGGCGCTACACTTTTCAACTTGAAAGTTGCGGCAGAAGTTTGCTCGAACAGGACGCGTTCAATTGACCGCACCAACCCTAATGAGAGCCATGGTTCTCCGCGGCCCGCGCCACCTGGGCCTCGCGGAAGTCGAGCGTCCGTCCCTCGGGCACAACCAGGTTCTCGTTCGCGTCACTCACAGCGGAGTCTGCGGCACCGATCTGCACATTTACGAAGGCGCGATCCCGGTGCGCCACCCGCTGATCATGGGCCACGAAATGATCGGCGTGGTGGAAGCGGGCGCGGACGCCTCGCTTCCCGCAGGAACGCGAGTCATCGTCGATCCCGCGCTCTACTGCGGCATGTGCCTGAATTGCCGCGCCGGGCAAACCAATCTCTGCCCCAACGGTTCGCTCGTCGGGCGCGATTCCGACGGAGGCTTCGCCGATTATTTAGTCGCGCCGCGCAGCCACGTCTACCCGCTGCCGGACTCGATTGCCAGCAACGTCGCGCCGCTTTTGCAGGTGGCGACCACCTGCATGCACGGCCATCACCTGATCAAGGGTTTTCCCGGACAGTCGGTCGTGGTCGTCGGTCTCGGAGTCGCCGGACAAATTCACGTGCAGATCGCCAAGGCCTGGGGCGCGCACCCGGTCATCGGCATCACGCGCAGCGCCTACAAACGAAAACTCGCCGAAGAACTGGGCGCCGACCTGACCGTTCCCAGCGGCGCTGATGCGATCAAAGCAGTAAAGGAAGCTACCGGCGGGCACGGCGCTGATTTCGTGATCGAGTGCACGGGCATTCCCTCGGCCCTCGCGGACTCCATCAACATGGCCCGGCTCGGCGGCACGCTGCTGCTCTTCGGGATCACCTCCGCCAAACAAGCGGAGTTGCCTTTCTACCAGCTCTATTACAAGGAACTGAACATCGTGAACACGCGCGCGGCCAAAAGCGAAGACTACCCGACTACGATCGACCTCGCGGCGCGCGGCGCACTGAAGCTGAAGCCGCTGGTCACGCACGTCGTGCCGCTGCTCGACCTGGAAAAAGCCATCGGCATGCTGGAATCCGACGAAGACCAGCGCATGAAGATCATTCTGGAAAACAATCGGTGAACAACCTAGCAGTGCTGATCCAATTTGGCCGCGCGCCGAGATTTTGTTATCAGAGTTCCAGAGCTCTCGTCTGACCGTAAACTAAGCCGGTGTTGGGAAATACTGGGGGCGATGATGCCAAGTAGCTGGATATGGTTAATTTGGGCCGTCGTCGGACTCGCTTCCGGTATTTTTTCCAAAAAGGTATTAAAAGGCCCCGGACTAGGCGTTTCGGTTGACGTCGCCGTCGGCATCGCAGGCGCACTCGTGGGTGGGTGGCTGTTTTTTTGGGTCGGTGGACTTATCGGTGGTGGGTTATTTGGTCCGGAGGGAGTTCTCTGGGTCGGGCTGGTTTTATCCCTACCGGGTGCATTTGTCGTGGCGCTCATCCTGCTGTGGCCGGTCCGCGATATTGCGATTGGTATGTACTATGTGTTACTCGCCGCATACGCACTTATGGCGGCGGACCGCTACCTGTTTCCGGTGTTGGCCGCTGACGTGCGAAAGGCATTTGGTTTTTCCCTCGCAAGTACAGGCCTGCTCGCAACCATCTTCACTCTTGGACTTGGGATTGGTGGCCTCCCGACCGGCTATCTACTCGCCCGGTATTCGCGAAAGTTGGTCCTGCTGGCGGGCATCATTATTTTTTCTTCAGCCACCATCCTTACGACCACCGCTCCTGACTTCTGGAGCATGCTCCTCTGCCTGGCCGCGCAGGGAATCGGCATGTCCATGCTGGCGACCTGCATGTTCGCACTCGCGGCGAGCTATTTTGCGAACTACCGTTCGGCGGCTATCGGCTCGGTGAACTTCTGCTACGGGATCGGCGGATTCCTCGGGCCTTTTCTTGCCGGAAAACTGCGCCAGAGCTATAACACCTGGCACGCGCCGATGATCTGGTTCGGTGCGGCCGGATTCGTCATGGTGGTGCTGATTGTTGCCGCGGTTCGTCCGTGGTTCAGCGAAACACGCCGCTCCGCCGAAGTGAAGGCGGACACCGGCGGCGCCGCGACTCTCGCCAACCGCAACACCATCATCCTCACGGTTCTGAGCCTGATTCACGGCCTCAGCATGTACGGTTTTCTCGGCCTCTATCCCACGTTCCTGCGCGAAGTGCTTCACTACACGCCGGTCAGCGCCGGAACGGTCATCGGTTTCTTCGGGGTCGGCGCGCTCGCTTCGATACCCGTGCGGCTGGATTGGAGATCGCTTCTCACCGAAAATCGTGTTGAGCGGTTCGCTGTTTTCCATCGCGCTGCTCGGAACTCTGTTCTACCGCGAGTCGCTGTCGATGGGCATGCGCGAGTTCCTGACGTGCGCTTACGGCGTGACGGGCAGTGCCATTCTGTACGTCAACCTCGCCGGTTATCACGTCAAGGCGCTGCGACGCAGCCTTTCCAGCAAGGGATCGGGAATGTTTGTCACCAGCCTTTACGCCGGAGCGGCATTTGGCGGCATGCTGCTCGGCAAACTGGCGCATTGGGGCGGTTGGATGCGCGCCGGCCAGATCGAAATGTCGATCCTCTGCCTGCTCGGCGCATTCCTCGCGCTGGCCCTGCGCCCCAGCGAAATGTCGCTTTAGCGCCAAGTAGCACAGACTTCAGTCTGTGGATTTCCACGTGATCTTGGCTACCGCGCATTGACCCGGGAGACCTCAAATGCCCCCCACAGACTGAAGGCTGTGCTACTTGGGCCCGCAAGCCGCTAGCGCCCGGCGGCGGCGCCAGTGTAAACTCTTGCGCATCTTCAGAAACTCAAAATGGAAATTCCAAATTAATATGGCCAACTTCCAAAGTCCGGCCTCGATTCCGGGGAGAATACTGGCGCAAGGGCGCGGGACATGAGCGTAGCGCAAAGTAATCCTTCCTCGGCCGCCGCGCACCGGTCGTCGCTGTCTGAAAAGGCGCAAAACGCCGCCGTGATTTGCGGCTGCATCGTGGCCTTCGCGTATTCTGCTAATTACACCAACCACGCCCCGCTGGCCCGCTACCTGATGGAGCAGTTCGGCTTCAACAACGTTCGCGCCGGTTTCCTGACCACTGGTATTTTCGCCACGCATGCCGGAATGCAGATTCCCGGCGGATACATCGTGGATCGCCTAGGCTCCAAGCGCGTTCTGCTCTTCGCGCTGCTCTGGGTGGCGCTGGGGAATCTGGGCATGGCGCTTGCCGGCGCCTACTGGCAGCTTCTGTTTTTCAAGATTTTCACGGGCATGGGTACGGGCGTCTGCTTTGTGGGCGGCGCGCGCTACGTGCATGAGGCCATGGCCGGCCCGCGGCTGCATGTGGCCCAGGGATTTTTTGGCGGATCGATTCAGATGGGCGCCGGCTTCGTCATCCTGATCGAGCCGCGCCTTTACTTGCTCCTGCAGGGATGGCGGTCGACATTTCTGGTGTGCGGCGCGATGGCCCTTACCGCGGCGGTCATCTGGTTCGCCGCTGCGCCGACCGTGGAATTCGGCTCGCGCCCTCCCGGCCGATTTCACGAAATGCTGCTTAATCCCCAACTCTGGCTGCTGGGGTTGATGCAAATGGCTACCTTCGGAATTTCGGTGGTCGTCGGCTCATGGGTGGTCATCGTCCTGACCAAAGTCATGAAAGTTCCGGCCACGCGCGCCGGGCTCATCGGGTCGCTGGTGCTGCTGCTGGGGATTGTTTCGCGGCCGCTGGGAGGCTTGTTGCGTAAGCACATGGGCATCCGGCCGCTGTTCATCGGAAGCCTGCTGATGGTGGCGCTGGGCTGCTTCCTGTTTCTGCCGCCCACGATTTCCCTGGCTACGGCTCTGGCTGCGGTGATCCTGATCGGAATCGGGATCGGCCTGCCCTACGCCGCGATGTTTTCCCGCGCCGGGGCGCTGTTTCCCGGACGCGCGGCGGCGGCGATGGGATTGGTCAACATGCTGGGGATCCTGATGATTCTGGGTGGCGCGCCGCTTGTAGGTCACTTGGCGGATCTGACAGGCTCGTTCAAAACCAGTTTTGCCGTCCTCGCCGGATTTGCGCTGACCGCCTGCGCTGTCGTGCCGTTCATCCACACGGAAGATCCCGCGCCTAGCGGGCACTAGCTGCCGGTCGCAAATTCACGCCAGATGGAATTTGAACTGTTCTTGGCGAACACGAGAAGTCCGGGCTGACTAACGGACTTCCACAGGCTGAAGCCTGTGCTACTCGGCCGCCGCGAAGGGGCGAGAACCAGTAGCACAGACTTCAGTCTGTGGATTTTCACTTGATCTTGGCGAACACCAGCGGTACGAGCCGACGAACGGAATGCCAATGGCCGCGGCCGTTGCTTCGTGACGCACACAGAGGCCGTGCGACCAAGACTTCGTCACTTTTTCCACTGAGTCACGCAGGAATTTCTCTCCATTTGTCGTTCATGGAAAGCGAGATTCCTGGCATTGAATCGGCGCGAACTCTCCGGGGAGAACTCGGAGGAGAGATTCCTGGGATTGCTACGGCCGGCCGCAGAGATCGAAGTTCCGCAACCCCCTGCGAGTTAGTCCGCGGCGACGCTAGTAGCGGTCTTGCCCCTCGCCATCTTCTGCGCCATGAACAGCAGCAGCTTGCGGTCGGCTTCCTTCGTGCGGCTCAGGAGTTGGCGGAACCTTTCCAGCATGCGCGCGTCCTTGCCGGAGCTGCCCCAGGCGATCTCGCCGGCGCTTTTGCGCTTCAGGATATTGGGGAGCGCAGGCGGTTTGTCGCTGTCATAGAACAGCTGGTACAGAGGAACTTCCAAGGCGCGAGCGAACTTTTCAAGAGTCTCCACCGCCGGGACGGTATGGCCGTTCTCTACTCGGGAGATATAGCAGCGCAGCAATCCCGTGCGCTTCTCAATTTCGCCTTGCGAAAGCTTTTTGTGTTCTCGAATGGCCCGCAGTTGGTCCCCGATAATCATTATGTTTGTCCTTTCCGATTTTGACTTGTCGTCGTTTCATTTGTTTAATTTGAACCCGTAAAAAGATCGATTCGAACTTCGAAACAATTTCTACGCGGCCCGCTCGCGCGCGGCAATACTGGTCGGCAATAATACTCGGAGCTTACTCCTGCCGCGGTGATCTAGATCACCCACCCCCAAATTGATCCTGTTCGAGAAGATAATTCCTTTGATGCTTCCGCTAATGAACTCGCCGGAACGGCGTCAGCTTTCCCCTGGGCGCCGACGGGTTGGGCGGACGGTACTTGGCAATTCGCGAACGCGCGAAGTCCGCCCACGGACCATGCGGTTCATAGCGCACGTAAAGCGACAAGTGCCGCAGCGCGTTCTGCGGCTGCCCGTTTTTCTCGTATGCCAGCGCCAGGTTCAAGTGCGCATCCGCCAGCGAAGGCAGCAACTCCACCGCATTCACCAGATGCAGGATCGCTTCCGGCGTGCGAGACATTTGCTCCAGCACGCAGCCGAGATTGAATTCCGCCAGAGCATTGTCCGGCTCCAGCTCCACGGCCCTGGAAAAGTGCCCGTGGGCCTCTTCCATCTGTCCCAGCTGGTACATCGCCGTGCCCAGATTGATCCGGGCTTCCACCCAATCGGGCGCCGCCTCGACCGCCTTGCGATACGCCTGCGCCGCCTGTTCCAGTGATTCCGATTTCGTGTCGCACATCATTCCGAACTCAAACCATTCCTCCGCCGAGCGCGAAGCCATGGCGTGAACTTTGTCGGCGAGTTCGGAGGTTTCAAAATTCAGCACAAACTGTCCGGTCAACGGCTCAAAAGGATGCGCGGCGGGCATCGGCGGATGCACCACAACCTGTTTCCCGTTGGTCGAAATCCGCAGCTCCGAAAGCGGAGCGCCCGGCGATCCCAGCTCATTCTGCAAAAGATTCACCGCTCGACGGATGCGGCGCGCGGGAACTTTTCGCGCGGCCAGCCGCTTAATCGTTTCCAATGCGACGAGGTCGGAGAAATTAAAGAAGCGTTCGCCCCAGCGCGCGCGCGGCAGCACCAGACGCAAGCGCGTCCAGTAGTCCAATTCGCGACGGCTCACGCCCATCATGCGTTCCACTTCATTACGGGTATAGCGGTTTTCCACTCGTCGTGCTCCACTCGAATGCCTAACTGATACATTATCGCTCTGAAACCTGTGGAATACAGCAAAAATAGTAGTGGCACCCTAAAATTTTCTGCGATCCCGGGTGGAGAGTTGCTCTTCACGTCGCAGCCGGGAAACGCCCGACTTGTACGGCCACCCATTCTTGCTAGACTAATCTTCGTTCGAACGACTGCTCGCCCCTATCTATGCAACCCCACGCAGCGGAACGGCGCCATCTGGAGCGGCAAATTGCCTATGCCCGCCCTATTTTTATGGTGCTGGCGCTGGTGGATTTGCTGGATCGCCCTCCGTCGGAGCGCGGCCCGCACGCCGTCGTCTTCGTCACCGGATACCTGGTCGTCTCGCTGCTGCTGGTCCTGGTGCAGAACATTCCGCGCATCGTGGATCTGAAGTTTCCCGTTCCACTTGGACCTGGCGGCGCTGGCCGTGTTCCTGGTGCTGACGCGTTCGGTCGTAGCCTTCTGGTTTGTTTATCTCTTTGTGGCCTGGCGTCCGGAATTCGCTGGGGCACGCGACGCTCGATGATTCTGGCCGGAATTGTCACGCTGGCGCTTCTGTTTCGAACGGCCATCAACGGACCGCTGGCATGGGATCAGATGCTGTCCTGGATCGCGCTGTCCACGGGAACGTTTGCCGCCGGAGCCGGCATCGCCTTCCTGGGTAGCCGCCAGCGGCGCCACGCCACCGAGCAGGAATTTCTGGCGCAGATTACCGGGCAGTTGGAGGTGGACCGCGGCATGGCGGAGTCGCTGCGCCTCGTCCTGCGGCGAACTGGTCCGCGCCTTTGACTGCGATGAGGCGATTCTGGCTTTTCGCGATACCGGATATCGACCGCATCTTTGTCTGGAAATACCGCGCTGGGCGATGATTCGCGTCTGACCCCCGAAAACCTTCCCGTCAATCGCAGCGACGGCTTTCTGCTCGACCATCCCGATGCCAGCGTCTGCTGGAATCAGCTGGAAGGAGTCGGGCGACGGATTCGGCTGGAATCGCAAGGATGGCAGACGTCTGAAGGAATCTGCCGCGCCTGCCGGGTCCTATGCGCCAGGAGCTTGGCTGGCGGTCGGTTCTCGGCGTGACGCTCGATCTGGGCGGCCAGCCCGTCGGTCGTCTGATGCTTGGCAATGCGCGTCGCCGCTTTCTGCCGCAGGATTTGCAGTGGCTGGAGCGGATTGTCCGGCATCTGGGGCAGCCTCTGCAGAATCTCGTTCGTGCTGCGCCACATCCGCGCCCACGCCATTGAGGGCGAGCGCAGCCGCATTTCGCGCGAAATCCATGACGGCATCCTGCAGACCCTGCTCAGCGTGGATATCCAACTGGACGTGCTGCGGCGCAAGGTGTCCGCCGACCCGGAGCAGGCGGCGGTGAGCTGACTTCGCTTGCAGCAGACCGTGCGCAACGAGACGGATGAGCTTCGCCGCATGGTTACCGATATGCGCCCGCTCCGCGTCCAAAGCGCCGATCTGGTGGACCTGATGCGAGGATTTGCCGAGCGCTTCCGCAACGAGTCCGCCCTGGCGCTGGACTTACTGATCGACGCCGCCGAATTGCAGATTCCGGACCGCATCTGCCGCGACCTTTTCCAGATCTATAGAGAATCGCTACACAATGTGAAAAAACATGCGCATGCTTCCCACGTCGTGGTAAAACTATGGCAGAATGAAGGCGAAGTAGTCCTTGTCGTGGACGACAACGGTGAAGGCTTTAGCTTCGCCGGCCGCTTTACCGGCGATGAACTGGACCGCCTGCGGTTGGGGCCAATTTCCATCAAGGAGCGAACGCGCAGCGTTGGAGGTGTGCTGACGGTGGAGTCCACGCCCGGACACGGCGCTCGTTTGACGATACAAGGTTCCTCTCGGCTGATATGGCCAAAACAACGAAACAACAAATCCGTGTGCTGATGGCCGATGATCACGCCATCTTCCGTGAAGGTCTGCGCAAGCTGCTGGATGGCGACGACGAAATCACCATTGTCGGCGAGGCTTCCAACGGCAATGACTGCATCAAGATGCTGGCGCAAGCTGAAGCCGGACATTCTGCTGCTGGATCTGCGCATGCCGGACAAAGACGGCCTGGCGGTTCTGGAAGAAGTGAATTTCGACCAGTTGCCCACGCGCGTCGTGGTGCTGACCGCCGCGGAAGATGATCGCGACGTGGTGCGCGCGATGCGCCTCGGGGCGCGCGGCGTCGTGCTGAAGCAGTCCGCCACGGAGCTGCTCGTGCGCAGCATCCACAAGGTGCACGGCGGCGAAATCTGGCTCGACAATCACATGACTGCGGAAGTCATGAAAGCCTTTTCCAAGTCCTCCGACGGCGGCCCGCGCCGCGAAAAGCCGCTGCTCAGCGATCGCGAAAAGGAAATCGTGCAACTGGTCGCGCAGGGTTTCCGCAACAAGGAAATCGGCGAAAAGCTGTTCATCAGCGAGCAGACCGTAAAAAACCACCTGCACAATATCTTCGACAAGCTGGGCGTTTCCGACCGCCTGGAACTGGCGCTTTACGCCATCCATCACCGCCTGATCGATCAAGCCTAGTTTCTGCCCTGCGGTCCCTAGTGGCGCATGCTTTAGCTTGCGCGGTGGTTAGAATCTAGTCCGTCACTGCGCAAGCTAAAGCATGCGCCACGGACCCTGACCAGCCTTAAAACTCCGGCCGTCATTTTCGCCTGTGAGAACCCATAAACCTTTGCCTAGTTTAGATTTAACTGGCCCTACAGCCTAGTACCTGCGTACCAAATTCGGAGCCCCCGAATTTCGGGACCTCCGCGCTATTGAGCGTTCCGGCCCCCGAACGTAATCTCATAAGCGTGAACAGTGGCATTGGAAATCAGGAGGGCGACACATTGACAGCGGAAGAGCGACGCGCAACACAACGCTTTCAGATTCGGCTACCCATGATCGTGCGCTGGACCAGTGGTTCGGCCATCGGGGAAGCCAATACAGAGTCCCGGGACGTCAGTTCGCGCGGGGTGTACTTCTTCCTGCCGAAGGAGGTCTCCAGCGGTTCACCGGTGGAGATTCTGCTGACGCTTCCCCACGAGATCACGCTGGCCGGACCGGTAAAGGTCCGCTGCCTGGGCCGCATCAAGCGCGCCGAAGTTGACGAGCCCGGCAAGATTGGCGTGGTAGCGCAAATTGAACGATACGAATTCCTGCGCGGCGACGAACACGCCGCGTAGCAGGTTGCGGGCTACATCCCTGCGCTGACCGTTCCACGTGCAGCGTCCAGCCCGCTCCTGAACGGCTCTTGCCCGCCACCTGCGGAGGCGGACAGGGAAGACCGGGGTGCTCCGGCCCCTCAGCTGAGCACCCCGGTTAATTTTTGTGTGGCAGTTTTCGCCGCAACCGCGTATTCCACCACTGCCCGTGAGCCGCGTGACCCGTGACCGGTGACCCGTGACCCGTGAAATCCGTGCGGAGATCACGCAGCCAGATTTTGCAATCCGCCTCTTCAGAGGCGGAGTTATGGCTACAATTTCAATGTCTTCATAACTTCCGCGACAAGACACGGGCCACGGAACACGGGCCACGAACCACATCCTGCGCGGCCTTACTCGTAGCGCAGCGCCTCCACCGGATCGAGCCTCGCGGCTCTTGACGCGGGATAAATTCCCGACGCCAGGCTGACCACGACCGCGAAGGCAATCGCGCCCAGCACCAGCCACCACGGAATCGACCAGATGTTCGGCGGGGTTCATGCCCTGGCGCTTCAGGTAAATCATGGTCGCGAACTGAATTCCGCGCCCGATAGCCCATCCAAGCAGCACGCCAAACACTCCGCCCGCCAGCGCCCATCACCCCGGCTTCGGCAAAAAATAATTGCCGGACGTCACGATCGGCTGCGCCCAGCGCTTTCAGCACTCCGATTTCGCGGCGGCGCTCGAGGATCGCCATCACCAGCGTATTGACAATGCCCAGGGAAGCGACCGCCAGCGCCAGGCTGCCGAAGATTCCCAGAAACATGTCGAAGATCGCAAAAAATGTGCGCAGGTTGCGGGTCACGTCGATCAGCGAAAATGCCGCAAATCCCATGTGCGTGACGCTGGACTCGAGTTTGCGCCACCGCCGCGGGCTGCTGGCGCGAACGTTCAGCGCGGCGTAGCGCACGCCCTCGCGCCGGTCCGACGCGCGACATATCGCGCAAATCTCCCTGCTGCACCACCTGCAGCTTTTCGGCCACCGCCAGCGGCAAGATAAATTCCGGAGTTGTTGAAGCCCAGCTGCCCGCCGGATTCGGACGTGGGAGTCACTCCCACCACCAGAAATTTTTTCTCGCTGGGCACAATCGAAAAGCCCATGGCCTCTTCGTCCGGTCCCAGCTCGTTGGGCGCCTGATTCCGCGCGTCAGCGGGAGCCTCTGTGTAAGGCGGCGGCAGCGCCTGCCGCTGCGCAAATCGCAACGTGATTTCCTGGCCCAGCAGGGAATTCGGATCGCTTGCCCTACGTCCACGAGCCGCTTGGCCAGATCGCCTTGAATGATGGTTTCGTCCGCCTCCGGCGCTGGAGAAGAAATGGCCGTTCAGTCCGTCGAGCGTTCCCGCTGTTCTGCGAGGACTGTCGCCATGCCCGATACCATCACCAGTTGGCTGATCGGTTCGCGCCGCGCTTCGGCCGTGAATCGCACCTCCGGATTCACTTCCAAAACGTTCGGCAGCGCCGCAATCTCCTTGCGCGCGGCGTCATCGAGCGGGCGCGGAGGCGTCGAGATCTGCGGCGTCCCGCGGATTGCGTCGTGGTCCGCCCGGTTGTCCGAAGGGAGCGCTTTGCCGCGAGCGAACGGAAATCGTGTCAAACAAACCGGCGCGCGCCACCGACCGGTCCACCAGTTGCTGCAAGCCCACGCCCAGTGACAAGCAGCGCCACGAGCGAAGCCACGCCCACGGAAATGCCCAGCGTCGTCAGCGAATTCCGCAGCACGGCCTCGCGCAAATTTCGTGGCGGCCAGTTCGGTCAGGTCCCGCAGTTTCATCGCAACCGCTCCTCGCGCGCAATCGCTCCGTCGGAAAGCGTGACGATGCGGTCCGCATATCGTTCCGCCAGCGCCCGCTCATGCGTCACCATGATGATCGGTCCGTCCCGATCCAGTCGCCGGCCGGTGAATTCTGCGCGACCAAATTCATGATTTCCTCGCCCGTCTTGCTGTCGAGATTGCCGGTCGGCTCATCCGCCAGCAGAATCCTGGGTTGGTTGACCAGGGCGCGCGCAATCGCCGCGCGCTGCTGTTCGCCGCCGGAAAGTTCGCGTGGGGCGGTGCTTCGTTCGCGCGCCCAGGCCCACGCGCTCCAGGGCGTCCCGCACGCGGGCCGGACGTTCGCCGCGCGGCATTTCCGCGAGTCGCAGTGGCAGTTCCACGTTTTCTTCCAGCGTCATTCGCGGAAGCAGTTGAAACGACTGAAAGACGATGCCGATGGTGCGGTTGCGGTGCGCTGCCAGATTCCTCGCTCGACATCGTCGCCAGAGTCGCGCCCCAGCGCCATAATCGCGCCCGACGGACGGCCGGTCCAGCCCGCAATCAGATTTAAAAGCGTGGACTTACCCGAACCGCTGGCTCCCAGCAGCGCCAGAAATTCTCCTGCGGCGACTTGAAGTGAGATTTGATCGACGGCGCGGATCAGCGCGTCGCCCATGTGGTAGTGCCGCGAAACATTTTCCGCGCGGATCGCAAATCCTGTGGAACTTCCTGTGGTGTTACTCACATTCATGGTACGCAGGGTAGCACGCCGAAGTTTCAGCGGCGAATTCCCGGACCCTGCCCTGTCGGACTTCCGGTTCCATTTTTTGCGTCGCTACCCCACTTTTGGTTTTGGTCGCACGTCATTGATACGAAAGTGTCGCCACCGACTCTGTTGTGCGCGCGTGTCACGAGCAGTGATAAGTCTGGGTTCGGGTAGGAGATGCTTTATATAATCCTTATGGCAAGCTATTGTATTGGACACTTGCATGCAACTAAAATGGTTTCACAAAGGCCTCGGCGGGCTGCGCCTGACATATAATGCTAAGGACGGACTTGGCACGAATGGTGACAATATGCAAGAGAAAGAACTTGTCCCTGACTGGTCCTGTGCGATTTTAAATCTTCGGCAGCGTATGGGCCTCAGCCAGTCTGACTTCGGTTCCCGCCTTCATTACTCCGCCATGGCAGTTTCCCGCTGGGAAACCGGCAAGCAGGAACCCACTTCTCGATGCTTTATTCAGCTCGGAAATATAGCCGGGCAGCCCGAGTGCTGGCTTTTCTGGGCGCGCGCGGGGCTGAAAAGCGCCGACCTCCGTCAGATGTTCCCGGGGACGCGCGCGCCGGCGCGCACCACGATTTCAACGGAGCTTGAAATTGTGCATGCCGGATGCGGCGTGAGCCATGCTCGGCCGAAGGGCGCGCCCAAGTTGCAGATGGTCGCGGTTCCGCTGCTGAATGTGCACGCCGGAACGATCGGCCAACCCGGTGGCCCGTTTACCGATTTTGACAACGCCACTGCCGACGAAATGATTGCCGCCCCGGCGTTCTGGTGCCCGCACCCGGCGCAGACCAATTGCCTGCGCGTGAAGGGCACGTCCATGAGCCCGCTCATCAATGACGGGGACGTGGTGGTCGTGGATTCCGCTCAAACCGATCCCGACGAGCTCAATCGAAAGATTGTTGTGGCCTGGCACCGGGAGCGCGGACTTTCCCTGGCGCGGTTCATCGCCGCCGATGGCGTTCACCTGTTGGAGTCTGAAAATCGCGAGTACGATCCCGTCACCGTGGAGAAAGACAGGAAGTGGCAGATTCTGGGCAAAGTGCTCTGGTGGATTCGGAAGGGTCCTTAGACGCGCTGTTCGCTTCGAATTTCACGCCGTGAGCGGCTAACACGCTCGTCCGGAATCCCCGCCGGTATGGACCTCGCGGGCAGCACTCAGCAAGATCTATCGCTCGCCGGTCGCCTGCCAGATTTGCCCCCTTGAACTGGCGTAACTCTCGCATATCCCATTCCCACTATCCCCAAGGTAAGGTAAATTAGAGACATTCGTCGGTGCAGTCCGGTTTCCGGGAAGGGTGCAATGAGCAAACGCAAGCGCGATATTTCCCGCAGGCAGTTTCTGGAAGAAACGGGAGCCGCTCTGGCCGTGACTGCCGTGGCGCCCTCGCTGAAATCGCATCTTTCCGCGGCCAGCGTGGCAGAAGTGGAGACCACGCCGGCGGGCGTCCCCACCACATCTATCCGGCTGGTGGTGAATGGCGCCGAACGCAGCGTGGTGGTTGAGGATCGCTGGACGCTCGCGGAACTGCTGCGCGACCATCTCCGCCTGACCGGCACGAAGATCGGCTGCGATCGCGGCGAGTGCGGCGCGTGCACGGTTCTTCTGGACGGCAAGCCGGTCTACTCGTGCAGCAATCTGGCCGTCTGGGCCGACGGCCGCACGGTGCAGACCGTCGAGGGCCTCGCCCACGGTGATCAGCTCGATCCTCTGCAGCAAGCCTTCATCGATCATGACGGTCCGCAGTGCGGCTTCTGCACCTCAGGCCAATTGATGTGCGCCAAAGGATTGCTCCTTCACAATCCGCACCCGACGCTCGAGGAAGTAAAAGCCGGAATGACCGGCAACATCTGCCGCTGCTCCAATTACAACCACTACACCGAGGCGGTGCTGGCCGCCTCGTCGCAGAAGACCGCAGCCGCCAAGCACGGCGCGAGCCGGACCGTGGCCGCGAACGCGCAGGGTTCCGGGAGCCGCCGGGTCACTCCTGTCTCCGCCCGCAGCACGGGAGGTGCGCGATGAGCCGCCCGCCGATTCTGACGCCGCGCAAAACCGTAGGCCACGCCACGCCGCGCGTCGATGCGCGCGAGCGCGTCACGGGAAAGGCCACTTATTCCGGGGACGTGCAGCTTCCCGGAATGTTGTACGGAAGAATCCTGCGCAGCCCGCACGCACACGCGAACATCAAGCGGATCGATGTTTCCAAGGCCATGGCGCTGCCCGGCGTGAAGCTTGTTCTCACTCATGAGAATTGCTCGATCGTTTGGGGCGCGGGTTCGGTGGCCGGCGGGCGGCACTACGTGGATTCGATCAAGAAATCGACGCGGCAACGGCGCTACGTGTTCAACAATCCTGTGCGCTTTTACGGCGACCCGGTCGCTGCCGTCGCGGCTGTGAACCGGCATATCGCCGAGGAAGCGCTGCGCCTGATCGACGTCGAGTACGAGCCGCTGCCTTTCGTTCTGGATCAGGAAGAGGCACTGAAACCGGAGAGCGTGAAGATCTGGCCGGAGGGCAATCTGGCGCTCAGCGTGGAAAATACAGCCGAGCCGGAAATCTACCGGCGCGGAAATCTGGACGAAGGTTTTCGCACGTCGGACTTCGTGTTTGAGGATCGCTACACTACCACCTACGTCCACAATGCCCAGATGGAGCCGCGTGTATGCGTCGCCAGTTGGGAGGGCGACAAGCTGACGCTGTACACGCCGACGCAGGGAACTTCCAATTGCCGCCATGACACGGCCCGCGACCTAGGCCTGCCCGACGAGAAAGTCCGCATCGTCTGCCAGTACATGGGCGGCGGCTTCGGAAACAAAAATCAGAATCAGGACGTGGACCTGATCACCGCGATGCTCGCCAAGCAACTGGGCGCGCCGGTGAAAGTGGAACTCACGCGCAAGGAAGATTTTATCGGCGTTCACGGCCGCTGGCCGACCACGCAATATTACAAAGTGGGCGTCACCCGCGACGGCGAACTGAAAGCGCTGCAGTTGCGCGGATACAGCGGCATGGGTCCGTACCGCAAGAATACGGGAGCCATTGGCGGAATCGAGCTTTACCAGTGCGCGAACGTGGAGAGCACCGTCTATCCCGTGTACACCAACCGCGCCGTTTCCGGGAACTACCGCGCCCCGGAATTTCCGCAGGGCTTCTTCGGCATTGAGTCCATGATGGACGACGTCGCCTACAAAATGAAAATGGATCCCGTCGACTTCGTCCTGAAGAACATGACGCGGAAGCTGAACGATCAGACTCCCTATTCGAACTACACGCTCGAGGAATGTGTCCGCCGCGGCGCAGAAGCCTTCGATTGGAAAAAGCGCTGGCATGCGCCGGGAGCCGACGCCGGGCCGATCAAGCGCGGTGTTGGGATGTCTTTCATGGCGCTGCGATCGCCGCTGGGGCAGAGCAGTGCGGTAATTCGCCTTGATTCCAACGGCCGCTATACGCTTTTCGTGGGTGTAACCGACATCGGAGCCGGCGCCAAGACCACCATGAGCATGATTGCCGCGGAGGCGCTCGATACACCCCTTTCGAACGTCGATATCGTCTGGGGCGATACCGACCGCTGCCCGTTCTCAGTCGGCGAATCCGGCAGCCGCACCACGGACATGACCGGCGGTGCGGTGATCGAGGCAGCGGCCGAACTGAAAGCGCAGATTGCCGCGAAGGGAATGCCGAAGGGCACCGATGCGTTGATTGCCTCCGCCTCGCCGAACCCTTCGTCCGAGGGAAAAGTGAGAAAAGCGTTCGGCGCGCACTTTGTGGAAGTCGAGGTCGACACCGAACTCGGCCGTGTGCGCGTCCTGAAATATCTGGCCGTGCACGATTCCGGGCGCATCATTAATCCGCTGACAGCCGAGAGCCAGATCAAGGGCGCCGCGACGCAGGGCATCGGCATGGCCCTGCATGAGGATTTGCTCTACGACCGCGGATCGGGACAGCCGCTGACGTCTGGCTATTACGGCGCCAGAATCATGACCCATATGGACGCCCCGGAAATCGAAGTGATTTTCATCGAGAGCGATGACGGCTACGGCCCCTTCGGCGCAAAGTGCATCGGCGAAGCGGGCATCGTCCACGCGGTGGCCGTGGTGGGCAACGGCATCTTTAACGCCATCGGGCACCGGATAAAAGATCTGCCCATCTCGCGGGACAAGATTCTGGGAGCGATGGCATGAAAACTTTTGCGAACACCAATCCGCGCACGCTCGAACAGGCAGTTTCCGCGCTGCAGCAGGCGTCGAAGGACGGTCACGTGGCCGCCATCGCCGGGGGCGGCAGCGATCTTCTCGGCTTGGTGAAAGAATCGCTCGTCCGGCCTGACATCATCGTGAATCTGAAGACGATCAAGGGCCTCGATCAAGTGTCGGCGTCCGCGTCCGGAGTGAACATCGGCGGGCTGGCCACGCTGGATTCGCTTGCCAACCATTTTTTGCTGCGCAGCCAGTACACGGTGCTCGCCGAAGCGGCCGGCGTGGTGGCCACGCCGCAGATTCGCAACGTTGGCACACTTGCGGGCAACCTCGCGCAGCGCCCCTGGTGCTGGTATTTCCGCAACGGGTTTCCGTGCCTGAAAAACGGCGGCGACCGGTGCTTCTCGATCACGGGAGAGAACCGCTTCCATGCGATTTTCGGTGGCGGTCCCAGCTATATCGTGCATCCATCGGATACCGCGCCCGCGCTCGTGGCGCTGGACGCCAAGTTCCGGATCGTCGGTCCGGCGGGCGAAAAAATGGTTCCGGCCGCGGAGTTTTTCGTTTTGCCCATGCAGGACGTTGAGCACGAAACAATTTTGCGGCCCGGAGAAGTGCTGGCCGGAATTCAGTTGCCCCTCGCGCTGGCCGCTCGCCGGAGCACCTACACCAAGGTGCTGGACCGCGAAGCCTGGACGCACGCGGTGGTCAGCGCGGCCGTGGTGCTGGACATGGATAAGGACGTTTGCCGCCGCGCGCGAATCGTGCTGGGCGGTGTCGCGCCGATCCCCTGGCGGCTGCCCAAGGTCGAACAACTGCTTGCCGGGCAGCGCATCACGCCGGAACTGGCGGCCAAAGCCGGCCAGGCAGCGATTGAAGGGGCCCGCGCACTTTCCAAGAACGCCTACAAGCTGCCGATGACCAGGGCGCTGGTCCGCCGCACGGTATTGGACCTGGCGACACGCGCCTAGGCCTAGATAGATAGACGAGGTCGACGCGTTGTTCCGTACTTGGGTTTTGTGGGTCGCGGTTTCGAAGATTGCGGGAAAAGCACCTCGTGTTGTCATTCTGAGCGAAGCGAAGAATCTCTCTTCGATCTCAGAGCAAGCAAACGATCCGAGAGAGATTCTTCGCTTCGCTCAGAATGACAATGTTTTGAGATTGTGTTCACTCCGGTGCACAGTATGAACCGCCGAGAATTACTCACGTTCGCAATCCACCGCAAATCCCGCGCGGTGGAGCTCTCCTGCGAGCGCCTCTACATGAAGTTCTGCGACTCGCTGCTGGACGATACCACCGAAGAACTGTTCGAACGCCTGGAGGCCGATCTCCGCGGCGTCGATTCGCTCCTGCTGGTCGATACGTCCTGGCTGGCCAGCCGGGATTTGAGGCAGCGGCTCGACCCGCTGGTGGAGTCCCTGCGGGCTCGCGGCGTTCGAATCACTCAGTCCTCGGATTCCGGGCAAAATTCAAATCGCAACGCAGCCGGCTGACCGAAAATAGCCCGGAAAAGGTTTTCGAAGGCGTCCTCTCTCGCCGTCCAACCCTCGTCGTCGCGCCAACCATATCACTTCCAGCGGGTCAACACTGAAAAATATTCGCGAAGTGGCGCCGGCGATGTTTCGCCCTGCCACCTTCGCGCATCTAAGCCGACGATGGGCATCTAAACGGACCATGATTACCAAACTGGCGGACAAATTATTCGGAAAGGTTGAGAGTCATCCGGCGCTCTATCGGTCTTTCGTGATCGTCCTCTCGCTGGTGATCATCGCCCTGGCGTCTTCGCGAATGATTCGCCGCCCGTTCATGCACGGTGATTTTGGCGTCTATCTTCATGCCGCGCGCCTGCTGCTAGGCGGCCGGAATATTTACACCACGCCGGTGGCGCCCGTGGAGCAGGGCGGCCTGTTCTATATTTATCCGCCGTTGCTGGCGTTTCTCTTTATTCCGCTGACGTATCTTCCTGAAAATATTTCCATCGTTCTGTGGACGGCGTTGAACGTTGCGCTGGTGGCGTGGATGGTCCCGGCCGTTTGCGAACTCTGTTGCGGCTCGCGATTTTCGGAACTGCCGGCGAAAACCCGCTGGTCCATAGGCGCTTTCTCCGTGCTGTTGACGGGCCGATTCATCCTGCAGCACCTGGATCGCGGCCAGACGAACTTGCTGGTTCTGGCGCTGGTGGTGCTGGGCATCGGGTTGATCCAGCGGCAGGACTCGCGTCCGATGCTGGGCGGCGCGCTGGTCGGGCTGACCATCGCGTTGAAGGTGCTGCCCGGACCGTTTCTAATCTGGTTCCTTTTCCGCAGGCAATTCAAGGCGCTGGCCGGGGCGGCGGCCGGGCTTGTTTCGGGGCTGTCGTTGCCGGCGCTGCTCGTCGGCTGGAAAGCGAACTGGGCGCTGCTCTCGTTCTGGATCAGCGATTACGTTCTGAACACCACGAAGCGCGAATCGAAACTGGAATTGGAATTCAATTACTCCCTTCGCGGAGTGCTGTACCGCTTCTTCACTCCGGCCATTGCGTTTGAGCACGGAGGCCGCGCGTACTCCTTCATGATTTTTCCCGCGCCAGCGTCATGGATTATTGCCGCGGACTGGCTGCTGCGGTTCGCGGTTCTGGGCGTTGTAATCCTCTATTGGGTGCGGTTCCGGCGCTCATCGGATCTGGTCCTGACTGGTGGCGGCACTGCTGTTCTGCTGGCCGCCATTCCGCTCCTGTATCCCACGACGCAGCAGAACTACTTCGTTTTTCTTCTGCCGGCGGCGATCTACGCGATGTATGTGCTGTTCGCCCGGAAGTTGGAGGATCGTTCGTTTCAGGGATGGCTCTTGGCTTTCTTTGTCCTGGGCACGATGACAGTGTCCGGCATTTGCGGCAAATTTCTTTCCGACGTTGGCGTCGCTACCGGCTGCACGCTGTGGGGCACGCTGTGTTTGATCGCCGCCATCTTCCGGGCAGCGCGCGTGGGCGAGACGAAAGCAGAGACCGAAGTGGCTGAGCCGGAATTGGTGTCGCAAGCGTTCTGAGCCTTGCGTGCGCGAAGCCGGGCCCGGAGAGGGAAGCAGCTTCAGCTTTCCCCATATTTTTTAGCTCTTCTCCACGGGCGCAGCGGCGCGCATCTCGCGGTACGTGGAGAGTCAACCCCCACACATATACTGCCAGCAGGGCAGTAAAGCACACCGCGGCCAGCCGCAGGTAGCGGTCAACCAGTTGCGCGGTGGACCACCCAAACATATCCGTCAGCAAACTCGGGTCGGAAAGATTCACGCCTTCGATTTCTCCGAACGGAAAGTCGGCGTACGGCCCGGACCACAGACGGTAAACCTGCATGAAGACCAGCGCGCCGATCGCCAGCAATCCCCACCGCAGGCCCCAGCTTCTGGCGAGCGCGCTCTCTCGCGGCGCATAAAAAGTTGCCATCAGGATCGTGCCCAGGACCATCGCTCCGCCGTCCCCGCCAAACACGATCAACGCTTCGCTGGGCACGCTGAGCATCGTCAATTGAAACAGCAGCAGCAGGACCGCGGCGCACAGCCATGCCCAGCGTTCCATTCTCCACGCCACATATCCGCCGAAAATGATGGCCGAAGACAGCAGCAGCACCACCGGCCAGGACCTCGAGTCGCCATGCATGGTCACCCAGAGCATGGGCACCGCCCAGCGCCCCGCAAACCAGGCCGTAATGGCGTGGCCGCTTTCATGCAACACCATCACGAGCATCCCAATCACCATGCGCAGCCCGGTGCCCGTCAGAATGCGCGCCGCCAGCAATGCCACCGGCAGCGCAAAAATCCGGTACTTGAACTCCAGGGAGGGATCGGCGCGCTCCTCGAGAAAGTCAGAGGCTTGCAAGACCGGAGCCGGCGCCGCAGCCAGCGGCGTCGCGACGCTCGCCTGGTTCGTGGCTGCCTCCACCGCCGCCTGGTAGCGCGAGAAAACGATTCCGCATTTCAGACACTCGGTGGTCTGCAGCGGATGGTCGAATTCGCATTTCGGGCAGCGCATTGGGGATCAATTCGCGGCTTTTCAGAGGGTGAAAGCCGGTACTGCCGGCCGCTACCCCAGCGTATACAAACCAGGGCAGGGAGTGAAAGCGTCCGCTCGCCCAACCGCTCGCATCGGTAACGGGTACCGGTGGCGCAGCCATTTCTCCGGAAAAACCCTCCCACCGGCCCTCTGAAAAATTCAGAAAAAATCTGGAACTTTTCTTGCTCGAAGCCGGAATTGAAGCATGCGCAGCCGTGCAGGCAGATGGTGGCAGAATCGATTCGCGATCTACATCGGCATTATTGCGCTTATTCTCGTGGCCCTGTTTGATCTGAAATTTCGATCGCAGAATATCGCTGGTCCCGTCTCCATGTCCGCTTCGTCCCGGCCATCCGCGCCACCGTTGGACTGGCACGATCGGCGCAATTGGCGGGCGAATCTGTCCGTGGGAATGCCGGAGACGAAAGTGCGCGCCATCTTCGGCCCGCCCCAGAAAGTAAGCGTATCGAATTTCCGCGAGACCTGGGTGTACGGCTCGGGCGAGATTATTTTTGCCGACGGAACCATTTATAACTGGACCGAGCCGGATCCGCTGGATTAGATCGCGCCTCCCGGCCCTTTCGCCGGCGCGGCATCACACACCTTTTTTCTCCGGCAGCCCGTCAAAATCCGTCGATTCGGAGAGCGTGCGCCACTCGCTGATTTCCTTCTGCACAAACGCCTGTTTCGCCTCGATGCGCTCCAGCGTGTCCAGGCCCAGCGGCAAACGGAGCGGCGGTTCGGCCACACTGGTGAGTTGCAACAGCGCCTGCGCCAGCTTGCGGGGATCGCCCGGCTGTCGGCCATTGCGCGCCGCCGCGGCATTCAGCGATTCGCCGACGGTCGGCGCGTACTCCGCGATGCGTCCGGCGGCCCAGGTCAGCGAGCTGCCGCCCAGGAATTCCGTGCGGAAGTAGCCCGGCTCCACGGCCGTCACATGGATTCCGAAGGGCTTCAGCTCCGCGTGCAGCGCTTCGCTCAGCGATTCGACCGCAAACTTGGTGGAGGAATAAAGTCCCCAGCCCGGAGCGGCCATGTGCCCGGCCCCGGACGACATGTTCAGGATGTGCCCGGAACGCTGCCGGCGCATCACGGGCAGGACGGCGCGCGTCACGTTCAACAGCCCGAAGACATTCGTGCGGTATTGGTCCTCCACTTCCTTCGCGCTCGCTTCCTCCACGGCTCCCAGCAAGCCGTACCCCGCGTTGTTCACCAGCACATCGATGCGCCCGAACTGCGGCGAGCGCCGCGCCGACCGCCGCCTTAATCTGCTGCTCATCGGTCACATCCATCGCCGCTTTGAACAGATTGCCGTTCGCGCCCATGAAATCCAGCGATTCAAGTTTCCGCGAAGTGGCCGCCACTTTTCCGCCGGCGGCCAGCACAGCCCTCGCGATTTCCGCGCCGAAGCCGCGCGACGCCCCCGTGATCAGCCACACTTTTTGCGACATGAAAAACTCCCCCTTGAATTTTGAATGGCTCCGGCGATTTGCCGGTGTTGCAGGCATGAAAGGAAGGCGCCCTGAGCCCGGGTTAGATTCTAAAGTGTCCGGCGGGTGAGTTGTTCGAGTTTTTGGGCGGAGTCTGCGCCGCTGCGAATAGGCGGGCATGGGAGCGAAGAGAAGGGAAGTCAAAACCCCGACCCTCCAAATGAGGGAGAGTCGGCCACCCGGAAGGGCGAAGGCTGGTGCTATCCCACGATGGGTATTTACCAAGAGAAAATTATCGAAAGTGTAGGCCACCCGTCGAGAAGATTATCGAAAGGGTGAGCCACCCGCCAGGATCCTCGCTTCGAGGGGTTCACGGCAACACAAAGTCCGCAATGGTTGGAGCAGGCACCAGCGTTTGATCTTCAAGATGCGATCAGAGGGTGACAACGCGGCTGGTTGCGAACCCTTTGAGACGGTTTTGAATTTTCGGGTGGCAGACTCTCTCGCCATTTGCGGGTCAGATCCTCAGCGTTGACGAACTGTAGCGGTGTTCATCCAATCGTGCTCGTTCGTCAACAGAAAAAGACGCGACAACGTGTGCCACCCGCCACGAATAATTTCCTATCGGGAAATTTGAGGAACCTACTCTTCAAGCTGATATGTCCTTTTGGATTAAATTGGGGCATCATTTACGCCCGAGGACTCGAGGAGCCTGTTAAGTGGTTCGATCCTTCCGCCGGTTTTTGACCATCACCTTCTTTGGAACCGTAATTTTGCCACCGGTAACGGTGATCTTCAGCCTGCATATCCTGGGTCAAAGCTTACCCAACGGCGCGAAGTTGATTACCATTTTTTATGGCTTTTTGGCGGCTACTGCCGTGGCCGTATTTGCCGGTTTCATGAACAAACTTGAACCGTCCCTTTCGCGGGCGTCTCGCGAACAGGGACAATTCCTGGATTCGCTGCCCGGTTCTTTTGTTCCTCTGGCGATCGCGACTGCTGCGGGCACGAGCTTGTTTCTGGAGCTTGCGCTCATCCGCTGGCAGTCGAGCATGTTTGAGTTCTTCGCGTTCTACAAGAACTTTGGCCTTCTGGCGTGCTTCGCGGGATTGGGAATCGGCTATTCCATGGCCAGAAATCGCGACGGCGTGCCGCTGTTTCTTGCGATACCGCTGTTTGCGTGGCAATTCCTGCTGCTGACGTTTCTACGCTACGGACTTCCGCCCGGCCAATCCGAGAGTATTCAAACGGTGCCTTTTACAGAGCAACTGAACATGGGGCTTGATGCCAGGCACGCCAGCCAGTTCCTGGCGATCTATCTGCTCCTGGTTGTCGTGTTTTTTCTGACGGTGCTGGCCTTCCTCCCCATCGGGCAGCTTTGCGGCCGGCTCATGGATCGTACCGGGCAGCTTCGCGCTTATGGTTTTAATCTGTTTGGCAGCCTGATTGGCGTCCTTCTGATATTTGTCATCAGCTCTTTGTGGACGCCTCCCGTAGTCTGGTTCGGGTTAAGTTTTCTGATCCTGATTTTTTTCATGGTCCGGAGCCCCAAGTCCCTGTTTTTTGCGTTTATATCGGCAATCTTGTCGCTCACGATTCTCGCCTGGCCGGCGAACCCCATGTGGAATCGCATCTACTCGCCCTACCAACTGCTCGAACTTAATTATGGAGAAAATGGCCTGCTATGGATGCGGGCGGCTGGCCACTATTTTCAGCGGGTCCACAACCTCTCGAACGCCGCTGTACAAGCGAGCACCGATCCCAAGTTGCGAGCCATTCGTAATTATTATGAGCTTCCCTATCGGCTCGCGGGTGCACCGGGAGACGTAACGATCGTTGGCGCAGGAACAGGGAACGATGTCGCGGCTGCGCTTCGTTCCGGCGCGCGCCATGTGGAAGCGATCGAAATTGATCCGGCTATCCTGCGGGCTGGCCAAGAGAATCACCCGGAGCGGCCCTATAGCGACCCTCGCGTACATGCTGTCGTGAACGATGCACGGTCCTTCTTCCGAAACAGCACGGGACAGTTCGACGTGGTGGCCTATGGCTTGCTCGATTCTCACACGCTGCTGAGCCATGCCTCGAGCGTCCGCCTCGATTCGTTTGTCTACACCGTGGAAGGATTACGAGAGGCCCGAGCACACTTGAAGGATCATGGCGTGCTTTCCCTCTCGTTCGCGGTGATCGATCCGGGTTTGGGCGCAAAAATCTACCGGATGATGCAGCAGGCGTTTGATGGAAAGGCGCCCATTTGCATCTTTGCGGATTATGATGCCTCGGTGATTTTCATTCAGTCTAAAAACGGCGACCTGCAACTTCCGCGAGCCGTACTGGCGGAGTCCGGCTTTGCCGAACGCTCCGAGTTTTATCGGACTTGGAACCTCCCGGTGGACCTTTCCACGGATGATTGGCCATTCCTCTACATGCCTCGCCGAATTTATCCGGTCAGCTATCTCCCGATGTTTGCGTTGGTCATTCTTGCTTCAACCGTTTTATCGCGAGGCTTTTTGGACGAGCGGTCGCAGATTTCCCACTTGCCGTTCTTTTTTCTCGGGGCGGCATTCATGCTCGTTGAGACCAAGGCCATTACAGAACTCGGTTTGGTGTTCGGGAACACCTGGCAAGTCATCGCGGTTGCGATTGCTGGAATCCTGACGATGTCGTTTATTTCGAACGCCGCTGTTCAGCGGCTGCGCTGGCGGAACTCCTTCCTGACCCATCTTTTCGTGCTCGCAGCCCTGCTGGCGGGCTGGTTGGTTTCGAAGTCCGGCGGTCTACCCTCGACCGCTATGGGCCGTCTAGGTACAGCGGCCCTGCTGACCTGCCCGGTTCTGTTTTCAGGGTTTGTCTTCTCTTCCTTGCTGTCCAGGGAATCGCGGGTCTCCAGCGTGATGGCGGTAAACCTGCTAGGCGCGATGTGTGGAGGAATCCTCGAGTACAATTCCATGTATTTTGGATTTCGCTTTCTCTATCTGCTCGCGATGGGACTATATGCGCTTAGTTTCGTCTCGACACTTCTGCGGCCAAAGTCCGTGTTAACTCAGGCTTCTTCCGGCCAAATCGAAATCCCGTCGAACCAGGCTCCCGCTGGCTAACCGGAATGGGGCATGTTGGCGGGTGGGTTTGAGAAGTCGACCTATCACAATGAAGTAGTCGCCTGTTACATTCCTAGCCAGAGCCTGAAGTTTTCGCTTCGCCTTTTTTACAGTTCTTTTTTTTGCAGCTCAGGGGGTTCCGATGACTAGCCGTAAGTTTCCGTGTGCGCTCGCCACTGTCGCAATTGTTGCGACTACTCTTCTCATCTGGACGAATGGCTTTGCGCAGAGCACGCCGGCCCGTACCCGCACCACTTTCGACCTTCAGACGGCAACCGTGTCGGACATCAACGCGGCCATCGACGCCGGGGCGCTCTCTTCGGAAAAGTTGGTTCGCCTGTATCTCAACCGGATTGAAGCCTACGATAAGAAAGGGCCGAAGTTAAATTCGGTCATCACTTTGAATCCGAAAGCGCTGGAAGAGGCGCGCGCGCTGGATGCCGAGCGAAAGGTTAAAGGGCGGCGCTCCCCGCTGCACGGGATTCCGATTGTGGTAAAGGATCTCATCGATGTCGCCGGTCTTCCGACAACCGCGGCATTCAAGCCGTTTGGCGCGCCGATACCGGAACGGGACGCGGCGATCGTCACACGGCTGACCGCAGCGGGTGCAATCATCCTGGCGAAGGTTTCCGCCGAAAATTGGTTCGGCTCGGATGGTTTCGGTGCCACGCACCCGATTGGCGCGACACTCAACCCCTACAATGTCGAATATTCACCGGGCGGATCAAGCAACGGTCCGGGCGCGTCTGTGGCGAGTTGGTTCGCGGCGGTCGGTGTCGGTACCGACACGGGCGGTTCATTGCAGATGCCGGCTTCCTACAATAGCCTCGTCGGGATGGTTGGGACTCAGGGGCTGGTCAGCCGCGCCGGCATTGTCCCCCGTTCCATTACGCAGGATCGCGCCGGTCCATTGGGGCGCAACGTATATGACGTAGCCGTGATGCTGGACGCGATGGCAGGTTTCGATCCCGAAGACCTCGACACGCGGGCTGGGCTTGGCCATTATCCCGAAGGGAACTGGGCGGGCCAGGTGGCCGTGCCTGATCTGAAGAAATTTCGTATTGGGGTTTTGCGCGAAGCGATGTCCACCTTGCCCGCCAACGCGGAGGCGCAGGCGATTTTCGATGCTGCGCTCGAAGACATGCGCAATGCCGGGGCGCAAGTTCTGGATCCGGTGATGAGCGGCATTGATCTCGCGCGGCAAAGCGACAGTTCGTCGATTGGCGTCTGGCCTTACGAAATAATTATCGCCGGAGACATCTACCTGAACCGGTTGGGACCGAAGCGCCCGTTCAGGAGCATGAAGGCGATGATTGAGACTGTCGGTCCGGAGAAGTTCGTTGACTCCTATCCGATGGCGCTATCCTACCCGCCGATTGAATCGGACCCTGGATTCATCAGGCGATATCGCGGGCGCCAGGCCATTCGAGACCTGGTGGAAAGTCTCCTGGCCCGCTACGACCTTGACGCATTTGTCATTCAGTATGTCTCCACGCCTCCCCTGGCGCGAAATGTTTCCGGCGCAGCGGCTCCAGCCGGCGGCCGCGATTCGCGCACGATTCGTGGCGGCGGGATTGTCTCTTCCACCGGACTTCCCGGTATCGTTGTTCCTGCGGGCTATACGAAAGAAAATCTGCCGATCGGGATCGAGTTCATCGGAAAATCGTTCGACGATCTCCGCTTACTGCAAGTAGCCTATGGCTATGAACACGCAACGAGGAAGCATAAGTCGCCGCAGATCACGCCCGCGCTGCCCGGCGAGAATTTCGAGTACTGATTGGCGCAACCTCTGGAACGATTTTGATCTTCCGGGTGGCTGTTTCTCTGCGGGTTTCGAAGCGATGGAGGGTTTTAAGCGAAGTGGTGTGACACAAGATCAACCCCAACTGTGGCGTTGACAGTTCCGCGCCTTCCATCGGCAGACATGGATTCAAACCAAGTCGAGCGTGAGAGAATCATTGCTGGCAACGAACAAGGAGGATGGATGAATAAGACTATAGCGCTAGCGGCTCTCCTGATATTTTGTGCTCCGGTGATTGCGAAAGAGAATCCTGCGAACTACACCTTAAAAGCGCACATAGTCTCGGTCCTAAATCCCAAGGACGGTCCGATACCGGGACCGCCGTTGCGATGCCTGCCGCCCCAGCTCGGAGAAACCTTGATTCAAATCGACAACGTGATCTACACGGCGGAGTGCAGGCACAAAGAAATCGAGGCCGGGCAAGACTTTCCGGCCCAGCTGAACGAGAAAAACATTGCTTTGTTGGTTGACGGCAAATCCTTTTCGTTTCGCGTGCGCGATAAGAAAGACGCCAAGTAGCGAATGTTTTGCTGGAGCGCTCAGAGGGCGTCCCAGCCGCAGACCACCAGGCGATACTGGACAAGCGTTTGAACCGCGGGCGCCAGATTTGGCGTTCGCGGGTCTCACGCGCTGAAGCCGCCTTGCGCCGCACCCGCGTTTTTTTCATTTCAGCAACGCCGATTTCTTCCGCAGTTTTCAAGATCCCCTCAGCAATACTGGAAAAAGAGTCGTCACGGCGTATATCCTGAGTTAGGTCGCCCCACGGTTTTCCTCGGCGGCACGGACTCAGACCGCGCCATTGGGAGTGGGCCGGTCGCCGATCAATTCGTCACGTCGCGTCACGTGTTATCACGTGGGATCACGTCGCGAGACGATTTTCGTGCCCAGCGATCGGAGACAATTATGAAAGCCGCCACCATTTCTGAATTCGGACCTCCGAGCGTCATTCGCCTGTCCGACCTTCCGGTCCCGCAACCCCAAACTGGTCAAGTGCGCGTCCGGGTCAGCGCTGCTGGGGTGGGTCCCTGGGACGCGCTCATTCGCGAAGGCGGGAGCGGACTCCCGCAAACCTTGCCCCTGACTTTAGGCTCGGATATTGCGGGAATCGTTGACGCCATCGGACCAGGCGTTCCAGGTTTTAAGGTCGGAGACTCGGTATTTGGACAGACAAACGGGAATTTTACCGGGGGCTACGCCGAGTACGCCATCGCTTCGGCAGCAAGCATCGCCCGGAAACCGGAAAGCCTCGGCTTCATCGAAGCCGCGTCTGCACCTGTGGTTGCGGTCACTGCCTGGCAAATGCTTTTCGAATATGCGCACGCCGTCGCCGGACAAAAGGTGCTGATCCACGGAGCGGCGGGAAGCGTAGGCGCGTATGCTGTTCAAATGGCGCGAAACGCGGGACTCGAAGTGATCGCGACAGGAGCGTCCGGCGATCTTGATTACATCCGGAAACTTGGCGCGGACATGGCCATCGATTACCGCACGGGATCGTTCGAAAGCACAGCCCGAGGGATTGACATCGTCATCGACACCGTCGGCGGCGATACGCGCGTGCGGTCCCTGGAAGTCCTGAAACCCGACGGGATTCTCGTTTCCGTCGTCTCCACCCCGATGCCCAGCGTCCGCGCGGCGGAGTTGGGCGTGAAAGCTGTTTTCTTCTTCGTGGATGTGACGACTTCCAGCTGGACAAAATCGCCGGAATGTTCGACGGCGGGGAGTTCATTTCCAACATGGGCACCGTGCTTACGCTCAACGATGCCGAACTAGCCCGCCAGATGCTCGCCGGCGCGCCCCACAAGCGCGGCAAAATTGTGCTGAACGTCGCATTCTGACGGGATCACGCGGCAAAATACCGGGCCGCTGATTGGCGCAGTGCATTTGCAACGATCCCTCCGACCGCGCCCGACCAATCGCATTTAACGAATGTCCCGCCTTCCAACGGCTCCACCTATCGGTCCGCTGGGCCGAAGACAGCTTCCATCGTCTCTGCATGATGAACACCACCTTTTAGGAAAAGGTTTATACCAGGTCATGTTGCATCGACCGGTTGAGCTGGCACGTCTTCTCGGCTTTTTGGCTTATGGCCTACCGCAACCCAACTTCTTACGACTGTAGTGAGAATTGAAATGACGCTGAGAACATTGGGACACGTTCAGCCCCAACGAGGCACAACGGTGCTCCCGCGCCAAATCCCGGCTCTTCAAACCCCAGCCTACAATTTGTTGAAGAGAATGGTCGGGGCGTCCGGATTTGAACCGGAGGCCTCCTGCGCCCAAGGCAGGCGCGCTACCAGGCTGCGCTACGCCCCGACATGAAGTGCGAGATTCATTCTCAAAGCACTTTCCAACTTTGCTCCTAATCCGTCCCATGCTTTTTACCCCTGTACACGAACTGTACACAAATCCACCGATTTCAATCCATTCGAGTTATCTTTGAGCGAAAAGCAGACTCCCCAATTTGGTGAAAACGTTTGTAGTTGTGGCTTCCGGATGGAGTTGTAGAATCGCATCGTAAAATTCAGAGGGCAAGTGTGGTTTTTGGTTTGCACTGATCATGGGCGTCCATCTGTTGAGCTCCGGTCCACCTTGTGCTGATCTAATGACTGGAGTAAGGAATGACAGTAAGCGAGCGACGAGAGCATTGAGTTCGATGTCCTGAACGTGTGGTTTGTTCTTATTGCAGAAAGCCCTCCACTGTTTGATCTTGTTCTCATCCTCGTAGAATTCAGGTGTAAACGCGAGTGGTCTCTGTCCCTCCGGGAAGGCGGTTCCGCGCCGTTCGAAGGTTGCACGGACGGCATCGACGAGTGCTTTTCCATCAAATTCAAATGTTTTTGAAAGGCTGTGCAAGTCGTAAAAATACTTCATGCGGCTGTTCGCAATGCCGAGCTTGACCATCGCCTCGAGTTTTTCGGACACAACGGTTTCGCGAGGGCCGTAAGCGGGCGAGGGCCTGGGGGATTGAGAAGTGTCGGATATTCGCTCTCGATGGGACCTGGGCTGATGGCATCGCCGAAGCCGATATCGATTTGGATCGGAATTTGGGCCTTGTCCAGAAATGCCGTCAGAGTGGCTCGCACGCTTTCGTAGTCTTCGTTCTCTTTGATGCGTTCCGCCTTCACCGTTTTCGGATCGAAGCGCAACCCATCATCCTGGACTTCAATGGCTGATATTTCTTGGAAGATGCGAATGAACCGTTCTGGGGAATTGTCCCCTTTCGCCAGAAAATCAGCGTCCCGCGTCGCTCGATAGCGCTCCTTGGTCCAGAGTTCGAAGAGGAGCGCGCACTTCAGGATTAACGTGTCCCGGTATTTGGACTTGCTGACGGAACAGCATCCGTTCGAGGCCGTACTTGGTCAGTACGAGTCCGAAATCGTCGTTTCGTTTGTGGGCAAGGTTCAGCAACTTCTGTCGAATCGAGACGGGAAGGTTTTTGATTTTTGAATGGGCAATTAGAGCGACTCCAGATACGGACGCATGATATTCGCAACACGGCACGTTTTGGCCGCTGCCCAAAGCTCATCCATGGACGCTCTCTTCAGGCGGCGACACTCCCTGAGAGCCTCCAGTGCTACATCCATGCCGATCTTGTGGCGAAACTTGAAGCAATCGGCCACTGTTTTTGCCGGTGTGTAGACCTTGAGGCTTCCACCGTGAACTGGATATTCCTTGACGCCAAAGCGAATGGCGGTCCCTGACATGCGCACGAATCGGATTGCCGGGGCAGTGATTCGCGGGGTCCATGCTTTAACATCAATTGCCATCCAGACTTGGTGCGGCGCTTGGGTCGTGAACTTGGAATTGGAGCGCGGACAGGAGGCAAACTACGCCCTTGGGGACTTTATAGGATGCTTCGAGGAGCGATCGGTGTTCCGTGATCGGCGATGAATCTGAAGTATAGAGACCTCGCCCTACCTTTTTGAGCAGTCCCTTTTGAACGAATCGAGAGAGATAGTTTCTCGGAACTCCGAGAGCGGAAGCGTCCTTGGAGCGAATGATCTGCTGCCTCGTAGCCAGACCAAGGATGCGCTTTGACTTAGATTCCATGATGCATCAAGTGTACCAAATACTCGGTAGATGTAAATAAGTACCGATGTATTGGTACATTACCTTAAGACGGACCAAAGAATGTTTATCTATTGCGGGCGCATGATCCCCCGAGAAAGTTGGGGATTTTCGCCCTTACAAAGGCAGCACTCAAATGTGCCAAAACTGTGCCAAATGAGTTTCACTGAACCATCGCTGTGCGAGAATCCAACGGGCATTTCATTGGCCTGGCGGTTGATTTTCTCCAGAGCTTCTATCTTCATTTGCAGTTTCATTTGCGAGTAGTGTTTGAAGAC